>CAWFUY010000040.1:0-118483 GCA_963818955.1 uncultured Methanosarcinaceae archaeon | reverse complement strand
AATGCTTTAGACTATCCACTGCAGCTTTATATGCTTTATATTTCCTCACCACTACATTAAAAAAAAATCTTATTGGTGACCTTAATGACAGATGTAGAAATAATCGACCTTACTCCCGAAAATTAAGACGAAAAATAGCTGCCAGGGATAAATTGGAAATAGGGGTAAAGCTACGTAAGCTGTCACCAGCCGTAAAGTAGCAGGTACTATGGGCATAATTTGATCAATTTTAAGTTTTATGAAGTAAATTTTTAACAAAATAATCTTTTTTAATTATTATTTGAGAAAAAGAAGAGATTTAAAGAAAGATGGCAAAGCCTCAGATACAAAATTATCCAGACAGCTGCAGGCCTGACCGAAAGAGGCCTTCTTTCTTTACTATGATGATTGAATTGAAGAAACGAAATAAGAATAAAAAGAAAAAATTTCAGAGGTAAATAAAATGCAAAATATAAGTAAGTTTAGTGATTGGTCTCAAGTTAACAGTGGTTACTTTGCAAAGAGAAGCGTTCAGAGCTACATAGCAGGCCTACAGGGAACTGTGAGTGCTGCCGGTGCTTGTGGCTCTTCATGTGGTGCAGGTGACAATAAGAAATTGGTACCTAAACCTGGTGCTTGTGGCTCCTCATGTGGTGCAGGTGACAATTAAAGAATTATAAAAAGTATCTCTGGCTCCAAACATGATGTAAGGAGCTGGATGCTATCTTATTTTGTAAATGATTATACTCAAATTCAAATCAATGATAAAAATCAAATGGTATAAAATAAGTATGGAACAATATTTTGCATTTCAATTACATATTACTGACAGTTGCGATCAGCGTTGCCAGCACTGCTATATTTTCTCGGAGAATAACAATACTCTAATAAAAGAACTAACCTAGAGCAGATCGAGGGCATAGTTGACAACTGCATAGAGATGTGTCATAAATTATATCGTGCTCCATACTTTTATATTCGAGCGGCGACCCGATTTTACACAAAGACTTCTGGAATGTGCTTGGGCTGTTGAAATCGAGGAATATACCGTTTAGCATTTTAGGAAATCCGTTTCATCTAAATGCTGAGGTTTGCAATAAGCTGAAATATTTCGGTTGTGAGAGATACCAGCTCTCTATTGACGGTCTTCGGGAAACACATGATACAATTCGTAAACCAGGTTCCTTCGATACTACTATAAAAAAGATACGTTGTATTCGTGATGCTGACATCCGCTGTGTCATCATGACAACGGTTTCTAATACTAACATTCAGGAGATTCCTGGTATTATTGATCTTGTAGTGGAGAACCATGTTGACGTTTTTGCTTTTGCTCGCTATTGCCCTACCAGTTTTGAGAAAAACACACACATTACACCGCTTGAATATAAGGCACTGTTGGGAATATGCTGGGAGAAGATCTGAGGAATACAAAGACAGTGATACTACATTCAATCTGAAAGATCACCTTTGGATGCTGTTCCTCTATGAAAAGGGGCTCTTTTCCATTCCTGAAGGACTTGGATAGACGATATGATCTATGACGGCTGTAACTGTGGCAACTGTCATCTAACCATCCTATCAAATGGAGACGTATACGCCTGCCGAAGATTTGAAAGCAAAGTTGGCAACGTTTTCAAAGACCGTCTATATGATGTATTTCTTGGCAGGGAGATAGACAGATATCGGGAACATAGAAATTTTGAAAAATGCTCAAAGTGCGAACTGCTTCGCTTCTGCCGCGGCTGTCCTGCAGTGGCCTATGGTTACACTCACAACTATTACGCAACAGATCCACAGTGCTGGAAAAATGTGATATGATGAAAGCTGTTGTTCTCACAAAAACTTGCAAAGCCGTAGACTTGCATCTCAGTAAAGTCCCAATTCCTTCGGTTAAACCGGGATGGGTACTTGTCAAAGTAAAAGCATTTGGTGTCAACCGTTCTGAACTATTCCTGCGCAGTTATGAAGCCAATGCACCTTATATCAAGTTGCCAAGAATCCCGGGCATTGAATGTGTAGGTGAAATTGCTGATGCTTCTGACAGTAGCTTTAGAAAGGGACAGCGTGTGATTGCACTGATGGGCGGAATGGGACGCAGTTTTGATGGTGGGTACGCCGAATATGCATTATTGCCGATCAGTCAAGTATTCAAAGTGGATACTGATTTAAGCTGGATCGAGCTTGCCGCTGTTCCCGAAACATACTTTACTGCATATGGCTCGTTATTTGATTGTCTGCAACTTATCTACACTGATACTCTGCTGATTCGCGGAGCCACCAGCGCGCTTGGTCTCGCTGCCATGCAATTTGCTAAAAGCATTGGTTGTACGGTTTTTGCATCCACAAGGAATAAAGAAAAATTTGATTCTTAGAACCTTCGGTGCAGATGGTCTGCTGTTGGATGACGGCACAATGGCACAGCAATTTCACACCGTTTACCCAAATGGCGTTACAAAAGTCCTTGAACTGGTAGGCCCATCAACACTGGAAGAATCAATGACCTTTCTTGCCTATCACGGTATTATCTGCTAACAGGCCTTTTGGGACACAGGGTGTACTGGAAAACTTCGATCCAATCAAAGGTATTCCTAATGGAGTTTACTTATCTTCCTTTTACAGTAACTATCCGACACAGGAAATTATGGATAGGATATTTGCACACATCAGGCAACATCATCTAAAACCAATAATTGGCAAGGTTTTTCCCTTTGAAAAAATCGCAGATGCCCATATGCTAATGGAGCAAAACGCGGCGAACGGAAAAGTCGTTGTTGTCATTGAAGAATGACTGAGGTTAACATATTGAGTTTTTTAGATTTAGGAATAGCTAAATATTGTCAAATAGTTTCTACAGAAAATTAAAATTATGTTTTCTTGATTCTATTTTTTAAGGTAGATATAACTTTAAGTGACAGATATATTAGTCCTATGTCCATCAAAAAAATGAGTGGGTTTGTATTTGACCTCATAAAAAGTGTTTCATTTTCTTTTATAGGCTCTTGAATATTATAAACTGTAATATAAGAAAATGGGTAACCGAAGCTAGATTCGAAGCCATCGCTATAAGAAAAAGGTAGTATATAGGCAGTCAAAAAGACAATAGCAACAGAAACTATTAACAAATCATTTTTTAAGCTTCCATTAAATTTCCCTTGGCAGCCGATAGCAAACTAATGTCAGCCATAATATTTTAATATTGTGACTTGATTTTAAATCAGAGATGGAAGCAAATTTCGATATAAGTCCTAAAAATTGAAATTATGAGCTTACTGAGCCCATAGAGCGATTATCTTATCGATGGCTATCTGGGTATATTTCCCTTCGTTATTAAGAGTTAGAACATTATCTGCGCAGGCTTCTACAGTTCCCCTGAAAACATCGGGTCCACCACAGTAAACGTCTACAGCCTTGTTGAGGTAATGATCTACTATAAATGACTCTATCAAATTGTTTTCCCCCTCCTTCTTTGTTGACTGATATTTCCTGCTCATATTTACTGGCACAGACCGGCTTAAAACCTGAATGTATCCATTAGTTATAATATTCATTTATCTCTCATAAATGGTACTGTAAAGTCTTCGTCCGCTAGCTAAATAATGTTCTTATTTGGAAGGCTAACGCTAATGATATGATGATTTTTATAGTATTAGCCAACGAAGACTTTACAGAGCCTAAAATAAAAATATTTAAATAAGAGCTTTATTCTAGTGTGGGAAATATGGAAATAAGAATAACTAGTTCCAAAGAAGAAGTTCTCGCTCTTAATCCTAATGAACGCATTGTACACTTAGCTTTCAGGCCTTCGAATAAAGATATCCTTTGTCTGGTTGAAGCCTGTCCGAAAATTGAGGCCATTCAGCTACCAAAATCTTATAGGCGTACAATCTCGAAATCAATAGAAATGTTCCTTAAAATGAAAAGAATCCAGCTTCTTGAAGGAGATGTATGGGGTCACAGAAAGGATCTGAATGAGTATTACAATATCCCAGCCTCAGTAATTAATCAAATAAAAGAATTAAAATTTGAAGACACACCTACAGAAAAGATTGAGGAACAAGTCTCAAGAGAAAGCAAACTTAATCCTGAAATGATCGCTTATATTCTAGAAAATGAATCTTCTACCTAAATTGGTGCTTATAGAAGACTTTGATCGCGTTTTGAGATTAAATCTATAATTTTGCAGCAAACTAAATTTTATGAATTGGTTTATAAGGTAAAACCTGTGCATTTCCTTTAAAGTCTAGTTTTGCGGGATGATTCGATATACTAACCTTATAATATAAAATGTTAGGATTTTACTACAACCTTTATACTTAAAACATTGTAGTAATCTATTTTTGAGAGCATTAAAACAACTCTAAAACCCTCATTTCGAACCATTTACTACAATCTTTTAATGTTTCATTGTACTATACTATCGGGGGTAAAGCTACGTAAGCTGTCATCAGCTGCAAAGTAGCGAGCATGGAGAATATAGCTGTCAAGAACAAAAGTGCTATCTTAAAAGGAAATTTACAGGCCGACAAAGCTGTATTGTAAGCTTGCTTGGTAAAGCTCTAACCTAAGAAGGAATTCATGAAAACTATGGAAAGGTCGACCTGCTTTTTATCATTTGATAAAAAGCATTAAATCCATTTCCATTTTGTTTGATTTTGTGTTTCCTTTTCGTGCTATTTTTACACGACATAGAGGTGTCCGTTCGTATTGATAATAAGCAAGAATCAATATTCTGTACGCTTTCTCAATTGTACTAATGTTTGTTAGACCTCAAAAAGAAAATATATTTTTCGTGGTGAAATAGATAATTGTAAATTAAAAAACTGTCTAACATTACATGATCTGGTAAAATTTGCTTATTTTTTAAAAACTCAGAGAAAAGTGAGAACAAATGAATATCGAAATAAAAAATCAAATACTCGAGGTAATACAGCAAATCAAAGCGTGGGATCCTGAGGAATATAATGCAGAAATGCTTCTACGTCTATGTGATGAGTTTGACAGGATAAAACTCAATCCTGATATCACACTAGCTGATTGGACAGATATAAAACAATTCGGTTGTGCCGCAGAGTATAAAGAAAGAGTTGATAGGAATACAAATTACCCGATATGGGCATGTGATTATGCAGGAGCCTGTATTGTCGGTACAGGAGAATGGTATATAGAGCATATCGATGATATTGAAGGGAAAAATTAAATTGGATTTTTCTATAATCTTTTTTAAGTATGCCAATTTTTCTGTTAATTTACTCTGCAGTTTAAACACAACATTTTTAATGAACTGTTAGGTTTTCGAGCGGTATGGGAATACTGCCCAGATTTTGTCGTAAATCTATGTATTTTTGCCATCTTTGATATAATTTTGAATATTATAAAATTATTTACTGTGAAACTGAAAAATAACCTATTTTTGCCTATGCGAGTGTAAGCCCAATTATTACACATCATATCAGAATTTTCTTGATTACTTCGATAAACCTGGCATCAAATGCAAATAAATACTAAGGAACATATAGGCACTTTTTATGGTGTATGTAGATGACGGTTTTAAACCAGGAAGAGTAACACGAAAAGAAAAATAAAATCAATAAAAACAACACTGTGTTAAGTATACATACAACATATACCCATCGTATCTATGTGAGATGTATGGTACAAGCAAAAATAAATATAAGTCAGCATTCTAACCAGCTGTTGAACATTATAAAAGCTAAGTACAACTTAAAAGATAAGAGTGCCGCTATTGACCTAGTTATGTCTCAGTACGAAGAAAAAATTCTTGAACCTGCATTTAGTCCAGAATACATTGACAAATTAGAGAAAATAAAGAAGGGAAAACACATATTCGTAGGCAGTGTCGATAATTTTGATAAAATTGTAGACGACTATGTTGATGATAAATATGAGTGATGCCTACGATTTGGTTTTTAGTGATGTGTTTACAAGTTCAGTCAAAAGGATTAAGAAAAAAGATAAAAAGTTATATGATAGTATCAAGCGTAAGGCTAGTGAAATAGTTAATGACTCTCATAGATTCAAAAATCTAAGATATGATATGAGTGGCTTAAGCCGTGTTCATATAGGACCTTTTGTTTTGTCTGTTTCTATTGATGAAGAAACAAAAACAGTTACGTTAGAAGATTTTGAACATCACGATAACGCATACATTGCTGGATGACAATAATAGAAAACCTATCTGTAGGCTTTATTTTAATTCCAAAAAGAAATACCTTGGTTTATTTTCCGATAATAAGAATGAAGAGAAGGTTGTAATTGAGGATTTAAACGACATTTATAAGTGTACTGATAAACTGAAAATTACAGTTAGCAATTACGATAACAACAAAATCCAGGTTGATTAATTCTTCAAACCTAAGAAAAGCCTTTCTGATCTAAACTAATCACATATTTTCTTTATTGCCTGTTGGCAAAAATCTCTTATTTTATGTCTACTGTTTGGTTACTCTGTAACATTGGGTCATGAAATGACCCGTTAATGCCGACTCCAAAAAAGTGCTGAGGCTTAAGTGCTCAGGCTAAAATTTATAACCTTTAACAAGCAAATCAGGTAGCTCTGCCGTGCTGACAGAAGTGATTATTTGGATCTAGATCCATGAGCTTATAATCTTTCCAGACCTCACACGAACCACATATGCATTGTCTGTCAAAGTTAAGATCCTGGCATCGGGCTTTGCCTGTTGAGCAGTATATTCCCGGAACGTCCTCAGGATTAGGAACCTTCCCTGCAGGCATTTTTTCCATCTCTTGTTTTGATTTCTGAAGTTTATCTTTCGCACAATCACTGTCAGCCTGAACCGGACATTCTGAACACCGGCATCTTTTAATGTTTTCTGCTGCATAAGGAACAATAGAATCAGTTCCACTGCCCTTCTTTTCGCTTGGTTTGCCTTGACTTTTATCCATATTATCCCCCGGCTAATAATAATTTTTATGTTATATTTTTACTTCAATTTAGGTGTAAGCGTTAGTGAATAAAAGTCTTTGCAGTTATAGAATTAATATGTGACAGTGCTTTAAGTCACAATTTGAATATAACCATTATTCCTTTAGCAGTCAGGTCGACTGCAAGAGCTGCAAGCAAAAGCCCCATAAGCCTTGTAAAAACCAGCATTCCGTTGTATCCTATAACTTTGTGGATCCTTCGCGAGAACAGGAATATGTAAAGGCTGACGACGAATGTTAGTATTATGGATACAAGAATTATTATTTTTTCTTCTATGGTTTGTGTGCCGCCCATAAGGACAATCACCGTACTGATCGTACCCGGCCCGGTCAGCAGTGGAAGGCCTATAGGAAAGACCCAGATATCATCGCGTTCCTGGGATTGAGAAATTTCTTCTTCGGTAATGCTTTCTCCGGAAATCTTGGCATGCATCATATCAAAGGCGATGCTGAAAAGGAGAATTCCTCCTGCGACGCGCAGTGAATCCACACTAATGCTGAATAGCTTTAAAATCATGCTTCCGGTGATTGCAAAAAACAGAGCGATAAAACATGCAAGAGTGATGGCTTTTTTTGCGATTACGTTTTTGTTCTCATGTGTCATCTGGCTGGTCAGAGAGATGAAAGTTACTACCGCGCTGATAGGGCTGACAACAACGAAAACAGTTGTGAATGTGTAGATGAAGAACCCCAGGCTGTCGGTTACCATTTTTCTCCCTGTCCTTACTTCCTGTCAACATATATATAATTTTTCCCTGGTATAATTTTACAACTGAAAGACTGAGGATGAGTATGCTTAATAAAGTACCTTCCTGGCAAAATCCTCGAAATATTCAAAACAATTCTAAATACATATGAATAAAATTTATATAGTTCGGAATCTAATATAGAATTGCCGAAATCGAGAAATTTAACAGGTAATTGGTATTGCCTGTTATCCGCAGAAACACACAACATCCGAAAGCCAAACCTCCGGGCGGGTTTTTCACATTCTATCCCGCCCATCTCATTAATCTTTTTTTCGTGTGGTCTTATCTTAAGTTTTCCATTACGGAGAATTTTATTTCAGTACAAAAAAATATTTAGAAACTAAATCTTTCTATCTACTGCGTAAATATTTATATTTTTATGATACTTCTAATAATAGAGAAGTCTGATGCAGCCAATCTTTTTTCAAAGTGGGAGAATCGAATGCGAAATCATCTAAGAAAATCCGGTATCGATATTATAGGCCATATTCCCTGGGGCACACATATATGCCAATTCTTTCAAACAAAAGATGATTTAACGGACATCCATGTGAACTATCTCAAAGAAGGATTGGAAAACAATGAATTTTGCCTGTGGGTCACATCACAACCTTTGGAAATAGAAGACGCAAAAGAATCCTTGAGAAGCGTTGTGCCGGACCTGAATATTTTTCTGGAGAGAAAGCAAATCGAGATTATCTCTTTCAACGACTGGTTTCTAACCGACGGCGCCTTTGATCCGGAAAAAGTCTCAAACGGCTGTGCTGGGAAATTGACTTATACTTTTCAAAATGGTTACGAAGGCTTCAGGCTTTGTGTGAATAATTCATGGTTGGACAAAGAATATTGGGACAGCTTCATCAAATTTAAGGAACAAATGGACAATGTTATTGGCAACTGCCAGATGCTAGTTCTTTGTACGTATTCTCTAGAGAAACACAATGTTGACGAGATACTTGATCTGGGCTTAAACCATCAATTTACACTGATCAACAGTAAAGGAAAATGGAAACTTGTCGAAAGCTACAGACGCAAAATGGCTGAAGAGGCGGTCGTTAAAGCCACAAAAGATTGGGAATATACCTTTGATGCAGTTCCGGATTTGATATCGATAATTGACAATAATTACAAAATAATCCGTACTAACAAAGCCATGGCAGCGAAACTGGGGATGGCACAAGAAGAGTGCATCGGGTTGACTTGCTATCATGTAGTCCATGGGACAGCAAAACCTCCCTCTTTTTGCCCGCAACAGCTTATGCTCAAAGATGGGCTTGAACACTCCTCCGAGATTTGTGGGGACTGTCTTGATGGCTATTTCTTAGTACGTGTCTCGCCAATATATGATTCAAATGGAAAACTAACTGGGAGTATTCATGTCGCTCGGGATATTAATGAACGTAGATTGATGGAAGAGACATTGCGCCAGAGCGAGGAGAAATACCGCAATATTGTAGAGACTGCTAATGAAGGCATATTCTTGACGAATGCCGAATTAAAGGTCATTTACGCGAATAAGAGAACAGCTGAAATGTTGAAGTATTCTCCCTACGAAATTATTGGTAAACCGATAATTGACTTTATCAGTGAAGAAAGCATGCCTACTGCCATCGTCACTTTTGAAAAGAAGCTTCAAGGTGTAGACGAAAATTATGAATTGAAGTTAAAATGTAAGGATGACTCTCACTTATGGGCAATTATAAATGAAAAAACCCTTTTTGATAAAGAAGGCAGTTTTACTGGCATTCTTGGTATGCTTACCGATATCACTAGTCGCAAGCAGACGGAAATAGATCTGCTGGAAAGTGAAACACATTTTCGTACATTAGCTGTGAATTCCCCTGACATAATTACTCGTTTTGATAGACAATATCGACACATATACGTAAATCCTTCCGCGGTGGTTTCTTATGTTATTCCTCAAGCTGAAATAATTGGAAAAACTCTCGGGGATTTGGGGAAAAATACTAAAAATGTGAAAGTCTGGGAAGAACATCTGGAAAACGTTTTTGTCACAGGAAAAGCCAAAACAATAGAGTATTATATCTTGCTCAAAGGGAAAAAATATTATTTCAATACAAAAATAGTACCCGAGTTTCTTAATGACAAAATTGTCTCTGTTCTTACCATCTCACGTGATATTACCGATATTAAGGAATCAGAATCCAGGCTAAAAGAAACTTTGCATAATTTAGACAAAATAATAAAGGAACGTACAGAAGAACTTCAGAAAGCTTACGACTTATTGAAAGAAAGTGAAAGAGGGCTTGCTGACGCTCAAGAAATGGCTCATATCGGAAATTGGGAGAGGGACCTGGCAACTAATAAATTACGTATGTCTGACGAGATATATCGTATTTTTAGAATTAACCCTCAAGAACTCTACGTTTCTTTTGATGACGTTTTAACACATATACATCCGGATGACCGAGATAAAGTGAAAAAAGCCTTTAATGAGGCTTTTAAATCAAAGTCCTTTAGTTTTGATACAAGTATCATCTTAGACAATGGAGAAGAGCGGATAATTCATGTGAAAGGCGAAGTTGTTTTCGATGAGAATAATAATCCTGTTCGGTTAAAAGGCACAACGCAAGATATAAGTGAGCGTGTAATAGCTGAGAAAGCATTACAAGAAAGTGAGGAAAAGTACCGCAGTATCGTTGAGACAGCTAATGAAGGTATAGTGATAATCAACGAACAATTTAAAGCTACTTATGTTAATCAGAAAATGGCGGATATGGTCGGATACAGTATAGAAGAGTGTCTTAACAAGCCGATAATGGACTTCATTAGCGAAGAATCTATAGATGTAGTGAAAAACAATTTTGGCAAGAAACCTCAGGGAATAAATGACCACTATGAATTTAAATTAAGACGAAAAGATGACTCAACCTTATGCGTGATTTCAAGTGCAAAATCTCTTTTCAATAAGGAAGGAAGGTTTATTGGTTCTCTCAGTATGCTTACGGATGTCACCCAGAAAAGGAAAACTGAAGAAGAGCTTGCAAACATTGAGATAGCTCGTAAAAAAGAAATTCACCACAGGATTAAAAATAACTTGCAGGTAATTTCTTCACTTCTTGACCTGCAGGCTGATAAATTCAAAAACAAGGAGCATATAAAATATTCTGAAGTTCTTGATGCCTTCAAGGAAAGCCAGGACCGTGTAATTTCAATGGCTTTGATACATGAAGAATTGTACAAAGGCGGAGGTTTCGAGAAACTAAATTTTTCGCCGTACGCTGAAGAACTGGCTGGGAACATTTTGAAGACTTATAATCTTGGAAATAACAATGTCTTTTTAAAGCTGAACCTTGAAGCAAACATTTTCTTCGATATGGATGTTGCTGTTCCATTGGGAATAATAATCAACGAACTCGTTTCTAATTCCTTCAAACACGCATTTAAGGGTGGAAGTGATGGAAATATTCAAATAGAACTGCATAGAGAAGAAATAGGATCACACTTTAAAAACGCTGACGAAAATAATTTTTTTACTACTTTTACTTTGAGAATATCGGACAACGGAACGGGAATACCTGCAAACCTTGATATCTCGGCCCTTGATAGTTTAGGTCTTCAGCTCGTAACTTCTCTTGTCTCTCAACTGGACGGAGAACTTGAGATTAAGAGGAACAATGGGACCGAGTTTATGATCAGGTTTACGGTAACGGAAAAAAAGAATCAGATGTCAATACCTGTGTCTCAACAAGAAGTTGATAAGACTTGTATATAAGTATTTAATATATCTAAGTATTTAATTTTCGACCTTTTCACCAATCAAAAAAAACCGAAAGTTTTGTCTGCTCGCCTTTTGGAGGCATTTCATTCAGCTCTTCGTGCCCCTGGATTATTATTATTTTTGATAAGTACACCTAATGTGACTACTGCTAAAAGGAGCAACCATTTTGCACATTCCCTGTTAACATAATTAAGAAAATACAGGACCATCCTAAAGCAACAGCAAGTGTCAAATTTAGAGTAAGCCCTGATTATCCATTTTTTATCTCTTTACTTACCTAATGCAGTTTAGCAAGGAAAGTCAATCCATAGATTAAATCTAAGAAGTTTCATATAGTCAGCACTTCAACAGCGATGTCAGCATCGAGAATATAATCAAAGCTAATTGTTTCATCCCATTTTTGCTGCGTGAGCATAGACTGAAAACAGAGCCCGATAACTTTTCCTTTTCCAGAGTCCTCAAGAATCTTACTGGCTAATTCTTTTGCATTTGCACAGGAAATTCCGGACTTTGGCATCGAAAGCCCACCTAACAGGACCACAACGTCAGCATGTGCATCCGTAAACTCTCCAAGCTGCATGCCCTCGGGGGTCATGACTATGGATCTTGCTTTGTCAATGTCCAGATTGGGGACAAAAGCGAGCTTTCTGTCACGGGCTACAAAGCCGAGAAGTTCGGCGAACGGAGTACAAAAGCCCGGAGTTCCCACAAAAGTGATCTTTTCAGCTCCTTCAATAAGGCTCTTGAAACTGTTCAGTATACCGCCTACTCCTTTAGAGGTATTTGTTACTTGCATAAAATCTACTCCATTTCGATCTTTTGTTAAAATACTGTTTTGCAGGATTTCTTTTAAGCTAACCGTAGTAATAGTGAGTTGTACTGTATATATTTCATTTTTGATTTTTTCGCATCCTATGTGGCCGAATATTTAAATAAAAATTCCATAATAATTATCTTTTGATATTTACCTCCAGCTCGAATAAAGTGATAAAGGAACACAAGCTTAACGAGGCAGGCATCATGACAGGAGACAAGGATCTTTTTTCACAGTATCGGATGGGTGATCTCACGCTTCCAAACCGTATAGTGATGGCACCGATGACCCGCAACCGCGCAGGGGATGCTGAAGTCCCGGCTTCACTGGCAGTCACATATTATGTGCAGCGAGCCACGGCCGGCTTGCTTATCACCGAGGGCTCACAGGTTAGCCCGCAGGGAGTGGGTTACATGCATACGCCGGGCATATACTCTGCGGCACAGGTCGCCGGCTGGAAGGAGGTGACGGAGGCAGTCCACCAGGCTAGCGGCAGGATTTTCATCCAGCTCTGGCATGTAGGGCGAGTCTCCCACTCCGACTTCCTGGGTGGCGATCTGCCGGTCGCTCCATCCGCGCTACCCGTCGAAGGCTTTGTCCACACACCCGGAGGAAAAAAGCCAATTCCGGTGCCTAGGGCTCTCAAGACCGGCGAGGTGCCGGACATCGTCAGGCAGTTCCGGCAGGCGGCGGAGAACGCCAGAACCGCCGGCTTCGATGGTGTAGAAATTCATGGCGCTAACGGCTACCTGCTGGACCAATTCCTGCGGAGCGGGTCCAACAAGCGAACCGATAAGTACGGCGGCAGCCTTGAGAACCGAACCCGTTTGCCCCTTGAGGTCACAAAAGCTGTCATCGAGGTATGGGGCGGCGAACGCGTCGGTTATCGTATCTCCCCGCACATGACTGCACATTCCATGTCGGATGATAATCCCCGGGAGACTTTTTCCTATTTCACCGGCGAGCTGGACAAAACGGGCCTGGGACTACCTTCATCTAATAGAGCCTATCGGAGGACGGTCTGGTTTCGTGCCACCCGAGGCACAGCTTGGGCCTACCCTGCGCAGGATTTTCGAAAGGACGTTCATACTGAACGGCGGCTATGACCTCCACAGCGGGAACGAAGCTATTGCCAGCGGTGAGGCCGACCTGATCGCCTTCGGAGTGCCTTTCCTGGCCAATCCTGACCTACCGGAGCGCTTCAGGCAGAACGCACCGCTGAACGAGCCGGACGTGGCTACCTTCTACACGGGCGGTGAGAAAGGCTATACGGACTATCCGGTCCTGTAAATAGATGATGCGGCTCAAAGCATTATACTGCAAAGTCTTTGGGGAATGAGTAAATTTATAGGTTCTACACTAGCTTGAAAAAAAATCTCATCACCAGAAGACTTTACGGAACCTTTTTGAAAACCCTATCTCCAGTTTAAACTTTCAAAAGTTTGACCCAAGTAATAGGTTCACATGAACCTTAAGGGATTGAATAAATTAACGAATTCATTTTCTTTCCCGTTTATCAGATCAGTGATTACCATGGCAGCAGTGGTGCCATTGGTCATGCCCCAAAATCCGAATCCGGTTGCTACGTATATGCCTTTTTGAGATGTCATACCTATGAGGGGGAGGCCATCGTCAGTAGTACTGTCTTCGCTGGTCCATCGGTATTCGATAGACTTAACATTAAGGTGTTGGCGTGCGTATTTTTCAAGCCGATAATAATAATCATTTTTGTCAGCCACATCGACCGGACTATGTTCCCCAGCAACGATGATCAGTTTACCCTTGTCTGTGGGGGTTGTTCGGTAGGTGTGTACGGGACTGAAGTCTATAAACATCCCTTCCGGGAAATTTCCCTCTGCGTACAATGCTAACACGTAGGATCTCCCGGAGTGCAAGTGTTTGTAGAGCAGATCAGGGTCATATACAGGTGTATGTGTTGCAACTATCACTTTGTTGGCCATTATTGAGCCCTGATCTGTTACTACTTCTTTGATTTCTCCATTATTCACAGTGATAACACGAGTTTTCTCGAAGATGTAACTACCTTCGCCAGTTATATTTTCTGAGAGGGCCAGAAGATACTTACGGGGATGGAATTGGGCCTGGTTCTCGTATTTGATAGCCGGACTCGTTTTAAAGGGTAAAGGCACTTCTTCAGTGTAAGAGACCGGAAGACCTAACTCTTTTGCAGCTTCAAATTCATTCTTAATTTCATTAACTTTTTCAGCAGATTCGGTGTAGATATAAAGGGGAAGACGTTGGAATTCGCAGTCAATGTTATGCTTCCTTACAATATCAGCTACCTGCTCAACTGCTTTAATGTTAGCATTAGCAAAATCCTGGGCTTTAGATTTACCTAAATTTGAAATAAGTTTACTGTAAATCATATTAGGTGCCATACTTATCTTGGCTGTAGATCCAACTGTTACTCCTTTTACAATTCGGTCCGCTTCTATTACTGCTACGGTATGTCCGGTTTCCTTTAATAGTACTGCAGTGGTTATACCTGCAATTCCCCCTCCCAGTATCGCCACATCAACTTTCAACCCTTTGTCAAGCTTTGGGAAATCTGTAACAGGAGACGTTTCTAACCAGAATGAAACTTCCTTTCCAGTGAGTTTTTCTTCGCTTTCCATCCTTTAGCCTCAACTGATTTATTGTCTCTTTTTGTGTAATAACTATATTCAATTCACTTTTTACGTTAAAGTCTAATTTCCACCATTACACGGTTGATGTTTTCATGCATTTTTCTTCCTCAGGTTTCATTCCTCCTTAAATTATAATACAGAGAATTTCGATATTATACAGTAACTCTTTTGGGGGGAGAGCATGAAAATCAAATCCATTAATCCTTATACTGAAGAAGTAAACTGGACTTATGATTCGCTATCTTTAGGAGAGTGTAGAGTCCAGATTGAAAAGTCCAGAAGAACTTCTTTAACCTGGAGTTCGTTGCCTGTTGAAGAGAGGGCAAAATCTTTTAAAAAGGTTGGGGAAGTGCTTCGACAGAATACCAATACTTATGCTGAAATTATTACGAAAGAAATGGGAAAACCCATCACGCAGTCGAGGGCCGAGGTTCAGAAATGCATCTGGCTCTGTGATTACTACGAGGAGACCGTTGCTGAGTTTCTAAAAGATGAGGTTGTGGATACAGGATCCGAAAAATGCACTGGGATCTGTAACTATTACGCAAAAGATGCACCTGAGTTTTTGAGAGCTGAAGTTGTGGATACCGGATCTGAGAAAAGCTATGTTACTTTTGAGCCACTGGGAGTGATTTTCGGGATTATGCCCTGGAATTTCCCCTTCTGGCAGGTTTTCAGGTTTGCAGTGCCCGCAATGTGTGCAGGAAATGTCTGTTTGCTTAAACATGCCTCAAATGTGCCACGGTCAGCTCTTGAGATTGAGAAGGTCTTTTTGAAAGCCGGATTCATGGAAAATGTTTTTAAGACTCTTTTAATTGACTCACAAACTGCAATGCAGATTATTAAAGAGGATCTGGTGGATGGAGTTTCGCTTACCGGCAGCATAGGCGCAGGTTCAGAGATCGGGGAGCTTGCAGGAAAAGCTATCAAGCCGCTTGTGCTGGAACTTGGAGGATCGGACCCTTTCATAGTGCTTGAAGATGCTGATATTGAGAAAGCTGCAGAGGTGGCTGTAAAATCCCGCTTTCTAAACACCGGACAGAGCTGTATTGCTGCCAAGAGATTCATTGTTGTGAAAGATGTTGCGGAGGATTTTACAGAAGCTTTTAAACTCCATGTTCTGGAACTGAAAATAGGTGACCCTATGGATGAGGAAACCGATATAGGGCCACTTGCAAAAAAGGAATTCGTTGATAGTCTTGAGCGAGTTCTGAAAGATGCAAGTAAAAAGGGAGCTGAGCCCAGGACTTATGGCGAAGAGCATGAAAAAGGATTCTTCTTCAATCCAACTATTATTCCTGACGCCAGTGTCGATATGAAGGTTTTTAATGTTGAGGTTTTCGGGCCCGTAGCTCCAATAATAACCGTAAAGGACGAAGATGAAGCAGTGAAACTTGCAAACTCAACAGAGTTCGGGCTTGGAGCCGAAATATGGTCCGAAAATCTTGAAAGAGCCTTAAAGCTGGCAAAAAGAATTAAATCCGGATTTGTAGCTATAAACGGAATGGTCAAGTCTGACCCAAGATTGCCTTTTGGAGGCAGCAAGAAATCCGGAGTAGGAAGGGAACTTTCTCATTATGGGCTCATGGAATTTGTAAATATAAAAACTGTAACAATTAACAAATAAAGCAAACAAGCAGTAATTAAAACAGGCAGTGATAAAAAACAATTAAAGTTGTAATTCTGAACCTGGCCGAAAAATCAATTAAGGCATAATGATGTACTGTAAAGTCTCTGAAGTCTCTGTCACCCAGCCATCTTTATAGATCCACGTGATCGCGGTTATCAACCTGAAGTACACGAGGACTTGATATAACCCGGGGGTTCATTTCGGCATTGTCCCTGGTCAGTACTCCGTCGGAAAAGCGATAGATAACAAGTTCACCTGTGGAAAAACTGACTTCCATGATTCTCTCGTAAGGAATACCTTCTATATATTTGACCAGAGCCCTGAGACTGCCCTGATGCCCGCAGATAATCACATTTTTCTCCTCTTTTACCGAAGGCATGACTTTTTGCTCGAAATAAGGCACTACTCGCTCATATACCGTCTGGAGGCTTTCCGCTTTAGGTAAGCATGAATTTAAGTTCCACGTCCAGGAGGCAAGCTTTTCTGCCCCGAATTTTTCTTCCATTTCATGTTTTTTCATACCCTGGAGCTTTCCATAGTAGCGTTCATTAAAAGCGACTGCTGTGTATATTGGGATAACTCTTTTATCGAGCTTTTCGGGGTGTGAATACCATTCAACCTTCCCGATCCCGCTGTTTTCAGCTGTTCCTTCATGTATAATAACCCCCGTCCTTTTCTGCCCGGAAAGTATGATGGAAAGAGTTTCCTGCGTCCGGAAAAGGTTTGAGGCAAAGGCAAGGTCAAGTTCGATATGTTCAAGTTTGAGTGCACATTCAAGAGCTTCTTCAATTCCTTTCCGGCTAAGAGGAATGTCTATCCATCCATAAAGCCAATCATCCGGATTAAGACAGGGAGCTCCGTGCCTGACCAGTATAAGATAACTCATTAGATTTCTCCAGAGAATTGTGTAAATATGCAAGGTTAGTAAACACTTTGATTTTCTACTTCTTGGACCTTATATAAAGAAGTATCGAGACCCAGTACAAAATAAGTGAGAAACGTAGATTAAAGGATATAAGATTTTTTAATGGGGTTCTTTTTCGGTGGCTGACTTTCTGACTAGCTTCAGGACTTACTGAAAATTTATCTCAGCCCAGCAGACAACAATTGAATCTGCGCATATAGTCATTAAAGATGAAATACCTAATAGATATGATTATTATAAAATTATTAAACATCCAATTCTGGAAAAAAATAATTTAATATGTGTTATCGCTGTAGTTGAGACAAGTAGTCCAGATTATAGTGAAGTTGTTACTGCATTTCTTACACGAAAAATACCAAACTCAAGTTGTGGGGATATAATATATGAAGTCTGAACAAAAAGTTAAGGCGGAGTATGACTGAACTACGAACTTCTATTCTATAAAACTTAAAGAAGACATTCTTCTGAACATTATTTGGAAATAAGAAAGCGTGAAAGATCTTGACCAATTTACCTAAAAGAAAAGAAAAATTTGGTTTTACAGGGATTTTAACAAAGGCCCTTTATTTTTCAGATTTTTAGGCAAAAGTGTTCTCAAATTAGTAGCTAAAACCGAGAAAATGAATAGGTTTTACGTTAAAACCTATGAATCAGTTAAGCAAAAAAAGCAAGATCTAACAATGTCAATTCAGTTTGTATCCTATAAATAGTTGAGTTGTAGTTAACAAAAATCCTAATACTGCTCCGGCTATTACTTGAGTTATTGTATGCCTTTTTAGATAAACTCTACTCCACATAACTAATGGTAGAATTAGTCCTAGAATAGATCCCGCTGGTCCAAATGCAAAAATCAGTGCAGTAGTAGGACCTGCAACACCCATTGAATGTACACTAATCTTCCAATGTTTGTTTATATATAAACAATTAAAGAGTTCGAAAAATAACAAAACATTAGAGCTGATGTAAGTAATGGTGCATTCAAGGCCATCAATGCCAAAAATCCCATAAAGTAGATAAAAATACCAATAATTAATGGAACATTTCGATTTTCCTTTGCTGGCATGTCAAAATCGATTTTTTCCTTTTTTGCTCCATATCACTATTGTCATAATTGGTAATAACGCTGAAAAAAATATCGACGTAAAACTAATTAATAAAAACTCTTTAAAATTTAAAAAATAATAATTTAAACTTAAAAATACAGGAATTGAGAGTAAAGGTGGATGAGTTAAATTAGAAATTAACTCTGCAGCTTTTCTTGCATATGATGTTGTGGACATAAATTCATTCACTTCAAAATTAAACACATGATGAAAGAAACACTGAAAAATCTATAAATAGTTAATGACTTCGATCCTAAATGGGATAATTCTATAAATAAGTTTTTTCATTCATAATGAATTGTTGTGCCATCTTATTTTCTAATACATAGGATTCACATTGTCTTATCCCAAAAGAGTTTCGCTTTTAAAAGACTCGTTTCATGGTCCTATATTAGATGTGATAACTATACTGTTAGTTGTCAAATTTCTTTTTAATCAACTCCTCTGAAAACTTCTCTCCACGCCCGAATGCTCGCGAAGTGAGCAGATATAGGGCGGTCACTGGTAAAAAAAGAAGAAAAGTAGAATCGGCAGCTGATACAAATATTGGTTTTTATCTGGTGCTGTCACTTTTATATTTGTTTATGTTAAATACAAGTCTTCCTTTGAATTTTCCTTATATAGAAATTGGCATCAGTATAACTTATAATGTTTAATCCTGGTAGCATCACTGTTTTCCTTAGCAGCATCATATCTTTTTCGGCAGCAGTTTAGACTTTTTACTGCATACAGCTGTCTTGCCTGAAGGATGTCAGGGCGGGAATCTCCAATAAGGATATATAAGTATAAGATAGATTATGGCCCTGTAGAAATCTTCAGAAAAAAGAAGTTCCAATATTTGAATTGAATGACATTATATATTTATTTTTATATTTTCATCCAATAGAAGCTAATTGACTGATTAAAAAAAAGTAATTGAGGCACAAATTAATTGTTAGAAGAGGATCAGGAATAACTAGATAGTTAACTTTTACATTACGTTTAAACTCCCTAATAACTCTTTAAAGTGAGTTGTAATCAAGATCACATTCTTTTTTGCTATGGAGCAGAATTGTACAACCTTTGTATCTGATTCCAGGGGCCTATGGAGTATTTTCATGAGTACTGGATAAGAGGCTCGTAGAAGGAAGTTAATCTTTTAATCCCGGAATGCGGTTGGTTGAAGCCTTAGAAACGATAGTAACCTGATAAGTAAAAGTTTAAAAATAAGATGGAAGTTAAAGCATCCCATGCTTATTTTTGTTTAGGCTTCAACTTCAATATGGTTGATTTTATTGTAAAAATCTATTATCAAATTTGCTGCCTCGTTTTCCATATTCATATAGAAAATCCGAGTTTGCTTTGCGAAGGGCTTTTCTGTGACAACTCCTGACTCGATCAGAGGTGTGATAACCCTCGATACGCTTGCGTGTGATAATCCAGTTTCCTCAGCTATTCCTGAAAGATAAGTTGGTTCGTTTTGTCTTTCAATCAGATTTATAAGGACTGTCATCTGTGCAGTTTTCCCGAATATCTTTTCTAATGTATCCATTTTTTTCATCTCAGAGGTGGCTTTTCTTATATGTGATATTTAGTTTATTTAATACTAATATGTCATTATATTTATCTCTTTACTTTAATATAAAATAACTGGCACTTTATAGTGTAAATTGAAGAGATTAGAAGCAGCTATTATACAAATACAAACAATAATGGAAATTCTATAAAAGACATGTATTATTTCTATTCTTTACTTTAGATCCATCAATGCTCAACTGTTCAAGACCTATTACTCCAAGATCATTAGCTGCCTTAACTGTGTTTTTAAATAGCTCTGAAATCAAACTTTCATTTTCTTTTCTAAAGTCGCTGATAGTTCTAAAATCAGGTTGTAGTTTTTCAGCTAAATACATGTAAACTATATTTTCACGAACATTGCGCGCTATGGATCGCGATGATCTTACTCTATCAAGCATAGACTTAATCAAGATCTTACACATTATGCAAGGATGATAGGCAGGGTGTCCAGAGCCGACATATCTTATTTCAAATTCACTGAAAATTCACCTCATCTACGAAAGATTCGACCAAATAGCAGATGTGATCTGAAGGAATAAGATCTCTAATCTGGAGGTAAAGTCCACACTTGATTCTTTGAAGATTTGATGAAAACCATAAATCAATATATTCATGACAATATTATATAATATTCAGAATAATTAATTAGGGGAAATTCTAATTACCCAAGGTTATTGTCGGACAGCCTCCAAGCTACGGGGTATTCAAATGAAATAAACTCAATTGAATTTGATGAAAATAATTCCTCATCGTTAATTAAAATCAGATTGAGAAAACCGCCTACTTCAGATGAAAATATTTTGATTACATTTAGTAGATTTTCCAAATCGTCTTTATTTATAATACAAACTTTTTTAATAGGACGTGCTTTTGTAGTAATAGTTTTATTGATATACACTTACTTCCCTTCTATGTGAAAATATTACTTGATATATTATTTTTGCCTATATTTTAATTATTGTTTTTCTTCATTTACTCTCAATTTATCTTTATTTAGCTTACCTACCCTAAAAATATCAACCTGATAGCTGATACGTCAGTGAAATCCCGAGAGCAGGCCGCCGGCAGAAAATCCAAGTATTGCTCCTAAATTAAGGAAAGGAAGCCCTGCTTGAGCGCTGTTTCCTTTGATAGCTACGGTGAACAGAACTATGCAACCAAGAAGTGTACCGAACATTGCTCCAATTACAGGATAAGCACTATGCAGAAAAATGTGAGCAGAGACAACCAGTATGGTAGGCTCAACAACATCCCCAACCCCTACGAAAAAAGCTTCGTTGCTGCCTTCTTTTTTGAAGCCACTTTTGATAAACGAATAATTCAAGTTGTTTGGAGCAATCAACATAAGTGGTAATTTTGAATCCATGCCTGCATCTACTATGGTCATCATATGCTTTGTTTTGTATACTGAAATGGCATCATAGACCGCAAGAAGCAAAAGCACAATTATCGCCGGTATAATAGAAAAAGAAATTCCGAATAACGCGGCTATACCACCAGCCGAAAGAACTCCGGTAATATCGACGATATACCATTCCGGATACTTGTAAAGCAACACTGTTAGTGTGATGGCTGCAACAAAACTGGCAATATTGTATTCTGCTGCTGATAAAAATGGAATGAAAGTGAATAATATTACGAATGTGATATAAAGAGTTAACAGGGTTGAACTGTATACAAGAAATTTGAAGATCCATTTGGAACCAATCTGAAAAGCATGTGACTCACCGTAACTTTTACGGTTGCGGTATGCATAGTCTGAATGGATACTCGGTGTTATGGATCTATTGTAACTTTTGGGATCTGCTACTAATGACTTTTCTGATAGGTTCCGAACGCTGAATTTTATCAATATTAGACTTATTATGGCTGAAATCAACATTAAACCAATAAAAATCGCGGAATTGGAAATCTCTGTCGGATCTTTAAAAACTTGCAGCCCAATTTTTGCCATCAAACCCGACAAAAATAAAGCAAGAGCCTGTACAAGCACAAAGAAACAGAGTATTAAAAGGATGGGCAAATAATCCTTCAGTGATCTCTCGTTGTCAGTCATAATAACCTCAGCTGCTTTTAGGAAAGAGAATTGTGAACAGATACAGGTGATAAATATCTGCAAAATGTAATTGATTATTAGAGAAAGTAGAAAATCCATCTTAGGATTAATAATGAAAATTATATTATTGGAATTATAAAAACATACGGTATCCTCTTCAAATTAAGTGGATACTATTTAGAAAAAGAAGTTTCAAAGAAAAACAAGATAAATCCTGAGATGATCGGTTATATCCTGACCAGGGAAGTTGCAGCTTGAATTATCCAGGATGAGATATTATAGATATGAATTTGAGAACATTAGTTCAATATGAAAGTGCCACAATTAAGTATATACTAAAAGTAAGTTAGGAACAGAGTTGGCTAAGAGCCTATCAGTAAAATGTTGTGATATAGCAATGTTCTAACCCGCAATTTTGAATTTTCGAAATCTCTTGTCAATGGTAGTAAGGCAAGTAAACCTTTCCAGAATCATATACAACCTCACCCGCCATCATTAGTGAATTAAGGTTTGAACGAGCGAGTTTGGGGAGTGGGGGGTTTGGGAATGGGGGGTTTGGGGATTTGAAGTGAAAAAAAGTTTGATGCCTCGCTCGTTCACTTTTATAACTCATTTATTTTATATAAATCTATCTAATAAAATTGTTTATTGACCAATCGCGAAGGAAAAACGTAGAAGTAGTCTCTTTTTCTCAAAAAAAGTTTAAATATGATTAACTTAGATGAAAGCGATCAAAACAAGTGATAAGAAATTAAAAAAGAAATTAAAAGCAACATTAGGAGAGACCCAGAGGCGCTGTATCGTTTATGCATCTCCCAATACAGTTTCTTCAAAATATTATGCTCCCCCGAACATAAACATTCAAAGTCGGATCAGCGACCACCGGGCAATTCTTTCATATTGATGATATCCCACTTATTCCCCACGTAATTCTTTACTCCACCACTCCACAGTTTAATAAGGAATCGTATTATATTAAATAAATTATAATAAAAATTGTTTTTAATTAAAACGTGTTGCAGCATCATAATTTGAAATACAATCAAAACATTCAATTCCGTTGATCCTTTCGAATTGAACAAACCTTTCAGATCGATTATGATTTATATATTTATGATACAATATATGAATAGATTAAGAGTAATAGGGTTTCCTCTTAATCTTTGGGTTGGATCATAGGTAGGGACTTGAGAATAGGGACTCAAACCCCTACCATCTACTTCTAAACTGTTTTTAACGAATAATACAACCAAAATGGTGAAAAGAACAAATGCAAGCAAGTTATGTTGAAATTCGGAATGTCTTAAAGAATATACACTTGCCTTTAACTAAACAGGAGCTTATTCAGCAAGCTATTAAGCATGGAGCCAGCGATCAGATAGTCGAAGAACTTAAAAACATCCCAGACAGGGAATATACCAGCTCTAACGATATCTTAAAGGAATTTTGTGGCACAAAACTCGTTAAGTAAAATTAACCGAAAGGTTAAATTCTTTTTTCCGTAATTAAGGAATGACAAAAATTCAATTTCAAGTTTTTCTGTTACCAATGAGCCATTCCCAAGTGAAAGCTTGAAGTTATTTTTTAACCGTTCCTAAATGAATTTAAATTACTGTCTAAATATAGGTTATATTGTGGACATTTAGACGGCTGGGCCGTTACAGATGTCTCTATCTTAACCGGTCTCTATCTTAACCGATTACAAATGATTCTACTCCTCTAAAAGCATAATCGACTGTATACGATCATTATTCATCCCCAAGTCCTCAACCCAATGATAAGATCCCGGGCCCAGATCATCCCCGATCTGATTTTCAAAATTCGGCTCCATGAAAAATCTCCATTTTCCGCTTAAAATCCTAAAAGATGATACCATATTAGCCCAAGAACGACCAGTATGTGGAGATAACGTATCTTCACCCAACGTTGGTAATTGATTTAAATCAGATATTGAGTCGTATAGGTGAGTGTGCAGTCCTCCAAAATTGATATCTACAAATATTAGTATTTCAGCCATAATTTGTCCCTCCTACCTTTTTAAATGTTTACAGATATGAATTTGAGAATATTAGTTCAATATGAAAGTGCCACAATTAAGTATATACTAAAAGTAAGTTAGGAACAGAGTTGGCTAAAAGTAAGTTAGGAACAGAGTTGGCTAAGAGCCTATCAGTAAAATGTTGTGATATAGAAATGTTCTAACTTGCAATTTTGAATTTTCGAAATCTCTTGTCAATGGTAGTAAGGCAAGTAAACCTTTCCGGAATCATACACAACCTCCCCCGCCATCATTAGTGAAGTAAGGTATGAACGAGCGAGTTTGGGGAGTGGGGGGTTTGGGGGGGAATTTGATATGTGAAAAAAGTTTGATGCCTCGCTCGTTCACTTTTATAACTCATTTATTTTATATAAATTTATCTAATAAAATTGTTTATTGACCAATCGCGAAGGACAAACGTAGAAATAGCCTATTTTTGTTAAAAAAAGTTCAAATATGATTAACTTAGATGAAAGCGATCAAAACAACTGATAAGAAATCAAAATAACTGATAAGAAATTAGAAAAGAAATTAAAAGCAACATTAGGAGAGACCCAGAGGCGCTGTATCGTTTACTGCATCCCCCAATACAGTTTCTTCGAAATATTATGCTCCCCCAAACATAAACATTCAAAGTCGGATCAGCGACCACCGGGCAATTCTTTCATATTGATGATATCCCACTTATTCCCCACGTAATTCTTTACTCCACCACTCCACAGTTTAATAAGGAACCGTATTATATTAAATAAATTATAATAAAAATTGTTTTTAACTAAAACGTATTGCAGCATCATAATTTGAAATACCATCAAAACATTCAATTCCGTTGATCCTTTCTAATTGAACAAACGTTTCAGATCGATTATGATTTATATATTTATGATACAATATAAGAACAGATTAAGAGTAATAGGGTTTCCTCTTAATCTTTGGGTTGGATCATGTGTAGGGACTTGAGAATAGGGACTCAAACCCCTACCATCTACTTCTAAACTGTTTTTAACGAAAACTGTTTTTGACGAAAAATATAATCTAAAATGGGGAGAAAAAATGCACGCAAGTTATGTTGAAGTTAGGAATGTCTTAAAGAATATACACTTACCTTTAATGAAACAGGAGCTTATTCAGCAAGCTATAAAACATGGAGCCAGTAATTTCATAATCAATGACCTTAAAAATATCCCGGACATGGAATACACCTACTCTAGCGATATCATCAAGGGATTTGGTGGTGCATCACTCCGTTGAGTAAAATTAACCTGAAGATTAAACTCTTTTTTCCGTAATTAAGTTTAAAAGCAGTTGAATTTAGAATTTGATCTCAAGTTAAATACTTTTTACTTATTTTGATTTTGATTTTGATTTTGATTTTTATTTTGATTTTGATTTTTATTTTGATTTTATACTCCTGTGCTATATCTGAGGATTGCAGCTATTCCGCCAAACGCTATCATAAATTGAGAGCCTACGTCGAAATCCGTTGATATAAAAGCAATCCTTGTATTGCCTTTATCAGCGAGTTCTGAGAATTCACCAACGATATCAACGACATCCGTGACTTCAAGTGCAGAACCACATTTAGGACAATTTCCTGCTGCAGGAACAGCTTCACGGGGTTTCCATTTTCTTGTCCACTTATTCTCATGTCCGCAAACACTGCATTTGACAGTTACTCTTTCAGATCGCAGGTCTTCAGAAAGTAAAAGCACATCAACTGCATTTATTTCTAGATTTGCCCGCACATTGTCTTCTCCATAGGATACTTTACCAGATTCGGTAGCCAGCTCTCTAAAAAATGCTTCCATATCTTTCTTTTGCTTAACTAGATCAATACCCTGAAGCGTATCCTCTGCTGCAGTTATTAATTCGGAAAAACCCGATTCATCCGTATATCCCGTATCAAATAATCCAAGAACCTTTTTCCGAAGCTCATAATGTAGAAATTCACCTTCATTGAACTCTTCTTTAGTTGGAGAATGCCCTCCTATAAGAATGCCTTTAAGTTCTGTTGGCTCTACTTCAAGGAATGCCTCACTAGCAGCATCTCCTATTCTTTTGTAAAAATCGTGAATAGCAATGCGTCTGAGTTGTTCAAATCGATGTGCACTCTGCCCTCCTTTTCTTTGTTTGCCGGGGACAGTAGAGTGAAGATGTCTAATAACATCAATTTGCTTACCTATAAGCATTCCAATAGTAGCTTCTCTTAAATCAAGAAGTAGAAGCCCATAAGTACTGCATTCTCTGAGCATTTCCTCAAGGAGCTCGATATGGAAAATAGAATCGCAGTGATATGTGTAAGATACAATAGGTTCCGGAGGAATGAGAACTTCGCTCTCCATGCTTGTCTTGTTAGCTCCGAGTATCGACAACCCCTGTAAAATAAACTATCCCGTTTTCCGGTACTTTGTTAAGATGTCTTAACTTTGCCAGCAAAGACTCAAGTGCCCCCTGTACGTTAGTTCCAGTAAGTTTGGAATTAATGTTCGAAGCCTGACCATATTCTTCCCTCAAATGATTCATAACATCCGAAATATGTTTATCATGAGGAATATAAAGGGAAATTAACTCCGGGCCCCTTCCACTTTTACTTCTTAGAGTTTCAAGCTTCTTTTTGAACTCATATTTTTCATATGTACATTGTTCAACCATTCCAGCTTCCCCTTATCTTAATATAATCCGGTATATAAAGCCCTGTAGTATCCTATGAAATATTAAATTTCCATTCTTTTAGTGAATCTACTGATATCTTTTTACATGTTTGTTTTTCAGACTGTGAATCGATTTTAGATTGGTTTTCTACCAGGCTTTTTTGGTAAATGATTACAAATAGCTATCATTTCCCTTCCAAATGCGCAATCTTCAGATTTATTTAGAAAAGAGAACGAGCGAGTTTGGGTTTGGTTTGTGAAGTTGGGGGAGTTGTTAATAAGCAAAAAAATCTCAGGTCTCTTTCGTTAAACTTTAAAACTCTCACTATAACTTGGATTACTGCAATTGTAATCCCTGTAACTACTGCAATTTGTGGTTCTGTGATATGGAAAGCAATCCCGGATCTGTAACTTTTATCGTTGTTAGCATCCGAAGATGTAATACATATGTTAGGATTGTCGAGAACAACCATTCAAATTTTTTCATATTATTTACTTAGCTATAACATATTTATATATTTTTAATAGTCTGCATTTAATCTGCAATATCGTGCTCACAACTCCCTGGTCAGCACCCCGTCGGAAAAACGATAGACAACAAGCTCACCTGTGGGAACCCAGACTTCTTTGATCCCCTCATCAGAAATATCCTCTATATATTTAACCAGAGCCCTGAGACTGCCCTGGTGCCCACAGATTATCACATTTTTCTCTTCTTTTACCGAAGGCATGACTTTTTGCTCGAAATAAGGCACTACTCGCTCATAGACCGTCTGGAGACTTTCCGCTTCAGGTAGACATGACTTCACGTCCCACTTCCATAAGACGAACTTTTCTGCCCCGTATTTTTCTTGCATTTCATGTCTATTCATACCCTGGAGCTTTCCATAGTAGCGTTCGTTAAAAGCGGCTGCTGTGTATATCGGGATTACATTTTTGTCGAGCTTTTCAGGGTAGGAATACCATTCAACCTTCCCTATCCCGCTGTTTTCAGCTGTTCCTTCATGTATAATGACCCCCGTCTTTTTCTGCCCGGAAAGTATGATGGAAAGAGTTTCCTGGGTCCGGAAAAGCTTTGAGGCAAAGGCAAGGTCAAATTCGATATTCTCAAGTTTGAGTGCACATTCAAGAGCTTCCTCTATCCCTTTCTTGCTGAGAGGGATGTCTATCCATCCATAAAGACAATTATCCGGATTTAGACAGGGATCTCCGTGCCTGACCAGTATAAGATAACTCATTAGATTACTCCAGAGAATTATGCCATAAGCAAAGGTAGTGAACACTTTGATTTTCTACTTCTTGGACCTTGTATAAAGGAGTATCGAGACTCAGTACAAAATAAGTGAGAAACGTAGATTAAAGGATATAAGATTTTTTAATGGGGTTCTGCAAAATTTCAGGGATACGAACTCCAAAGTAACTATATGCTGCCTGGTATATCGAAATATCCTTAGTATTCCCTTAGTAGTAAAAGTTAGCCTGTTAGAGATACCCCTCAAAACCAACCTTACCCTTAGCATAGGCCTCATGCCAGCCGGATGGCACGGGCATTTTTTCGTAAAGAATCTTTCTTTGCGCCTCAAGAAGTTCAGGTTCTTTGCCCATAAACTCCGCAGCACACAGAACTCTGTTTTCCACTTTTTCTGCCAGTTCCTTTAACCATTCGTAGCCCTCAAAAGACCTGAGCAGGTGATGGTCAAGAATCAGCGTATCCACGTCTCGAGCCAGAAGTAAAGCGTTCCCAAAAGCTTCTTTTCCGGCTTCAGGGACGCGGTGTGAAAGATACAGGGGAGGGCCGGAGGAAAAAACAGTTGTTGGCTTCCAGGCGAGCACCTTAAAGACCGTTTCCCTGTCAAGCAGCTGGATATCCGAACAGTGAACAAAAACCTCATCTCCCTCGCAGATGCGGGTCATCATTACAGTTCCAAACCCTTTATCCCTGGTTCCATGAGGGACAGGAGAAGAAAAGTCCATGCTGCCGGAGTGCTTACCTTCCGAAGCTGGGAGAGAAAAGCCCAGATAATTAGAGAGTTCATGCCGACGTTTTGCCGACAGGCTGGAGATTTTTTCCGGACCTTTGCACCAGAAATTTACTCCTTTGAGAGAAGGAAGAGCTTCCACCGGCAATTGGTAGGGATCTTCTGCCCTCATTGGCATATGATCCCCGTGATAATGGCTAATTACAATGTCTGTTGCCCCCTCAAGTGCTAAAAGGAGCTTTTTTCTTATCCTGGCAGCAGCAGCAATTTCTATAGGATGAGGAGCCAGACCGGCACGTAAACGTGCAAGAGCAACTCCCGGATCAATTACAATCTTTCTTTCATCCGTATTTACAACACAGGCAAAGGATCTTGCCCCAAAAGACTCACACCCCAGTATTTCAATCTGCAAATATGACTCCCCTGAATCTTTTTGATTATTATTTCTTTTCGAGCTAAATATGTAGCGTCATTTGTAAAAAAGGGTAATCTGCCATGTTTGCAGAGGCTGTTTTTTGACTGGCTTCAGAGCTTATTGAAAAATTATACAGCCCCTGCAACTACACGAGCTTTTTACTATAAAACTAAACATTTCTTCATTCTAGAATATTCTGAATCATTCAAGAAATAATAAAACAGAATAATTCTGTTTAAGATATAAATTGGTTTATGAAAACGTTTAAGTTCTCAGTAGCTGTGTCCGAACTTATACAAAATGGCAAATTAGTGAATTTTATAGTTAAAGTAGATTCACCATCCCAACAAAAATATGCGGATGCGCCCATATATGATATTTCACCACTATCTCCTGATGGAACAGAAATACCATAATTCTCAACGTATGTTTTTATTGAGCTAAATACAGCAGGTGTAACCTTAGAAAATGTTTGAGGTTCACAACTTTGGGCACTTGCTAAACCAATAGTAAGAACTAAGCTTATTAGTAAAAAATAAGCTTTCGTTTTAATATTCATTATTCTCTCTCCATCTAATATCTTGACGCTGAATATATAATTGAAGATCAAAACTCTTCATTCGAACGATCTCTATTTTTTTGTTTTTATGAGGACTTACACTGATACAGGAAAATTAACTTGATGTTTATTGAGGCATGACGTATAATTTACTATTTGTTCTGCAATTACAGCGTAAGTCCAAATTATGTCCTGCCAATTTATCTCATTGACTAATTGGTAAAGGCAATCATTAATTAACCAGGTCAAATATAAGAATACTTACCCGAATAATTCTATTTATTGAATTATATTTACAAAAAAAAGCTTTATTTAGCATCATATTTAGATATAAAATTTTAATAATGCTTTAAATTGATTTTTAGGGATTAATGATTCTATTTACTAAATTCCCAAATGACCGATCGGATTCTAAGCTTGTCAAACCTGTTTCACCCATCAATCACTCCTCCCTATTTAAAATTCTTATGTATTCTTCCACCAGGGACTTTCCATACAAAAATAATAAGGTAAATATAAAAATTGTTGAGTCATCCTGAGAAGATAATTTCCCATCCCTATTACCGGATAATTCCTGTTTTTGAAGGCAAATCCATCAGATATCAAAGTTAACCTTAAAAATTTCGCAATGAGGCACATTGCTAATTTGAACGCCCTCGGATGTTCCTGTAATCTCCAGACTGTTGAATTCATTTGAACCGCAAAGTACATCCTGATTAGGATGTGTACCGGGCGTGATACTACAGCTTAGAACAGTTTTTTTACCAGCTGACACTACTATTGGCAGTCTTGGTGATGCAGGATGGTTCTTTGGAAGCACTATTAATGGTGACCTGATTTCCCGGATCATGAAGAGCACGCATTTAAGCCCTTTCTCAGTTTTTTCATCCACAGAAAGCGCAGAAGCAACAATCAGGTCATCCGGTTCCAATCCAAGCACAATCTCTTCTTTTTCGGTTTCCAAAAAGAACTGCCCATTAGTACCTACTTTCACAATTGCCACTATTCCTGCAGTGCCACGCAGGAGAAGCATTTCATTTTCAGCCAGAGAAATGTCTCTGGAAAATGCTGGATCCTTCATGTAAAAAATTTTTATCTAAAATTATTGATTTCAGGCTTCTGCTACATTTTTAGATAGGCAGGAAGGACATTTCACATTCTTGCCAATACCTTTGAATCTATTTCCACAGTCCTTGCATACATAATCTTTAGGATGAATCTGATCTTCCATTTCTACGTCAAACGAATCTCCAACACTACACATTATTATTACCTCAGCATTTTATTAAAGAACTTTTAGCCTATTATAAGAGCATATAATGCTTATACTCTTTAATCATTACTCATGCTAATCTAATTAATACCTTTCCATAAATATCCGTAGCAATCAAAGCAGTAGCCAATAGATGCCAGCTTTATGCATATTCGTTGTAAGCTATAATTTCTTCGAGAGCTTTTCTTGGCCTGGCGGCGGGAGATTCGTCAGGAACACCTACAGTTAACAAAGCGACAACTTTTCTGTCCGGAGGTATCTTCAGTATCTTCTTAACATCTTCTTCGTTGAAAGCACCTATCCAGCAGGTTCCAAGTCCTAGCTCGACGGCTTCCAGAACTATGTGTTCAAGGGCAATGGCAAGGTCTACCTGGTGCCACTTTTGGGTAGGATCTCCAATGCCTGCGATGACGTGCGAAGCAGTACCTACGAAGGACTGGTTACTGCAAGCTGAAACAAGCTGGTTTTTTATTTGTTCATTTTCAACAACAATGAACTTCCAGTTCTGCCGGTTCGCAGCTGAAGGCGCAAGCCTTGCAGTCTCCAGTAGTTTTTCAATCTTGTCCTTCGGTATGAGTTCTTTTTTATAAGTCCTTATGCTTCTCCTGTCCATGATAGTGTCATATACTTCCATATTATTCTCACCTTCATTAGAACTTATGGATTATTTCTGTATCTATTGATATTGCTTAATAGCCCTACTGTATTATAATCCTGTATTCTGTACTGAGATATCAAGCACCGGATGAATGTAAAAAAGTAGGTTGAAACCTAAAATAAGAATGTAATCTCTTCGAAAGAAATCCCGGGGAAATAAAATCACTTCCCCGTAGTATCGCGTTTAATAATTAATCGGATTAGAACCGTACCTTGTACCTGTTGTTTTTTCTTCGTCTACTTTTATTTTGTGCGATGCCTTTTCAGTTGCATGTTGTACTTCTTCTTTTACTTTCTGCCAACCACACAACCAGCAACCTTCCTGGTGCGACATATGTTTTACAACACAAGCCAATCCTATTAATGCTAAAATGTAAACAACTATTTCCATAAATTTATGCATAATAGTTACCCCAAACTATTATTGTACCTTATCGTTTATGAATATACGCAAACAAGCAGAAAACTATCACTGTAATAAGACCACATACTTTACATATTGTAACATCGGTAAGGTGAAAGTTAAAATCAAGTGGGAAACAATTAACAAGTTAAATAAAACTTCTGTAAACACGGTGATCCGAGTGATTGATCTCCATACTCACACAATTTTCAGTGACGGGGAACTTCTTCCCAGTGAACTTGTCCGACGTGCAGTTATCCATGGCTACGAAGCTATTGCAATTACTGACCACGCTGATTATACCAATCTCGAGTATCTTATTGATACAGCAAGAAAAGCGAAGTACCTGGAAAAAGAGTGGGACATTCGTGTCCTGGCCGGAGTCGAACTGACTCATGTGCCTCCAAGAAAGATTGCCCCCCTGGCGAAAAAAGCAAAAGACCTGGGTGCAGAAATTGTTGTCGTGCATGGAGAAACTATAGCTGAACCGGTTGCATCCGGCACTAACGCAGTTTCTGCCGCCTGTGAATATGTAGATATCCTTGCTCATCCCGGGCTAATCTCTGAAGCAGATGTCGAGGCTGCGAAAGAAAATAATGTTTGTCTTGAGATTACTGCCAGAAATGGACACAATAGGACCAATGGTCATGTTTCCAGGCTTTCACTCGAAATAGGTGCAACTCTTCTGGTAAACACTGACACCCATGCACCTGAGAACCTGATAACCGATGAAACCGCTTTAAAAATAGCAATTGGAGCCGGTCTTACTGAAGTACAGGCAAAAGATGTGTTAAGGGCTTCTGCGAAAAAGGTGGCAGAGATAGTTTGATAAACTACTGCAAAGAGAGATTTGTATAACCCAAAATATTACTTTATTTATTTGAAGTTTTTTAAACAGGTGATCCTTTTAAGTTTTCTAATCTGTCTATTCCTGAATTGCAAATGCATATATTCCTTATGCCTGTATCTGGCGAAAACAAACTCTATTAAACAATAAAGACTAATTTATAGAGAGATGCTTGGAAAAACAAAGCGCTATTTTGAGGTTACAAAAGTTCTCTTTAAATATAACCTTATTCCGGAACTCTATCGGGACCTGCGTAAAGATTATATTTCGAATCCGGAGTGCACCTGTACTTTTGATCTGGAAAACAGGCAGACAGCTGTAAAACTCAGGCATGCTTTTGAAGATCTTGGGTCCGACCTTCATCAAAATGGGGCAGACCATGAGCAAACGGCCTGACCTTGTTCCTCAACCTTATGTTGTAGAAATGGCAAATCTCCAGGATAAGGTTAAACCGTTGCCTTTTAAGGAGATGGCAGAATCCCTTGACCTTGCATGCGTTTGTGAATATCAGACGCGGGAAGAGCGTAATCGGAAAAAAACCGAAGTCGAACTTAAGGCGGTATGGGAAGAGAAGAGAAAAAGCCTTCGTTGGAATTTTTGACAGCTTTGATACAAATCCCATTGCCAGCGGCTCTATCGCGCAAGTATACAAAGGTGTTCTCGAAGGCAAGCCCGTGGCTGTAAAAATTCTTCGCCCGAATCTCATTGATACCATTAATATCGATCTCTCCATTTTGAATGACTTCAAACCTGTTATGAAAAAAATACTCGGGGTTGGAGGAAACTTTGACATCGATGCTTTTTTGCTGGAAATCCGCGAGATGCTTACGCGGGAAGTGGACCTGATAATCGAAGCCGTTAACATGAGACGTTTTGAAGACAATTTCAAAAATGTGAAAAATATTTCAGTACCGAGAATCTATCCTGACTACTGTTCCATCAATATCCTGACAATGGAATTTATTAGTGGAAAGCCAGATTAAAGACATAATTAACATGCCTGTACCACAAAGCAAAAAATCAGAATACTACACGTACCATTACTAAAAGCTACCTAAAGCAAGTCTATATCGATGGCTTTTACCATGCAGACCCTCATGGTGGCAATATAATAGTCCAGGAAGACGATACCATTGCCTTCATAGACTTCGGAGCTGTAGGTAGTATAGATGACGAACTTAAAAAGAATATCCTTGAGTTTTATTATTCTATCAATAATAAGGATGTGGAAGGAGCAACTCAGAGTTTTCTCAAAGATTGGGAGATGCAGATGCCAGGGATGTAGACATCCGTCGGCTCAGGAAAGATATTGATACCCTGGTCGCGAACCAGAACTACGGACTGGAAGGCAGGCAAAGCGACAATTATGCAAAATTAGGTCTGAAATATGACATCAAAGCTCCCCGGAGAATTTTCAACCCTGCAGAGAGCGATCCTGCTTATCGAGGGAGTCTGTCTTGAACTTGACCCGAAATACAACATCAAACACATTGCAATTCCCGTGCTCATGGAGGCATACACAAAAATTTGTGTCCCCAAAGCGTGCTGCCCTACAGATTGAATTTAACACAGGACCTGTGGATGAAAGAGCCGAATTAAGGGCTGCAATCAGAGAGTTGTGCCGAGAAAATGGACGGAATGGGAGATAAGTTTATCTCCGTAAAACAAAAGGAGGACCGAAAGGACGTATTTTCGCAAAAGAATTTTATCTTGCTGTTCTGCTCATCGTTTCAACTTATGTTCTGCTAAGTGGAAATGCTTTTTCCTGGGTTGGACTTATAGGGTTTGCGGGATCTATCATGATAGCTCTTTTGGCAATAATACGAAGCAAGAAGGGCTAGTCCTCCCAGCTTACATACAAACGAAAGTATCTTAAATCAAATTTCAATAAACTTGAGCAATTTAGCTCCTTCACTCACTCTACTAAGAAAATCTTCTCTGTCAGCATAAGGAATTCCGGCAGTAATCGAGGCTGCAGCTTTTCTGCCAAGCCCCGGTAGTTCTTTTATAAGGGAAAAAGAGGCGGTATTGATGTTTAAGGGGTAAGGAATGCCTGTAATCGAGCGCATTCCATGCCCGGTGACAGTCACGTCAGTGAATTTCCTTAAAGTCAATGAAGATGGAATTCCAACCAGCAGAGGGTATGAACCAAGCTGTCTTCCAAAAGTAATTCCATTGTCATGCATTTCGCATATCACAGCCCTAAGTATTGTGCCTTCGGGCACAACGCGCCGCAGCATTGGAAGGTCAATGTTTTTCCGGACCTTCTCTTTGTAATCCAGAAAAAGTGCCTTATGTTTCTTTGTGACTTCGTCTTTTCCGTAAATAGGTGTTCCTGGAAAAGCCATTACCTGACGGATGTTTATTCGCCTGAGGAGAAGATCTGAATCGAGTACATGTTTCAGGAACTCATAGTTAAGCTGGAAAGTTTTTTTAGATTCTCCCGGCAGTCCGTGCACAAAATTGATGCCTGGAAGAATCTCAGGAAGACCGTTTGATCCTTGAAATCTTCCAAGTTTGTTTACAAGCTTGATCGCCTCTAGAACTTCTTCAGGACTTGCTTTAAGGAAATTTGCCGAGATAACCTTCGGGTCAGCACTTTCCATCCCGAATGCTGCTACATCCCCTGGAGTATGATATTTGATTATTGTTTTGAGGATTTGCTCCGATTCCTCGGGATAAGTTGCAATTGTGATGGGATTTGCGTTGTCCATATGCAGGACTGAAAGATTCGGAGCAGTATTTCTTATCCCTTTGAAAAGCTTCTCGATTATCTCCGGATCCGGTTTTGGGACAGGTCCTCCTACATCAGTTCCGGAGTAGGAGAAGAGGTCAGGTTGCCTTCCTATCCTGAAATAGCGGGCTCCCTGTGCGTACAGGGCCGACACTTCGTTAATTACATCTTCGACAGGTCTGTAATCTGAAGTTCCATAGAAAGATTCTGTGCAGAAAGAACAGTGAACAAGTCTTCCACATCCCCGGTAGGTCTCAAGTTCACACATACAATGAGGGTAATCAGGGTGCTGTTTGATTAAAAAAGCACCTTTAGGTCCCCATCGCCCAATTTCTCCTGTTGTCCTGAAGCGGTGTTCGATAGCTTCCGGAACTCTAAGCCTGGAATGAACGCCTGTGTCCCAGCCACATTCTTTCTGTTCCTGTAAAAGATCATAAACAAAAGCCTCTATATCCATTCTGGCAAGAGCTGCCCCTTCAAGGTCGATTTCGCCTTCTGTACCTTTTGCCGCCTTTCCACCTTCCTTGCTGAACCCAAGCCTAATAGGGCCACCTATAACTTTCAAGCCGCCTGCAGCCCGAAGGATTATCTCGATTTCGTCAGGCGTTATTGGGGAAGCCCGAAGATATTTCCCAGGCACTGTCATGCCTGCGATGACAATTAGCAGGTCTGTTTTCTCAATGAGTTTTCTAGCAGCTAGAGAATCTTCTCTTAAGGTGTCGATGGTAAGGTAATGAATATCATTTTCGGAAAGCCCTCGCTCCCTGAGAGCGCCTGCAATATACCGGGGATAAGGGGAAAGGTAAGGAGGAACCCCCAGGCAGGCAGGTTCATCAACGTAGCCGTCTATGATTAATGCTTTCATGCAGTTTCTCGTTTCTTTAAAGAAAAACAATTACAAAAATAATTAACTGATAATTTTAAAGAAAAACAAAAATTAAAAAATATTAAGGGCCGGGACCGTGAATCGAACACGGATCGCAACCTCCACAGGGTCGCAGGATGACCTCTACCCTACCCCGGCCACAGGGGTCTGGTAATTCTTATTTGAAGCAACGTATAGAAGGAGTTTTTTTATATAAAGTTTTTGCCGGGAAGGGCAAGAGACCTTACTTTGAAAAGAAATTTTTTTCCGGCATAAAAAAACAAATAAAATCTTATAAAAATTTAATGACTATTTATGTATCATGATGACTGCTTTATGTATCAGTACACTATCTGAATTTCTTGATTCTTTCCATGGCAAGTTTAGCAGCCTTTTCCCCTGAGTGGAAAATGCCTCCTGCGACAGGACCAATTCTATAAGCCCAGGTTACATCGTTTACAGTCGTCAGGCCAGGGAGCCCACTTTCAGTATGTGCTGTATCTATATCAGTATAGTCCAGATAGTTTTTTGAATAATAATCAAAGTTTGCCCTCACCATTATGACTTCGTCTAATTCCATCTCATCACTCCTCCATCCGATTACTCACGACACTTATATGATTGAGATTTAAGGAAAACAGCCTTGTTTTTTTGTGAATTAACCGGGCAGTTAGTCCCGTATCTTAAACATTAAAGTTCGTTTCTTCATAACGTTCATTGTTTTTAAACTTATTGGAATTGATTGGAATGAAGGGGTAAAATAGTCAAGAAGTAAGTATATAAATGGAGCAACTCTATTTTACAAAGAAATCCCCACTTCAAATGGTTAGCAACAAAATCTCAAAGGAAGTGAAGTAGATAGAATTATTGGAATTTCCTGGCGTTATGATGTTGATAAGTTAGTTGCAGGCTCGCACGAGAAAAGTAGAATTGAGCGCTAAACACCTGGAAGGTATCAAAAAAAGTTGTAATGCAGCAAAAATTGTCTGTTTTCTAATTGGAGCATAGAACGAGAATACATTCGTTGTCAGTATAGAAGCGAAAACAGTTTTCTGTAGGTTTTAGTGCATTAACACGCTCATAAAACATCCTATTAGATAGTTTGTAGTTATCTTTCCACAGAGTATTTAGGAGGTATGCATAAACACAAGCAGGCTCCTTATGGTCGGTAAAATAAGCTAGTACCACATCAAAATATTCACTTGATTCTATTCTTTTCATTTCTACATCCCTGTATTTGGTAGTGTGACTTAATTTCTGTAAATTTCACTTTGTCACCTTTTTTTCTATTTTGATTACTGTTCCGTTAGTATATACCTGTTTCCTGTAGTCCAGTATTCTTTTTCCATTCTTCGTGTGGAAACGCCTTGAAGGTAAGATTCAGTTACAGCAGTTAAGATAGACTTTTCAACTCAGAGTATTAGTTGACGAATTCCATCTTCCTGATCGACAAGATAATCTAGTACAACTGAGACTAAATTTACCATTGATTTAATCCTGTTTTTTTGTAGAATTGTGTCGGGAAACTCTGATGATTCAAGTTATTATCGGACAGCCTGTAAAAGTAGGGGGATTCGTGACCTTCTGAGTTCCCTAGTAATAAATATTAAATATTAAATTCATTTTAAAATTTTTGAGTAATAATCAAACTTATTATTCTCTGCGAGTTCTAATAAAATTAAGGCGTTTTTTGCCGTAAAATGCAGACCGAAATAAAAAGACCTGAAAAGTTGGTGCTTGTTGTGTGAATTGATGTTGTTCTTTTGCATGAACGGAGCCAAAAAAATAATACGGTTATTTACTAAATTTTTGCGGAAGTACTATTAGACATATTCCTCAAGTACTCCTTTTTTGTTTTTACCTAAACTCCAACACTTCTTCACGTAAAAACTTAAAACTATTTTTTAAGTTTTGATTATAAATAGCTATCGTTTCCCTTCCAAATGAATATTAATTTTTACCAGCCGTTATTGTGGACTTTTGATTTATCGTATCGGAGTCTGCCTTTTTTTTCTTCTGCAGGATATCCTATCCCAATAATTGAAAAAGGAACTATATGCTGAGGAATACTCAGGATATTTCTAATTTCTCTAACCAGGTTCTCTGCTGGATAAACTCCAATCCATACTGCACCTAACCCCAGATCGTGTGCTGCTAACAACATGTTTTCACTTGCAGCCGAACAATCCTGAATCCATAAGTCTTTAAATTTAAGGACTTGCAGGTCTCCGCAAACAAGTATCGCAATAGGTGCATCTTTTAACATTTTAGCATATGGATGACTCTCTGAGATATTTAGGAGCAGGTCGTGTTTATCGATTATTATAAAATGCCAGGGCTGTTCGTCTCCAGCTGATGGTGCATTCATTCCAGCTTTCAAAACATTCTCAATCAGGTCGGAACTTACTGGCTTCGGTAAATACCTTCTTACGCTTCTTCTACTGAAAATATTGTCCACTGTTTCCATGATAACCCCCTGTTAATTTCATTTTATATCTATAATTAAGAATGCTAACTATTTTTAGTTCGCTACATTAATGTATAGGCACACATGGGTAAATAAAATCAAATTACGAAACTCCTAATCAATTAAAATAAAGTTAATAATGAGAAATTGGTCTAAAAAGTTCACAGGTACTGGTAATAAGTGATGTTTGCCATTAAATCGATATATCAATTAAATTTTGGTACTTGTTCCAAATGAAGCATAAGTTATTTATGTAAACGTTGTTCTCTCTTGCAGTACTTCTTGTTTATGCATTCAAGTCGTTATAAGTTTGTTTCCAAAACATAGAAATTAATTATACAGCAACTTCAACGTGATACAACTGTTTAAACAAAACTGTACAGATATTCATCAAAAATAATCATTAACGATAAATATGGCTGAGAAGATAACCCATCTTGATGGGCTACGCGGCATAGCTGCGGTTAATGTTATGATAATGCACTTCTTTATCGTACTAACCCCGGCAATGATCTATGGTAATCAGACGCCATCGCATTTAGGAAATCTTGAGCTAATTTTTTCGAGCACACCACTAGGACTGATTGGTGCAGGCAACTTCTCAGTATGCATTTTTTTCGTATTGAGTGGCTATGTATTAACTCAGAATTTCTTTAAAACGGGAGATAAAAATCTAATTATAAGCGGTGCTTTGCGCCGATATATCAGATTATTAATTCCAGTATTTGCTGCAGTAATGTTATCGCTCTTACTATCATCAGCCGGATTATTCCATTATTATTCCGAAACCGTAATGATTACTGCTAATAATAACCCTGGGAACTATTGGCTTAATTATTGGACCTTCACACCAGGCATAGTCGATGCAGTTAAGCAGGCAGCGTGGGAGTCATTTTTTGTGGGAGGTAGCATCGACTACAATCCTGTATTATGGACGATGAAAGTAGAATTTTTTGGGTCGATGTTAGTTTTCGCAATGGCATTACTTTTAAGACCATTACGATATCGTTGGACAATTTATCTTGCTGCATCCATGGTTCTCATCAACTATTACTACCTGGCTTTTATAATTGGAATGGCTCTCGCCGACTTGTTCGCAAATAAGATACGAGCATTTAAAACAAGCAATAAATTGGTATTGTCTACTTTACTGTTTGTGGGACTGTTTCTCGGATCATATCCGGTAGGCACTCTGACAAACAATTCGCTTTACAGTTTTCTTAATGGAGACCTCTTCTTCAGGCCATTTATTGGCTACCATATTTTAGGCGCTGGCCTGATAATGTATGTTTTATTAAACAGTATGTGGCTGCAAAAAGTTTTTTCTTCCTCTATTTCGGTATTCCTCGGGAAAATATCTTATTCTTTATACCTGATACATTTCCTGGTTATATGCAGTTTCACCTGCAAATTGTTTCTCGTCCTATATCCAATCTTACCGTATGGAACAGCTCTTTTAGTATCAATACTAGTGTCGTCAGCGCTGATATTCCCATTGAGCTATCTTTTTTATAGGTATATCGACACATTAGGCGTTATTTTATCTAAAATATTTTACAATATGCTTTTCAGTCCATTATTATCCTATTGTGAAGGACACCTGAAGCAACAGCACATATTAAGATCTATTTATGCAATCTACAATAGGGTATTAAAATAAAAATTATGCTGGTGCACTCCGCTACAAGCAACAGGATACGCCCAAGCAAGTGCCTCCAATATATTTTTTCACTGAAAATTAATTATCTCTATCTGTTTGTTAAAATGCCTGTTTCTCGTGTTGATTTCTGGCAAAATAATATGAAAATTTCTGATTTAAGTTTTATTGCCTTCAAGTAGCTCTCTAGTTTCTTCCAGCTGTTCGTGAGGACTGATTAAAAGCAGGATATCATCGGGAATAATTTCGGTCTCTGCACGCAAATCGTACATAATCCTGTGATTTCTTGAAATTGCAAGAACGGTAACTCCATACTTTTTTCGGAGATCAAGTTCTCCCAGAGTTTTTCCTGCGGCTTTCGAATATTTTCCGATTCTTATGCTCTTGATCTCTACATCGGAAAAATCAAGAGCAAGCTTACTGGCACTTTTCCGACGCATTTCAGGGCTACGAAGCATCCTATAATGGTCAGCCCTGAGTTCTGTACCCATAATTTCGATCTCTTTTGTCGGAACCATGTACTTGTTGAGCACTCTGGAAAAAAGCTCTATCGAAGACTCAAATTCATCCGAAACAACTTCATCCGCTCCTATAGAATAAAAACTATCAATTTTATCCATAAAATGCGTCCTTGCAATTATGTGGATATCAGGATTTAGTCTTTTAGCCATCTCAATAATCCGCCAGGTACTGATAAGATCGCCTGTACTTATTACAATTGATTTGGCAGTTCGGATTCCTGCATGTTCCAGGACAGCTTTTTGGGCTGCGTCTCCGTAGATTATTGGTTCCCCCTGGATTTTTTCTCGGCGGACAGTCTCAGGGTTAATTTCTACAATAATGTAAGGGATTGAAACTTTTTTGGCAGCAATTGAAACATTTCTCCCATTGATTCCATAACCTATTATAACCAGATGATTCTCAAGTTTCTTTTCCTGTCTTTCTTCCTGAGAAGTCACGTAGCGGGGAGAAGTCAGGAATTGGGGGAGAGGACATCGGTTAATAGAAACTGCGAAAAAGTATCCAATATCTGTTAAAAAAGGAGTCAGTATCATAGAAAACACGATAACGGCCAGAAACTCCTGATAAATTGCCTCAGAAAAAATTCCATTCTCGAAGCCCACTTTTGCAGTGATCAGGGAAAATTCTCCTATTTGAGCTAAGGAAAATCCTACTAGCAGCATGACCTGCAAAGGAAAACCTATAAGAAAAGTGGTAAGAGCATTTCCAAAAATTTTTATCACTATTACCAACACTGTTATTGCAAGAATAAGAGGAAGATGATTTATCATCAGGTTGAGATTTAGCAACATGCCTGTTGAAATAAAAAAGATGCTCATAAACAAGTCCCTGAAAGGAATTATATTTCCAAGTGCCTGTGTAGCATATTCGGAATCAGAGATGATCAATCCGGCCAGAAAAGCTCCAAGAGCCAGGGAGAGCCCTGCCATGGAAGTTATCCAGGCTACGGAAAGCCCGATTACTACTATGCTCAGGAGGAAAAGCTCATTATTCCTGGTTTTTGCTACATGGTACAGGAGAAAGGGAACTACATATCGGGCACTTATCAGGGTAAGAGCAACTAATCCTATTCCTCGAAACAAAAGATCAAGGAGATCACTTCCGACTATCTTTTCTCCTGCCAGCAGAGGAGCGAGAATAATTATCAAAACTGCAGCAATATCCTGAAAGATAAGGATTCCAAGTGAAATTCTCCCATGAGTACTGTAAATGTCTCCTTTCTCCTGCAGTAACTTAAGTGCGATAGCTGTACTGCTAAGCGCCACAATAAGTCCCATGAAAATGCCAGTCTCAGGAGAATAGCCCAGCCACCAGACAATAAAAGCGACAACAGTGGCGATAATAGAAATCTGCAGTCCCCCTCCGAGAAGTACGATTCTCTTTATCTTAAGGAGTTCTCGCAGTGAGAATTCGATTCCAACAGTAAAGAGTAGTAAAACGACTCCGATTTCGGCCAAGAATTCGATATTCTCAACTCTTGGAATTAATCCAAAACCAAATGGTCCGGCCAGAATTCCGGCAAGTAAGAAACCAACAAGTGGGGCAATCTTAAGTTTGGAAAATATAAAAACTACCGGAATAGAAAGCCCAAAGATAATCAATATGTCAGTTAACAGATTCGAAGTCATTGTGATAGATGGAACTATTAAATAATATATATGTCATTCGTATGGATAATCATTAAAATACTAATGCAATATTTGTGCCAAACAAATAGTAAAAATCAGAACTATATCGGAATTTAAATCCTAACTTCAAAATAAAAAATAAAAAAAGTACTTGCACGAAGACGTATATTACATGAACCTTTCGAACCTTTCTTTTCTTGCTTTGCAGATCGGACAGACTCCAGGAGGCTCGTCCATCGCACAGAGATATCCGCAAACCTTACATCTCCATACCGGTTTTGAAAGTTGACCTGAGAATTCCATATTTTCAATCATCTCCGCTCTTTTCTTTTCTTCGGCTCTTTCAGCTTCTCTCTGTTCATGAGGAGGACGTCTCTCAGGAATGGATTCCACTCTCCTTTCTCCTCGAATGACTTCGTCCGAAACATAAAGCGCGCAGTAACATGCTCCGTAATCGTTCAGATCGGGATCCCTGTAGTAGCAGGGACAAACGATATCCAGATCCTCTTCCAGGTTATTAGCAGATAGTCTGCATGGGCAAGACCAGTATCCATAACGCTTTTCATTGGTCAACAGCCCCCTTACAAGATCTTTCGTAAATTCAACATCAGGATTTAGATGATAACCTGACTTTTCAACCTGGTCATTCAGACGTTTATAGACTTTGTCCACTTCCTCTTCCGTTATCTCTTCTTCGGCAGCTTCCTCTTCTTTTACCAAACTAAGTCCCCCTCAAAAACCAAGAGCTTCACGGATTTCCTTTTCTCTAAAACCTACAATTGCCTTCTCTCCGTTTATAACAGTTGTCGGGAAAGAAACAGATGGATTAAATTGTCTTACTTCTTTAACAACCAGGTCCTCTTCATCTCCTTCAAGCTTGTCCACATATATGAAATCGAAATCCACACCAAGGTCTGTAAGTAACTTCTTCGTTTTTCTGCACCATACACAGGTACTCAGACCGTACATTGTGACCTTACCCCGGTCAATTCCAGAAATATGATCTCCTTGCTCTTTGCTAAGATTAGATAGATCCATTGCATAAACCCCCTTGCCATGATAAAATGGCAGTATGTCTATGATACTATGTTCGAAAAAGTTTTTCCGAGCCATCGACAAAATGAAGACTCGACAGACTGCAAGTTCCGTAAACTGCTTATATGAAAATATGGAACAAAGTATATAAATTTAGACATAGCCCTAAATGACCAGCAAACGTAAGTAATAATTGGACCCAGTAAAATAGTATTACCCGAGATTTGCACAATATACAAAATAAAAAAATATGTGTGTATTATACTGCTTATATTGTTCGCTTATGGAAATACTACCTCTGCAAACATAATTAAGGCCGAAGCCACTACCGGTTCCGGGACTTACAATATGCAGAGGGTAATTACATCTTTAGAATCATCATAACGTATTTTTTCATTTTTTTTATTTTATTAATCCTTTCTGGACATACCAGTCATAATCATGGGCAAAGCGTTCTTTATTGGACTTTGCGAGCTGGCAGAAATATTCGGCGCGCTGCCTGTGTGTTTCATCCTGGTCGGGATATTTGATTTCTCCGCGGATTGACTTTATAAGCTTCTTTCCAAGTTCTTGTGCAGGCCCTTTAGACTTCTCAAGTGCGGAAGGATCTCTGCCTACTGCGACTCCGATGTCACCTACAACATTGAGCCCAAGATTCATGAGCACACCGTCCATATATTTCAAAACCTCATCAACTCCGCCTCCACCTGATGTGCAGACCGAGCATCCGAACTTCCCGGTCAGCATCTGGCAGTGTATGGCATCTGACAGCCTATCGAAAAGAGCTTTCATAGGAGCCGGAACAGAATCAATATAATTCGGTGCTCCAAGGACAATTCCGTCGGCATTTAACATTTTATCAAAGAGCACCTCAAAGTCATCGATTAAAGGGCACTCGCCTGTAGCATAACAGGTGCCGCATGCGGTACAGTATTCGATATTCATTTTATAGAGGTCCAGAAGCTCAGTTTGAGCCCCTTCGGATTCAGCTCCGCTGAGGACGGATTTCACCAGTTGCAGGGTGTTACTGGCATCCCCTTTTGGACTTGCATTAATCCCAATTATTTTCATATTTAACTTCCTCCATAAGATATGTTAAAAATTGAGACTTTAAATTAAGACTACTTTACCGTTTTTCTGCCTTCCGCCGGAATTCCGGGATGAGGTGTCGGAATGTCTTTACCTCTGACAAGGGATGCGAAAATCCCGATGGTGCAGAGGACCGTAAACAGGATAAAAGCATAATGAAGGCTTAAAATGAATTGTGGATAGTATTCGGGTGTAATCTCTACAGGGCCGACGAAAATTGCAAAGAGCATCATCGCTATGCCCATAGAGAGCATCTGGCCAAGCAGCCTCATAGTCCCGTTCATTCCAGATGCGACGCCGTAATATCTCTTTTCAACCGAACTCATAATGGCATTTGTGTTTGGGGAGGAGAAAAGCCCAAAACCTATACCAAGCACTATAAGGATCAAAGCCAGGTACTCTAGAGATGTTGCTTCAGTAAGAAAAATTAGAAGGAAGAGCCCAATTGCTGTGAAAGCCATACCTGCAGATGCAACTATACGCGACTCAATCCTGTCCGAGAGCCTGCCGGCAATCGGCGAAACCAAAGCCATGACAATGGGTTGTATTACAAGAATAAACCCTGCATGCTCTGGCGAAAAACCTTTCGTGTACTGCAGGTCGAGACTTAAGAGGAAGGTCACTGCAAAAGTTGCGCTGTAATTAATGAGTGCTGAAAAGTTGGACATTGCAAAGACCCGATTTTTTGTCAGGAGGGTTATATCAAGAACGGGAGATGGTATACCGCATCTCGTATATCGAGAAAATTATCGCTCCGACAAATCCTGCAGCTAACAGAACGGCGCCAATTAAGTTAGGGAGAACTGAAAATCCATATATGGCGGCAACGACAGATACTCCATATATAACTGATCCTATCAGGTCGAATTTCTCCCCTCTGCACTCAGCCCATTCGCCTTTAAGCTTAGTAAGGATCAGGAAGACTACTGTGGCACCGATAGGTACGTTTACAAAGAAGATACTCCTCCAGCCAAGATATTGAGTCATTACACCGCCAAGGAATGGACCGATGGAAAGCCCGATATAAACTGCCGTAATATAAGTGCCAAGAGCTCGCCCACGCTCTCCGGGAGGGAATACGGAAGTAACGATAGCGACTCCGGTCCCGAAAATCATTGCACCTCCTATACCCTGGAGTACCCGGATTCCGATAAACATTTCAGTTGACGGAACCATAGTCATCAATAGGGATGCAAGGCTGAAGATTGCTATTCCGTAGAGAAAAACTTTTTTTCTCCCGTAAATATCGGCTATTTTCCCGAACGGAACAAGAAACACCGCTGAAGCAAGAAGATATGCAGTTGCAACCCATGAGAGAGCAATTGCATCCATATGAAATTCCGCTCCCAATGTGGGCAAAGCAATGTTCACAGCCGAACCGTCAAAAGGAGTAATGAATCCTGCAAGTACGGCGATAAGAAGTACAATTCGTTTTTCTGTGCCGTGGATCGAAGTCTCGGGAGTTCGACATATCCCCGGAGCCTCAGAGAGGACCCCGGTATTTTTGGCAGGTGAGCTGTCACTGCTTATTTTTTTCACCATGTATATCACTGATCAGCAAAGTCATCATCTACGAGAAAGCGTCAAGAATCGAACGCATCAAGAAGATCGTAATGTGTTTGTGAACAAAAGAAGATTTTTCAGGAAATATGCTCTTCGTATTATTCCTTAATTATGGTTGACTAATCAACGATTTTAATATGACTACCTGTTATAAATAGTATCTCATTCAATAGTTTTTCTACAGGCTCTAATGATATTGGTTTTGTCCTTCTTTTTATATGTTTTTAGCTTATGATTTTATGATGATACGTTTCTCAGGATATGCTATCCTGCCCCTTTTACAGATAAAAGACTCTTCTAAGTCGGCTGCCATCTGGATCACTGCTTTGATCGCTTCCGGTGCAATATCGTCAGTACAGGGTCCGATGACAGTGTAATTGCCAGGAGGAGTAATTTTTCCTGCGCGTTTCATGTACTCTTCGAATAATTCCGGCGACGCTTTTAAGTGCTCAGCAGCGCCACCATGGAAATCAGGCGTGCCCACAGTTACGAAGTATTTCAGCTTCGGATGAGGTTCAGCTAGTCCCATCCATACCCTTCCACCATTGCAGCATTGTTCATGAGCTGCCTCAATATACAATGGGGGTGTTTCTTCAAAGAGGGCAGCAGTATAGACTGCTTTCGCTATACATCGATCTATCGTGAATGACGGTACTGCGTTATTCGGGATCTTGTCCGTGCCATATACGCATAAGGGACGTAGTTGCAACCTGCCGGCTGTGGAAAGTCTTTTTCCCAGCTCCAGAATGTTTAACGTAGAATTCTTCTCCATACAAGTACCTTCTTAAAAACCTTTATTCTTTAATCCAGCCCTTTTTTTTGCCTCTTGGGCTTGACTGTATCCCGACTATTTTCATAATTTCCTCCTTATATTTTTACGAAATTAGTATGAATTATTTTAATTAAGGCTTCATATTACTTTTGTAACTTTTACAGGGTTATTAGTGACCTGGATTAACTTGTATACGATACGAATCGTATCGATGCTTCTAGCAGTGGAAGAACCAAAAAAGAGCTTATTAGAATAAGAGCTTATTAGAATATAGTGAATAAATAAAAGAGTTCGTGTTAGATAACTGCTGATTCATTCATTCCATATGCCATTAAATATGCTTGCCTGGTAAGATGCGATCGATATATTTGGAATCCATATAGCTATTGTGTTGTCTATATCCAGAATATCGTCTTCTACCTTTGAGAATATGATCAACAATTCTTTGTCATCTATAATTACAAATTTTGAAAACGTAGGTCCGGAGATTTTGATTTCTGGTATAACCGGAGACAATTTTTTGATTATTTCCAGTTCACCGTCTTTTAATTTTATACTTTGTCTGGATATAGCACGTATGTTTAGCCCTTTTTTCTTGGCATATGTTAATTCCGTTTTGAGCTGCTCAATTTCATTGGCAGAGTAAAGGGCTCCTAAAAGCATTATGTCTTTTTTAGCTCTTCTTATCATATCAAGTGTTTTTGCCGTGATATTATCCATTCCTCTTAAAAGCCATACCTTAGGGATTTCCTTATCCATTAATTTATCATACAGCATGGACAACTGATTTGATGCATCGTCAACTTCAGAATTAAAGACGGCTTTTCGTTCTTCGAGTACGTCTTTAGGGTATTTGGCAGTATAAGTAATAGGCCTTGTGTGTTCTACAGTTATCCAGTTCTCGGTTTCGAGTCTTTTCAGGACATCATATATTTTAGTCCGCGGAACCTCTGATTCAACAGCAAGCTCGGTTGCATCGCTCGGACCCAGTGAAACAAGCGTCGCATAAACCCGTGCACCATAATATGTTAGTCCTAATTTTTGTAATGTCACTAATGCTTTTTCATCGAGCAACATGCTATGATCACCATCTTTGAGACTTTTTACTATTTTCAAGTCTTCCAATATCCTATTCAATAAGCAGTGTGCCTATTTTCGGTAAAGTCAAAAAAAATTAAATTAACATTAATAATTTCTTCAGTTTATCTCCTTTTTGATTACGCTTTTGCCGAAGAAAAATACATAGCTACTGCTATACATATAATAAACAATAAACCATCCGAAATGTCCGGAAGTACCTTAGCAACAGAACTTACTCAGCATCATATCGGAGGGGGACATTTGCCATCCTGATGTCACTTTATGACCGGAAAGGAACGTACCGGGCTGGAACTGAACTCACTTCTGCTCAACGGATTTTACTAACCCATATCTGAAAACAAGAGTAAATTTACTAATATTTGATGATGAGATTAGATTTGTAAAAATATAACAGATTAAACATTTAACTAGGCTTAAATATTAGTTAGTCTAAGGCATTTTCGATTAGGCTTAGAGAATGCATAAGAGGCTAAGACTCACAATGAATGGAATATTTACATGGATACTGATTATACTCTGCCTGATCCAGTCCGCCATATTTTCGGGATTGACAATCGGATTTTTTGGCCTTGGACGACTCAAACTTGAAATCGAGGCCGAAGCAGGCAATAAAGAGGCTATCAAAATCCTGCATATCCGAAGAGATTCCAATTTTCTGCTTACTACATTAGTCTGGGGGAACGTAGGTATAAATGTACTGATTGCCCTGCTTACGGACTCCGTACTGACAGGAGCCTCAGCTTTCCTCTTCTCTACCTTTGTTATCACCTGCTTTGGAGAAATTGCGCCCCAGGCTTATTTCTCTCGAAATGCTCTCTCCCTTGGATCAAAACTAACCCCTCTCGTCCACTTGTACCAGTTTATTCTTTATCCCGTAGCCAAACCAACAGCCCTCATTCTGGACTGGTGGCTTGGAAAGGAAAAACTTGAGCTTTTCAAGGAGCAGGCTGTGATGATTATGCTTGAAAAGCATATAGAATCCGGGAAATCCGACATCGGCGCTTTTGAGGGGATAGGGGCCCTGAATTTTCTTACCATAGACGATGTTAATATTTCTGATGAAGGCTCTATAATAGACCCAAGAAGTATTGTTTCTCTGCCAGTTGAAAATGGCCGACCGGTTTTTCCCACATTTAAAAGGGAGCCATCCGATTCTTTCCTGCAGAAGATAGAAGCCTCGGGAAAAAAATGGGTAGTCATTACCAGTCCCGCTGGCGAGCCTGTTATGGTGCTCGATGCGGACCATTTCCTGAGGGATGCAGTCTACAAGAAAGGTCCGTTCATTTCATTAGCTTATTGTCATTTCCCTGTTGTTGTGACATCTCCGAAAACAAGGCTTGAAAGAGTGATCCGACAATTTAAAGTGTATCCGCAGGATCCTGAAGATGACGTAATCGATCAGGACCTGATTCTCTACTGGAATGAGGAAAAAAGGATTATAACAGGTTCGGACATTCTGGGGCGTCTACTCCGTGGAATTGTAGTGGAATGTGAGGGAACAACAGAATGTGAAAGACCTGCTCCGACTTCCAGAACTGACGCCCTTAGAAGGACAACTTTAAGAAGAAAAATTCGAAAAGAAAGTGATGAGCAGGGACAGGAGTATGAGCAGTGGCAAGAGTTTGTGTCGGGAAAGGAGAATGATCAGGAAAAGGAGACGTAAGCATATGAAAGGACCTGAATTATTATTCTTCATATGCTGGCAGAGTTATTACGCCTATTTCCTGAAGTAGTGAGCCAACAGTGAAATGGTAGAGATCCTGGTACTCAAGCCCTTTCAGACCTATGGTTTCATGTACCGGATCATCAAAAAAGCACCCTATCCCACAGCCTCGCAGGCCATGTGCTTCGGCTTCAAGGTAAAAAAGCTGGCCAAGAACTCCGCATTCCCAGAACAAATACGGATATATCCAGGATCCATATTTTTTAAGGGGTTCCTCGAATTCCGAGAGCATGCAGGCAGTAAAACAGGCGTCTGCAGCTTTTCTCTGACCGCAGGAAAGCTGGGCTGCGTAATCATATAATGTTTCTTCCATAAGCATATAAAACTCCAGGTCAGGAGGACAATTCTCAGGCTTTTCCCAGAGAAAATCCGGTCTAATAACCGATTTTAATTTCTCTTTTTCCCCAGGTTTGCGAAGGAACATATAAAGACCTGGAAGGAGATCCTTAACTCTATTTACAAACAGGAGCAGGTGCGTAAAGGGTCCGAATGGAAGTGTGGAAAAAATGGGATTTTCCTCAGGAATAGTCTTTTGCAGCATACGGTAAAAAGTTTCCTTTTCCATATATGCACTGTTGTCCATTTCAATAGCGCTTCTCCTTTGGCGAATAACTTTGCGCAGTGGAGGCACTTTTAGATCAGACTCGGAGCCTGGCTTAATATTAGAATCGCTTATTGAAAGCTGCGTAAATGTCTGCGTTTCCGGGGTCCGCTCCTTCTCTTTCCCTAAATAAGCCGTTTCTGTCTTTCGGGTTGCTGAGTCAGCCTTTTCTATACCTGTCCATTCAACATGTTTCGGACTTAAAACATTAGGTGTCCCTTCCCAGGAAATGTTTTTAAAAGCAGAAATTGCCGCAGAAGAAAGTTTACCTGTTGTACAGGTTTCTCCTGCCGGATAAATCGCAAGCAGGCATGCAGGTTCTTCTTTCTCAGGTCCACTTCTTCCGGACGTCCCAAGGAGTTCTGAAAGTTCCTCTGAACCCATATCCGCAAGAAGGCTGGTTTTCCAGCCAAGTCCGGCAGCGGCAAATGTCAGTGCAGCAATGGCGTGCCCTATATCATGGTTGGCATATCTGAAAGCTCTAAGTCCGTATTTCCAGGAGACTCTCCAGTAGATTGAGGTCAGACCCACAAAAAAGGTACCGTCGGGAAAGCCGGAACTTAGCAATTCCCAAATCTCCGGAGAAAATTCAGCTCTTAACTCCAGGGCGTGAGGTAAAGGTGTGTAATGGCATACGGAAGGACCTCTCAGTAATTTTTGGATATGCTTGGAAAGGATGTACACTTCAGTCGGATGGAGGTTTCCACTTGACGGATTGACACGAAGAGGCCATTTCGTAGCACCCGCCTGTTTCCAGGCTGAGATGGCAAAGCTGTCAAAAAAAAGTCTGGAAATATTTTCTTTATTCGGCTCCGAAGACTTGATCGACTCTGGTGAGAACGCTTGCTCGTAGGCAGGAAAATTTTCTAACTCTATTTGCTCTTTACTCCATCTATCGAGAAGTAAGAGTTGAGTTCCGGAATAATTCAAAAACAGATCCGGTTTGTTTAACATATCAAGGAACAAAGGACGCGGAGCAAAAGCCTTGAAGTTGTGCTTGCTTGCCTGATGATAAGCTATAATAGTTTCAAATTCTTCGTTCATAACAAGTCACCCGCCAATAAATAATCAATAAATAACTTAGAAATCTCGAATCCAGCCTGTGATACATGCTGACAACCATTAAGATATACGCCTGAAAATATAAATGAATGCTTCAACAGTAACAAATGAACATTCGTCCGAAGTTAAAAAAGCACGCTGTGCATTTATCTTTAAAAAATTGCAGCTATAAGGATATACATTAGTAATGAAAAGCCAGCCCCTGCAAAAGTTGCCAGGAAATTTACTCCGCTATTTGAGAGGAGGCCATTCTTCTGAAGTGTAGCCCCAAGTAAGCTGTCCATGTTTGTGCCAAAAAAACCTCCTGCTGTCGCAATAACAACTGAAAGCAGAAGGTTATCTGAGATTCCAAGGAAATAGGCAAGCAGCCCAATTATTGCCGAACCTAGAATTGAAGCAAATTCTCCAAGCAAGGAGACTGCCCCATCTTCACCAGGTTTTGCAAATTTAAGAGTTGTGATCATTCTTGGCCTTTCTTTGGCTGTTGTTCCGATTTCACTCGCAAGAGTATCCCCGGTAGCTGTTGCAACTGTACCCAGATATGCATAAATGATCGGAAGACTATGTTCAGAAAATACCCCATATGCTACAGCCAGGACGAGAGCTGCTGTACTGTTTGAAAATACATTTTCGTAGCTCCTGATTCCTTCTTTGGACTGTGCGATCCCTATTGACTTCTTATATTTATATTTGTATCTGGTAAACCCACCTCCCAATATAAAAAACGTAAGTAAAAGCAAGAACCAGGGAAGCCCGCTAAAAACAATTATCAGGACTCCAAGGAGGGCTGCGCTCAATAGAGCCGAGACGTCGGCAATTTTTGCCCTGTGAGCCAGCACGCCCAGGATAAATGAGAAAACCAGGGCTATAAACGTATTCTCTGCAGGGACAAAGTACCTGAACCCCTCGAAAATCCACATCGCCATTCCCGCACCCAGAGGTACTGAGATATTTTTATCGATACTTGAAGGGATTGACTCAAAAAGGGATCCAGTAACAGCTCCGATAACAGCTATGAAGAAAACCAGATTATACGAAATCGAGAGATTTTGCCAGAATACTACCCAGCCAGCTGCAATAAATGCCGCAGCAATACGAATTCCCAGAAATACCGAGCCCCACATTATTGAGAAACTTTTCTTTTTAAGCCGGCTCCTTCTTGATTCAAAATCCGATAATTGGCTTGTTTCCGAAAAAAAAGAATTGTGGTTTCCTACTATCGCAATTGCAAAAGCAGCAAGCGCTATGTAGAAAGGATAAGAATACGCAGAACCTCCCATAACAATAGAAAAAAGCAGCATTAGAGACAACGAAAAATAAAGACTAATGACATCTCTGCTGTGGGAGACATAATTTTCTGAAAACCTTGTACCCAGGAAGAGTAGGACTGAAATTAGGAAAAGAAGAGTCACCCCTGCAAAAGGAGATATTAGAATGAACAGGATATATATAATATACATCACAGGAACCCCATGTAAGGAAATCCTGTTATTAAGAGGCAGGGGAGCTCTGTTCATATAAGCCATCTTATTTTTTTCACTGTCGTTATCAATAATGTACCTAAAATAAGTTCGTACACACCATTATAATCTACTCTGAAGGACTGACCAAAAACATCTTTATCATTATAAAATTGTAAGGATTAACATATCTAAGCTCTATCAAGTTGTTAAATATTCCGGTCTCATGGGATTACAGTAAACTAATTTTTTTAATATTCTTTTAGTGAAGAGATAAAATTTATATAAATAAAAATCCCATTCTCTTATGTACTTCTAAAATTATTTTATTAAGGGGGCAAATCATATTTGCTACTTTACTTTTTTATAAATTTTCACCTTTTATCTTTAAATAGGTTCGAGATATAATTATATTCTGCACTTTTATTGCCATATGGCGATTAATACCTAATTGACGTCATAAAACAGTGCAACAGTTTAATATATAAATTTCAATATGTGGTTAAGGGGAAATTGGTAGCAGGATTTGTAAATGGAGTTTTAATCGGCAAATGATTCGAGATTCCGAAATAAGTTCTGTAAAGCCGATTTTTCTCCGATAGGAGAAGATAACTATGGCTAAAGAATTGTATAAATTACCGCCATTGAAATTTGGATATGCAGACCTGGAGCCTTATATATCTGAAGAACAACTAAAGATCCACCACGATAAACATCATCAGGCTTATGTGACTAATGCAAATTCAATTATACAAATGATGGACAAAGCAAGAGCCGAAGGAACTGACTTTGATTATAAGGCAAATGCAAAAGCTCTGTCTTTTAACATCGGCGGCCATGTCCTTCATGATTATTTCTGGTGGGAAATGACTCCTGCAAGCAATGCAAGCAAGGAGGCCGTTGGCGAATTGGCTGAAGCAATCAAGCAGGACTTCGGAAATTTCGAGCGGTTTAAAAAGGAGTTCTCTCAGGTAGCATCAAGCGTTGAAGGTTCCGGATGGGCAGCATTGACTTTCTGCAAGGATACTCAAAGACTCATGATCATGCAGATAGAAAAGCACAACGTGAATTTGGTTCCGGATTATCCGATCATTATGGACCTGGATGTTTGGGAACATGCTTACTATATCGATTATAAGAACGATCGGGCAAAGTTCATAGAAGGGTTCTGGAATATCATCAACTGGGAAGAACTCGACACTTACTTCAAGAAGATCCAGAAATAATTGGAAAGTAATTCATTAATCTTTAAATTATTATACTTTCCGATTACAATTTGTCAATTTTTTACAAACCTCGTGCTAATCAAATCTTTTTCAAAAAAATCAAGAAAACCAGTTTCGGTTAAGTTCCTCTTCCGGATCGCCCTGTACACTTGCATTGACCTTGTAGTTTTCATCTTGGGTATCAAAAACAAACTTATAAAATGATTTAAAATAAGCCCAGTCTTCAAAATAAAGATTCCTGGCATCACTTAGGGTAACCGTAACATAACCGTTTTTCTCAGAGACCGAATAAACCGGGTAATCGATTTCCTGAATTACGCCATTCTGGTACAATCTTCTTGCTCTTTCTATATATATAGAGGCATCAGGGATATTTCCTTTAACTGAGATTCTTTCTACATACTCACTTTTTTTAATCCCTGTCAGATAACTAATTTCCAGGACTTTAAAGTGAGTAGAGTTAAAGGAGTAAGCAGTGATGAAATCGTCAAGTGATTCGGGATAGGTATTCTGATAACTTATCTCAGTTGCTTCGTCCACGGAAATTTGTTTGACAAGTAGGGCTTTTGAAATTGGCGTTATCACCATCCAGATCAGCAGTATAAAAATCAGCGAAGCATATAATTTGTCATCTTTCCTTGATATAGAAGCCAAAAATCCGTTTAACTGTCCGTCCAATTTATTTTTATTTTTTAAATATCCCATAATTACGATAAAAAAAGGTATTAAGGGAAGCAGATTTAACAGAGGATCAAAGAAGTAAACTGCTCCAATAATGGATGAGTTTGTACTGAATGGGTATAAAGGGTGCATTTTCCATGTTGTAAGGTAGTCCAGGTAAACATGGGACGATATGGATTCAAAACCTGCGACCGTAAAGAGCCAGTCCTTTGTTGCAAGCCATATAAGTAAAGTAACCAGAAAAACAAACAGAAGTGAGTGTGTGAACTCCCTGTGCCAGAATAAGTAGTAAAGCTGGTTTCTTGTCTCATGGCTAAGGCTATTACTAGCAGAGATAAATATGGAATAAGGTATAAAATCTATATCCGGAAGAGCAGAAAGAAGAACCACGATTTTAAACTTGTTTCCTTTTAAGCCCAGGGCCAGGCCAATGAGAATACCGACTCCTAAGTGGGAAAGTGTGTTAACCATAATTCAGTATTCCTGATAAATTATAATTTAAAATGAGGATTGAGATTATATTGCTTTTTTGAAAAATCGTGTTTAGGAGTTGTAAAGTTATTCTCACAATTAAGAATAATGGAAAATCGTATTAAAAACTAAACTGGATTTTTTCTCGTGTAAGCAAAAATATATATATACATATATATTTCTATAAAAATAATAACGGTGGTGTTTTTCCGATTAATGTAGTAAATTAATTGTGTTTTGACTCTCTCAAAAAAGACTTGACTTTTCGGAAGGTACATAAATGAGATGTTTGCACCTTAAATGTAAAATGAGTAACAGTTAAATACATCGACGTACGATTTTGTGCAGAAAGGTATGATGGTGAATGATCTATGGAACAGACAAAGATAATCCTTGACGAAAATGAGATGCCCAGGCAATGGTATAATATCCTTGCAGATCTGCCTACTCCTATGGACCCACCTCTTGACCCTCGGACCATGGAGCCACTGAGTCCTGAGTCTCTTGAGCCGATTTTTTCAAAAGCTCTCATCAAACAGGAAATGAGTGGTGAGAGATATCTCGATATTCCTGAAGAAATACTCGAAATATACAGTCTATGGAGACCAAGTCCTCTTTATCGTGCTCACAGGTTGGAGAAGGCTCTCAAAACACCTGCAAAGATTTACTACAAATATGAAGGGGTGAGTCCGGCAGGAAGTCACAAAACGAATACCTCCCTGGCCCAGGCATATTATAATATGAAAGAAGGCACAGAGAGGATGACAACCGAAACCGGAGCCGGACAGTGGGGCAGTGCATTATCTCTTGCCTGCAATTACTTCGACATGGAGTGTAAAGTTTATATGGTCCGCTCCAGCTTCTACCAGAAACCTTACAGGAAATCCATGATGACACTTTGGGGAGCTAATGTTGTTCCCTCCCCCAGCCCGGAAACTGCATTCGGGAGAAAGGTTCTTGAAGAGCAGCCGGATACACCCGGAAGCCTGGGGATAGCAATTAGTGAAGCTGTTGAAGATGCAGTAGCTCACGAAAATACGAAATATTCTCTCGGAAGTGTACTCAACCATGTAATGCTGCACCAGACAGTAATCGGAGCGGAATGCAAAAAGCAGTTTGAAAAGGTTGAAACCTATCCTGATATAGTCATTGGGTGCTGTGGAGGAGGAAGCAACCTTGCAGGAATATCCTTCGAATTCATTAAAGACCGGATCGAGGGAAAGAATAATACAAGAGTAATTGCGGTTGAACCCTCAGCTTGCCCTACCCTGACAAAAGGAGAATACAAATACGACTTCGGGGACAGCGCAGAAATGACTCCTCTTTTAAAAATGTACACTTTGGGTCACCTGCACGTACCACCTGCGATTCATGCCGGAGGGCTTCGTTATCACGGTGATTCTCCTATTATTAGCAAACTGGTCGCTGACGGATTCATCGAACCCGTTGCATATGATCAGAATCCGGTGTTTGATGCAGCAGTACAGTTTGCCCGAACAGAAGCTATTATCCCGGCTCCGGAATCAGCTCATGCCATCCGTTGCGCTATTGATGAAGCACTTAAATGCAAACAGACAGGAGAAGAAAAAACAATTCTCTTTAACCTTAGCGGTCACGGACATTTCGATATGAGTTCCTATGATATGTATTTCAATAATGAGCTTGGTTAATAAAAAGAAATTAAAAGAGAATTAATGGAGAATTAGATAGATAGGGTGTTTTAAGCATCCTATACTCAATTCTCAGATTAACAATATTTGCCTGTCTCAGGATTTGACAGATTCAAAAGAAGGCCCTTACTCATATAGCCGTCTGTTTAGAATATAAGTGATCATTTTTGGGTTAAGCCTGCGTTCCTTTGCGATTTTTTCCGCAATTTTCTCATTAGGGATTTCCTCAGCTTTCATATTTCTTATTTCTATCAGTATTGAAGGAGGCATCGTATAATACTCATTAAGATCTTTCCTGTGCCCCCATACATCTCCTTCGAGCAATTGTATCTTTTGCATCTCCAGAAACATTTCTATAGCTCTTGAAACCGTCCTTTTATAAGACCTGGGAAGCTGGAGTACTTCCAGTTTCGGGCAGGTTTCGACAAGCAGGAAAATATCTTTATTCGACGGCCGAAAAGCAAGGTGAATAACCCTTTCATTCGGATTAAGAGACAAAATTTCATCTCGTGAACTAACAACTCTGATCTTCATATAAACCCCCGGACCCCAGCCTAAATTATTGAATTAATAAAATAAAATATGCGACTATATTTAAACATTTTTCTATAAATACTCAGAAATTCTTACAGTTTATTTCAAAATAATTAAAAAAGCCTCATGACAAGCCGAACAAACGCCCGGACAAGCAAAAGTAGTTTAAAACTTGGGAAAGGAGGAGACGAAATCCCGGTTAAGATTTCAAATCTCCTCCTGAAAATAATATCATTTAATGCACTTTCTACTAGTTGCAGATTAATCTATATTGCAGATTATTCTATACTTCTTTTGCTCAGGATGTAAAGGATCATGTCCGAATTCAACTTGCTTTCTCTAGAAAGCTTTTCAGCAATAGCCTCATTGGTAAAACGCTCGGCTTTTAATTCCTGAATTTTCTCCAGTACATTCTGGGAAACATTGTAATATTCGTTTATATCCTTCCGATGTCCCCAAACATCCCCCTCCAGGAGATTTATTTTCTGCATTTCCAGGAACATTTCTATCGACTTTGAAACAGTCCTTCTGTAAGATTTAGGCAGCTGTATTGCTTCAATCTTCGGACATGTTTCTGCAAGCATGAATACATCCCTGTTAGACGGTCTGAAAGCAAGGTGAATTACTTTCTCATTCGGGTTCAGGGTAGGAATTTCCTCCCGTGAACTAACGACTCTGATTTTCATATTGTCCCCACTCCTTATTTTAAGAACTAAGTCTTGATTTATTTAAAAATTAAATCTTCATTTATTTGAATCGAATTTTGTTTACGCATTGACATTTTATATACATTTCGATTAGCTGGAATATTATTTAGAAGGTCTATATCCAAAACGGGTTCTAATAGCATCAGCATGTGCTTTCAAGCCCTCTTCCTCGGCTAACGCGATTACAGTTTCTTTTAAACTCTCAAGCCCACTCTTGCTGATTTTCTGAATACTGGTGTATTTTATGAAATGGTTTATATTCAGTCCCGAGTAAATTTTCGCATATCCGGCTGTAGGAAGGACGTGGTTGGTACCGGATGCATAATCTCCTACAGGGACAGGAGCATAGTTACCTATAAAAATGGACCCTGCATTTTTTATTCCGTCAAGTACAAAATCAGATTCGTTGACCATAATCTCCAGGTGTTCGGGAGCAAACTTATTGCTGAAGCCTATACACTGCTCGAGAGTATCTGCCACAAGAATTGCAGCGTTCTCAAGCGACGTCTCTACAATGCTCTTTCTTGCGGTCTGTTCAGCCTGAACGTGCACCTCTCTCCGAACGGCTTCTGCCAGGGTTATGTTTGTCGTTATAAGTATTGAGACTGCATTCGGATCATGCTCCGCCTGTGCAATAATATCCGATGCAACCATAACAGCATCTGCAGAATCATCCGCAATGATAAGCACCTCACTTGGGCCTGCTGGGAAATCAATTTCCGTTACATCCCTTACTTGCATCTTAGCAGATGTGACAAAGACGTTTCCAGGTCCAACGATCTTGTCCACCTTTGGGACAGACACGGTTCCATAAGCCATAGCTCCTATTGCCTGAATGCCACCTAGCTTGAACACCTTATCGGCTCCTGCAACTTTTGCAGCGGCAAGTGTAAGAGGGTGTATGGATCCGTCAGCTCTCGGAGGTGTACACACTATGACATGCTCTACTCCGGCAACCTTAGCAGGAATTACGGTCATAAGCACTGTTGACGGATAAGAAGCCCTGCCTCCGGGGGCATAAGCACCAACACTTTCCAGGGCAGTTGCCTTTTGGCCAAGCATAACTCCTGGTCTGAGCTCCATGAACCATATTGCTTCAGGTAGTTGCGCTTCGTGAAAAGCCCGAATGTTTGCAGCTGCGGATTTAAGGTGATCCAAAAGTCCCTGGTCAAGACCTGAAATAGCCTTTTCAAACTCTTCCTCACTCACTTCAAAATCTGCAAGCTCGATTTTATCAAATTTCCGTGTATATTCCCTGAGCGCTTCATCTCCTTTAACGCGTACATCCGAAAGCACGGATGAAACAGTTTTTGCTACATCGGAAAGCCCGGATTCCCGGGAGAGCAGTTTCTGCATTTCAGCTTCCGAAACATCAGATAACTTTTTGAATAACATGATAACCATCTCTGAAAGAACCTGTAAAATCTGATAATCTTACCCATTAATCCCTGATCTCATTTAATATTTTATCCCCGACCGATAATTTCGTGGTGTTAAAGTAATATCTAACATAAAAAATTGTAAATCAGCACTTGAGTGGAAAAAGAAAAAAATAAAACAAAAAAGGCTGCAAAAGTCGTTATAAACAATTAAAATCAGTAATCGTGAATTGTTCTTTGACCAGTATTGGAGTCATTTTCGGAGGATTTAGTTCCTGTAGCTTTAGGGATGAATTCACTTTTTCCTATTTGCCTGAATACTCTTTCCGAGATCTTCGGCCCCAGGAGGGCAGCTACTTTTTCCGGATCCGCGCCTGCAAGGTCAGCCGTTGACCTGAAACCAGCCTCGTAAAGTTTCCTTGCTCTCACACGCCCGATGCTTCTGATATCGAGCAGCTCCATCAATTCAGGCCCGGCTCCGTAATGTATCCTCTTTTCAAGTTCCGAAGCTTCCCTAACTCCTTTAAGGTCAAGCAGACGGGCAAGCTGTGAGGTCACATGCATGATCCACTCGGCAATATCCGCTATTGCATGGATATCTCCTTCCCCTACGCCGAAATTTAAGCAAATTTCATTTTCAGGCTTTTCACGAATCCATTCCATGAGCAGAAGAGCGGTTTTCACTTCACCCAGAAACCATTCATATTCTGCCATATTAAAGGGACTCGGGACTTTTACGAACTCGTCTGCATGTGTCATAGCATAGTCATTTACTTCCTGATAGTCCTCCCTTCTCATATAGAGCAGACGCATATCAGGGGTGCTGCAGATCAAATGCAGGAGTGTAAGCTCGGTAAGGGTTTTTGCTTCTCTTAATCCCTGCGCAATACGGGAGGCTGACAGGGGATCTACATAAAGCCTCGATACCAGCTTTCCAAAGCTCGTAGAGAGAAGAGCATCCGTGTTCTCAAGCATTCCTTCATGCCGTAGAAATCCAAGGCATTCATCAACAACTGTTGAAAGCCCAAAATTTGAGTACTGGAAAGCAAAAAAAGTTGCCTCCAGAAAATCCATAAGTTCTTCCTTCGTATGTGCAAAACCATTGGAAATTGTAGAGAGCACATGAGTCCTCAGGGCTTTTTCCGTTCCCAGCTTGGACCAGATGTCTTCGGCATCGGCCTCTATGTAATTCTCAAAAAGGAAAACAAACTCTTCATATGATCTGGCAAGAAGCACAGCTTCCCCATATGGGTCAAGCCTTGGCCTTCCAGCCCTGCCTGCCATCTGTTTATACTCCAGCACAGGAATGGGCTGCATTCCTTCTTCAGTGGAATATCGCTTGTAACTTCTGATTATTACTCTTCTTGCAGGCAGGTTGAGCCCGGCTGCGAGGGTGGGGGTACTTGAGATAAGTTTGATTCTTCCCTTTCTGAACCCGTTTTCTACAAGCTCTCTTAAAGGCGTTGTAAGGCCTGCATGGTGAAAAGCTGTCCCGGAACGGATACAGGCCGCAAGGACTGTTGCGATATCGGTTTCACTGTTTTCGAGAACCTCGTCCGCAATTACGGAAAGAGATTCCTTATCTTCGGCTGATAGAATCTTTTTGACAGTTGAAGCGGATTTCTTTGCAAAAGCCATGCAGTTTTTCCTGCTGCTCTCGAAAACAAGGCACTGCCCCCCTTCCTTAAGAGTATCCAGTGCGAGGTTTATGGCTTCATCTTTTGTGGACTGCACAATAGCTTTTTCTTTATCCTTGCAATAGAAGGTCCCATTTAATAATACTCCTTCAAGAAGTTGGGTAGGCCTCCATTCACTTACAATTAATTCTGCATCCAGCCAGGCTGCAAGCTCATCGGCGTTTCCTACAGTTGCGGAAAGTGCCAGGATCTGGCAGGCCGGATTAATTCTCCGAAGCTTTGAAAGTGTGATCTCGAGAGTAGGTCCCCTATCCGCCGAATCGATAAGATGTATCTCATCTGCCACAAGAACTGAGATTTCCTGCATCCAGGCAGTCTCGTTCCTGAGCAGGGAGTCTGTTTTTTCCGATGTGGCAACAATTATGTCATTTGCCCCGAGTCCCTCATCCTTGAGGTCGTAATCTCCGGTCGAAATCCCAACCCTGATCCCGAGTTCGGAAAACTCCCGGAACCGGCTAAACTTTTCCGAAGCAAGAGCCCTGAGGGGCACGATGTAGAGCGCCTTTCCTCCTGCCAGGATAGATTTCAACATCGCAAGCTCGGCAAGTAAAGTTTTTCCCGAGGCGGTAGGAATTGCAGCAAGCAGGTTTTTCCCTTCAAGCAGCCCTTTTTCCACCGCTTCGGCCTGGGGGGGATAAAGTTCCCGGATCCCTGAGTCCAGATAAAAGTTTTTTATTTCATCGGGTAGGTCGAGACTTTCTATCTTCATTGAAAAACCTGAAACTCACACATAAGATAAAAAACTATTTTTATAAACTTTAATCGCTTGCCGCATAATAGTAATTTCCACTTTCCTTCTGTTCCCGGTCAAGCCTCGAACCAATATTGTTTACACGCGGGCGCCTTGTCTCTTCGTCTCTACGGAAGGTTATGCCCAGGTTTTTAAGGAATTTATTCATCCCGTTTTCCATACTGAACGGGCCGTGAGCTTCACCGTATATAGTGGGTTCACCTTCAAAGACCATCAGGCGCTGGCTCAGCATATCTATCATGTAAATGTCATGGTCTACAACAAGGGCTGTCTTCTGGTTGTTTTCGGCAAAGCGGTTCAGGACTCTTGTGACCATGGAACGCTGTTCCACATCAAGGTGGGCGCTTGGCTCGTCAAGGATATAAAGGTCGGCTTCGTGGGACAGGCAGGCTGCAATTGCAACGCGTTGCAGTTCTCCGCCGCTCAGGTCGGCAATCAGGCTGTCATAAATGACTTCAAGCTGGAGGGGATTTGAAATCTCAACTTCATAGTAGCTGGTTCCGAACCTTTTTGTAATGCTGCGCAGGAGTTCCTGCACAGTCAGCGGGGTATCGGCTTTGATGTACTGAGGCTTGTAAGAAATTTTGACTTCAATTCCGGGATCTCCTTCATCCGGCTTTATTTCTCCTGCAAGAACTTTTACAAAGGTTGATTTTCCTATCCCGTTGGGACCTACTATCCCCAGCACCTCGCCTTCTCGCAGACTTCCTCCGGTTGCTTTCAGGGAGAAACCGTCCCCGTATTTCTTCACAAAGCCGTTGAAAGTAACCTTGGACTTAATCTGTGATTCTTCTCTTGGGGGGTGGACCTCAAATTTAATGGCCTCAGGCCGAATCCGGATATTTTCTTCATGGAGATAACCTTTAAGATACTGGTTAATGCCTACGCGGACGCTTTTCGGTAAGGTTACTACACCGAAGCCTGCAGGTTGTCCATAGGCGATATGTACCACATCGGCAAGCATATCCAGGATTGCCAGGTCATGCTCGACTACAAGCACTGCCCTGTCTTTTGAGAGCTTCTGAACGAGGCGGGCAACATTGATTCTTTGATAGATATCAAGATAAGGGCTGATTTCGTCAAAGAAATAGAACTGGGCATCTTTTGCCGCACAGGCTGCAATCGCAACCCTCTGCAATTCCCCACCACTTAATTCCGAGATTTTTCTATCAACTACACTTTTTAAATTCAGGTAGTCGATAAGGTCATTTAAAACTCCTCGCTCATCGGTTTTTTCGAGCAGTTCGGAAGTTTTGCCTTTGAAAGCTTTCGGAATCAGGTCCACATACTGAGGCTTCTGGGAAACTCGAATCTTTCCGTCAACTACAGCCTTGAAATAGTCGTGGAGTGCTGTACCGGCATAGTGCTCAAGCACAGTATCCCAATCACCTTTTCCCTGTCCGAAATTGGGAATCAAAGCTCCGGAAAGTATCTGTACCGAGGTACTCTTTCCTACTCCGTTAGGACCGAGTATACCGGTTACTTTTCCCACCCTTGGCACGGGTAGTCCGAAAAGGACAAAACCATTTGACCCATACCTGTGAGTTTGTGCTTCAAGCTCTTCGGGAAGCCCGATAATCATTATGGCTTTAAAGGGGCATTTATTAATGCAGATCCCGCAGCCTACGCAAAGCTCCTCAGAGATGGCGGGCTTTCCGCCCTCCCCAAAAACAATTGTCTCGTCCCCTGTTCTGACCCTGGGGCAGTACTTTTCGCATTCCTTACTGCACCTTCTGGGCTGACATCTATCTTTATTAAGTATAGCTATTCTCATAATTGTCCCCAAAAATCACGTTTTTTTCTTTGAGGTTATTTCCTTTAATCTGTTAACAGGTATATTATTATGAAGTACGTGTTTCAATTTTTTCATGACGTTTACATTTCAGACTATTTGTGAAGTCTATGTTCGAATATTTATAAAGTCTACATTTTGGATTTTTTGTCAATGTTTTTCTATTTCTAGCCTTACAGCGTAACAATATCAATTCCGGTGTGGCAAAAATAGCTATCATATCAAAGCTTGTTTACGTAAAGGAAATTTTGAAAAAGCCTTCTAAATAAGAAAGCCTTTGTGCGTTCAGGAAAGAATACTTTAGTTCAGGAGAAGAGTCCAGGTAACAAGGAAGAGGTCTAAAATTATAAACTCCACATAGAACCAGTCCTTTAATTTGAATTCTTTCGCATCGATTTTAAGCTGAGGGAAAATAAGATATTTCTGTAGAAAATAAGTACTACCAATAACGATAAAAAGTACTAAATACCATACCTTGGTTTCTCCGGTTCCGTACATACTGTAAGCTGAGAATCCTGCGATTATGCCAATTACAGTTGCGACTACTGTCTTTATAATGCCTTCTTTGTATTCTTTCTGCTTTTCCGCGGGAGTTTTTTCTTTAACAAGAGCCTTTTTTTCCTGGGTCTCAGATCTTACTGCCGGATTCTCAGCAGGTACTTCTTCAATTTGTCTAGGCTCTTTCTTGCTTTTTAATTTAGGATTTGGTTTACTCACTACGTTTACTCTCCTGAACTGCAAATATTCTGAAATCCAATCTTAGTAATACCAGTTTTACTGAGTATTAATGGAATGGATCATGATTTTGAATGATTAACGGATAAAAATTATTATATTTTAGTGTTTATATTTTAGTGCTCATATTTTAATGTTTACAGTGCTAGACTTAATACTTTACATTGCTAGACTTAATACGTATTTAATATTGTAATTTAATATTGTAATTTAATATTGTAATTTAATATTGTAATTTAATATTGTAATTTAATATTGTAATTAGATATCTGCTTTAAGCATTGATTTACTAATGTTAATGAAGCTTAGTAAGTCCTTTGAGTTTATAAACCTTAGAGCCAGTAAGTCCTGCGCAACAAATTTGGAGCCTGCTCAGCAGAAACTAAAGCTAAGGCATTTGAATCTGATCTCTCAGCTTTAAATAAATTCATTGCTTAAAACATTACCGATCTGATCTATGGATATCGAATCGATTCCTATTGAGTTTAAGTATTCCGAGAATTTGTAAGGTCTGGGTCCGTTCGGGTGATAGACGAGAGTGACTTCAGGATTAAGCTTTCTAACCATGTTTTCAAGCCCACTGACGTCAAGATGATCGCTTATTTTTATTGTGGGATAAGGATAATCCATGCGGCAGCTGAGTACATATTTTTTCATATTCCAGGGAAGCCGATTTAATTCCCGGGGAGCTACTATAAATACAGAGTCCTCACCTTCGGTACTAAGCTCTGCAAGTTCTCCGGCATTCTCAAGCATGGTCCGGGTAAGGGCTCTTGCCCTGGCATCCATGCGGATAGCTCCGTCATACCCAAAATCTCTGATGAGCTCAACTGCTCGCTGGGCTTTCCCAAATTCGTACGCTCCGAAAGCGACATGCCCGTTTTCAAAAAGGGCGGATTTCATGCTTTCAAGGTCATCCTCAAAATGACAGGTGGGATCTGCCGGGTCTCCATAGTTAGCCTCAGTTATAAGTACATCGCAGGGTGGAAGCTTGCTTGCATCTTTTATATCCCCTGTAACCAGGATCCTTGTCCCGACATCGTTTTCCCAATAAAAGGCTGTTGCTCCGACGGTATGTTCTGTAGGAAAAGTCTTTACTCTTACTCCTCCGATATCTATTTCGTCCCCAAGCCCGAACATCCTGCCTGCATATTTTCGGTCATGCCTGATTTCGAGGGCAACCGCTGTTTTTTCCGAACATATTGCATTTGGGGAGAGCATAGCGGATTTTCCATGGTGATCAGAATGAGCATGTGTAATCAGGTATGCATCAGGCTGCACTTGCTTTCCCGGACTACGGGTAGTGTCAACCGAAAACAAACGTAAACTTCCGGCATCATCCCTGAACCGGACAGAAATATGCGGTTTAAAACTCCCGCGAGAGTTTCGCTGCCTGAGTGCCAACACACCAAGGTCAATTAGTTTTTTAGAAATCACGCCAATCTCTGAGGAGATCACACTGAAGATATTTAAGCTTAGGGAAGAGTTGTTATGTCAAGTCTACGTCACCTGGAAGTATCAAATAGAGACTGTCAAAAAGTGTCACCTGATTTTGAAAAACTAGTTGATAGTAAGGGATTATCCAGTAAATAACTGGTCCAAAAATATTAAATATTTTCGCAATGTTAATTATTTATATAAAAATTTAATAAAAATAACGGGCTTTGTAATTACACGACAAACGAAATCATTATAAAAATATTAACAGCTACTATTTTACTTGAAATAACATGAAAACGACTATATAAGATAATAAAGATGAAAGGCATATCAATTATTAATTTGCAGGTGAGTTTGTGGAAATATCTTTAACTGGGGTCAATATTGTAATTTTAGCAAAAAATCACAACCCTTCAATAATTTCTAAAGACTGGTTGTCTCAAAAAGGAATTATCAAGGATAACATCGTTTCTTTTACATATACACCCGCATTTTCTATTGTGGAAACTGAGAATCTCTCTTTTTATGTTGACCCTATCAGACTTCAATTAGCTTTAAAATGTGATTTTGAGAACAAAGTTGATTCATTACAAGAAATGGTATCTTCTTATATTTCGGCACTTCCTGAAATACCATATGATGCAATTGGATTTAATTTTTCATATAATATAAAAATAGATGAGAATATTCTCCGAAAGATATATTGCTATAATAACGAAAAACTCAAATCATTGTTTACCGAAGATTATCGATTAGGTAGTATAATAAAATATAAGTTTGATAATTTTATCGTGGACTTTGTTATTCAGCCAGACTTAGATAATAACATGAAAGCGGATTTTAATTTTCATTGTCAACTAATCAATTCAATCAAAATAAATGATTGTATCAAGAAATTCAAAAAAGCGAAAGAATCAACAAAAAATATACTGGACGGTTTTTTAGGTGAGTGACACCGCAACATTACAATTGTGGCATGTAACCAGTGGAATAGATCTCACAGTAATTAAACAAATTCAACGTTTTGTTAATACGGTTAATTGCGATAGTTTAAGAATTTTAAATTCACATAATAGTGGCACTGGCTCTCATTATTCAACTACGTTTAAACCAGATATCGTAGAAATAGCATTTGCTTTCGGATCAGTATATCAAGCTACTGTTAATGGAATAAATAATCTCTTTAACATTACTAAAAAAGAAAATTTAAAACACACCAATTCACTTTTCTTTGATGAAGTGAAATGTGGCAAAAATATAATTCAGCTTAAACATAATATCGCTATTGATGTAGTATACACCGATGATTTTTTAGAAGGTCAGAACGAAGAATTGAATATTTTTTTGGCAGCCCATGACATCGAACAATTGAGAAGTGATTTTCAAGAAGAATTTTTTGTTATGTGGGATGTATATTCAAAAGAACCGGACGAGAAGCTTACTAAAAAAGCAAAAGAAATAAAAGACACGATTCTTAACCTTGTAACAGGTGTTTCAATTGAAGATTAAAACACGGAGAATATGTTCTGCTCTTAAGAAAAAGGGATTTGAATCGGAGGAAAGCCACCATACTCATTTTTGGTTTTATCATAATGGATTACGAACTCATATTAAAACTAGAATAAGTCATGGAGATGAAGAGTATGGAGACGGTTTATTATCAGCAATGAAGAAACAACTTCAACTAGATTCAATGAAAGATTTAGAAGATTTAATTGATTGTCACATGTCCCAAATCGATTATACTAAACATCTACAAGATAAAAATCAATTGTAGTATTTAAACTGAATCTTATAGAGTTTTTATCTTCACACTCGCATTCTGAATCAGTGTGATCTACTTATTTTCACCCCGCAATTCAATCCCACAGGCTTCATATTTTTGAATTTCCCCGCACTTATTGTGTCGGATGCCTTTTTTCCGGATATTTTTAGGAGATTCTAAAAGTTGGGTGATGATTTTTGATAGCCTGTTTAGACTGTTCAAAGTGATGACAACTTGACAGAACTATAAGACTGATAGACTCGTGATATGGTACTTTATGCAAAAACAGAGGAAAATATATAAAATTTGAACTATCGCTAATTGAACAAAACTAAATAATTTTTAGCAAATGCTTTATATCAAAATTCATATTTTGTGTTTAAGATAGTCTATTAAATTTATAAAAATTATAAGTCACGCCAAAATACAGCCCAGATACGAAATTTGGAGTGAAATTCAGCAAATTTAAAGCATCGGAAAATTCAAATTTTAAGGCTGAGGTGTCACTCATGGCTATGTCACTTATGGCTAATAATCTGCCTATAAAATCTTAATAACTAATTATTGCACTGTTTTATCAAGTTGATTTACCATTTAATAACGGAAGGCATAACAATGATTGATATTGAACAGCAATTTTTAAATGACCTTGATAACCAGCTCTGGAAGGCCGCCGACAAACTGCGCTCTAACCTGGATGCCGCCAATTACAAACATGTGGTATTAGGGCTAATTTTCCTTAAATACGTGTCCGATGCCTTCGAAGAGCGCCAGCAAGAACTTACTGAGCTATTTCAAATTGATGACGAGGACAATATCTATTACCTTCCCCGCGACGATTACGACAGCGATGAAGATTACCAGAAAGCCATAGCAGACGAGCTGGAAATTGTAGACTACTACACCGAAAAAAACGTCTTTTGGGTACCCAGAACCGCCCGCTGGAACAATCTGAGAGACATAATCACCCTTCCTACTGGCAGCGTTATTTGGCAAAATGAACAAAGCGAAGACGTTAAACTGAGATCCGTGTCCTGGCTTATTGATAATGCCTTCGATGATATCGAAAAAGCCAACCCAAAACTAAAAGGTATTCTCAACCGCATCAGCCAATACCAGTTGGATCCAGACAAACTTATTGGCCTGATCAATGAGTTTAGCCGTACCAGTTTTAGTAACCCCGAGTACAACGGCGAAAAACTAAACCTTAAGTCCAAAGACATTCTCGGCCATGTTTACGAATACTTCCTGGGTCAATTTGCCCTTGCAGAAGGCAAACAGGGAGGCCAGTATTACACACCCAAATCCATCGTTACCTTGATCGTGGAAATGCTAGAACCCTACAAAGGCCGTGTGTACGACCCAGCCATGGGCAGCGGTGGTTTTTTTGTTTCCAGTGACAAATTCATTGAAGAACATGCCAGAGTAAAACATTACAACGCTTCCGAACAGAAAAAACAAATTTCGGTGTACGGACAAGAATCCAACCCCACCACCTGGAAGCTCGCTGCCATGAACATGGTCATTCGTGGCATTGATTTTAACTTTGGCAAAAAGAACGCCGACTCTTTTTTAGACGATCAGCACCCCGACCTGCGTGCCGATTTTGTCATGACCAACCCGCCCTTTAATATGAAAGACTGGTGGCACGAAAAGCTGGCCGACGATGCACGCTGGACCATTAATACCAACGGCCAAAAACACATCCTTACCCCACCGACAGGTAACGCCAACTTCGCATGGATGTTGCACATGCTGTACCACCTGGCTCCCACAGGCAGCATGGCGCTTTTATTGGCCAACGGTTCCATGAGCAGTAACACCAATAATGAAGGTGAGATTCGCAAAACTCTCGTCGAGCAAGACCTGGTGGAATGTATGGTGGCGCTACCGGGACAACTTTTTACCAACACCCAAATCCCCGCATGTATCTGGTTTTTAACCAAGGATAAAAGTGCTAAGAACGGCAAGCGTGATCGACACGGCCAAGTGCTGTTTATCGATGCCCGCAAACTGGGTTATATGAAAGATCGTGTACTGCGAGATTTTAAAGATGAAGATATCCAGAAACTCGCAAATACTTTCCATAATTGGCAACGAGAATGGTCAGAAGAAAATAACCAGGCTGGCTTCTGTTTTTCGGCAGATTTAGCGACTATTACAAAAACACGACTTTGTACTCACCCCTGGACGCTACGTAGGTGCAGAAGCCGAGGAAGACGACGGTATTCCTTTTGCCGACAAAATGGCCGCACTCACCAGCCAGTTGAAAACGCAGTTTGAAGAAAGTGCGAAACTGAGAAGACAGATTCAAACAGAATTTGGCGGGGTTGGGTTATGGAGTTCTGAATTGGCCTGTAGCTCTCAGTGGAAGACTATCAAGGCTGAGCCTAAAGAAGCTATTGCGATAGCATTGGGACCATTTGGTTCTAGAATGAAAAGTGACTGCTATGTTGAATGATGGAGTTCCAGTAATTAAGAGGCAATAATCTGTCGTACTGGAACGTTATTTATTCGACGATTTCGTGCATGTTTCAAACTGAAATAAGCGAATGAGCTTGCAAGCTAGAATGCCTTTGCGTGGTGATATTGTTGTTCACAAATAGAGGAACATATAGGAGAAGTTGGTATAGTACCATGATTCGCGATATGAAACGATATGTGCTATCTTCCAGCCATGATGAGATTGACAGTTGATCAAAACAAAGTCTGATCCCTTATTCTTGTTTATATTTCTTGAAATCGACAAAAGGTCGATATGAACTGATTAAGAACGCATTCACAAGTATGGACTCCAGGAATTGCAACTCTACTAGCATCACTTGAAATCGATTAAGATTCCAATACTGCCATCGCTAATCTAAGAACAACAAGATATTGCTCACATCCTTAGTACTTTGATGACAAAATCGAAATTAACCGCCAAATCAACCAAACCCTCGAAGCCATGGCGCAAGCCATTTTCAAAAGCTGGTTTGTAGATTTTGAGCCGGTCAAAGCCAAAATCGCCGCCATTGAAGCAGGTGAAGATGCCGAGGGTGTAACCCGCGCCGCCATGAGTGCCATCTCCGGCAAGACCGATGAAGAGTTAGACCAACTGCAAGCCGAACAGCCAGAACATTATACACAACTCAAAACCACCGCCGAACTTTTTCCCGCCGCCATGCACGGATTCGGAATTGGGGGAGATTCCTGAGGGGTGGAGAGTTGGGAGACTTAGGTGAATTTGCTTCAATTTCAAGTGGAAAAAGACCAAAACAAAAATTTGATTGTAAAAATCGAAGAATTTAATGTTCCTCTGATAGGCGCGAGTTCTATTATGGGCTATGTATAATGAAACTTTATATAATGAATCACTTTTAGTTATAGGAAGAGTTGGAACTCTTGGAATAATTGCAGCGAACGTTTCAACCATCATACCCTTCAGATAATACTTTAGTGATTAGATCGGAATACCAAGAATATGTCTATCAGATCTTGAATTCGATTGATTATGGTTCTTTAAATGTTGGTTCTACTCAACCTTTAATAACTCAAACTAGCATAAAACATAGTAAAGTAATTATTTCTGATGATTCGTTGCTAGATATATTTGAGAAAATATCAGCGTCTATGTTTTCCAAAATAAATTCAAACAATACAGAAAATCAAAGTCTCTCCGATTTACGAGATTCTCTCCTTCCCAAACTCCTCTCCGGTGAACTAGAAATGAATGATGTTGATAAAATGGAGAGTTAAATATGGACTTTCCAAATATCGATTTTCTAAAAGGGAAGTTTGATGACGAACTTGTCGCTGAGATTGATCCCAAAAATGGTGAAGTGAAAGTGGCAGGTTATCCATTTACACCATACGTGATTTTAAAGGGGGATTCTGACATCTACGATGCAGCATTCTCTGACTGGCTTGAGCAAAGAAAGGAAAGGCTTTTAATAAAAGCTGACGAAATTATGGGATTATATCGCAACGAGGGACGTTTTAATCAACTTAGAGAGGCCTATCGAAGAGGAGCCGTTGTTCCATTTCTTGGTGCTGGCATGTCAATACCGAGTGGTTATCCCGGATGGACAAAGTTTCTTAGGCAACTCCGTTATGAAACGCGGGTATCTGAAAAGTCTTTAAACGATCTACTTATTCAAGGAAAATTCGAAGAAGCGGCGCAATTGCTAGCTGATAATATGCCAGCAGGAAGCTTCGATGAGGCTATAGAGAACACTTTTGGCCACGATCGAAATCTAGCAGGCCCGATACATTTATTCCCTTCTTATTTTAATACCAGCATTATAACCACTAACCTCGACAATGTCATAAAACGTTGCTATGAAGCTGCAGAATTACCTTTTTCAGAAACTTTACTGGGAGCACAGGCCTGCGAACTACCGAGGTATTTAGGGCAAGGAAGTAGAGTACTGGTCAAATTACATGGTAAAGCTAATTCAGCTTGTTCTCGGATATTGACATATTCAGAATATCAAAAACACTATGGAGGACAACCTTCCCTTCGAAATGTAATTGAAGCAATTTGTACTAAAACACTCCTTTTTGTTGGTTGCAGTTTAAGTGTTGACCGTACAATTTTGGCGTTAACCCAGCATTTAGAAGAAAAAGGACGTGACGTTGCAATTCGACATTATGCTTTTATCAGTATTGGTGAGGATGAAGATCGGCTAGCCCGGCGGGATGATTTAGTAAAAGCCAACATTTTCCCACTTTGGTATCCCGCCGAAGAGGATCATGACGAATGCATTGAAGCTTTTATATATAAATTGGTTGAGTGAGAGGGTAAAATATGAATGAAGAGCAATTAGAACAACTCTGCCTCGACTGGTTTCGTGCTAACAGCTGGGAAGTAGTACATGGCCCAGACATTGCCCCCGATTCAGACAATACCCGAACGCAGAGATTACCGCGAGGTAATTTTAAAGCGTTATCTACAAGAATCGTTGGAGAAAATTAATCCTCATCTTCCTGTTAATGCTATTGAGCAAGCAATCGCCCTTGTTTTAAAATCTGAAAGTTTGGATTTGATAACTAATAACCGCGCCTTCCACCGTTTGTTGCTGGAAGGTGTACCGGTTGAATATCGTAAAGATGACAAGATTGTTCAAGACCGCGCTTTTTTAATCGACTTTGAAAACATTGCTAATAACCGTTTTTTGGCAGTAAATCAGTTCACTATTCAAGGAACAAAAAGACCGCGCCGTCTTGATGTTGTCTGTTTTATTAACGGCTTGCCCATTGCAGTTTTAGAGCTTAAAAGTCCCGAACGATGAGAACATCGATATCTGGGATGCCTTTAATCAGCTGCAAACCTACAAAGATGAAATCAGCGACCTCTTTGTGTTTAACGAAGCATTGGTGGTGAGTGATGGTTATAACGCCCGTATTGGTGCGCTGACGGCGAACCAGGAACGTTTTGCACCCTGGCGTGCTGTCAAGAATGAAGATGATAAGCCATTGCTGGAATGGCAGCTGGAAACCCTGGTGCGGGGTTTTTTCGATCGCGAATTGTTGCTTGATTACATCCGTTTTTTTGTGCTGTTTGAGAATGATAGTGGAGTTATAATTAAAAAAATCGCCGGTTATCACCAGTTCCATGCGGTGCGAGAAGCAGTAAGAGCCACTGTCATTGCTGCACAAGAGATACACGGTGTGGTAAAAGAAAAGCGCGCAAGCTATGGTGATGAGGTGGTGCCCGGCAGCAAAAAGGCTGGTGTGGTGTGGCATACCCAGGGCTCGGGTAAGAGTATTTCTATGTGCTTTTATGCCGGTAAACTATTGCAGCAGCCGGAGATGAATAACCCGACACTGTTAGTGGTAACAGATCGTAACGACCTGGACGGTCAACTGTTCCAAACATTCTCCAATGCCCAGGATCTGCTTAAGCAAACGCCGGTGCAAGCCAATGATCGAGAGGAATTGCGCAATTTGCTCTCTGAGAGGGAATCGGGCGGCATTATTTTTACCACAGTACAAAAGTTCTCACCCTTTGACAGTGAAGATGCACATCCGATCTTGAATAGTCGCCATAATATTGTGGTGATCTCCGATGAGGCACACCGTAGTCAGTATGGTCATAAAGGTCGCTTTGTAAAAGTGAAAGATAAAGACAAAAACGTGATAGGTAGCAAGCTGGTTTTCGGCTTTTCCCAATACATGCGTGATGCCTTGCCCAATGCCTCTTTCATTGGTTTCACAGGTACGCCGATTGCTCTTGAAGATAAAGACACACGCGCAGTGTTTGGTGATTATGTTTCGATTTACGACATTCAAGATGCCGTCGATGATGGTGCGACCGTAGCCATTTATTACGAATCCCGCCTGGCCAAGCTCGATTTAAATCATGCCGAAATTGAAGCTTTGTCGGATCAAGTTGAAGAAGTGGTAGAAGACGAAGAAGACGTGTCTAACCGCGAGAAAACAAAAGGTGAATGGAGCCGCTTAGAAAAACTTGTGGGAGCTGAACCGCGCATTCAGCAAGTAGCTGCTGATCTGGTGGAACATTTTGAAGCACGCACTGCTTCGATAGAAGGCAAAGCCATGATTGTGGCCATGAGCCGCGATATTTGCGTTCATTTATATGATGCCATTGTGGAATTGCGCCCTGATTGGCACGATACTGATCCCAACAAGGGTGCGATAAAAATTGTGATGACCGGCTCGGCATCTGATCGCAAACTGTTACAGCCACATATCTATACCAGACAAACCAAGAAAAAATTGGAAAAACGTTTTAAAGATAATAACGACCCGCTTAAATTGGTGATTGTACGTGATATGTGGCTTACCGGTTTTGATGTGCCCTGTTGTCATACCATGTATATCGACAAACCGATGAAAGGCCATAACCTGATGCAGGCCATTGCACGGGTAAACAGGGTCTTCAAAAACAAACCAGGCGGCCTGGTTGTGGATTACATTGGCATTGCCAATGAATTAAAGCAAGCACTGAAAACCTATACTGACGCCAAAGGAAGAGGCGAGCCCACTCTACGCGCCGAAGAAGCTTTTTCGGTATTGTTGGAAAAAATGGATATAGTACGTGGGCTCTTCCATGGTTTTGATTACAACGACTTTGCAGAACAGTCTCACAAGCTGTTAGTACCAGCGTCGAACCATATCCTGGGACTTGATGACGGTAAAAAACGCTTTTTAGATGCAGTGCTGGCGATTAACAAAGCATATTCATTGTGCGGCACCCTGGATGAAGCAAAAGAACTACGTGCAGAAATCGCTTTTTTTTCAGCCATTAAAGCGGCTATTACTAAATTTACCTACGTCGACAAAAAGCTCACCGAAGATGAGAAAAATTCGGTTCTTAAGCAGATTCTGGACAATGCCGTGATCGCCGAAGGCGTTGTCGATGTGTTCAAGCTGGCCGGATTAGATAAACCTAATATTGGCCTATTGTCGGATGAGTTTTTGGAAGATGTTAGGCAGATGCCTTACCATAATCTGGCAGTGGAGCTGTTGGAAAAACTGCTGAATGATAACATAAAATCTAAAACCCGTAATAACGTGGTACAGGAAAAGAAATACAGCGATCGTCTGCAGGAAACCTTGCGTAAGTACAACAACCGTGCCATTGAAACCGCTCAGGTGATTGAAGAGCTAATTCAAATGGCTAAGGATTTCCAAGAAGCATTAAAACGTGATACTGAGCTTGGATTACAACCTGACGAAGTGGCTTTTTATGATGCCTTAGCAAATAACGAAAGCGCTGTTCGTGAGTTAGGTGATGAGATTCTTAAAAAGATTGCTGTAGAAATCACCGAGAAATTGCGTAAATCAACTACGGTAGATTGGCAGGTGCGTGATAGTGTAAGAGCTAGATTACGTATCCTTGTCCGCCGTACATTGCAGCGCTATAAGTATCCTCCGGATAAGGCAGCAGACGCTGTAGAATTAGTATTGAAGCAAGCAGAAGCACTTTCAAATGCGTGGACAAGTTAACAAATACCTAAATCGGTAATAACATCTACTTATTATCGACAACAGAATTTTTTTCGTGGATAGTACTCGTTATTTTTATGATTTTTTCACAAATGTCTGAATGAGCTTTTAAAAAGCCTTAATAAGTATTTTATCCCGGTATGACGCGGACTTTTGCGGAAACGCCAGCCTATGAGAGGCCAAAATAGAGTCCGAGGAGCTTTCCACATCTTATCTTCCACAAGATGGGATATGGAGCCTGCAGCAAGGGTAAAAACCCTGATATCCCCGATTTTTACGTATAAGTATATCCCTAACAGGGAAAGGGTAACAGAGAATAACAATGTATGCGTTATCATCCTTCCATTTGCTATGGCAGAAGGAAAGATGACGGTGCCCAGAGGCTTGTCAATTAAGTCCGGGAGGAGGGACCCGATAACCAGGTATGCCGGGTCTATAATAGTCCCCAATTGTGGTATGAAAAACGAAAGTACATAAAATATTCCCAGAGTAACGCCTACATGTCCGAAAAGAAGCATCGAAAATTAAAGGCTTTTAAGTTATATATAATTATATATTTTCTATTTATAAAATTCTCAGTTTATATATACAATTATAGAAAAAAATTCTCTGCAAATATATACTTATTTCAGGGTTAGATGTGTTCAGCATACAGTCCTGAGGTAATAAACCCAGTAACCTTTATAATTTCCATAACCATCAGCAACTATTTTCAATTGCTCTTCAGTTGCTTCACGACCGTAAAACTTTTTAAAGCAATTGACAAGCGTTTGATCATGTTCCGGAAGTTCTTCCATTCTTCCAAGGCCCCTTATGAGTTCCAAATGAGCAGACCACTCTCCAATGCCTCTGATATTCATAAGCCACTCTTTTACTTCTCCGATCTTGCCATGCCTCAGAAAGTTTTCATCTGCTCTGTCAAAAGCTTCGGCAACTGCGATCAAATATTCTGATTTTCGTTCATTTTTTACGATAGAAACCAGATTTTCTACACCCATATTTTTTATTTGCCGGGCTGAGGGAAAAGATCTATAATCAACCCCCTCAATCCGAATAATATTGCCTATCGTATCTGTAAGCTTGTTCTTTATCTTATTGGCTACTTTCATGGATATTCTCTGGCTTAACACAGCCCAGGCTGCTGCTTCGAATGGAGTTAAAAACTTCACTTGATGGAGACCATAAAGATCTTCCATCAGGGGAGCAAATTTCGGATCTTTGCTTCCCATATCATAAAAAGGTTTCAGGTCATCATCCAGACTCAAATAGAATCTTATTCTATCCAGAAGTACATACTTTATTTCCTCATCTATTTCTTCGGGTGAATAAAGAGTGTAAGTTAAAACCGGTTCTAAAACAGTACCTTCATTTTTGAGACTAAAGGCCAGGGTCTGATTCTCAAGGTAAATTGCTTTAGTAATTGAAAGACCGGAGACGGTTTGTTCACCTTCGGAAGGGGCAAACATACTCACAAAATCCAGAGATTTTGAAAAATCAAAAGGTGCTTTTGGGAAAAGCTTCCCCTGAAGACTATGAACTCTCATTAATTTCTCCTCCTCATATTTCTCCTTACTTTCTTTAAAAGGTGCCAAACATAAGTAAGAATTGTAAAAATCTGTATTATTATTAGGGCACAGTTACTTAAATAAATAACAGATAAGGATGAAGGAATAAAGGTAAGAATGAAAGAATTAGAAGACAAATACTTAAAGAAGACAAATACTTAAAGAAGACAAATACTTAAAGAAGACAAATACTTAAAAAGCTGAAAATGATAGTGATTTTACCGGAAAAATTATTTGATCCATAAAAAAGAAAAGGATCCTTTTTGTAAACTGCCATGAAATATAATCTAAGGTCTCCCACACCCAAAATGTTATTTTCTAACCCCTGCATAATAATTTTGGAGATCAGATTATACGAAAGATTTGGTTCGGTTCTGGTTTGGTTCTCTTAAAACCTTTTGGTTCTCGTACTACCTTTCGTACCACCCCTAGTACTTATTTCTCATACAACCTATATTTTCTTACACACCTTTAAACCTATATTTAAACCTATATTTCGTACCTATATTTCGTACAACCAGTTCTCCGAGTCTCCACAGTAGTTTGCAGCATTATATTATACCGCTGCGCCTCAGTTTAGGCAGTAACTTCTTTGGTCATAGTCATAATATATGCGACCATTTCACGATTAAGTTTGTTTTCCTTTGAGACTCTTGCCTCAATGTCCTCAGCAGATTTTCCTTCTGTTTTCATCTCCTTTATTTTTTCAATCACTGAAGAAGGTATACTATAATATTCATTCAGGTCTTTCCGGTGCCCCCAGACATCTCCTTCGATGAGTTTGATTCTCTGCATATCGAGAAACATTTGAACGGACTTTGAGACTGTGCGCATGTAAGACTGAGGTAACTGAATTACCTCTACTTTCGGACAGGTCTCAATCAATCCAAATATGTCTTCATTAGAAGGTCTGAAGGCAATGTGCACTGCTTTTTCATTTGGGTTCAATTTACAGATTTCTTCTCTGGAACTAACTACTCGAATTTTCATTGTCTTTTATTTTCCTGTCTTGAATTTCTTTTCTGTTTCTGTTTTTTAATTTAACCTCAATTAATAATACGTTATACTTACTATAAATATTTATCTCATTGAACTAAAATTATTTTGATAGTATAATGGTTAGTTTACTCCTATAATTTCTTAAAATTTGCTTTTAAAATCATAAAAAGGACTAAATGAGTCTTTAATTTAAGTAATTACACTTCATTATCTTGAGTTAACTATTTTAAAAAATTAAATTTTTTAGTGTAAAAATAATAAAACACTTCTAGTAGTGCAAATTTAAAAACATTTTACTCTTAGGAATAAGTTTAACACATCTCCAAAAAAAGATTTCAAATGCCTGTTCTTATATTCCTCTTCAATTGACCATATCGTTGCTAAAAATATGAGGAAGAGTTTAAACAGTTTAAAAGTGCTTTGAAGAAATCTTTATACAGAACAGGTTCAGAGTTTAAATATGTGAGAAAGTAAGGATGAAAACATTTGTTAAAATAAAAGGTAGTTGGTCCTTGAAAACCAATAAAGCAAGCACTATACTTCGTTTGTGAAAATAAAATTTTGTGCCGCAATCAAAAGCAGGTTATCCCCAGACCAACTTTTGAAAATTGAAATACAGACTTTTAATTTTTTTCCTATTTTTTTTGATTTCATTTGAGTGAGTTAAGTTCGTAATTTACCTTATTCCTCTCCAGGAACCAGGGATATAGCGAGGCTGATGGGTACTCCTTTGCGTCAATTTTGTTACTTTGATTCCCTTCCAGGAACCAGGGACATAACGCGGTTTATCCATTTTGAATGAACTTTTATAAGGATCCCAGGAACCAGGGATGTAACGAGGCTTATAACTTACTTTTAACTGTTTCTTTGTTTCCGCATGCCCTTTCCATGAACCATAAATATAGCGTGGGTTCCATGATCCAGGAATATAGCGTGGCTTATAAGTGATTTGTGAGGCAGTTTTGATTTTTGTTGTCCCTTTCCAGGAACCAAAAATATATCGAAGCTTAATTTCCTTTATTGCGACTTCCTTTGAAAGTTTCCAAAATCCGGGAATATAACGGGGTTTGAAACTTATAAGCGATCTTTTCTTCGTTTCGTTTGTCCCTTTCCATGAGCCAAAAATATAGCGGGGCTTAATTTCTTTTATTGCGACTTCCTTTGAAAGTTTCCAAAATCCGGGAATATAACGAGGTTTGAAACTTATAAGCGATCTTTTCTTCGTTTCGTTTGTCCCTTTCCATGAGCCAAAAATATAGTGGGGCTTCCAGGATCCTGGGATATAACGGGGTTTATAAGTAATTTGTGAGACCGTTTTGATTTTTGTTGTCCCTTTCCAGGAACCAAAAACGTATCGAGGTTTATTTTCTCTCTTTTGGGTTTCCTCAGTTAGTTTCCAAGACCCTGGTAAATAACGAGGCTGGTAGGTAATCTTTGAGATGTTTTTTGTTTCCGTTGTGCCTTTCCAGAAGCCAGGAATATATCGAGGTCTGGAGTTAATCTCTTTACTTTCCTTTGGAATTTTCTTGATCTCGATTTCAATTTTTTTAGCTGGTTTGACCGCTTCTACTTTTGTTTTAATTTTCTTTGCCAAGTCACTAACCTCTTTATCATTTATTCTTTATTGCTAAATTGTTCTCACGAAAATAAAAACATTGAATAAATACTTATCATGTAGATAATTATCCTCAACGTATAAATAAATATTCAACAGTAAGGCTCAGTGCTTTATATCCCAGTGTCTTTCAATTGTGATTTTATACCATACTTTATTCACACCTGTTTTGTGTTCCATTCTGTTTTCCTTGCGTGAATGAGATTTTACGAGTGTGTATTTGGATAGTCGGCTGAAAAACGTTTCATCTCCCTCCACTCTATGGCAATAGGTAACAAGCTTGCAGTAATTGAATTAGGGTAATAAAATAACTCCAGGTTGGCTTTTTAGAACAGATGAATGTTCAAAGGAGAGCATATTTGAGAACACAAAAAAATTTAAAAGTAAAGCACTAGAGACTTTACTTATCACTAATATGTTCTCACATAGTTGGTCAGCAGTAAAACAGGATCACTGTTAACCCTTTTTGCTGGTCAATGTTACGATATATTTTGCGAAAGTGTCTCCTATTAATTTGTTAGCGGCTTGATTCGGGTGTGTCCCGTCTTTAGGAAGATAATTGGTGGAATTAAATCCATCGTACTTCGAGTTGTTGGGTACGGTATCTATTAAATCATAAACATTGAAAACTTTGTATCCGGCTGCAAGTGCTTGCTTGGACAAGTTCTGGTCCAGATATATTATCTCCTTAAGGCTGCCTTTAGCGGGTGTCAATAGAATAATAGGTGTAGCTCCGTGTGCCTTTGCCTGTGATGCCATCCATAAAATGTCATTGATAGTAGATTGCTGAGGACGTGAATATCTCAAATCATTGGCACCGTACAGGATAGTTACATATTTTGGCTTAAAAAGTGCCATTTCATCCAAAAATCGTAGTCTACCCGATTCGCTGGTTTCTCCGCCAAGCCCAACATTATAGAATACATAACCGCTTTTGCTCAGCGTGAGATTTGCGTAATATACGTATGCACCATGTGGCAGCCCAGTCGCGCTGCCTGCAGTAATTGAGTCGCCTATATTAAGGAAAGTTATCTTCTTGGGGTCATTACTCGTTGTCGCGAGTGGGGATCGACTGATACAGTTTGTATAAACATTGGTTCCGGAGCTTGTAGCCGATGGAAATTTAAACCATATTCCCTGATCAAGGCTTTCACGTCCATAAGACTCGCCGAGGCAGTTTATGAAAGTATTGTATGTTGAAGCACCATATAGGTAAATTCCCGCATAGAGATAAGATGATCCAGTACAGTTTGTAAATATATTATTTGAGGAACCTGTCAGGAAGATACCACTGCCTCTGTCATTTGCTTTTGAATACCCGGACGAAGCACGGACATTATTTTTTATGCATGACGTGAAAGCAAGACCGTGACTCGTGTTTGAATAACCGGCACAATTAGACACTTTATTGTTATTCGAACTCCTGAATTCAATTCCAGTGCCTGTATTCGAGTGTCCTATACAATTTGACACAATGTTATTTTTCGAATTTGCAATATATATCGCGGTATTCGAACTAGATACGGCTGAACAGCTCGTTATCTGTGAATTGCCTGCAACTATGTATAATGGTATACCTTTGTTAGATGAGGTCTTACATCTATCAATTGTTGCAGCGGACCCTGTAATATACATGCCGGACCCTGCTATACTTGATGCGGAACAATTACTGATTAAAATGTTTGCTGAATTTTGAACGCGGATCCCATCTGATGAAGTGCTTGAATTGTGCTGGATAACCCTCACATTTTTTATAGTGACATTTCTGTGGTTGCTGCAAGTTATCCCCACTCCTGCACCAGTCAGCCCGCAATCGATACTATATCCTTTGCCGTCTAATACTACATTATTTGCTGTTATAGAAAACGCGTTTGTGTTTGCCAGGATATTTCCCGTTAAAACATAAGTCGTTCCCGCAGAATTCAAATTGTAACCGGATACGTGTCCTGCCGGAATATTAACCGCTAACGCAGTTCCGCTCAGGCACACGAGCAAAAACAAACAAAGCAAGAATCTCATTATACCCCCTCTCAGAGGCATCGATACTGTACTTTTCTCACCAGAGTAAGACTTGAGGTTCATACCATCGATAAAATTATAATAATTTATCAATTTATTTGGATTAAAATCAGTAAAACTTTGTTTTATCTTTTTTCGAATATTAATCACATAACTCAACTCCCATAATTATAAAAATTCATTGTTTTTTGTTTTGCACTTCTCATTTTTCCAAAATAGGTAGCATCTAAGATATTCGAACACAAGAAATTCCCCCCCTATTTTAAAAAAGTATTAAAAGTACACATAAAAATTGTTTTCTATTTTTATATAAATTTTATTATACAGTTATGTTCTAGTAGAAGCCATTTATAATCCCAATAAGTATTTTTCATGTTTTCAGATCACAATAAACTTTTAATTCATGCGGGGTAATTTTTTGTTATGGCTGCTCCAAAGTACCTGAGACGTTATTTCAAAGTGCAGAGAAATGAAATGCCTGCTCTCTCCAAGATAACGGGGAAGATTCCGGCCCAATTTGACTCCGGTATGCAGCTTGCAGAAATGATGGAAATTCACAGGCAGAAAATGGAAGAATACCGCAAGCTCCGAGAATATCTCGAGATGGAAGCCGTAACTGAAACTGAAGCACTTAATAGTAAAGATAGATCGGACCGGCTCAGGCTGCTTACAGAAGTCTTCCTGGAACTCCCGAAAGCCAGTCCGTCTCTGCTTGACCTTAAGACTGCAATTGCAGATCGGATGATAGAAAAATGTCACTGCTGCGGATGGCGCTGTGAGATTAACCGAAAGACAGGTGAAAAGGGTTTCTGCAGGCTGACCGATTTTTCAAATTTTGCTTCAGAATTCTTGCACCTGGGAGAGGAACCCGAACTTGTGCCCTCGCATACAATTTTTTTTACTGGCTGTAACTTTGGCTGCGTTTACTGCCAGAACTGGGACATCTCTACCTGCCCTGAAGAAGGGATCCGGGTCGATCCCGGAAAGCTTGCCAGGTTAATTGACCTGCGAAGAATGCATGGAGCAAAGAACGTAAACTTCGTAACTCCCACCCCGCACGTGCATACCATCCTGAAAACAGTCCGGGAAATTTCCGTAAACACGCCTGTGGTCTGGAATTCGAACATGTACCACTCTCCCGAGATTGCAGAAATCCTGGAAGGCGTCGTGGATGTCTACCTGGGAGACTTCAAATACGGAAATGATTCCTGCGCACGGAAATATTCGAAAATTCAAAATTATCTGGAAATCGTGCAGCCCAATTTCGAATTCGCCTATAAGACCGCAGAAATCCTCCTTCGCCACCTTGTCCTTCCGGGTCATTTGGAATGCTGTACAAAACCGATCTCCGAGTGGGTTGCAAAAAATATCCCTCATATCCGGTTCAACCTTATGTTCCAGTATCGCCCCTGCTATCGTGTGATGGAATACCCAGAACTGAACCGGGGGCTGACCCCGGAAGAAAAAACTCGAGCGATAGAAATTGTAGAAGAGGCAGGAATTGAGGATTTACTGATCTGATTGTTGAATGTGGAATGAGGGAGTTTCATCAGGAAAAGCGAAAATTATACTTCTATTTTTATGTCATCTAAAACATATAAAATTAATTACATATAACAGAAATTTTCATCACAGTTTAATAAATTGTTTGTTCCTGAATTGTAATATCCTCTAAGACTAGATGGTCCCTGTTGCCTTATAACTATATATGTAATTGCTATCGGGCAGGACATCGGTTATAGAAAATTTTGAATAATTCTTACTAAAACAACATCTCCGCAAAATATCGAGATCCCCACGGGGTAATTTTATGGATAAAATTCAGAGGGATAGCATTAAGAGCAGAAGGACTTTTCAGGAAGGCATCTTTAGAGAACCTCCATATGTATTGGCTGAAGTCAGGTAGTTAACTTATAGAAGAAGTCATCTAAATTTTTTGACAAAAATTACCTATTTGATTGCCCTAAATTAGATTATATCCAAAATTATAGCATATTTGGTTTTTATAATCTATATTCTTATTTTAATAGCATTTTAAGAACTTTTAATCCTATTTTTATTGATGAATATAAAAAAATTATAATATCTAAATTGATTGGAAGTAAATTTATGTGCTCCAGTCCAAGTTTTATCTAAATTTAAATATATAGTAATAGTAAGTAACATTTATTCAGTCTGGTTTTATATAATTTATTTATATATAATTAATTATACGCTTCTAACAATCGAAATTAAATTGGCTACTCTCTGTAATACAATCGAAAACCAGAATAGTAACTGTAAACGATTGTCTTGAGCGTTAAAAATGGTAAGAATTCTCCGCGGTATGAATTCTACAAATGCAAAGCAAGTATGAAAAGAAGAATGTAAAGATAGAATTCAAAAAGAATATAAGATATTTAGTAAACAAGGAGGAATAATATAATGGGATGCGGTAGAGATGGAATTCTAGGACTCGGTGGATTAGGCGGAGCCGGCGGCTGTGGTGGCTGTGGTGGCGGCTGTGGCCGCGGCTGTGGTGACGATAGGAGGATTGCAGTCATAACTGCTGTTCGTGCAGTTGCTGCCAGTGGAGATGGCTGTTTCGACGGCCGCTGGTGAGACTAAACTTATTCCATCGGAGAGAGTTTACCTCCAAATGGGAAAGATGCGGATCAATAATCCCGGTCTTTCCTTTACTTAAGTACTATCATCTGTGTCTCGAAACATCGGGGATGAAAAGTATGGACGCTTTAGAAAAGATATTTGGGACAACGGCACAGATGATGGTTCTTAAAAATCTAATCAAACACCAAAGTGACTTAACTTATTTATCACGAATAGCTAAAGAAACCGGATTTTCTAACTCAATAGTATCAAAGGTTATCATACCTTTGGTCGAATCAGGGATCGTTATAGAAGAACCTTTGGGCACACTCCGAACATTCCATTTAAACCCGGAAAACGAGGCAACAAATTTAATTTTAGATTTTTACCATAAACTCAATCAGTTGGTAGCCTAGATTCTGTATAAAAAACAAAATTTATAATGTGACTTTTTTGATCAGCATTTACTCACAATTAGTGATATTCTAACATAGTTTTAGAAAACGCAGAAAAACCGTGCCCGAATATACATACCGTTAAATGCTGCAAAGATTCATTTTAAAAAGATAGATTCATTTTAAAATGATATTCTCAAAAGAATAAAAATAGAGTTTCATTAATTTTTTATTAAAGTTTGTATTTTTCTTTGTATGCTTTTATATCGCTTTTTAAATTTTCGAACCCTTTAAGAGCTTCAAGTTGTTCTTTTTCTATTTCATCTAAATCATTCATATCCCTGGTATTTAATGTTTCAATATCATAAGAAATGTCTTTTCCTTGTATTCTCCTGGAAATTCGTGCAACAATTGCTTTCAAACCGAATAACCTATTGCGAAAATACTTTTCAATATTTTCATCATCTATCATCGATAATGTTTCATTATATTTATCCGTTAATTCTTGTCCGTGTAATATAATGTTTTTTATTTTAGTATCTTTATCCAATACACCACCTCTATTCAAGACTGAAACACTGGTATATGTTATCAATAATTAGGTTTATGTACATTATTATTAGGAGCTAATCCTGAAGCAGAAGAAAGACCAAACCCAAAAATTGTGCCGCCAAATTCCCTTTACTATGGGAATACTTATGTCGAGTGGAGCACAGTGTGGTGGAAATGGGTCTTTTCCATACCCAAGGAACGTAATCCTCTATTTGATGACGGAACAGGGAAAAACACTATAGCAGCACAATCAAGAATGAATTATACGCTTAATGTAATACCTAAAAACAAGAGACATTAAGCCTCACGCTTCATGAAAACAAAAGAAGTAATGCGAGGAAAAATCCAATCAAGTTTTAGAACTATGAATACCACTATTTGATAACATTTTGAGCAGCAAAACTTTTCAGATAGGCTCTTAGTAGATATTGCTCGCGAATTGTTTTGTATGTGACAAAAGGCTCAACTTTATACTCAATATGGGCAATGAAGGCTTGTGGGCAATTGCTCTATCAATGTCCTCTTTACCTGATATGCGAAACGCATCCTCGCCCAAAGCGCCGCTGTTCTCCCTGATATCTGCGGAAACACAACCATATTCCATTTTCAGAATGAGGATAATTGCCCTTCGCCCTTCGAGTGGAACGTTCTCGGCGGACACGCTGAGTATAGGAGTTCCTCTTTTATTATCCTTAAAAGAACACGAGTCCTTTACACCCTGTGTCCATGCATTACGTAAGAGAAAGTTTTTCGCCCGGTAATATGTATCTTTTTCAATTTGCTCTTTTTCCATTGTTATCACCTTAAGTTATCTTCAAAAATTCCTTTTCGGTCAAGCCTTAATTACAAATTTCCCGTCTAAATAAACCGCCAGACTCCATTTCGATCTTTAATTGCAGGATGTTGTAGCCGTGCCGCTAAGAATCGTCTACTTGTTGTTTCAATCTAGATTGAGTTTCCAAACCTATTGATTATATCTTTTATGGTTTTTACTGACAACCCATAAGCTCCACACATATAATAAACAACAATTTGTGCATACTAAAAGATATTAGCGAAATAGAAAAAATTACTCCCAAGGCAGATGGATAATGAAATAATAAGTCTATCAATTTATTACTTTCACCCAGCTCACATATACCTATTATAATTTTTTTCACCAAATAATGCTTTGATGCTCGCGCTCAATCCGAAAACAACCAGCAACGAAAGGCAGATTGTCCTTCACGTAGACGTGGACTCTGTTTTGCATCAGTAGAGGTCAGAGAGAAGCCGGAACTTGAAGGTCTTACTGAAAATTTATTCTAGAAGCCGTTTACTACACAGAGCCGCCATATACAACATGCATATACATATAATGTGCATGCATGTAACTTGTATAAAGAAATTTAAAAGGAAGGGCTTCTGATGAATCATCCTTATGAACGCTTATTTCAAAGTTTTGGTCTTGGACCACTTATGTTGAACAATCGTATTGTCATGACTCCTATGTATACTGGATATGCTCATGAGGACGGTACAGTAAGCAATCTTATTACCGATCATTACCGGGAAATGGCATCCAGTGGTGTCGCCCTTGTTATTACGGAACACACCTGCATAGACCAAAAAAGTGGTGGAACGAAAAGAATGCTGCGCGCTGATGAAAACCGCTTTATTCCAGAATTGGGCAGGTTAGCTGCAACTATTAAGGAAGGAGGCGCACTAGCGGGTTGCCAGATCAACCACCTGGGCCGATATGCTCAGGCAGAACCCTCGCTGGCACCCTCAGACTTTGCATCGCCTCTATGTCAGCATTCTCACGCCATGACCGAAGAGGACATTCAGCGAGTGATCACCCAATACGCGGCTGCAGCACTGAGGGTAAAAAAAGCTGGCTTCAATTTGGTAGAATTGCACGGCGGACGCGGTTACTTGCTTATGCAGTTCCTCTCACCATTTTACAACCGACGGACCGACAAATACGGCGGTAGCCTGGAAAATCGCATGCGCTTTCCCCTTGCTGTTGTAAAGGCAGTTAAGGAAGTGGTAGGCGATTTCCCGGTCGGATATCGTTTGACTGGAGACGAGTGGATACCGGGCGGTTTTGGTCCTGAAGAAGCATCCATCGTGGCTGCCGAATTGGAGAAGGCTGGCATAACATATATTTCTGTGATGACGGACAGTAACGAAGCCCCCATCATAAATCCCGACTATAAAAAACTTACCACCGAGGACTGTTACGCTGCCGATGCTTCAAAACGAATCAAGAGCGCGGTTAACATCCCCGTTGTCGTTGCAGGGCGCATTACAACTCCTGCCATGGCCGAAGATGTACTTAAACAGGAACAGGCTGATCTGATCGGCATGGCCCGAGGACTCTTTTGCGATCCTCTTTGGCCGCAAAAAGCAAGGAGGGCTGCGGAGAACGAGATCATTATTTGCAACAACTGCAACGCCTGCACGTTTAGGTTGATGAAGAATGAAACGATGACTTGTGCCTTGTGGGAGAAGGAAAAGAGGGATTCTCGACATGTAAATGAATCTTCGGCACACGAATAATATATTTAAATTTTGGCTCATCGCTATTCTATATGGATAAGATGATTTTCAACTTAAGACTGCGTTGGTTTTTTTGATGTTATCCACAAAAAGCAAAGAAGAGCCTAAATTTTATCTATAACTTCTAATTCTGTGTAGATCGGTCCTCATTAGTTGCGCTGCCATAAACATAAAGAGCAATTAAAAACAACCAGAGATCACCTACATAAAGACCATATAATGCCATGAGAATGGCAACAAACTTTCCGATGGAAGCTGCACTATGAGTAGCCTTTACATAAGACATTTTCATAGCAAAAAGTGAACGAAGCATCCTACCTCCGTCCATAGGAAATGCAGGCAGTAAATTAAAGATCCCAAGCACTAAGTTCATAGATCCAAGGATCCAGATTATAAGAAAAACAGAATTTTGAGAAAGTGCAGGGTTAGGGGAGATTATATAACTGTATGTAAAAAGACAGATAAAACCTATAATAAGGCTCATTAAAGGCCCTGCAAAAGCTATCTTTGCCTCTTGTCCAGGTTTCTTTGGAATTTCCATAGAAGCTACACCTCCAAAGAGTAAGAGAGTGATGCTATCAATGTTAACCCCGTAACGCTTTGCAAAATATGAGTGAGCAAGTTCATGTAAAAGCACTGAGGTAAATAGGAAGATAGCAGAGAGAGCGGAAAGAGTGTATCTAACTATATATGGATCAACTTCCGCAAAACCAAATGGCTGTGAATTGATAGCCGAAAAATATGCATATAGTGGAAGTCCCAGAAGTAAAGATGTATCTAAATTGATAGGTATACCCATTATACTTCCAATTTTCAAAGGTGACTGCATAAATGAAAATTATGGGATATATTTTATAAAAGACTTATTGCACAAGTGATATCCTAAAGGCACAAACAAAGGTCAAAGAATAAACTTTTCACCTCCTATAAGCTATTTACACGCTCGTAGCGGGCTGCAAAGCCAGATTCAGGATAATTAGATCAGGAGCAGCTTTTTTGAAAGGACGAGCATATTTTGGTAATTAAGAGGAAAGCCATGTTACTTACTAAGCTAATTGAGAAACAAATATTAGACTCCTAGACGTGGGTAGCTTGAGACTTGAGAAGTAGATGCGAAGCAGACGCTGATTACCATTTTCTAATTAAATTGAAGTTTGTGCATTTGGAAGGGAAACGATAGCTATTTGTAATCATTTACTTCAAAAAACTCATAGCTCTAAGCCGTTACACTTGCAAATCATGCTCGTTTTGATCACAATCAAGAACGCTAGATGCTTGAGAGATGGAATATCAGGTTAAGGGGGAGTGAATGGAATGGTTCGACCTCAACTTCACCGAATGCAGAAGAATATCCGAGTCTTTTTCATGAGGGTGTCATATATACTAAAATAGCTAAACGACTTAATATACCACGATGCACGGTAATGGAAATACGAAATCTTATGACCCTGCCTGCCAAAAACGACGATTGAAGAAGGTGCGAGATGACTGATGAACCAAGAATGCGTAAAGCCTGCCCATCGTGTCTATCTCATTCCATTGGAAAGCGTAAAAAGGTTGGAAATTTTTTTTGTAAGCATTGTGGATATAAATTTCTAATTCCTGCAACCAAAGAATGTAAAACCACAAATGTTATACCTTCTCGTTTGAAGATCATTATGGAAAAGAAGAAAGGAAAAGAAGAACTCAACTTAAAGACCTAACTTTCTTTGTCCCTTAAATGGTGCTTGTTGCGTTCATTACGGGCTAATCCGGAGGCTTTCACAGCACATCCAGAAGAAAATCAACCACCTTTTTCTGTGCTTCTTATTGAGTTATAAAAGACTAATCAAAAATCTGTATTTGTTGTCATTGATTTTTTTAGATTTTGCCTGTGTTAGAGTATATGTATCTAAGCAATAATATTAAATAATATTAAAGCATTCAACATGTTCTGCGCATAAACAGTGTCGCAAAAAAATTAAAATGTGATGGAAATGGTAAAACAAAAATTAACTAAGAAATCAATATTTGATAACCAGCTCGCCTTCGAGCGATGGATATTAGAAGTAAAACAGAGAAAACAAGAAGTACAGGCTCATACAGCCCATACTTAACTGTTTTTAATACTCATTGGATGATTTGTTGCATAACTCAAATATTTGCAATTTATAACTCTTTTAATTGCAGTCCAGTCGTCCTCAGTTAATGAATTTTATGCAGAACTAACTTCAAGTCGCGACGCGTTTACTTAATCCTGATTTCAATTCTCGTATGGGTATTGTTATATAGCGCAAATCTTATGTTATGTTGGAGACAGTATGAAAACATTAGAAAAGAATATGACGTGGGATATTTATGCTGATTTGACGGATTTAAGTGACTTCTTCAACATTCCCTATGAAATAATAAATGAGATGTTCAAAGGTCTATGTTCAGATAAGAAGCGTCCTGATGAAGCAATGAGAGCACTTCGAAGAATGTTGAAGGACGGAGAAAGCGAATAATTCCCTATGAGTGGATTTTTTGCTCAAGTATTTAGATTGATGGATTTGGAAGACATGTTATTTAACATACAGTTAATTTCACTACTTTTACATATATGTTAGCGGTAACTTTTTACCTTCTTCGTGCATATAAGTTTTAATGTATAATTTATGCATCATTAAATGCGCCAGATTAATTACGGCTTAGATTTTTGCTCATTAAGATCCATACATTATACAATTGAGAAACACGAAACAATTCAGCATATTTAGGAAATTCTGAAATATCTATCATACTAATGAAACAAAAAATTACACAGGTGAAAAAATGCCAACCAAGAAAGAGTTAGAAAAAAGAAGAGATAAAAGAAAACAAGAAGAAGCTGAAAAAGCTCCAAAACCAAAAGCAGAAGAAGCAAAAAAAGAAACAGAAATCATAAAAAAACAAACAGAATCGAATAAATCGAAAAAACACAAATAATGGATCGAAAAAAACCAAAAATCTTTAATCTTTTTTCATGTATATGCTTTAATTAAAATGATGTCATAAGACGATGACCCATGGCGTATGTCCGCTTCCACCTGCACATCCTGCAGAACCCCAATTTTCCCTTTCATGCTCAGCAGTACATCTCTTGCCTTAGCAATGTCCTCATTAAAAGAAGAAATTAGAGATATCACTTACAAGATATATATGAGAAAACTAAGATAATTCGAATTCATATTTTAAGAACTCCGGATCTTTTTTAACCTGGTTTTCGATGATTGGTAATGAAAAGAATATGAGTTTACCGGCCAAACGAGCTAGCTTTTCGTCTCTATCCCTGATGTCCTGGATGAAGAGTTGATCTATTAGATTGTTGAGGCGTTCGAAATCGGAGTCCGATATAAATGCTTTAATGTATGGTATTAGAATCCCCCAAGAAGATATAGACGTGAGAAGAGAAAAGTATTCCCCTTTCTCTCTTTGGTAGTGTAGCGATAGTTCTGTAAAATTAATTGACTCTGCATCCTTATTCTGGTCGTGTCCGTGAGTTAGTTCCATACATTTATATTTCCATAATTATATAAACTGTTTTAGGTGTGTGAAAATGGCATCTGATAAAGGCAAGATCGTCGATGTTGCTATTCAGAATTCTGCCTTTAATCCGCCTTCAGTCGAAGTCTCAGCAGGCGACACCGTAAGATGGACGAACAAGGATTCAGTTGAACATACAGTAAATGGAAAGAGTTTCGGGTCCGGTCCAATACCAAAAGGACAAAATTACGAGTTCCTGTTTACTACACCTGGAGTCTATGTAATTACGATTGTTCGATCCATCCTGCTATGAAAGGGACCGTAACAGTTGTGGCGAAAAAGTGAGGACTTTACAAAGGCGCATAGAGCAGTGCTATTTGAGATACTAGCATTTTAGGAGATTTTCATTTAAAAAATAGAGGCTTTTAAAAACAGTTTTTGTTTTTTTAATTTATATAACTCGGATTCGGCAGGTAATTTGGTTTTTTCCGAATATTTCTATTGACAGCGATTTAGTGTGAAAACGCATTATTTTCTACACTAAACATTATGGCTCTTCGTTGTTTCGTGTGGATATCTCCACAAAAATCAACGCGGCAAAATTGAAAAATCATCTTATCCATAAAGAATAGCGAAGAGCCAAAATTGGGTTTGTAAGCAACCTTCAACTTACCATATTAAAAAAGGAAAATACTTTTGTGCTGCTTGTTACTTTAACGAAAATCGAGTGCAAGCTCCACTAGTTTAAAACTTCCGAAATCCATTTATACTCTTAAACAGTCTAATTAATTGTAACCAACAAACTATCTCAACAAACAAACCATAAACCAAATTTCACAGGAGTTAAGGGGTTCTCCTGTGTAATCTCTCACTATATTTTTTCATATCCGAAATTTTAATTCTAATCGTTGTTTCCGTGCCTTATTTAGAATATAGAATCATAATACATTTTGTAACTAATGAAAACCAACTTTTTTTAGTAGATGTGCAGGGAGTTTGTGGGAAACTTCCTGAGAAATTCGCAGAGCACTTAGGGGTAGGGGTTTCGTTTCATAAGATGCGCAGGGAGTTTCCGTCATTACTCCCTGCAATTCTAAATAATTGTGTTACGTATGATAAAATTAAGGGGTAGTACCAGCGTTGCTGTCATGACGTATAAAGTAGGCCAAAGCTATCTGATAAAATCTTTACGGAAAAAGAAGAATTCAGACTGGGATATTCAAAAAATTCTGATTTTTTACGGTTGAAAACAAGGGTTACAGGGCCGATTCTAATTTGGTTCCATCTACTTTGCGGGTGGTGACAGCTATGCTGGTACTACCCCTTGTAATGAAAGAAACAGAACGGAGATTCGAAAATGAAACATGAGATGGGAAAAGTTTCTCCCCTTGGAAAGGATATATTGGATGCGGCTATCAAGGCGGTAAATGCGACACATTCCCGCCCATCAGTTGTCGAAAAACCCAGAGAGCATGAACAATCCTTAGCTGTAAGTGCTGATTGTCAGAATCTTCGGGATCGAGTGCTCGCAGTAGTCGGAATCGACCAAATTGAGATGAAGCAACGTAATGAACGTCATGCTAATGAAATACGAGCAATTTTTAAAAAAGAGAAGGGTGCGTTCATCGATCAATCTAGCGTTATCGACCAGCAGTATAAGCAACGCAATCGCCAACACCAAGGAATGTTCTCCCATTTAGGAACGTTTGCTAAATCTCAATCCTTAGTTACATTAGATGTCGCAGACGCTATTGTCTTTAATAACCCCGAATTACCCGGAAAACGACTTCTGAAGAGTGATCCCCCTGCTAGTAATCACAATTTTGTGAAGGCTTACATTTTCGATTTTACACCATTCCATTCTGGACCCAGATTCTGCATCCCTAGTTCTTTTGATTTTAGTGCGGATTTCTATTTCCACTGGACCGCTAACGTAGACGTCTACCTAAATGTGGTCACATTTGTGCAACCAAATGGGACCTATTATGTAAATTCGCTATGGGATCCCTTTCATTCTAATAAGAATTGTGTAACTTTTTCCTCAAGCCTCAGGTATTTCGTTCCGCCGCCTAATTTCGATCCGCATCAAAATTCGGAAGGCTATCTTATCAGTAACCTTGCTAATACCAGCAGCCAGCTTTCCGATCAAATTGTCCATTGTGTAGATGCTGGCCCATTCGATTTTTTTGGGAATTTCAAGTATGATTATCTAAATGACGAGTTTACATTGTTTGATAATAGTCAATTTTATCTTCCCGCTGGCTATACCATCATTTTCGTGGTCGAAGTGAAAGGCTCGTTTCTCCAAACTGGATGCCAACCTAGCATGCAAGAATTTGATTTCTATAATGGTGATTTCGGAATTAATGTCCCTGGCACCTTCTTAGGGGTATTTCCTGTGTCTCCGATTCCCTAATCTATTGAAGTACCTCATAAATGGGATAAAATCGTAAGCTAATATTTTGAATAACAGCTAACCTGATTTCTAAAAATTTCAGATTTCTGAAAAATTACAAAATACCTTTAGTATGTGCAACTAACATAACTTTGCTAAAAGTCGTGCTACAAAAACGTTATTCCTGTTTTATCGTCTGATCATTATAATGAAAATTACCATTTCAATGCAGATTTTTCCACAATTGTCTATGTGTTTGTTTATTCAATCATTCTATAGTTTATAGGAATAGGCTTGTTTCCTTCGATAACCCTGATCAAATGCAAAAATTATATGAAAAACACATAGGCATTTTTCTTGGTGGCTACAGATGCCGATTTAATAGAAGTGTTACTAAATGAAAAATATAAAGCCATTTGTGAAATATGGATTATAGCAGTCATAGAACCATTAAGTCAATTGGGAGTTTAGTAAAAAAAGACAAACACTGCTTCGTTTTTATAAACAAAGAGTACACAGAAACTCTACTTTTTAAAAATTTCTGCTTTATGCCGATACTCAGGCTAAAACAATTAAAAAAATGCTCTTATTTTTGTTTTCAGACTTGTTTTCGAGTTAAACAAAAATAAGAGAGCTTATTTTCAAATCAATCCCAAAATTGTCTTTGAACATCGCTTTTATGTTTAATATCTCTCCTGAATGCCGCTTATTTCTTTCTCCTTAAATAAGCCTGAGACAGACCAAAGCCAAGAATTGAAACAAATATTTCGAACCCGGGAGTTTTTACCGAACTTGCTTCTCCGGCTTTTGCGGATTGAGTGCTCTTGTTTTTGGAATCTTCAAAAGAACTCTGTATTTTAGGACCCGATGAAGACTCATTAGAGGGCATCGCGAAAATTGTGGTATTCTGGGTTTCATTTATTCCGTTCATTTCACTTGTTATGTTCGTTTCATTTGTTATGTTCGTTTTATTTGTTACGTTTGCTTGAACTGGATTTGACGCATCTGTTGAGGCCGTGTTTTTACCTGGACCGCCGCCGGCTTTGCTATCGACAGTAATGTCGGCTGCGGGACATATGACGTAACCCAATGGAGAGGTGCTGCCTTTTCCTTCATCGGAAGTCTGGAAATACCAGGAGTCGGTAAAGTAATTCTTTACGTCTTTGTCTAGAGTTAAAGTAATTGCATTCGAGTTTTCTAGAACAATTTCATTACTTGAGGCTTTTTTAACCTCAAAACCCTGATATTTATCTCCGCTCTGAATATGCATTAAATCATCTTTGTCAATGAGCCAGGTGTATTTGAAAACTGCAAAGGAGCTATCGGAACTTGAGAAAACGGAATCCACGTAAGTGATAAAGTAGAGCTGGTCACTTCCGCCTCCGATGTCTGCAGTTGCTGTAAATATCCTGTCTGCAAGAGGCCCGTCCGTGTTCACAACTCCTGAGTCGATCTCTCTTCCGTTTTTACACAGGGAGAACCAGACTTTTTTGCCATCCACATCAACCTGATTAGCGACTAAAGAATAGTTCTTACCCAGGATCCAGGACTCTCCGGCCTTTAATTCTTTTTTCTCACTGCTGGACTGACTGATTACCTGGTTTGCAAGCCAGGTGGAATCATTTCCAACAGTAACATACTGTTTTCCAAACCAGGGAAGCTTATAGAAGAACATCCCACCAAATTTCTTAGTACTCGTATTGGCATTCAATCCAAGATCGGAAACAAGGTCGAATTTAGTTGAAACTGGCCGGGTTGAATACACGAGTTCCCCTTCACCTATTACGTGGTTTCCGGGATTACCTTTACCAAGCTCATTCTGCCCGTCTTTTTCGACATACTGAAGGCGCTCGCCCACCCAGTTTTTAGCAGCCACATAATCTTTATTTTTGTTTACCTGATAGTTAAAGCCACTAAAGGTGGTTGCGTTCCAAATAAAGCCATTAGATGGAGTTTCATTTGTGTCTAAAGGAATACCTCTTAAAGTGTAATTTCCGGGGGCCTTAAGTTCTTTTGCCGGGTAGATTATGTAACCTTCCGGAGATGAACTTCCTTTTCCTTCATCAGAAGTCTGGAAATACCAGGAATCGGTGAAATAAGTTTTCTCATCCTTATCCAGGTCAATAGTGATGGACCTATTATTTTCCAGGACAATTCCGCTTTTTGAAGCTTCCTTCACCTTAAAACCCTGATATTCGTTTCCACTATCTATATGTATCAGGTCATCTCTGTCAATGAGCCAGGTGTACTTGAAGACTGCAAACGAACTAAAAGCACTTGTGAAAACGGAATCCACATAAGTGATAAAGTAGATCTGGTCACTTCCGCCTCCGATATCTGCGGTTGCCACAAATGTCTTGTCTGCAAGAGTCCCGTCTGTGTTCACAATTCCCGACTCTAGTTCTGTTCCATTTTTAGATAGGGAGAACCAGACTTTTTTGCCATCCACATCAACCTGATTAACGTTTAAAGAGTAATTTTTACCCAGGTCCCAGGACTCTCCTGCCTTTAAGTTTTTCTTTTCACTGCTATTTTGACTGAATACGAGATTTGAAAGCCAGGTTGAATCGTTTCCAACAGTAACATACGGTTTTCCAAACCACGGAAGCTTATAGTAGAACATCCCGCCAAGTTTCTTAGGAGTTGTGTTGGCATTCAGCTCAAGGTCGGAAACAAGTTCATATTTACTTGAGACTGGCCGGGTTGAGTACACGAGTTCTCCTTCACCTATTGTGTGATTTCCTGGATTATTTTTTCCGAGTTTATCCTGCCCGTCTTTTTCTATATACTGAAGGCGTTCTCCAATCCAGTTTTCTGAAGCATATTCTTTATTTTTGTTTATCTGGTAGTTAAAGCCGCCAAAAGTGCTTGCATTCCAGCAGAAGCCGTCAGATAAGGTTTCATTGGTGTCTAAGGGAAGACCGGTGACAGCTAGAGACGGAGCTGCAAATCCTGAAGGAACAATCATTGAAAAAGTTGTGATTACAATAAGAAATGAAGATAAAAATTTTTGAATGTCAAATTTCATAATGCCTCGCCTTGTTCTCGTTACGTTTTAGTCAATTTGCTAAAAAAATTATCAATTTTACGCTATTTTGTTATTTTTATGCTGAAAAGTAACAAGAAATTGAAATATTTAGTTAATAAATCTTATTATTTTAAACTAAAATAATTGCAAATAGTCCAATGTTATGTGTTTATTATTAGATAATTATAATAAGTGATGAAATTACACAAAAAACTTATGAACACGAGAAAACCTATTCAAGCCTCTGGAACTGATTTTAACATTTTGAACTTCAAATTGTCCATATTACTCGACTATAAAACGGTAGATCAAAACAATCACACTGAGAAGTTATTTTTCAGCTCTAAAAAATGGACTTTCTTGAGAAGTAATAAATTTATTTAACAGCGTTTACATTTAATATTAAAAGAGAACTTTTTTATCTGATAAAATATTACGATATTACATCAAAGTCTAATTAATTAAAAAATATCACTTAAAATAATAAATTTTGAAGCAAGTGTTTTTTCTATTACATTATTGCGTCTGTCTGTCGAAGTATAGCGAAGCTGTTGGAACTTGAGATTAATAGTCCGTTTGCCTAATGAGGATTTTTTATGAACTGGAATTTCAAATATATTTTATTAGCCTGCATATTAATTGCAGTAATTGGTGCAAGTGCCTGTATAGGTGAACAAAAAGAGGGAACTGCCAAAGCAAATAGTTCCGGTACAAATTCCCACGATCTTGTTGTGGGCATAAGTTCGGATGTCAATAACTGGTATCTCGACAAGTTTGCAGACGGTGATGGCAGGTTTGTCTGGGCTCAAGTGTATGAAACCCTGGTAAGGCTCGACTCTGACCTGAAGATTACCCCGGGACTTGCCGAATCCTGGGAAACTGCTGACAATGGGACGACCTGGATCTTTCACCTGCAAAAGGATGTGACCTTCCATGACGGTACACCTTTTAACGCGGATTCGGTTGTCTTTTCCTACTCGAATAAGTCCTATGTAAGACAGGCAGTACTGAAACCGATGAAAAGTGTAGAGGCTCTCGATAATTACACCGTGAGATTTATCCTCCAAAAGCCAATGCCTCTGCCTTTTTACCTGACTCATGTAGCCTGGCCTGTAATGGGGCCAGGTTGTCTCGATAAGAATGGAAATTTTGTCAAACCTGTAGGGACAGGGCCTTTTAAGTTTGAATCACAGACAAAAGATCAGGAAGTAGTGCTTACAAGAAATGATGCATACTGGGGAAATAAGTCCCGGCTGGATAAAGTTGTTTTTAAAGTAATCCCGGACTCGTCTACACAAGTAATGGCTTTTGAAAACGGGGAACTTGACATGCTTATCAAGGTTCCTGAATATGAGGTCAAGAATCTAGAAGCCAAAGAAGGTATCCAGGTGCACAGGAAGTTGAGTACCTTTACGGATTTCCTGCAGTTCAATTGCGACAAAACTCCTTTCAATGACACGAAAGTACGCCAGAGTATTGCTTATGCAATCGATACCGAAGCCATTGTAAACAAAGTCCTTGACGGCATCGGAAAGCCTGCAGGCGGAAGGCCCTATTCCCCTAATATGATGTATTCGGACCCTGACCTGAAGACATATACTCCGGATCTTGAAAAGTCAAAAGCTCTACTTAACGAAGCCGGATGGAAAGATTCCAACGGGGATGGAATTTTAGATAAAGATGGAAATCCCTTAAATGTAACCCTGCTCGTGAGCAAGGGAGTCTGGGCTACAAGACACACTCCCATGGCTCAGGTGGTACAGGAAGACCTGAGAAAAGTAGGAATGGACGTGAAAATCCAGGTACTTGACGACGGAGCAATCAGCAAACTCGAAAGCACTGGAGACTTTGGTATGATACTGAGAAGCGGCTATTTTACCTGGGGCCCTTACCCGAAACACTTCTTTGTGCATTATTCAAAGAGTCCGTACTCCCACTATCACAATGAAACCTATGACAAGCTCGTAGATGCAGCAGATTCGACCGTGGACCCGCAGAAACAGCAGGAACTCTATTACTCCCTGCAGGAGTCTGTAATAGAAGAAGTCCCGGCTTTCTACCTTGTACACGAAGAAAAGGTAGTAGCAACCGGCCCTGTGGTAAAAGGTTTTGTAATAACAGCCGAGGATCCCTGGTTGGATCTTTCAGGAGTTTATCTGGAAAGGAAGTGAATTTAAAAACGGAAATGCAGGAATAAAAAGCAGGGATAAAATCTATGTGGAAGTACATAGCAAAGCGCCTGGCCATGGTTTCAGTAGTGATCGCAGGAGTTACTCTTGTTTCTTTTTTTGCGATGTACCTTGCGCCAGGCGACCCTGCAGAGTTAATAGCCCTTGAGAGATACGGACAGGACCTGAATGCAGGCCAGATCGAATCCGTCAGGGCAGCCGAAGGACTTGATTCTCCTGTGTATATCCAGTACTTCATATGGATGGACCATCTCCTGCACCTGGATCTTGGCAGGTCGTTCGTAACTTCAGATTATGTCCTTGACGAAGTGCTCTTGAAATTGCCTGCAACCATAGAACTTACAGTTGCCGGCTTACTGATCTCCCTGCTAATTGCCCTGCCTGCGGGAATCCTGGGCGCCCTCTGGAAAAATACGCTGCTTGACAATGGCTGCATGTTTGTTTCCCTGATAGGTGTTTCAATTCCTAACTTCTGGCTTGGGATTCTTCTGATCTGGCTTTTTTCCCTGACTCTTCATATTTTTCCCAGCTTCGGGTACGGAAGCCTGAATCACCTTGTTCTTCCTGCCCTTACCCTTGGAACTTCAATGTCTGCAGTGACAGCAAGGCTTACCCGTGCCAGCCTGCTGGAAGTACTGGGGCAGGAATACATTTTAGCTGCACGCGCCAGAGGGCTTGATGAGTATACTGTCCTTTTCCGGCACGCCTTGAAAAATGCTTTCCTCCCGGTTATTACATTTGCAGGAATGCAACTGGGCTACCTTTTTGGGGGAGCCGTAATAGTGGAGACAATATTCTCCTGGCCAGGCATCGGAAAGCTGCTTGTAGACTCGATCTTTGCAAGGGACTTCTCTATGGTTCAGGGATGTGTCCTTTTTATCGCGGTGCTCTTTTCTCTCTCCAGCCTTGCGGTGGATATTCTGTATGCACTGCTTGACCCGAGGATCAGGTATGACAGATATGATTGAAAATATAAAAATGGTTAAAAACAGACTTGCAGTCTCAGGCATTTTGCTTATCGCTATCCTGTGCACTCTGGCCCTGTTTGCTCCCATTTTCGCTCCGAATGATCCTCTGGACCAGAAACTTAACAGCAGGCTTCTTGGTCCCTGTCACGAATACCCTTTCGGAACCGATGAGTTTGGGCGCTGTATCTTATCAAGAGTGATCTATGGCACACGCATCTCTCTTGGCATTGGAATTCTTGTAGTTGCTGCCACATCCGTTGCAGGTACCTCCTTTGGGCTGCTTTCAGGGTATACGGGAGGTTTGCTTGATGAAGTCTTTATGAGAGGCGTAGACATAATAATGGCTTTCCCCAACATCATTCTTGCCCTTATGCTTTCCGGACTGCTGGGACCGGGGTTTACAAGTGTCGTCCTTTCCCTCTCCCTTACTCAATGGCCTGTTTATACAAGGCTTGTACGCGGACAGGTTCTCTCTTTGAAGCAAAGAGATTTTGTGGAAGCTGCAAGAGCCCTCAGACCTTCAAATTTCTATATAATGCGAAAACACATTCTTCCAAACTGCATAGAACCCGTAATCGTCCTCGGTACTCTTGAGATTGCCCACGTGATAATATTCGCCTCTGCGCTGAGTTTTCTCGGGCTTGGAATCCAGCCTCCTGACCCGGAATGGGGTTCTATGCTCAAATTCGGCATCCCTTACCTGCGTACGGCCCCCCACCTTTCATTTTTTCCGGGCCTCATGATCATGCTTACAGTCTTTGCTTTCAATTTTGCGGGAGACGGGTTAAGGGACAGCCTTGGCCAGTCTGCCGAACAGGAGGTGCTGGCAAGATGAGTCCTTCACTGTCTCTCTACTCCTCTCCTTTCCATAGAAAACCTGAATGTCTCTTTTAAAACCTCAAAAGGACTTGTAAAAGCTAATGAGAATATTTCCCTGGAGATAAGGGAAGGAGAAATTTTAGGACTTATTGGAGAAACAGGCTGTGGAAAAACTACCCTTGGAAAAGCCCTTTTGAGATTGCTCTCAGGTAAAACAAAGATAGAGGGAAGAATAGTCTACAGAGGGAAAGACCTTTTAGCCCTATCCGAAAAAGAAATGAGAAGCATGAGAGGGAAGGAAATAGGGATTATGCTCCAGAACCCTGCAGCCTGTCTTAACCCGGTCCTCTCGGTTGGAAGGCAAATTGCGGAAATTTACAGTTATCACGCAGGCATGGGGAAAAAAGAAGCCGAAAAAAGAGCCGGAGAAATGCTCGAGCTTGTGGGAATAGGGTCCTTTAGAGGGTGTGAGTATCCTCACCAGTTCAGTGGCGGGATGCAGCAGAGGGTCATGGTCGCATTAGCGCTTGCCCTTAAGCCCAGGCTCATGATTGCAGACGAGCCTACAAAAGGGCTTGATCCTGAGATGAAGCTGCAAATTGCAGAGATAATTGTCAGGCTTATCCGAAAGGAGAACTCTTCCATGCTCCTGGTTACGCACGACCTGGAGCTTGCAAGCATGTTTGCCGACAGAATTGCAGTCATGTACGCCGGAGAAATTGTTGAAATCGGGAAGGCATTTACGGTCATTTCCGACCCTAAACATCCCTACACTTACGACCTGCTACACTCCCTACCGGAAAAAGAGTTGAAAACTGTTTTGGGCCAGCCTCCGAGTCTTATTTCCCCTCCTTCAGGCTGCAGGTACCATCCACGCTGCAGTCACAAATTGGGTGCCTGCTCAAAGACCCATCCTGCTCTACTGGAACTTGAAGACAATAACTTTGCACGGTGCCTGTTCTGCAAAAAAGGCAGCAGAAATATTAACGAAGCACAGCCATCTCTTGCTGCTCCTTCGGCTCTCGATTTTACGGAGGAAGGTAAATGGCACTGCTGAATGTGGAAAACCTGAAAAAATACTATTATTCCGGGCTTTTCCAAAAACAAGTTAACAGGGCTGTTGATGGAATCAGTTTCAAGATTGAAAAAGGGAAAACTCTGGGCCTTATTGGAAAAAGCGGTTGTGGAAAATCCACACTTGGAAGAACTATTTTGAGGCTGATTGAACCGACAGCTGGTAGAGTTATTTTTGACGGCCAGGATATTTCAGGGCTTAAAGGCCGCTCTCTAAAGCACCTTGGGACCAGAATGCAGATTATATTTCAGAACCCTGAAACATGCCTGAACCCGAAAATGAAGATTTATGATGCAATTGCCGAACCTCTCCGGCTCCACAGGCTTTGTACAGGAGACGAAGAACGGGAAAAGATTCAGGAGCTTATTGAGATTGTTTCCCTTAATGAAGAACTGCTTTTCCGCTATCCTCGGGAACTGAGTGGCGGACAGCTTCAGAGAGTAGCAATAGCAAGAGTTCTTGGTATGAAACCTGAGTTTATAGTTGCGGATGAGCCTACCTCCATGCTCGATCCGCTTGTCCAGGCTCAGATCCTGTGCCTGCTTAAAGAACTGCAAAACAAATTCGGAATAAGTTTTCTGTTGATCTCCCATGATATTCATGTTGTTGAATGGATGAGTGATGAGATCGCCTTTATGGAGGAGGGAAAAATTGTTGACTTAAGGCAGGCACATTAGGGCTTTTAGCGTCCCTGAACCTGTCTGAAAAAAGTATAAAAAGGAGAGATAACATGGAAAATAAAATTCAAAACAAAATTGAGAATGAAACGGAAAATAAAACACATATTAATAAAGAAATAGCAATTGACCTGATGCAAAAGCCTGAGATAGATTCGGACCGGTTTTTCAAACTTATTGACTCTTCTGTTCAAGGTTCGAGGGAATGCAGGCTGATTTCTTCTGCCTTTGAGCTAGGGGTATTCGAAACTCTTAAAATTCCTTTATCAGCTGGAACTCTGGCTGAAAAACTTGGTTGCGATCCTGTGCTTATGCCTCATTTTTGTGAGGCTCTTTGCACCCTCGGGCTGCTTGACCGGTTTGTGAACGGGTCCGAAGATAGTTTTCAGGACGAAAAAACAAAAAAAGAAAATACCCTGTACATGGTGTCAAAGCTCAGTGCTGCTTATCTTCTGGAAAGCTCTCCGTATTCTCAACAGCATTATCTTGCCGAAAAACTCAGAAATGCAGAGCTCTGGGCTCGCCTTACCCAGATAATGAGAAGGGGGCCGGAGATTTTCGAGAAAGAACCCTTTTTCGGAGAAGTTATTAACTGTATGGCTGAAAACGCACGATGTGGACTACTTCAGGACACCGTTAGAGTTGTTATGGAAAATGTTGATTTGAAGGAAGTCAAAAAGCTGCTTGACCTCGGAGGAGGGCATGGGCTCTATGCTATTGCTTTTGCAAAAATGAATGAAAATCTGCAGGCTTCTGTTTTCGATCTGCCTTCTGTCACTGAAAGAACAAAGAATTTCATCAGTAAGTACGGAGCATCAAACGTGGATGTGATTCCCGGAGACTTCTTTAAAGATGGAATTGGTAGCGGATATGATCTTATTTTCTCTTCCTTTAATCCGGGAGGAAAAGTACCTTCCCTTCTCCCGAAAATTGCCGAGGCGTTAAACCCGGGAGGCATTTTCGTAACCAGACAGGTCCTTGATGAAAAAATGGAGTCTAATACCATTCTCAGTCTTGACTGGAACCTCTGGACCTTTGAAGATGTGAAAAAAGGCGGATCAGGGTACAGATTTGAGAACAGTGTTCCCTTTACCGAATATATAGAGATGCTGAGTGATTACGGGCTTGAAGTGTTCACGGCACTTGACATGCAGGACGCATCAAGAATCGTGTTTGCAAGGAAAATGGCTTGATTAACCCCTAACTTTAAAGCGAAGCAGGGCTGCAATTCCACCCAGTTTATGAAGCTTTTCTCCCGGCTCAAAGGTTGTACTGAAAACTACAACCTTTCCCTGGGCCTGTTCGACTTCCATGAGAAGTTTATCAATATCTTCTCCTTTCTCCCGCCCTTCACGAAGGGTTTCGTCCGCAACAAGCAGCGTTTCCACAGCCCCGTAACCAAGAGCATTTTTAACATCTGCAAAACCATAGGCTGCTTTGCCGTCCATTGAAATTTCCCGGATGAGATCTTCAATCAGGGCTGATTCACGAGCTATCCTGGATTCCTGCATTATCCGGTCTACTGCTCCCCTGCGCAGCACTTCCTGAAAACCGGACATACCAATCATTGACGTATCTTCGGTCAGGGCTTTTGAAGCTAGAGCGGGTTCCGTTTCGTGGAAATACTTAAGAAAATCGTCTTTGGTAAATCCCGGCCCGCAAATGACTATAGAGGCGTCCTCAGGGACTGCATGCTTGAGCTGTTCGACTAGCTCCCGGAAAAACTCATTCCGCAATCCGGTTTCCCGCTTTCCTGAGGACTGCCGGATATGGGAGTAGATCTCAATTCCGTAGTGGTGCACAAAACCGATATCTGCATCCCCTTCTTCAACTGCAACCATAACGACTTTCGGACGCTTCGAAGCCTCTTCGGCATCCTGGATCCTCTGGAGCTGGTCATTCTTCCAGTGCTCTTTTATGATTGAGAGGTTAGTTCCGATTTCAAGATTGAGCGTATGATAGGAACCTGTATCCATTCCGTGTTCAATCATCCCGTGTATTCGCAGCCGGTTTGCGAACTTGTGGAATTCCATCTCTTCAACCCTGATCCCGAGCCTCACTTTTACTTTCTCAACCTTTTCGGGTCGGATTTTATCATTCGAAGTATCCGCTTTGCGCTTGGTAAGCGCAAAAACCAGGTCCCCTTTTTCAATAATGTACTTCAAGTGCCAGAGGTCATCGAGGGTTTCGACTGTTACCGAAATTTCCCCTTCTCTTCCTTTAAGGGAGCGGTTTGTGACTCTCATGCCTTTTCACTCCGGAGTTTCGGCACCTTCTTTACTTTTCTCTCCGACTTCTTCTCCGGATCTCTCATCGGTTTCTGCTCCGGCGATGTCATCAAATTCCCCTTCTGTTTCCTCTTCAATGTCCTCAGGTTGATCACGTACTCCGGGAGTTTCGTAATCTCTTCCTTCGGACTCAGCTCCCTGACCTTTCCTTTCGGGCTTAGAGCTCTTCAAATCGGATTCTCCGGGCGGGACCATCATAGCAACCTGGTCAGGTGATGCGATCTGTTTTACGAAACGAGGATCGCCCAGTTCATCCGCATAAATCCTGTAGATCTTTTTTGAAATATCGTTCTGATTGAATGCGCCAGGAGTCACTTCCAAAATGTAATCCCCGTGCTTCCGGATGGCAGAAACAGGCCCGCCGATTACTCTTGTCTCGCCTTTGAGTTCAAGCCCGACTGCAACGCCCAGAGGCACATCTCTAAAGTAATTACGCTCCCCGCGAATGACAAAAGCTCCTTTTCTCACATACTCACCGGATTCCGGAGTTTTTGTGACCTGCTCGGCTTTGATCCAGTAGCAGTCTCCGCTGGAATGGCCTGCCTTCCAGAGGCTGGAATAAGATACTGCAAACTGCGCAGCTTCATTCAGTGTGGATTCCGGAACATCTTCTTTTCCGGCTTTAACGACGGTTAGTGGAGCGCCTGGAGTCTGGGTATGAAAGACGGTATCTCTTTTTTCCATGTATTTTTTGAAAATTTCCTCATTGGTATCGGCATCCCTGCCTCCGACAACCAGAAAACCATCTGAGGACACAAACCACCTGAAACGGTCGTACCAGTGCTTTTTCCTGGATGCTTGCAATTTTTTCCCTGCTTTTGCAGCCTTTGATGCGGCCTTTTTCTCCATAGCCTTCCTGGTATCCTCAATAGCTTTGAGAGCGCCTTCCCGCTTTTTGGTAAACTTCTTCACCTTATCATAGTAATCCTGAGCGTTCTGCGGCACTGTCTTCCGTATATCAAGGTTTGCACTCCTGCCTTCAAGATCAACAGTTATAGTTCCGGTTTTCTGGTCAATATTTTTAATCTTTCTGAGCAGTAGGCACTGTCTTCTTTGCCTGTTTCAGGATGGAGCGGATCTCATCCCAGGAATAACCCTTTGCCCGTGCAGCATTGAGCACGGAAAAAAGCTCTTCTATAAGCTGGTAATTGGCATACACTGTTTCTGCGAGCGTATTATTTTTCTCAATTTCTGTTCGGAACTTTGAAAGGCTTTCTTCCTGCTGGAGAAGCCTTCTTTCGTAAACGCCAAGGGTTTTCTCCTTCTTCGAAGCTTCCTTTACTTCTGCGACCTGCTCAAGAGCCTTTTTCCCAAAAAACTCATCAAGTGCCGTATTAAAGGAATCAAAGTTTTCTTTTTCGTATCCGGAATAGAGAATGAGGTCGAAAGGCAGCACATCGAAAGTTTCCATTTTTCCGTTAATTTCCTTTTTCACGTGCTGAGGTTTAAGTTTAGGGGCTTCGGCTTCAATTCCGGTTGGGGCTTCGGATTCAACTCCAGTTTCAGATTCGGTCCGTTCAATCCCGATTGGTTAATTCCATTCGGCTTCAATTCCCGGCCCGATTTCGATTTCACACTTTCCTGCAGCCTTTGACCTGAAAAGCGGGGAAAAAAGATCATGCATCGCATTGCTTAGCTTGGCGGCATCCTCTTCAGATGCTTCCTTTGCAAGCTTAGATTTATCGATTCCTGCCCTGGCACAGACCTCTTCTGCCAGAACTCCCCCGAGATTGAACCTTGTAGCAATCGTCCGGACAATATCAGCCGTAGATTTGGAAAAAGCCTCCGTAAGGTCCGAAGCCTTAGCATCTACCGGGCTCAACTGTGCCTCCGGAAGTTCGTAAATCTCTCCGCTCCTGAGCTTTCGGTCCTTCATAGTCACAGGATTCATAGGCAGGATAATTTTGTTTTCCGAATCAACGATAAGCACGTTCCCCCGAGCAAACAGCTCAACAATTAGAAAGTTCCTGACTCCCCCTCTCTCGACCCCGATCTTCACAATCCTGTCAAAGTCGTGCTGCTCTACAGATACGATCCTGCCTCCAATCAGGTACTTTCGAAGCAGCATTGGGAAAGACTGGGGAAGCTCAGGACTTGCCCTGAAGTGTTTACTTAAGTGTAATCGCTTCCCTGCCTCAATTACCAGGTTGTCCCTTCCCTGATGAAAAACGTAAAGGTTGATGCGAATCTCCTCAGCTGTGGTCTGGTAGATCTTCCCGATTTTCGCATCCATAATGGACTTCGGCCCTGCTGACAGCTCGGCAACAACTGCAGCAACGTCGGCACTCGACATATCCTGTTTCATGAAGTTGATATAATAGAGGCTCTTCGTATAAGTATTTGCACCCGAGTTGCGCCACCCGAGTTCCGCTTCGGGAGCACGAGGTCCTTTTCGGTCGCTGCGCTCCCCGAATTCCGCTTCGGGAGCACGGGGTCCTTTTCGGTCGCTGCGCTCCCTCAAGAGGACTTAAAACCGGTGTAGGCACAAGTCACGATAAAAACGGGGAAACAGTAATACTTTACTTAACGTGTCTTGTCACGTTTGCGAAGCAAACGGCTTTTGCATATTTAAAATGAAACTTCGCAATAGGAAAATAAGCCAAAGCAAATACGAGAATTACAAAAAAGCTGCAGCTTGATTTTTAGATTTTCATTTCGGGTCCGGAGCCTTTAATCTCCTTAGTTCACCACATTGATGTCTACTTGATATTAATAAAGCAAAGAACTAAGATATTGAGGTCAATATATCAGAACATCAAATTTTGAGACTTTCCCGATATTGATGAAATCACTATCTCTTGAAATTATCTTTTCAGCACCGTTCGCAGAGGCAATGCCTGCGATGAGCACATCCATACTATTAACCGGAGTGCCAAGACTCAGCAGCCTGCCCATTATATCACTTGCTTCTTCCGCAGCTTTCAGGTCGAAGTCCAATACTTCGATTTCCGAAAAGAACCTTCTGAAGAACTGCTCTTCTTTTCTGGCTTTTCTGTGTTTGACACCTGAGAAGATTTCGTAGTAACTTATAATAGTCGTCGTCACATCTTCATCCATGAATTCACGGGTCTTTTCTTCACCCCTGAAAAAGTCGATAAGGGCGCTGGTGTCAAGTATGATCATGTCCTGAGCCTCGAAAGTTTGCGTATATTCCTGGAATCTTCTTCTAGACCCTCCAGAAGCTCTTCATCTTTCAGTGCACCAAAATAAACTGAAAGATTCCCGCTTTTCTTCTTGAGCAGGCGGTCGATAACGTCACTGAAACTCTCCCCTTCCAATTTCGCATCTTTTAGTTGGGCGTATGTCTCGTCCCGGATTGAGAGTGTCTTTGTACCCATGTATATGTGTATGCATACACAGAAATATAGTATTTTTGGTACTCGAGTTTCGCTTCGCCGAGTTTCGCTTCCAGAGTTTCGCTTCCCGAGTTCCGCTTCGAGTTTCGCTTCCCGAATTCCGCTTCGGGAGCACGGGGTCCTTTTCGGTCGCTGCGCTCCCTCAAGAGGACGAAAACCATTGAAGTCACGAATCCTATTAAAAAATAGTTTATGAGCTCAAATAGCGGAGCTTAGGCTGTAAGATGATCTCCACCGTCAAAAGGTAAGTTATTTAACTTAAAAAGATTCATGTCTGCGTAAATATTATTTAAACCGAAAAGAAAGTTATATATCAAAAAAGTTTAAAGTATCTGAAACACGATATTTGAATATTAGCGATAGGGCAATAGGCTCACTAAAAAACCTTCATCTTTAGGGGGTATTTTTTATAATTTCCCTGATGAAGGAAAGTCATCGTACGATCAAAAAACATCAATACTCTAATATAAACCTTACAAATGATTATCGGCATAATGGGGCCTGAAGGCTCGTACTCGGAAAAGGCTGCAAAGTTGTGGACTGCGAAATACCAGCTTTGCGGCGCAGAATTCAGGTATTTTGCAGATATAGAGGATACTTTACTGGCTGTAGTCGATGGGAAATCGGATCTTTCGGTAATACCGGTTGAGAACTCTATTGAAGGCTCTGTAGGTATTACTCTTGATCTCCTTCTTGAAAAAAATGTCCGGATCGTAGGGGAAGTTGTTGTCAAAATCGAGCATTGCTTGCTTGCTAAAGGCAAGCTGGAGGATATAAGGATCATTCTTTCCCATCCGCAAGGGCTTGCCCAGTGCAGACATTTTTTGAAAAAACATTTCCCGGGAACGGAACTCAGGAGTACGGGCAGTACCTCCCACGCAGCTCGACTGGCGGGGGAGTTTGAGGAAATGGCTGCTATTGCCTCTCCTGAGGCTGCAGAATGCTACAGGTTGAATACTTTGCTTTCGAATGTTCAGGATCAGAAAGAAAACTATACACGTTTCATTGTTTTGGAAGCAGTGGACAAAGCCCTGAGTTCGGGAGGGAAAGACCTGAATTCCTCTTTTGCGACTTCTTTTGCGACTTCTTTTGCGACTGTTTTCAAGACTTCACTTATAATTTATCTTGAAAAAGATCGGCCAGGAGCATTATACAACATCCTTGGAGCTTTTGCATTGAGGAATATCAACCTGACTAAAATTGAGTCCAGACCTTCGAAGAAGGAACTCGGGGATTATTATTTCTACATTGATTTTGAAGGGTGCACTGGCGATGTACTTATAATAGATGCCCTAGAAGATATAAAAAACAAAGTTGACACTCTAAAGGTGCTGGGTTCTTATCCTGCATTCAAAAGTGAGCAAAAAATTTAAGAAGGTTCAAAATTAAGAAAGTTAGTTAAGCTCGTTCGATGTGATAAATTGGATCTGGAAGCCTCAATAAAAAAGTATGAATCAGCAGTCAGAGTTTATAGCTTAATATATACTTTACTTGATTTTGCAATAATATTTTTCGCTTTACACATCGTTTTCTTATTAACCAATATGGAAGAGATTTTTTCTGTGATAAGTTTTTTTGAACCTTACACAGGTACAAAATATAATTTTTTAGGTTTTAATTTATTGTTTGAAACTTTAGGCATTGTAGTGATAGAATTTGCGCTTGCTGCAATGCTTACCTACATCCGAAACAGTATGAAGGTTAAAAAAGATTCAATTAAACTTATTGAGGAAAAAAATCCGGTACTTAAGGAAAGGCTGAGAACGGCTTACGACAATAGAAATACTGATAATATAATAGTGAAGGACCTTATTGGCAGGGTAATTATTGATCTGAAGCCAGTAGAGCCGTTATCTTTGCTGAATAAAAAATTTTTAACGATTGGAATCGGATTGACCTTACTTACAGGTTTGGGTGCAATGTATATAGCAGATACGGACTATCATACAGATATAACCCCGAAAAACATTCCTAAAGTTGTAGCCCCATATATCTCGGGTTCGAATGCGGACCTTTATCCGGTTGCGGAAAATGGGGGGACAGCTAATAATGAGAGCAATAACGAGGGTCTCTTCGGAAAACCTGCAGTTATCGTAGTAGAAGGCAAGGCAGTCGACTTTAAAATTCCCCCGGGCTCCGGTCAGGGCTTCACAAGCCAGCAATCAGGGAACAATACAAACCAATCGTTTATTCAATCCGATACTGTTAATCCTGAGGCGGTTGCCTCACAGTCATATTACGAAAATTTACCTGAAGGATACAGGAATGTCATCCAGAGTTACTTCGAAGAACTCGCAAAAGAATAAATAAGAAGAATTATCTGATACAGATTAACTTCTAAAGCGAATTTAGTTACAGGAACTCTAAATTAAACTATTGAAAATTGCCTTAAAGCAATTTTTTTGAATAATGGGTGAAGCAGCAATGAGTGAAAGCAACATCGACTCTGGACAGGCCGCCGCGACCTACCAGAATGCAGGCAGAATTTTCAAATCTTTTTTTGAAGAGATAGGGAAGGTCATAGTAGGCCAGAATAAGGTAGTGGAGCAGGTCATAATTGCAATTCTCTGTGAGGGGCATGCCTTAATAGAGAGCAACCCGGGACTTGGAAAAACCCTTATGATTTCTACTGTCTCACATGCAATGAACCTCAAATTCAGCAGGATTCAATGTACTCCTGACCTCATGCCTTCCGATATCACGGGGACAAATGTTATAGAAGAGCATGACAATAAAAAAGAATTCAGATTTTCGCCCGGGCCGATTTTTGCAAATGTCGTGCTTTCGGATGAGATCAACCGGGCATCTCCAAAGACCCAATCAGCTCTCCTTGAAGCTATGCAGGAACAGCAGGTAACGGTAGGAAACGACACCTTTATGCTTGACCGTCCCTTCTTTATTCTCGCGACCCAGAACCCTATCGAAATGGAAGGCACTTATCCCCTGCCTGAAGCTCAACTTGACCGCTTTCTGTTAAAAATACTTGTGGACTATCCCTCCTATGAAGAGGAGATGGAAATAATAAACCGCTACACGAAATCCGAAGTCCCGAAAACTTCAAGGGGCCTTGATAAAACCACGCTTCTGGATTTACAGAAACTCACCCGGCAGGTCCCGATTTCAGAGGAACTTAAGCAGCGTGTCCTTTCTATCGTGAGTATGACCAGGAAGGACAAAGAACATATTGAGTACGGAGCTTCCCCCCGAGCATCTATTGGCTTAATCCTTTCGGCAAAAGCCCGAGCCCTGGTCGAGGGGAGGAATTTCGTAAGTAAAGAGGATATTGATTACATGGCTTTTCCGGTGCTCCGGCACAGGCTCATCCTGACCTTCGAAGCCGAAAGAGGCGGGATGACCCCGGATCAGGCTATTGAGGATATCCTTAAAAAAGTAAAATAAATGACCCAAAAGTAATATAAATGACCTTGAAGGGTTTTCCAAGCTCGGGTTAAAACCGGGTTTTTAACTGACGATCCAGAATGACTCGCACAAAACAAAAAATCGAAACAGATTTTTTCAGGCAGCTTGACCGGTTTACATTTTCTGTCCGGAAGAGAGTATCAACGGTTTATGCCGGCAACCGTCCTTCTACTCGAAGCGGACACGGCATAGATACTATCGGTTTCAGGGAATACGACTCCAGCGATGACTTGAAAGATATAGATTGGAAAGCCTATGCCAGGACGGAAAAACTTTATGTGCGGCAGTTTGAGGAAGAGAAAACCCTTACTACCCATATCCTGCTTGATGCCAGCAAAAGCATGGACTATCCGGAAAAAGGCACTTCAAAATTCGAATACGCCGCTATGCTTGCTGCAGGCTACGCTTACATGGTAACGAGATATAACGACAGGTTTGCCATATCAACATTTACACAGGAAGTTGATATAAATAAGCCCAGCCGTGGCCGAAAGAATCTTCTTCGGACAATCGACCGCCTGACAGAACTTGAAATCTCAGGCAGCACGTCAATAGAAGAAGCAGTCCTGAAGTACAGCCGGGCAATCCAGTCAAGGTCCCTGGTGATCCTTATCTCGGACTTCCTGCAGGAACCCCAGGCAATAGAAACTGCAGTTTCCAGGCTTTCGGAGCATGACCTCATTCTCATTCAGGTGCTCGACCCCACGGAAAAGGTGCTCCCTTTACAGGGGAACAGCAAGCTTGTAGACCTGGAGACCGGAGAAGACATCAGGACTTACGTTAGTGAAAATTTCAAGAAACGTTACCTTGGAAAACTCGATGACCATACAGCCAGGATTAAAAAAGCCTGTATGAAGGTAGGGGCGGAGTTCTATACATTTACAACCGACACCCCCGTCTTTGATGCTTTCCACTACACAATCAGGAGAAGAGGGAGGCGGTAAGAATACCTTTTGAAACCCCTTTAGCCCTTCTGGCTCTCCTGAGCGTAATTCCGCTAATAATTCTTTACATGCTTCGCCCTAAGCCAAAAGTGCTTGCAATTCCCTCCCTTATGTTTGTCCTCAAGATGGAGAAGGAAAGAAAGCGAGTCTATGCCTCGCTCACTAAAATAGTGCAGGACCCGCTTTTCCTGATCCAGCTCCTGATGCTTATCCTTCTTTCCATTGCAGCAGCAGGCTATTACTACACTTCGCAAGAGGCTCTGAGTGGAGAACATACCGTACTCGTGCTTGACTCGTCGGCCAGTATGCAGACTGGCTCTAGATTTACTGAAGCGCTTGGATATGCAGACAGTGATGTGAGCAAGAAAAATAGCATAATCCTGGCTTCGGATTCGCCTCTGCTTGCCCTTGAAGGAGGTAGTGCATCTGCTGCAAAGGATATCCTCAAACAGGTCCGGCCAGGAGCCGGCACTGCCGACCTTTCGGCAGCTATTTCCTCAGGCATGCGCCTTCTGTCCAGAGAAGGCGGAAGAATCGTTGTCATTTCCGATTTCACAAACTGGAAAGGAGACGACCCGGTTGCTTCAAAGAGCCTTGCAGAATCTTACGGAATTAAAGTCAGTTTTGTAAAAGTAGGCAAGCCTGCCAATAATATAGGGATCATCAATGGCTGGATAGAAGCTACTGATGGAAAATACAGTTACACCGGTGTAATTAAAAACTACCTGGGTCAAAATCAAAACGTTGAGATCGAAACCGGCAGAGGAAATTCAGGAAACTACTCAACATCGTTTTCACTGGACGTCCCGGCAGGTGGGACAAACCAGTTCACTCTGGGGAACCTGGAACCAGGTGTCACTACAGTCAAGCTCAATGTAAAAGATGATTTGACCGTCGACAACCAGGCCTATATTTCAATTCCGGATACTTCCACGCAGAGTATCCTCTATGTAACCGATGATGGCAAGCTGCCTTCAAAAACCGCACTTTCACTGCTCCCGAACAGCAACCTGACAGTCTCGGACACCGTGCCAACTTCACTTGACAGCTATACCCTTGTAGTGCTCGCACAGAAAGACACTCCTATTGCCAACAGTTCTGTCGACAGGATTGATAGTTACGTCCGAAACGGAGGAAATGTGGTTTTCATTGCAAGCGAAGCTCTGGTTCCGGACAAAACCGAGCTAAACCTTATAAAGATTCTTCCAGTAAAGCCCATCGAAGTTTCGAGTGATGAAAAGGGCTTAGCGGTGAAAGAAGTTCAGCAGAGCAGTGTTACAAGGGACATTAAGACCGATGAAATATCCGTCCGCAAATACCTGAATGCAAGCGAAAGGACGGGATCGACTACTCTGATGTCCCTTGAAAACGGTGTCCCTCTACTCAGTTACTGGCAGGTAGGCAAGGGAACTGTATTTTATATGGGCTTCAATGACGAGCTCGGGAATGTGCAAACCAGCGAGACGAACGTCAGCAGTAAGACGAACAGCAGTAATAAAATGAACAATACTAATCAAATGAACAGCAGCATCGAAGCGAGCAGCGAAAGTGGAACCTGGAACAATTTCCACAACCTGCCCGAATATCCCGTATTCTGGATAAAATTTGTTCAATGGATCGGAGGGACGGGAGACATTACCGAATACAACCTGAAAACCGGTACATTGACGGCACTTTCGAAAACAGAGCAGGTCAAAACTCCCACGAAGACCTTTACTTCGAACAAAGTGATTTTTGACGAAGCCGGGATCTATGAGATTTCCGGGAAAAAAATCGCAGCCAATCTATACAGTGATAAGGAATCCGACACCAGAGTCGATGCTTCCGAACTGGTAAAACGGGCTGCAACTGAAGATAAAAATAAAGTTGTTAAGGCAGACAGCTATACTGCCAAAAAAGAGATTACCAATTATCTAATAGTAGTCATGTTCCTGCTCTTACTGCTTGAAATCCTGATCGTGCGCCAGAGGGGTGAACTATGAACATATCCTTAGAACACCCCGAGCTGCTTTTGCTTATTGTTCCCGTAATTATTATCGGGTTTTATTTTCTCCGGAAGACAAAAACGAAGCTTGTGGAATGGAGGATGCTGGTTGCTTTCCTGCTAATCCTTGCACTGGCTGCCCCTTTTACAACGGTTACAAAGACTACCGGTGAAGAGAACCCCTCGCTAGTGCTTGTTCAGGACCAGACTTCAAGCATGAATCTCTTTTCTGCAGAAACCGGTACTGAGTTGTATAAAGCTCTTACAGCTAACACCCCCACATCTTTAGTCAAATTAAGTGGAGACAAGACAGCTCTTGGAGATGCAGTTACCCAATATGCCGGTACCGGCAGCCAGATTGTCCTGGTGACCGACGGGAACAGCAACTCGGGAAAAAGCCTTGCTGATGCCCTGGATTTTGCAAAACAAACCAATACTTCGGTATATCTTGTGCAACCCGAGCTTAAAACAAATGATCTCAGTGTCGAAGTGCTCGGGGACAAGACTGTCATAGTGGACAGCCAGAATGAGTTTGAAATAGTTGTCCGCCAGGCTTCCGAAGAGAATGTAAGTTATTTCCTTGAGGTATATGTTGATGGAAAAATTGTCCAGAGCAGGAATTTTGTCCAGAGCAGCCGAAATAATACAATTCCGATTAATCAGGCTTTCACAACCCTTGGGGCTCACAATCTTACTGTAAAAATCACTTCATCCGGAGAAGATCTCAATAAGGTAAACAACGAATTCCAGAAATCAATTTATGTAATTCCCAAACCGAAACTTACCATTGTAACTGATGAGCCTGACTCTTCCCTGGCGCAAGTCCTTAACAGCCTTTATAACGTTTCTTCCTACAATAGTTATCCCGGAGCAAGTGTACTTGAGAGCAGCAAAGTTCTGGTGCTGGACAACCGTTATATCAGTACCCTTTCGGAGGCCCAGATAAACGAAATCAAGAAGTATGTAAGTAACGGAGGCGGGCTTGTCGTAGTTGGAGGAGAACGGGCATATAATTATGGCAATTACCTTAATTCTTCTCTTGAAGGTCTCCTTCCTGTAATTTCGAAACCCTCCGAGTATAAGGGAGGAAGGAATCTTGTCCTGATTATTGACGTATCTCCCAGCACGCAGGGCGGAAGCATAAAGGAAGATACCAGAGTCAATAATACCGGGACTCATGCAGATATCCTTGCAAATGCCATATATATTCTCCAGAATAAGAACCTCAAAGATGCAAATGTAGGTGTTATTGCATTCGGAAGTGAGGGATACGATGTTTCCGGAGGGTTTTTATTTATGGGCCTTCCGCAGAACCAGGCTATCCTGAAAGATAAGATCTCGAAGTTGACCACCAGCGAACAGGAAAAAACCTCTTTAGAACAGGGCCTCGGAATTGCAAAAGATATGCTTGCGGTCAAGGACGGGGAACGAGATGCTATTATTATTTCGGATGGGGGTATAAAGGAATCCTACGACCCAAGTCTTCAGGCTGCAAAAGAACTGAAGTCAATGGGCGTAAATCTATATTTCATTCATGTTCACTCGTTAGCAGCTCCAAACCAGGCAGATCCTAAAACTAAAGAGTTTTATGCAGAGAGCTTAATGAAGGAACTGGGACTTGGAGGAAATTATAGAAAAATAGAGCTGGGATCCAGGGCTGACATTTCATTCGGATCGACCCAAAAATCTCAGGAGGATAAGAATCAGCAGCAAGAAGGCTCTGCTACCTACCCTCTCTACGTATATTCCCCGGACCACTTCATCACGAAAAATTTAAACCTTACAGCCAATGTCACCGGATATAATGACGTAACCCCGAAAGCCGGAGCCGAACGGCTGGTAATTACCGCTACTAACGGAAAGCCCGTGCTTACCACCTGGCGCTACGGATTAGGCCGAGTTGCAGCCTTTACCACGGACAACGGAAAAGGTGAAAACGCACAATGGGCATCCGAGCTTTACAACGGCACCGGTGCCAAACTTGTTTCGGGCACGGTCAACTGGGCAATAGGGAATCCAAGGGCTAAAATAGGAGCTATACTTGAAGGCCCGGATACCTGGCTTGGTACCCCTTCGGACCTTACCCTTACAATGTACGACCAGGGAATCCCTAAATTGAACATTGACGGAACTGCTCTTAACTTTGCTCTGACCGGAAGGAATACCTACGAAACAAGTGTAAATCCCGAAAGTACGGGAATCCATGACATTTCAGGTTATCCGCTTGCGGTAAATTATGCTCTTGAATATCGCGACTTAGGGCTGAATAAAGAAATTGAGCCTCTTATCGTTGCGACCGGAGGGAAGATTTACAGTGAGAAAGAAGCAAGAGCTTTTCTCCTGAAAGATGCCCGGCAGAACTCTCAAAAGGAGGCAGCCGAATCTGTTAGTTTGAAAATTTATGTATTCCTTGCAGCTCTGATCCTTTATCTCAGTGAAATCGTTGCCAGGCGCGTAAAGGAAATGAGAAAGCTCAGTAAGCCAGATGAGACATAAGCGGAGAAAAATAACAGTGGAAGCTTAATTCCTCCTATTTAATTCTCTTTTTTCAGGAGGTGGAATTTTAAATTTATTAATTTCCTTGTAGTCAGTAAATATTAAAGGAAATAAAATGATGGCTAATGATAAGATTATTCCAATCCCCAAACTTCCCGAACAGATAATTGACGCAGTTAATAAGGAGACACACTGGCAATCTTTATTGGGGCAGGAGTCTCAAGAATCATTGGTTGTGCAAGTTGGGAAAAATTGGCTAATGATCTTATAGAATCATGTTTTTCAAATTCGTGTATAAATTTCAAAGAAAAAGAGACCCTACACACATATGATCCTAAAAAGTCAATTACAATTTGCAAATTCATATTAACCGAAAATGGACTTGAGAGTGAGTTTAATAAAGTTATTAATAAGTCTCTCGAACCAAATCATGAGCTTATTATTTTACGAAACATATATCTCGAACTGCACGGTTTGAGAGGACTTTATATCACAACAAATGTCGATAATTGTTTTCATAACAAATTTGAACAGTTTAATATCGTTTATAAAGAACATGATCTTAAACGAAGTATTAGTGATGGTAAAATTGATAAATCTAAGCTTTATCAAATACATGGTTCACTTTTAGGTCCAAATACATTAGTTTTTACAGTATCGGACTATCTGAAAAAGTACCAAAATGAACAGTTAAAAAGTTTCATGAAAACATTGTTTTCCACATATACAGTATTATTCGTAGGATATGGATTAGAAGAATTTGAAATATTAGATTACTTGATCAGCAAGTTTGATTATAACGAAGGAACGGAAGTGAAGCATTTCCTCCTTCAGCCTTATTTTAGAAGCGAAAGCCATATTTTGAAGTTTGACCGTGTTTACTATCGTTCTCTTGGGATAACCATTTTGCCCTACGAGAAGGACGAAAAAGGATATAATCCAATTGTATGAAGTACTTAAGCATTGGAACAGCGAAATAAATCAAGTATCAACATATTTATATAAATCTTTTAGAGAG
>CAWFUY010000039.1:0-69566 GCA_963818955.1 uncultured Methanosarcinaceae archaeon | reverse complement strand
GAATAATCGAGCGAGTTTGGGGAGTGGGGGGTTTTGGGGAGTGGGGGTTTTGAGAGTTAGTATCAAAAAAGGTAGTATTCCTCGCTCGATCGATGTTTACAACTCATTTATTTTATATAAATATATCTTATAAAAATGTTTATTGGCCAATCGCGAAGAGGAAACGTAGAAGAAGTCTATTTTTCTCAAAAAAAGTTCAAAATATTTAATGTTTCCTTACAAATAAGCGATTAAAACAGGTGAAAATGAAATCAAAAACAGTATTATCCCAGAGGTGCTATCCCTTTACTGCATTCCCCAATACAGTCTGTTCGAAATATTATGCTCCCCCGAACATAAGCATTCGAAGACGGATCAGCGACCTCCAGGTAATTCTTTTATATTGTGAAATCCCACTTATTCCCCACGTAATTCTTTACTCCACCACTCCAGAATTAAAAAAGGGATTATATTATATTAAATAAATTATAATAAAAATTGTTTTCAATTAAAACATATTGCAGCATCATAATTTGTAATGCAATTAAAGCATTCACTTATGGTGAACCTTTTAAATTGAACAAACATTTCAGATCGAATATGATTTATATATTTATGATACAATATAAGAACAGATTAAGAGTAATAGGGTTTCCTCTTAATCTTTGGGTTGGATCATATGTAGGGACTTGAGAATAGGGACTCAAACCCCTACTATCTACTTCTAAACTGTTTTTACGAATAATATTACTTTTGTGATTAAATAAGATCTTTTTTTGTGACTAGAAGGCTGAAGCGATGCCAGAAAGTTTGTACCTACCTTTAATGATAGCTAACAGTAAGGCTGTCCAGATGTCCGACCTTCATCAGTGTTCGAAACATGAAGCTGGTATTACGAATTTCCTGCGGGTCTAGATAGGATCGCAATGGCTTCCAGAGGGACATTGGCGCTGTTGTATTGCTCGTATAGAGTAAAGAAAGGTAAATATCCACACCTACATACGAAACTGTCCTTTCATATACCGTAATCGTTATTTAGCGCTTTCATTCTGTATAAAACTAAATCTTTATATCAATTGATTAATTATTAATATTTTTAAGAGAATCTGATTTTATGAATGAAGTGATCGAATATCTATTAATCATTTGTTGGGGAACGTTCTTTTTTGTGTGGCTTATTGGAGCAATATATAATCATTTTAAAGTACCAGTAAAAAGAAAAAAAGGAATTCCTACAACAGTTTTTCCATTAATACTTCTGCTATCGTTAATCGTGAAATATATACCAGTAAGTTTTTTGGTATTAATTACTTACGATAATATTTGGTTGAAAATATTAGGTTCAATACTTTTGGTTATATTTACAATTTTCACTATCTGGAGCAGGATAGTGCTCGGTGAAATGTGGTCCAGCAATGCGCAAATTAAAGAAAACCATAAACTTCGTACCGAAGGTCCTTACAGTATCACAAGGCATCCTATTTATACCGGAATGCTTGGTATGTTACTTGGGACAACCTTTATTTTTGGTTTTGGATACTCATTTATTATATTTGTATATACATTTATCATTTTCAAAATTAAAATAAATAATGAGGAAAAATTATTACTCGAAACATTTGGAGAAGAATATAAAGATTTCAAAAAAAGTACGCCTCAATTGTTATTTAAATTAAATTTTTTCAAAAGAAGTTAAGATTCATTTATGTGGAGTGTTTTACCGTAAACAGAATATTAGATTAGTATAATACGTTCTCTAACTGGATATATGAAAGACTACAGGCTCATACACTCATAGAACTCAATACATCCATCTCAGCCATCGTATTGTGAAAGGTATTGTTATTCATATCCCGAATCTTAACCTTCGTTTTACTATCATATACTTTTTAAAAGAAAAACATTTAAACAAATAGTTAAGTATATGAATGTGTCAACATTGCAAAAAAACAAAATAACAGATGATTCGATATTCTTTATTGCAGCTGCAGTGCTTATTTATTTCATCAACTATTGTTTTGTATTTATAGATGAAAATAGAATGAGTGTAATAAAATTAGACTAAAAGATCGCTTTTATAAGCTTTTTACCTACCGTGATATTTTTGGCGATATTATTACTTTTCTACAAGTTCTTGAAAAATAAATCGGGATAAAAAAATACTACCTCTTCCTTCGGGATATACTCACATCATATTACACCTCGTAAGGCTTTGTGACTAGTGCCTATAGTTTTTATATTGGTTTATTATAAATGTCCACCTGACTTCAAGACCTAATATCTTTTGCAAATAATGTTAGAGACTTTGAACACAAGATTTATATTCTCTTTATATATTTATTTATGAGAAAAATAAAAAATCTAACAAACTAATAGAAAAAACCACCTCTGGAGAATAACTATGGATCCATTAGAAAAAATCTTTGGGAAAACTGCACAGATGATAGTACTTAAAAATCTGATTGAAAAACAGAACGAATCAACTTATCTTTCGGGAATAGCTGCAGAAACGGGATTATCTCATTCAAGTGTATCAAGGGTTATCACACCTTTGGTAGTGGCAGGTATTGTTCAAGAAAAACCCCTCGGAAAGCAAATCCGAACTTTCCATCTAAACATGGAAAGTGATACAACAAGTTTAATTTTAGAATTTTATAATAAAATTAACCAAGTAGAAATCAGTTAATAAACATCGAATTTTACCACTAATTTTTTCTTTTTTAATATCTTTTTGAGGAATTCTCGCATTTTAGATTTGGCGATAAGGCTGTCCAGATGTCATATCTTCATCAGTGCTCGAAACATAAAGTGGTATTGCGAATTTCCTGAGAATTGAACTAGGCTTTTAATGGATTCCGTACAGCCATTAGAGCGTTTATATTGCTCGGAAAGAGGAAGTTATGGTAAATATACCTTCTTAAATGCCGGTTGTCCTTTCATATCCCGTAAACATTATCATTCTTCATTCAACTAACTGCGGAGCTGGAGTTGATGCCTGATTATTGTTTTCTGTAACTGTGAATCTCATAGTGAACTCAGTCCCGTTATTTCTTTTCAGTTCAAATTCGCCGTCTAACTGGTCTACGAGGGAAATCACGAGTTGCATTCCAAGACTTTCAAGGTTTTCAATATCAAGGTTTTCAGGAATACCAACACCATCATCTGAAATGGTCAAAATGAAACTGGCACTCTTATAGTCTTCACCTTCTTCTCTATGGAGTTTGATTTGAATTTCTCCTTTATCTCTCCCTATAAATGCATGTTTAAGAGAGTTTGAAACTAATTCATTGACAATTATCCCTAAAGGAACAGCAATATCCATATTAAATAACACATTCTCTTCCAGGTCCATGCTCAGGTGAATATTATTGCTACTAACTCTGTAAGTCTGAAATAGGTTCTCAGCTAATGTTTTGAGGTAATACGAAAAATTCAGTGTATCAGTCCCTTCCTCTTTATAGAGTTCTTCGTGAATCAGAGCCATAGATATAACCCTATTTTGGCTCTCTCTAAAAGCCTCAACAACTTTCGTATCATTAAATTTATCAGCTTGAAGGTCCAGCAATGAAGAGATAACTTGCAAATTGTTTTTTATTCTATGGTGGATTTCTTTCTTTCTGGCATCTTCCGCTTTCGCCAGGGATTTTTCCACTTTAATTCGTTCAGTAATATCTCTGGCAATTACCGAGACAGCAGTCAGCTTTCCAGAAGCGTTAAAAATCGGAGAAAGAGTTAATGAGACTTTTATTAATGTACCGTCCTTTTTTAACTTCGTAGTTTCGTAGTTCTTGATCATTATTTTACGTTTAACTCTGTCAATTAACTTTTCTATTTCATCTTTAAGATTATCCGGTGCGAGTATTGATAGGTGTTTTCCCCGAACTTCTTCAGCTGAATAACCATAGATCTGCACCGCGCCCTTGTTCCAGTTAGTAATATTACCATCAAGGGATATAGTAATAATAGCATCTTGTGATGATTCCACAATACTTGCTAATGTCTTAGTATTTTCCTCAAGCTTTTTTACGCTCAGTGATGTCTTGAACTATTCCGTTCAGTCGAATCGGGATGTGTTTCTCATTAAAAATAACTTCAGTCTGTATATGGACAACACGTTCTTCTCCATTTGATAAAATAATCCTATGATCAATGCTGAAAGGTTTTCCATTTAGAGCTTTCTTATGGGCATTATCGGCATAATCTCGATCATCGGGATGCACATAACTTAAATATTCATTGTAAGGGGGTGCTAATTCTTGAGGGTTACGTCCAAAAATGTGGTATAACTCTTCAGACCAGTATGCTTTATCAGTTTCAATATTCCATTCCCAATTTCCAATATGAGCTAATTTTTGAGCTTCAGCTAGACCTTTTTCACTGTCTTTCAACGATTTATAAGCCTTCTCAAGCTCGGTTGTTCGTTCTTCAACTAATTTTCCTAAATTATCATGTATTTTTTTTATAGCTTCTTCCGCTTTTTTACGTTCAGTAATATCTATGAATGCAGAAACGGAACCTTGCGGGTTACCTTTCTCATCTAGCAAGGGTCTTGCGTTACCTAGTAAATGTCGCAATGTGCCGTCAGGATAGACGAGATCAAACTCGAAGTCGCGTACCTCTTTGCCTGCAGCTGACATTCTCACTGGCATACTGTCAAGTGGGATCTCTACACCATCCTTGAACATCCTATAAGTTTCGGGTCTCTCTCCTTCAGGAACGAATTTGGATATGTTTGCACCCTCCGGAAGTCGGAGCCATTCATAGGAGAGCCGGTTACCAGTAATCTGAAGCGCTTGGGTATCGTGTGTTATCCACACGGCGGCAGGAACAGCGTCTAGAACAACTGTCAATTCATCCGAGTGAGCTCGTTCACGTTTCTCGCTCTGTCTCAATGCGTCCACAACGCCATCATATTCCGACAGCGATTGAGATAGCTTGATATTGCTGTAGCTTAGTTGTGAGATCATGTTGGCAAAGGTCATAAAAAAGGTCATGCTCGTATCCACAGCTTCCCTGCTCAACCGAGGAACTTCTCTAAGCGCTGCTATATATTCCTCCTCATTGAAGCCGTATTTTCTTGCCTGTAACCGGAAAAGCTCATAGTCCAGAGGTTTGTCATCAAAAAAGAACTGACCTGAGAAAATATTGCCGACATGCTGTCCTTCTACCATAATTGGTGTTACTACGTCCCACATATTGTTCTTGCACTTGTACAGCTTATATTCTCCCGGAGCAACGCCAGTAGATAGATTAATGTCGCTTTCTACGCAGTGCTTGCAGGCTTCAGGATTAACCCTGTGGAACTTGGTACAAATTTCCTGCCACCCAGTACTTACCAAAACATTGCCCTTAAGATCGTTTAAGCCCATTGGGATATGAGCAAGCCTGTAAAAATCATTCATAAGGGATTGGATCGCTTTAACATCAATTATTTTGGCAAGTTCAATATTCGCCTTTTCTTGAGCTTCACTCTCCGGAGGTTTTTCCTCAAGCTCTTTCTGGTCGCTTATATCGAATCCAGAAATATTCACACATTCTTGTTCGGGTAAAGGGTGAAATACAACCAAGTATACTCTTTTTCCTACCTTAACTTTCATTTTTTCCGGGCTATTCAGGGAAATTACCCTTTGCACAATATCTATAATACTCGAAGGTAGTTTTTCTCCTACTTCCACGCCCCACTCTTGCAAAAAGGGATCACACGCCTTATTTGAGTAAAAAACCGTGCCATCCTTTGCTACATTGAGAACAGGATTGGGGTTTATAGCCGAAAATTGCTCTATTTTCGCTTTCATAATCCTATTCAGACTCCTCTTAATGACGGTATATGCATCATCTTTCCTACATTTTGCGACCACTCATAGCCTAACGTATAATTTAAATTTAGATAAATATATAATTGTGCCTCAAATTATGCTCTTCCATTATAGAAATTATCGCTAAGTTTGAAAGCCTCAACATTTATTATTGGATTTAAGAATAAACAAATAAATAGATCTTATTTTGCTGAAATTCGCTTAAATATAATGGATATAATCAATTCTTCCTATTTTATTGCTTCATTTTCCTGAGCTATAGGCTAAAGTCTGAAGAGTCGGATTCTTGTCCGGTGAAATTTTAAAGGTGTTATCGCGTACCTCATTCACGGACATACGTACAACTGCCCTAGTCATCTTTTAGTGAAAAATGAGGTAAAAACAAGGGTTGTCCTTTCTTATCCCTTATCTTAATCTCATCTTACTCCCTATAATTTTAAAACGAAAAACATTTAAACTAATAGTCAATTACAGAATTAATGTTTCAATGTTACAAAAAACAAAAAACAAAATAACAGATGATGCGATATTCGTTATAGCATCAGCAGTGCTTATTTATTTCATCAGCTATTTTTTTATATTCATAAAGGAAAATAAAATGAGTGTAATAACATTCGACTACAAAATCGCCTTTATAAGCTTTTTACCTACCGTGATATTTTTGGCGCTATTATTACTTTTCTACAAGTTCTTGAACAACAAATCAGGATAGAAAATACGTATCCTCTTCCTTCGTGATACACTCATCATGTTACTCCTCATAAGGCCTCATGACAGGCTCTTAACTCTCCTGTATTGCTCGTTAGAGAAATTAAGGTAGCCTTCTTTCCTGGCTTCAAGTATATACTGAAAAGTAGGGAGAAGCAAGTTATAGCGTTATTTGAAAAGTGGATGAGATACATAGATGTTATGTATACTGCTCTTTTAACTTTTAGTAAGTCTTCCATTTATTTTAATATTCTAATTTTTTCTTGTTTATTATTTTTTTAATCTATATAACTATTCTAATTATAAAACCTACAGATTATTAAGGATACTTAAATTGTTTACAAATTCCAATATTTCCATAGGAAGTAAAGGGGTATTTTCAGATCATATCTTTTACAATACATAAAAAAGAAAATATGAAAGTTTGAGTTTATCTTTGTCTCAGCCCCATTGCATATAGTTGGGACATTGTGTGAAATCGCCTTTGCAGAGCCCTGACAAGTTTCCTTGATTTGGTGCAAAAGGTCTAGGGCCAACCGTGCAGATCATTAGATATCTGGGTCCCCTGTTTAAATAGTCACACTCCATGTATTCCACCCCCGTTTTAATTAAATAATAATTTATTTCCCAGAGATAATTATTGTATAAATTATTATATTTTTGCTCTGTATAAATATTCTATTTAATTCGAACTAAGTTTACAAACTCAGGGACAAAGCTCTATAATACTTGCGGAAGGATTTGCCGGCTAGTTTTTCTTAAATCCAGTATTTTTATGATAGATTTGTTTTCCCTGACTTTCCGGATGGAAGTCAAATCACCGAGTTCTAATAATTTAACTTCGACAGACAAGCCGGTTAATGCAGATAATTCGGTTTTCAAAGAGCTGCTATCATAGCCGGGGCAGCTAGGGTATTCCTCGACTTCGACCTGGATCCGGTCGTCATAAATGTGAATCCGGTAATCCATGGGTAAGCCGAATTTGTAAATAAGTTCTTCAAAATCAAGAGAACCCCAGGTTGTGTTATTAAAGTCCACTGTTAATTCGTAACGGCCTTTAGGAGCAACGGAGGTTTTAAACCCGTGCGGACAGCTTGAAGGAGTGATGGTGACATAGTCATCGATGAGATACTTTACCAGGGGAGATGTTTTACGCATCAAATTGGTAAAGCAGAGTCGGCCGGTACCGTAAAAGCCTGATGATTTGAGGTTGTGGTCATAGAGTTCGATCTCGTATAGGCCGTCAATGATATGTTTTTCGCCGCAGGGGCAGGGAATCGTTACAAAGCCGTCTACTGTGGCGTAGGTATTAATATGTACGATTCCGAAGTGCTTTTCTATCTGCTGCTTTCTGGTGTTCGCACAGGGTTCGGCTGTGGAGAACAGGATTTTCAGGTTGCGCAGCACTTCCGGATAAGCTTCGGGCAAATCGGTTCGGATAATTTCCAGCCATACCATTAAATCAAGAGGAGTAGCAGCAATAATGCTGGGTTTTAGTTTGGCAATGGTCCTGGCGTTTCTTTCGGGAGTTGCAATAGTTGACCTGCTTCCTACCTGTGCTACCATAGCACGACATCGGAGCAGTATTTGAGAAAACGAAAAGCCTGCGATCGTATAGCCAAAAGTCAGCCCATTCACGGTAACCCTATTTTCCCGGAGAGTTTGCTCAATTAAGGGAGTGTATGGCGTGAGAGCACATAATCCGATAAGGTTTTTAAAGTCTCTTGCTGTAAAAAAACATGGGGTAGGTGAACCACTGCTGCCGGAGGTTTCACCATAAAAAGAGACTTCATCGACATAGTCCTTGCTCAACAATGAAAATGGATCCAATCCTATCAGATGATTTTTTGTTAAAAGCGGAAGGCTTTTAAAATCATTTACATCATAATTTTCATAAAATTTTTGATAAAAGTCAGTCTTATCTCTGGCGTATTGTGCCATCTTACTGGGGTTTATTTTTTTAAAATTAATCAACATTTCTATAAGTTTACGTTGCATTTACTATCACTCCTACAATATGCTTCTATTATTCCCACTTTCATTCCTTTCTTGTAGAAACTTCAAGGTGAACCTTCGAGCTGTTAAATTGATTATTGTTTTCCTCTTTCTTTTCTTGAGTCCTTCCTGGAATATTCAAGGTGAATTTTCGGGCATTACAAAGTTTCGTGCAATGACCGCAGCGAATACAGCTGCTTATAGTTTCGTGCCGGCCATCACTCAGATTAAGCGACATGGGGCATTGTTTCTGACAGCGGTTACAATTGTTACAGGCAGAATCATCATGCGTTACTTGAATAAGCGAGACTGAATTAAACAAGCCATAGATAGCCCCGAGGGGGCATAAAACTCTACAAAACCAGCGTCCACTAATCAATACTGTGAGCACAATAAAAATCAGTCCCATTAAAATATGCCAGCCGAAGACTGAGCCCCACCAGGAGGTTGTTAAAATCTGCAGCACTCCGGCTTTTCCAGTTGTTGCATAATAAGGAAGTAACCCGAAGAAAGTACCGCTTTCGCAAAATAAGCAGAAGACTGCTACACCTGTAAGGGGAGCTAAGATTAAACTTGCTAAAACTCCGTATTTTAAATTGACAATAGATTTACTTAATTTGATTCTTTTTAGTGAAATCAAATTAAAGATATCCGCAAGAAACCCGAAAGGACATAACCACCCGCAGATAGCACGTCCGGCAATCATTCCGCTCATAAGCAGCAAACCGATTACATAAAAAGGGAAACGCCACTGTATCAAGCTCCACTGCAAGGTCCCGATCGGACAGGCACCGGTTGCCATCTCACAGGCCATGCAATTTAAAAAAGGAAAAACCCCCAGAGTTGTGCGGCCAATCGGGCATATACCGGAGACACGAAATACTCCGAGCCGGGCGATCGCAAAGGAAGACCATTGTACTAAAGACGCGATAACTCTGCTGGATTCTCGCCAGGTATAGCGCAAGTATGGAGGTCACCAGAAAAAGAATTCCAACCGCTATAAGTGGAACTCGATTATAGATGCCGTATACAATTTCGGATGCATAATCTCCGGTACCGGGAAACAGCTTCATGACCCAGCTCTGAGTACCGGGAACGTCAAAATTGCCGTAAGTTGCTGTTTTAGCAAAGAAATCGAAATCTCCAAAATTAATACCTAACGCAATAAGAATTCCAGCAAGAACAATCACCCATATAGGTGATATTCGTTTAATTGGAATCACCCCAGGAAACTCGAATCGGGTGATAGTTTTCGATATCTCTTTGTGTACGCTTATTGACCGAATCACTATAAGCAGATCTAATCGGATGATAATTTTCAAGTTCGGCCGGTGTGCGTTTTTTAGCTGAGTCGCTCATGCTAAACTGCGTAGGATGCAGGAGCCCGGTCAAAATAAATTGATCCACTAAAACCATAGCAGCCATTGCCTCTGCAATTGGGGCTACTCTTGGTGTGAAATTCTTATCAAAGCGTCCAGTAGTGTTTATCAGTTCTTCTGTACAAGTATCATAGTTAACTGATTTTTGAGTCAATTTAATTGAAGGAGTGGGTTTTACAGCGAAACGAAAAGTAAGGTCCTGTCCTGTACTTATGCCGCCTAAGGTACCTCCGGAATGGTTTGATAACGGCACAACTGTTCCATCTACTTTGCCGAATGGATCATTGTTCTCACTACCCAATGCGACAGCCGCTTTGAAGCCCAAACCACTTTCAATACCTTTAATACCGCCAATGGTGCTGATGGCATAGATAATCAGGGAATTTAATCTTCCAAAGACGGGACTGCCTACTCCGGCAGGAACATTTTTTATCGTTAATGAAATAATTCCGCCCGTTGAGTCCCCGGCTTCGCCTATTTGAAAGGCTTTTTCAATAGTATCCTCACAATAAGGCAGGCCAGCCAATTCTTCGATTTTCGACTCAAATTTAATCTGTAAGCTGGATAATAATTTTTTAGCAATTGCCCCGGCACAGAGTCGGGCAATACATTCCCGTCCGGAAGCACGTCCGCCGCCGCAAGGATCAAAAATCCCAAACCTTTTTTGATAACTATACTCTGCATGTCCCGGACGATAACATTTTAATCCGTGATAATCAGTACTTTTTTGTGCCTTGTTATAAACAACAATACAAATCGGAGTGCCAAGGGTCTTATTGTCATGGACTCCGGAAAGAATCTCGAACTCGTTCAATTCTTTGCGCGCAGTACCTAATTTGCTATCCGGAATATCTTTGGAAAGCTCAATTGCAATATCGTTTTTAGTTAGTTTTAATCCGGCAGGACAGCCATCTATAACACAGCCGATAGCCGGTCCATGCGATTCTCCCCAGGTAGTGACTCTGAATACGTTTCCAATTGAATTAATAAAATTTCCCCCCGTTTACAAGCCTTAGAAACGTCTGATAAAAAAATTACATGTAATTGTTAACTTTTTTCAGAAATGAACACTTTCATAGGCTTGAATTTCTCTATTATTCGCAAGAACAATATATATTTTTTTATTTAATTCTTTGTATAAAAAATATAATTATAATTCTATGTATCTAAAAATTCTCAGTTAAATAAAAGTTCCTACTAGAGTTTATCTTAGTTCTTATAAATTTTAAGACGTCCCGAATAGAGACTTAAATTATAAGAGTACAACAATAGAAATATATAAGTACAGATATGATAATTAAAATTATTATGATGTTAATGAAAAAAACAACATGGGTTTTAATAGGGATACTTCTTATAACCATTCTCTTGTCGGGTTGTATCGAATCGAACAAAATAGCTACAAGTGAATCAGAAAACCTAACCATAGGGGCTCTTTTACCACTTACGGGAAGCGTTGCCTCTATTGGAGAAGCAAGCAGGGTAGCACTTGAGGTATCGGCTGAGGATATCAACGGCTATTATTCAGGACTTGGTTCCGGAAAGAACGTGAAATTAATTGTAAGGGATACTAAAAGTAATCCTGAAACTGCTCTTGAACAGCTCAAGGAACTTGACAAAATGGGGTTAAAGATAGTTGTCGGTCCGCAGGGAAGCACTGAGGCAGCAGCTGTCCTGGATTATGCAAACCAGCACGGCATCGTCCTGCTGAGTACTGCATCAACAGCCCCGGCTTTAGCGATCCCTGACGACAATCTGTATAGGCTTGTACCTGATGATTCCAAACAGGGACTGGTACTAGCAAGATTGATGAGAGACGAAGGGATCAATACAGTGATTCCCATGTACAGGAATGACGTGTGGGGAAAGGGGCTAGCATCTGAGGTTGAAAAGAATTATAAGGCTATTAACGGCACAGTGCTTGAGGGAGTTTCATACGAAACCACAAATAAAAACCTTTCCGCAGAAGTAGAGGTACTCAATAAAAAAGTAATAGCAGCCACTTCAGAACATGATAAGGGATCAGTAGCTGTGCTGCTTTGCTCCTATGTTGAAGCAACGGAAATCTTTGCTTTAGCTCGGAATTATCCTGCTCTGTCAGAGGTCAAATGGTATGGAACTGACGGTATTGCCTTGAACAGGGAGTTGATCAACGATAAGAGTGCAGCCAGTTTTGCCGTGGCAGCCAATGTTACGGCGCCGATATACGGATATGTGGGAGAAAACGACTTATATAAGGTGACTGGACCAAAAATCGAAAAACGTCTTGGAAGAATTCCTGAGTCTTATGCATTGACATCATATGACGCTCTCTGGATAGCTACATTCGTTCACCTGGATGCCGTTCCTGACAATGACAAAAGTATAAAAATAGCAATGGATACCCTTACGGACACGTATTATGGAATTAGCGGATGGACAATACTCAATGATCAAGGGGACAGAAAATACTGGGACTACGACATCTGGAAAGTCACTGGAGAAGACGGAACTTACCGGTGGGAAAAGGAGAAAAGTGCCAGTATGCGGGGTGAAAAACTAATATTTAGTTAATGGTGGTGTCTTCACACCATCACTTATTTCAGTCTAGTCTTCTTTATTTGAGCAAATCGGAGAGGAACGCTCAATATTTATTTATATAGTTAAAACCTATTTTTCTCATGTTGCCATCTCTACGGTACAAATACCTTGCTTTTATTTTTGTGCTTTTTGGAGCACTATTCCTGGCCAACGGATGCATTTCGGAGCGTGCAGCCACATTTGCAGACCTGACCTTCTACACTGAACAGTTACCACCTTACAACTACGTCGAAAACGGTACGCTGCAGGGCATTTCAGTTGATCTCCTTGAAGCCGTCACCGAGACTATGGGGAAAAAGGTCACCCGGGAAGAAGTACACCTCGTGCCCTGGACGGAGGGATATCAGGCTGCTCTCACCCGGAATAATACAGTGCTCTTCAGCACGGTAAGGTCTCCCGAAAGGGAGAAATCCTTCAAATGGGCCGGACCTATTTATACGAATAGAAAAGTCCTTTTTGCCAAACGAGACAAAGGGATCACAATTAACAGCCCTGAAGATCTTAAAGGATATCGGATAGGGGTAATCACTGACGATATTGCAGTCCAGCAACTGATCGGTCTCGGGGTAAATCCAAGCCAGCTTGTGCCTGAAACCAACGCATCTGCACTTATCAGCAGACTCGATAGAGGTGAGATCGACCTCTGGGCATGCACTGAAGCTGCAGGCAGGTACTTCGCCAAACAGGAGACCGGGAACTATTACGCCTATGCGGTCGTGTACCAATTACAGACTCAAGATGCTTATTATGCATTCAGTAAAGATGTCCCCGATTCCGTCGTCCGGTCCTTCCAGCAGGCACTTGATTCAGTCAAACGGGAGAAAGATTCTGCTGGTATCAGCACGTATGAACGGATATACGGACGATACATTCCATCGATCGGGCTTGCCCAGCTCAATTACCTGACAGAAGAATGGGCTCCCTTCAATTACCTGGAAAACGGGAATGTTACCGGGCTTTCTGTCGAGCTGCTAGAAGCAGTCTTCAAAAATATCAGTGTGAACCGCTCGCGGTCAGATGTTCGAATTGTCCCTCTCTCGGAAGGGTTCAAGACAGCTCAGAACAATACCAGTACGGTGCTTTTCTCTATTGTTCGCACACCCGAGCGTGAGCACCTCTACAAGTGGGCAGGGCCTTTTACCAGGGCTGGCTTCGTACTTTACTCACCAGCGAAAAGTAATATTACTATATCTTCTCCAAAGGATCTCAATCATTATAGAATAGGTGCTGTACAGGCTTCTATAGAAAATGATCTACTTCTCAGTCAGGGTGTGGACAAAAAACAAATTGTCAACGGCAAAACCCCCGAAGATCTCCTCAGGATGCTTGAGGAGAACAAAATCGACTTATGGGCAACGGGAGATCTTGCGGGAAGGCATCAGATGCTTAAGACTGCAACAGACCCTAACGCTTACGAGATTGTGTATACTCTGAGCGAGAATGATTTTTATTTCATCTTTAGCAAGGATGTTCCGGATACCCTGATAAATGCCTTCGAAAACGCATTGGACAATGTGAAAAACCAGAAGGACTCAAAAGGAGTTAGCGATTATGAGCGGATCATCTTCCGAAATCTTGGGGTAGCATATGCTCGGCAGACATTCACTGATGACGCAGTGATGGCGCTTGTAAACTCAACCGCTGCAGCAATTGAGAAGAATACCACTGATGCTTTCCAGCATATTAATGCAGGCGAAGCACCCTATAAAGACCCGAAGGATCCAGCTCTCTATGCCTTTGTGTACGATTTGAATTTGACGATTGTAGCCCATGCCGATAACATTCGGCTTGTCGGATCAAACTTCAAGGGCAAGACTGATGTAACCGGCAAACCTTCCGTGATGAGATATATTCAGGAGCATTAAGGAATGGAACTGGCTGGGTGGATTATGTGAGTATGCATCCTGTCCAGGCAAATCTGTACTATAAAACCACTTACTATCGTTTAATCCGGGGTAGCGACGGGAAATCCTACATTGTGTGTAGTGGAAATTACAGGCATGCTTCGAATCAATCGGTAACTGCAACTTTGCCCATAACACCCTCAAACCCAGAATCGAATAATAGCTCCGTGTCCCCTGAAAGGCTCGTAGCATTCGTTGAAAAAGCTTTCGAATATGAACATACATACGGAAGAGAAGCTGCTCTTCGTGAGTTCAATAACAGGACAGGTCAATTCGTCAGCGGTGAACTCTATATCTTCGCATACGATATAAAAGGTACAACTCTGGCTCTCCCATTCCAGCCTACTATTCTCGGGACTAACCGCTGGAACGTAAAGGACGCAAACGGCACCGCATATATTCAGGACCTGGTTACTACCGCACAGTCCGGAGGAGGCTTCGTCCGATATTCCTACGAGAATCCTGCCGAAAATTTCACAGTCAAACAAAAACTCAGTTATGTGATGTTGGTGGACCAGGACTGGATAATTGGGGCAGGTATCTACGATCCGACAGAGGAATCGCCAATCGTGAAGGCAGGGTCAAATCCCCAGGTAAGAGAAGAACTGAAATCCTTTGTCGGAGAGGCAGTTGAGTATGCCCGTAAACAAGGAAGGGATGCAGCAATTACTGAATTCAACGATAAGAACGGAACTTTTTCCCGCGGCAATTTTTATATCTATGCCTTCGATAATTCCGGAAAGACCCTGGCATTACCCTATCAGCCCCAGATGATCGGTAAGAATCTTTCCGGGTTACAGGATCCATATGGAGTGAACTACACCCGCGTTGAGATTTTCCTGGCCCAACAGGGTGGAGGTTTTATCTTCTACCATTATTACAACCCTGCCCACAATATGACACTTGAACCGAAGATGAGCTATGTCCAGAAGGTTGACGATAATTGGTGGCTTGGATCTGGCATCTACATCAAAGATTATAATCAGTCTATTTAGGAGATTAAACTGTAGAAGATTCCCGGGTCAAATATCGGATACTCCTATGCTTTCAAAATATTAATTTTGTAGAGATAATTATATAGTTGGGTCGTCTACTATACGTGATCAATGTTTTAACAATGGAGGAGATGATTAATTGTCAGAAAACCCGCTTCAGGTAATAAAAAACGAGGACCCCGAATTAGTAAATCTGCTTGAAAATTCACACGAGCTTGCGTTTACAGAGGGTGGAATTCCGCTTAAATACAAATTCCTTATTGCGATGTCACTGGATGCAGCTAATGGCGCAGTAGAGGGAATGAAAGTGCTTGCAATGCAGGCCATGCAGGCAGGAGCTACCAAAGAGGAAGTAATGCAGGCAGTAAGAATAACTCATTATATTTTCGGAGTAGGCAGCGTATATACAGCTGCAAGGGCCCTTAATGACATTTTGTAAAAAAGAATCAGAACCTTTTTGACAAAAGTCCAGGCAAACCAGAAGATGGAGAATTAAGATGGAATCAGAAAGTAATTTTTATGTAAGTGGCCTCTGTTATTTTTATTCATAACTGTTTGTTCATATCGTTTTTTACCTCACAGCCACACTACCATATAAGTCTCGATAGTATAGGTAGTCTGCTGATTTTATCCTCTATTGATCCGGGAATAGCTATAATTAGCTTTGTGACTGGTGTCATATTAACGGCCATTGCATATTATGAATTCAAAAAAAGATCCGATAAAGCTCTGACCGAATGACTCATTTAGGGAAGGCGATGGGAGAAAATTGTGGAAAAAGCCCATCGCCTTTGGGAGTGAATTGATTCGGGGTAGAACTGTAGACCCCGTTCGTCTTGGTTTTTTTAAGCGGGAGTAATGGACGAGAAGATGATCCCATGCTCCCATTTCTGAGCAGTGAAGAACTTGCTCCTGTATATATAATCTCCAAAAATATAAAAGTTTAAGCGGTGTAGAAAAAATCTCACTACTCATTTATATTATTATATAGAAATAGTTGGAGAAGTTTCTCTTGTCCAGGTCATGTTACGATAGTTTTACAAGAACAAAGCTATGTATCTTAAATCAACGATACTTGCTTATTTTTCTGTCACCTTATACTTCATAACGAATTCAGTCCCATTATTTCTTTTCAGTTCAAGTTCTCCATCTAACTGATCTATAAGTGAAGATACCAGCTGAAGCCCAAGACTATCAAGATCTTCAATATTAAGGTCTTCAGGTATACCTATTCCATTATCCGAAACGATCAGAACGAAACTGGTACTCTTACTGACTTCGCTTTTGCTCTCTTCTCTGCTGATAAATTCTCCGTTTTCGTCTCTGCGGAGTTTGATTCGGATTTCTCCTCTGTCTCTGCCGGAAAATGCATGTTTGAGAGAGTTGGAAACAAGTTCATTGACAATTATTCCTAAAGGGACAGCAGTATCCATATTAATGAATGTGTTTTCTTCCATATCCATGTACAAATGTATATTTTTGCCACTAAGTCTATAAGTTTTGAATAGATTATCAGCTAACTTTTTAATGTATTCTGAAAAGTTTAGTGTATCAGTCCCTTCCCCTTCATAGAGCTCTTCGTGGATAAGAGCCATGGATATAACTCTATTCTGGCTTTCTCTAAAAGCCTCTATAACTTTCTCATCACTGAATTTCTCAGCCTGGAGGTCCAGCAGGGAAGAGATCACTTGCAAATTGTTTTTGATTCTATGATGGATTTCTTTTTTTCTGGCATCTTCAGCTTTTTCTAAGGCTTTTTCTGCCTTGCTTCGTTCAGTAATATCTCTGGCAATAGCTGAAATAGCAATAAGCTCTCCAGAGTATCAAAAATCGGAGAAAGAGTCATTGAAACATCTATTATCGTACCATCCTTTCTTAATCGCGAAGTCTCATAATTCTGGATCTTTTTTCCCTGTTTAATCATTTCACCTAACTGTTTTATTTCCCCTTTGAGACTATCCGGTTCAAGTATTGATACGTTTTTTCCGAGAATTTCCTTAGCTGAATAACCATAAATTTGCTCTGCGCCCTTTGTTCCAACTGGTAATAATACCATCAAGAGACTTGGTTATAATAGCATCATTTGATGATTCCACAATATTTGCCAAGTTCTGAATTTTCTCTTCATGCTCTTCTACGCTCAGTAATATCCTGAACTATTCCCTTCACTCGAATAGGGATATCCTTATCATCAAAAATAACTTTTGATTGTATATGGACTGTGCGTTCTTCCCCATTAGCTAAGATAATCCTATGATCAATGTTGTAAGGTTTTCCGTTTACATAGCTTCCTTAAAGGCATTATCACATAGTCTCGATCATCGGGATGTATGTAATTTAAATATTCATTGTAAGATGGTGCTAATTCTTGAGGGTTACGTCCATAAATACGATACAATTCATCAGACCAGTATGCTTTATCAGTTGCAATGACCCACTCCCAATTTCCAATGTGAGCCATTTTTTGGGCTTCAGCAAGACCTTCTTCACTTTCTTTCAAAGAGTTGTAAGCTTTCTCAAGCTAGTTGTTCGTTCTTTAACTTTTTCTTCTAAACTATCGTGTGCTTTTTTAAGGGCTTCTTCAGCTCGTTTGCGCTCGTTGATGTCAGTGAACATACCCAATGAACCCGCAAATTTGCCATCCTTATCAAAAAATGCTTTCGCACTCACAAGTAACCATACATATGAGCCTTCTTTGCGCTTTAATTTAAGCTCATAAACTTCATCGATGCCCTGCTTTCTATTTGCTAATTTAACTTGAAAAAAACCTTTGTCTTCATCATCAGCATAGTCCCAAATGAAGCTACCAACCATTTCTTCTCGACCATATCCCAGCATCTCAGCCATTTTTTCATTGACGTAGGTGGTCTCGGATACTGAATTGAATATCCACACACCTTCGTTGGCTGTCTCTACAATATTCCGGTATTTTTCCTCACTCTCCTGTAATGCTTCTAAAAGAGTATTACGTTCCGCCAGCGACTTAGCCAGCCTGATATTACTGTAGCCAAGCTGTGAGAGCATGTTGGCAAACTTCATGAAGAATGTCATGATTCTATCCACAACTGACGGGCTAAACCGTGGGACTTTTTCAAGTGCTGCAATATATTCCTCCTCATTGAAGCCGTATTGTCTAGCCTGAGATCGGAAAAACTCATAGTCCAGAGACTCGCCCTCAAAAAAGAACTGACCCAGGAAAATATTTCCAACATGCTGACCGCCCACGATGATTGGGGTCGCTATGTCCCACATGTTGTTTTTGCACCTGTACATCTTTAGCTCTCCCGGAAGAACACCTACGGATAACTCTGTGTCGCTTTCCACACAGTGCTTGCAGGTCTCTGGATGAGCTCTATGAAATTTGGTACAAATATCCTGCCATCCAACTCCTACCAGAACATTACCTTTGAGATCGATAATCCCTATCGGGATGTGAGCAAGCTTATAGAAATCATCCATGAGGGACTGAATTGCCTGCACATTAAAAATGTCGGCAAGCTCCAGGTTAGCTATCTCCTTATCAGGCGAGAGAATACTCTCCAACTTCATCCTGACGCGCTGCTCACTCTGGCGCAGCGCTTCTTCTGCTTCTTTGCGTTCATTGATATCACGGGCAACATGAATGCACCCGACGAGTTTTCCTTCAGAATCATGCAGTGGTGAAACACTTACTACGAAATTCCCACCCAGCCCATTTTCGTGAACTTCTTTTGTGTGCTCCAGCTCATCTTTAAGTAACTGCCGGTGTGGACAAAAAGAGGGAGGTTCGTCCGTCCCATGGACAACCCGATAACAGGTTAACCCCACACACTCTTCCGGTGTCACCCCCAATCTTGCTGCCATCGCTTTGTTTGCACGAACAACTCGATATTTATCGTCGATTATGGAGACCAGGTCCGGCACAACGTCAAAGGTATGCTCCCAATCCTTTGTGGCTCGAGAAGCTTCTTCTTCAGCTTTCTTCCTCCCGAAATTGTCTATCTTCTCCCATTTTCCTTCCCTTTTGGTCAAAGAGAATTGATGGTTGGAGACTACTTCAATAATCTCGGCTGCGCTGTAATTGTCGATAAAGTATGAGCCAAGAGCTATTATTCGGTAATCACCGATAATATCATCCATTTCCCCCATATAATCAACAAAAAAGCCCCAATCCTTTTTTTCCAGCCAGGAAGTATTGCCGTTCAATCTCAACCCTTCATAGCCGTTTTCAAGGGCATGATTAAGTTTTCCAACCCAGTAATTTATGACCTTTTCCGAATCGTAAATGCTTCCGGTTACGTGCAAGCAAGTGTAAGAGATTATTTCGATTTGCCCGTTGTCCAGATAATAATCAAGATCAGGCACAGCCTTTCTCAGAGTTTCTTTTGCATCCTCGACTTCGAGAGGTCGTGATGTGACCCAGAGACAGAACTCGTTGTTTTCCAGCCCTACTTTGAAGTAAGGAACCAGAATGTCCGCCAAATCATCTTCTGTATCATAAAATTGGCAGATATGCGTTCCCCAGGGCACATCACCAATAATATCGATACCGGATCTTCTCAGGTTTTCTCTCATTACACAGCTCTCCGACTTTATGGGGTACTAAACCAAAAAATTCATTGCTTGGAGGTTATTCGACTCCGGACTTGTCGGAGATCTATTGTGTTTTGGAATATCTGTCTAATTAGTTATATAATAAAATGTTTATACAATAAGATATTCATATAATACAATATATATACACATTTTAAATATACATTGATTTACGAGTTCAATTTCTCATGAATAATGATTAATATTAGGTTTGAAAGTTAATAAGCATTCAGTTTTTCAACGAAATATGTGCCTCAAAATTACTGAGATGGTGTCCGATAAATATAACAGAAAACTTTGCAGGCTGATTCATAGTCCACGTTTTCAATTGAATCAATTATTGTAGTGCTGACGCCAATGTCTCATTATTCTTTTCTGTTACTGCGAATCTCATTGTGAATTCCGTCCCATTTTTCCTTTTCAGTTCAAGCTCCCCATCTAACTGGTCTACAAGAGTGGTTACAAGCTGAAGTCCAAGGCTCTCAAGGTCTTCAATATCAATGTTTTCAGGAATGCCCACACCATTATCCGAAACTGCCAGAATGAAATTGGTACTCTTATCACTTTCGATTTCTTCTCTACTGAGTTCGATTCGGATTTCCCCTCTCTGGTCTTCAATAAATGCATGTTTGAAGGAATTGGAGATGAGTTCATTAACAATTATGCCTAACGGAACCGCCGTATCCATATTAAAAAATGCGTTTTCTTTCAGATCCATGTTCAGGCGAATATTTTCGCTGTTAAGATTGTAAGTATTGAAAAGGTTTCCAGCTAACTTTTTTATGTATGCGGAAAAATCCAGCTTATCGGTTCCTTCTCCTTTGTAGAGTTCCTCATGGATAAGGGACATTGAAAAAACACGGTTCTGGCCCTCCTTAAAAGCTTCTATAACGTTTTCATCTTCGAACTTCTCAGCCTGGAGGTCCAGAAGAGAAGAGATTACCTGAAGGTTATTCTTGATTCGGTGGTGAATTTCCTTTATGCGGATTTTTTCGATTTTTACTAGAGCTTCTTCAGCATTTATACGTTCAGTGATATCACGAGCAGCTGCAAAAACACCAATAATCTCATCGTGCTCGTCTTTAAAAACAGATGCATTAAATAAAACCGGTGTCTCTCGTCCATCTTCATTCTTAATTTTCAGTAGATAATCTCGCACCAATCCTTCCCTAAACACCTGTTGATAGCCTTTTTTGGCTTTTTCAGGCTCGGTGAAGTAATATAAAAAATCAGTCCCAATCAACTCATCTCGGGAATATCCTGTAATCTTTTCTGTAGCAAAATTAACATCTGTAATTTTACCATCACGCCCAATAGTAATCAGAGGATCCAAACTGGATTCAATCAGGCTGCGATTATAAATATTTGACAATCTGAATGCTTCTTGTACCTTGATACGCTCAGTAATATCTCTGACAATAGCCGAAAACATCTTCATATCTCCAGACGCGTCAAAGATAGGAGAAAGAGTTACTGAAACATTTATCTTTGTGCCATCTTTTTTTAACCGTAAAGTTTCGTAATGCTGGATCTTTTCTCCGCGTTTGATCTTTTCAGAAAAATGTTTTATTTCCCCTTTAAGATCATCAGGTTCAAGTATCGATATGTTCTTTCCTATCATTTCTTCGGCTGAATAACCATAAGTCTGCTCTGCTCCCTTATTCCAGCTGAGGATAATACCGTCAAGAGATTTGGTCATAATTGCATCGTCAGAAGACTCCACTGCATTGGCTAGTGTTTGAATCTTCTCTTCAGCTTTTTTACGCTCGGTGATATCATGAACTGTCCCTCTTACTCGAACAGGAGTATATTTTTCATCAAAAACGACTTTTCCCTGCGCATGAACTATTCGCTCTCCTTCATCAGCACGGACAATCCTATAATCAACTTCATAGGGCTCTCCATCTAATAGTGCTTCTTTAACGGCATTATCCACATCGCCTCGATCGTCCGGATGAACATAATTCAAAAATGCATCGTAAGTTGCACCGAATTCCAGAGGGTTAAGTCCAAAAATACGATACACTTCATCAGACCAGTATAATTCATCAGTTACAGGATTCCAATCCCAGTTTCCAAGATGGGCTATTTTTTGGGCTTCATTGAGTCTTCTCTCATTTTCAAGTAATGTATTATAAGCTTCTTCAAGTTCGGCTGTACGTTCTTTAACCAGTTTATCTAAAGTGTCTAGTGCTTCTTTGAGGGCTTCCTCTGCTTTTTTGCGCTCAGTAATGTTCTCGATTACGCAAACGCCTCCCGTACAATCGCTTTCGGCATCAAGAACAGCGGTGGCGGTCATTCGAGCCCAAATAATTCCTCCATCCTTACGGATGTAGCGTTTTTCCACCTGGTAGAACCTGCGAACTCCTGCTATAAGCTCACTCACAAGTTTGTTTTCGACGTCCATATCGTCAGGATGGGTGAACTCGGGATATTGCATTCCTTCGAGTTCCTCGGCAGAGTAACCGAGCATCTTCTGGAACGCCTCATTGGACCTGACTACACCTGTAGCTACGGACGACATCAAAATGCCTACCCCCTCGCATTCAAACAGCGCCCGGAACCGCTCCTCACTATACCGCAGCGCCTCCTCAGCCTGCTTGAGTTCGGTAATGTCCTGATTTACGCCCACCAGTAAACAGGGTTTTCCATTTTCATCGAAATCTGTGATTTCGCCCCTTACACTTAGAATACGTGTTTCGCCATCCGCTGAGACGATGCGGAAGTCAAAGCTGACCGATTTACCGTCGGATATGATTTGATTTATAGTCTTGTTTACGAATTCCCGGTCGTCAGGATGAATATAATCGGCAAATGAATTGATAGTAGGGACAAAAGTCTTCGGATCCAGCCCATAGATGGAATATAATTCTGCAGACCAGTATACTTCACCCGTCCGGATATCCCATTCCCAGCTTCCTATATGAGCAATGCGTTGCGCCTCGGCCAGACTGTTTTCGCTCTTCTTTAACGCTACTTCCATCTGCTTGCGCTCGGTAATGTCTACATCAACCACAATACCGGCTATTATCTGGCCGGTTTCATCTCTTATCGGCGTCGAGCTTACAAGCGCCATTCCCTTTGTTCCATCTCCCCGGAGAATGGTCATTTCTTCGCCGACGATCTCTTCTCCATAGAGCAGAGCCCTGCTGAGAGGCCATTCCTCAGGTTGATATTCCCGCCCATCCGTATAATATGCAATGTAACCGTGGCTCTCGATATTCTCGGTCGGAAGCATCTCACGCCGCCATATCTTGTCCATAGCCTCATTGTTCTTCGCTACTTCACCGGATGCATCGGTCAGGATGATACCGGCAGGCATTTGGTGAATGATAGATTCAAGGATCAGCCGATCGTGTTCGGCTCTTCGGGTAGCCTCAACCAGGGCTTCCTCAGCCCTTTTGCGCTCCGTTATATCCCTAATAATGGCAACTGACCGGGGTTCTCCATTGATATCTGTGAAAAGAGTGCTGCTAAGCTCTCCGATTAAAGTTGTTCCATCTTTGCGCCTGTAAGTTATCCGTACTCTTGCTAAGCCCAATTGTGCACGTTCTTCTAAAAAGGCGGATATCGCCGGGTCTTCCGGATCAAGCAACGGATAGCGCGTATTACCGATTAGTTCTTCTCCCGACCATCCTAGCATCCGACAGGTAGCCGGATTAACTGAAAGGACTTTTCCAGCACCTCTGGGGTCGGTCAGGATAATGGCATCCATACTGTTGTCGAAGATCAATTGATACCGCTTTTCGCTCTCATTCAATACCCCATATGCTTCCTGGAGTTCTTTGGCCTGAGCCTGCAGCTCTTCATTGGACACCTGTAGCTCCTCGGATTTTATCTGGATAACTTTATAAGCCTCTTGCAGAGCTTCTTCTGCCTCTTTGCGTTCGGTGATGTCCGTAAGAGTCACCACACAGCCTATAATCTCTCCATTAGCATTCTTCAGAGGCCCCGAGTTTAAAAACAAGTGGAACTTCTGGAAATCCTTAAGTTCAAAGGTCGCTTCCGCCCCGAGAATGGTAGATCCCTTCAGAGCAGAGGAGACAGGAAGAATGCTTTCGCCTGCATCTGCCCCTTCTGAAAACCGTAGATCTATGAGATCCTCGAAATCGCTGGAATGTCGGATCGCACCCACAGAGCCTTGGGCAAAGCGTTGCTGAAGCGGATGATCCTCCCCGACGTGTCGCAAACTACTATTGTCTCGGCAGCCTGCTCTATGATTGATCGGGCAAGGCGCTCGGCAGCGACGATCTCTTCATTCTTCTTCTGTTCCGTCAGGTCGGTGACCACGAGGCACCAGGCATTCGGAGACCCTTCTGCCTCCAATGAGCTGACGACAGGTATACAGGCAAAGACCAGCCTCCCTCATCCGGAGTTTGACCTCACCCCTGTCCACTCTTATGCTCAAGAAGCGCCTGGAAGGTGGCTCGCATCTCTCAAGCGTAATATATCGAAAGATTGAAGTGCCAACTACAGCTTGCGGATGTAATCCTCAGGAGTTCTGCAAAGTCGGCGGTTGCAGTACAGGATGGTACCGTCAAAGGCAAGGGTTGCAGTGCCCTCATTCATAGTCTCCACTAAGACGCGGTATGCGCGGTCTGCACTGTCCAGGGTGAAGATGAGGTTCGCTATCCGGACCGGGTATAACCAGAGCATCCAGATCTCCTTCGCTTATGGCGCGTTCAAGCTCCTCAGCTCCTCCATACGTGCTCTAAGGCTCTGTATTTCGTCTTTTAAGGCACTATTTTCATCTAACAAAGACTGGTGTTCCTCTAATAGTGTCTTGTAAGATATGGACTTCAGGTCTTTTGCCTCTTGGAAACTCATATTGTATACTGTCCTTCTAAAGTCGAAATACTTCAATGATAGCTTTTAAGGAAAATGAAGAACCACTTGAAAGATAATTATACTTATATATAAATATTTAAATATAACTATATAGATATTTCTGAAATTTCCATTATTTTTATTTTTCAGATATCCTCTAATTATTCCGTTGGTTACCTATAGATAATCCATTTAATAAAAATATTTGGATAACGAGATAAATATTATGCTAAATTAATTTTGAGAGAATATAAGGACGGATAATTGGAGGTATTTAGGTTTTGGAAAGTGGTTTGAATATAAAAATCAGAATATAAATTTTTGAATAAATAGAGAGCAAAAATATATCTAAAGCCACAGGGCTCAATATCGGTGCTGGAAATTGAAAAAATGGTATTTCTGAATCGTATTCCGGGCACTTGCACATGAACGCCTGTAATGAAGAAAATAGTGCGGGAAAGTAAAGATAAAGTGCAGAAAGTACAATAAATTATGGCAATAAGAGAATTTTTCAGATAAGCGAAAACTCCCCAAATTTATTCTATCTTTATAAGTTCAAACCCAGGCGAAGATTATGCATGAAAGGATGCGATAATATGGTCGAAAATAAAACTGCAGGCAAAGGGAAAACGCAAGTACCGGAAGAAAAACAGCTGCAAACCGCAGAAGAAACCTCTACTGATGAGTACCCTGCTTCGGATGCGGACTCGAATAAATCCCCAACAGAAGATTTTCCTATCGTTGGGATTGGCGCATCAGCTGGCGGGCTGGCTGCATTCGAAGCCTTTTTTTCAGCTATTCCCGACGACAAAGAGCCAGGCATGGCCTTTGTCCTGGTGCAGCACCTTGACCCTAACCATAAGAGCATCCTCACCGACCTGATCGGACGCTATACCTGGATGCCGGTTTATGAGGTCAAGGACGGAATGGTTGTCCAGCCTAATTGTGTCTACGTCATCCCGCCGAACTACGACCTGGTTCTTGAGTATGGCACGCTGCAGTTGCAAAAACCGGCCGAGCCGCATGGTCATCGCCTGCCAATTGATTTATTTTTCAGATCCCTGGCTCAGAGCAAGCAGGAGCTGGCCATTGGCATCATACTCTCGGGTACGGGCAGCGACGGCACACTGGGGGCACGGGCGATTAAGACCGAGGGCGGTATGGTGATGGTACAGAGCCCTGAATCCAGCGAGTATGACGGCATGCCGCGCAGCGCCATTGCTGCAGGTTTGACAGACTACATCCTGCCGCCGGCCGAGATGCCGGTCTCTCTCATTGACTATGTCACTCAAGCCTTTGGAAAAAAACCTAAACTGGAAACCAGGGCTGAAGAAGCGATGAAAAAAATATTCAACCTGCTGCGCAGTCAGACAGGTCACGACTTTTCCCATTATAAACAGAACACCATCACCCGCCGCACCGAGCGGCGCATGGCTATCAAAAATTTTGAGAGTGTGGATGAATATGTGCATTATTTAGAGCAAAAACCTGCCGAGGTGGAGGCGCTCTTTCACGACCTCTTAATCGGTGTCACCAATTTTTTCCGCAATCCTGCGGCGTTCGAAACACTCCGTCAAAAAGTCATTCCGGATCTTTTTACAGGCAAGCATCCGGACTCAGCAATACGAGTCTGGGTACCCGGCTGTTCCACAGGTGAGGAGGCATATTCAATAGGCATCCTGCTAAAGGAGCAGATGGAAATGATGAATCAAATTTTCCAGGTACAAATTTTTGCAACCGATATTGACAGTCGAGCTATAGAACAGGCCCGCAGCGGCGTCTATCCTCCCATCATCTCCGTGGATATCTCACCGGAAAGGCTGGAACGCTTCTTTATTCCGGGTTCGGACGGCAATTATCGCATCCAGAAAAGTATCCGTGACATGATAGTTTTTTCCGAGCATGACATTATCAAAGACCCGCCGTTCTTCAAACTTGACCTGATAAGTTGTCGCAACGTGCTGATCTATATGGACGGGGAACTGCAGAAGAAGCTCATTCCCCTCTTTCACTATGCATTGAACCCTGGAGGATTTCTCTTCCTCGGCCCCTCCGAAACAGTAAGCAAGTTCGAAGATCTTTTTGACACAGTGGACCGCAAGTCGAAACTGTATAGGAAAAAGGATGTTAGTAGTGGGCGTTTTCCTATAAGACCATTTATCCCATCACGAGTTAAAAGCAGGGAAATTCAAAGACCTTCAGGCAAGGCTCCTGTCGAGAGCAAACCTCAATTACAAAGGCTGACCGAACAGGCTATGCTGCAATATTATGCCCCGGTCGGCGTGCTCATTAATCAACGCGGCGATGTCCTCTATATTCATGGCCATACCGGCAAGTACCTGGAACCTGCCCTGGGCGAGGCTGCAGCTGGCCTGAATATCCTGAATATGGCCCGTGAAGGACTGCGTCAGGAGTTGACCGTGGACCTGTACAAAGTCCTGGTCGATAAAAAGCCGGTATTACACCCCGGCCTGCGGGTTAAAACCAACGGTGACTTTACCACAATCAATATGGCGTTACGGCCTGTGAAAGCAGGTTTTGATGCATTTGCAGGGCCGGACCTGTTTCTGGTCACTTTTGAAGAACTGCCTGAGTGGGAGCAGAGCCAAACCGGGAAGGCCGCCAAAATAGAAGCCGATCAAGGAACCCCTGAGAGCTTAACGGAAGTTGACACGCGCATCTTAGAGCTTAAACGGGAACTGAAGATAAAGGAAGAACGTCTCAAAGATTACAATGAGGAACTTGAGACCTCCAATGAAGAACTCAAATCCTCCAATGAAGAGATGCAGTTAATCAATGAGGAACTGCAATCCACTAACGAGGAACTGGAGAGTTCCAAGGAAGAATTACAGTCAGTTAACGAGGAACTGATTACGGTCAATGCCGAACTGCAAAATAAGGTGACTGAGCAATTGCAGGCCGTCAACGATATGAACAACCTGATGGCCAGCACGAATATAGGCATTATCTTTGTAGATTATCAACTGCGCATCAAGCGTTTCACTCCTGCCGTTACACAGGTAATCAATCTGATCCCGACAGATGTGGGACGGCCGATTGAGCACACGGTATCCAACCTGTCAGGTTATGACCACCTGGTAGAAGATATAAAGGAGGTGCTGGATACTCAGGTGCCCAGGGATCTTGAAGTCCAGTCTAAGAAGGGCTTATGGTACCTGATGCGCATCCTGCCCTATATCACCCTTGAAAACGTAATAAAGGGAGCTGTGATCACATTTACTGAAATTACAGAGATCAAGCGGGCGAGGGAGATTCTGAAGGAATCCGAGGCCATTAGCCGTCTGGCCGTGATAGCGCATGACGCGAGCGATGCTATAACATTGCAGGATATAAATGGACACATCCTGGCCTGGAATCCGATGGCAGAGAGGATGTACGGCTGGAGCGAAGCTGAGGCGCTGAAGATGAACATTAGCAACCTGGTTCCGGAGAGCCGGAGTAAAGAAGAATTGTCAGTGCTAAAGAAGCTTAGCCGCGCTGAAGTTCTGAAACCTTACCGCACCCAGCGACTCAGCAAGGACGGTAGAATCGTGGAGATATGTCTGACCGCTACCTCATTAGTGAACGAAGCCGATGAGGTATATGCCATATCGACTACGGAGCGGGAGATCAAACCGGAAAACATGAAGAAAGAAGGTCATGAATAAAAAAAGACTTGTTCTGGCTGGCGAAAGGCCATCACAAGCGGGCGGAGAGATATTTGCAACAGAATCGCTTTTACGGCTCAGTTTACATTTATGAATTTACGGAAACGAGGATCTCTTCACCCTTGTTTAACCTTCTTTTTTCTTCTTGTTCAAAAGGTATTATTCAATTAATTGTTGTGAGGCTGGCGCAATCCTGATTATTTTTCTATTACTGCGAACCTCATAGTGAACTCAGTCCCGTTGTTCTTTTTCAGTTCAAGTTCCCCATCTAACTGATCTACAAGGGTGGTTACAAGTTGAAACCCAAGAGTATCGAGGTCTTCAATCTCAAGGTTTTCAGGTATACCTACCCCATTATCTGAAACTGTCAGGGTAAAACAGGTACTCTCACAGTCTTCGTTTCCACGTTCTTCTATGCTGCTGATGCATTCTGCATTTTCTTCTCTATGTAATTTAATCAGGATTTCTCCTTTATCCCTCCCTATAAATGCATGTTTAAGGGAGTTCGAAACGAGTTCATTAATAATAATTCCTAATGGGACTGCAGTATCCATATCAAAGAAAACGTGCTCTGCCAGATCCGTTTTTAAGCTGATATCTATTTCCAAGCCTGTAGGTCAGGAAAAGGTTCTCAGTGAGTTCCTCAATGTACGGCGAAAAGTTCAGGGTTTCGAACCCTCCACCCTTGTAAAGTTCCTCATGGATCAGAGCCATCGATATAACTCTATCCTGGCTTTCTTTAAAGGCTTTCAGGACTTCCGAATCTATGATATTATCTCGGTCTCTGAATTGTTCAGCCTGGAGGTCAAGAAGAGAGGAGATTACCTGAAGGTTATTCTTAATTCTGTGGTGGATTTCCTGTTTGCGGGCAATTTCAATTTTTGCAAGGACATCTTCTGCTTTTTTGCGCTCTGTAATATCCTGAACTGTTCCTCTCATACGAACCGGAATATTTTCCTTATCAAAAATAACCTCAATATTTTCATGGACTATACGCTCTACTCCGTCAGCTGAAATGATTCTAATTCAATATCAAAGAACTTTCTGTTTAAAGCTTGTTTGACTGCACTAATTGCGAAATCTCGATCATCCGGATGTATAAAACCTAAAAATGTTGGGAAAGTTATTTCGGATTCCTGAGGTTTAAGCCCAAAAATACGATAAGTTTCATCAGACCAGTGTACTTCGCCAGTTATAAGATTGTGATCCCAATTTCCAATATGAGCTATTTTTTGGGCTTCAGTAAGGCTTCTTTCACTCTCTTTTAACGTATTATAAGTCTGCTCAAGCTCTGCAGTACGCTCTTTAACCAGTTTATCTAAATTGTCGAGCGTTTCTTTTAACTTTGTTTCTGCTTTCTTAATATCGGTGATATCATGGGAAATCGTAAGAATAGAGTTTACTTTGCCATTAGCAAATTCAGGTACTATTTTGGTGTTAAAATAGTATTCTTTTCCTTGAGGCGATGTATACTGGAAATCTATTGTTTCGGTTTTTCCCGTGGCAAAAACAATTTCATAGTATGTCTCCAGGAACCTTACCTGCTCGGGATCCCTTCTCAGTTCACTATAAGTTTTTCCAATCATTTCTTCTTGAGAAAGGCCGTAAACCTTCGCAGCTGCCGGATTAACATATGTATGACGGTTTTGTCTGTCAAAGCGGGCAATTATGTCAGGAGAATTCTCAGCTAATGTACGGAAACGTTTTTCGCTCTCATGGAGTGCCTCATTTGTTACCCTGAGTTCTTCGGTTTGGGCCTGCAACTCTTCGTTGAATACCTGCAATTCCTCGGATTGTGTCTTGATCTGCTCGTACGCCTTAAGCAGTTTCTCATCTGCCTGCTTGCGTTCGGTAAGTTCTATTTTAAGATTTTCATAAAGGCGTGAGTTTTCCAAAGCCATTGATATCGATGATGCAAGCTGGTCTGCAAAATCAACGTGGACATCATCAAATTCAAAAGTGGATTTCTGATAGTTGAAAAAGAGAGCACCTATAATTCTATTCCTGGTGATAAGAGGGACTACCAGTACGGAACGAATGCCCCATTTCTTCATATGATTGCGGTTTACTCGTTCATCGTTGAAGGCATCGTTTATGGCTACAGGCTTTCTCGTTTTGACGGCAAGGACAGCATGCGGCTCTTCCTCGTCACTCATTTCCGTTCCGATTACATCCTCCGGGAAACCATACACATAACTGGTAATCCAACGCCCGTTTTTTCTAAGAGAGATAGCAGCCGAATCACTCCCAACTACCTTGGCTGCTTCTGAAACAGTCTGTTTCATTATCTCGTCGAAGTCGAGGGTCGAATGGATGATCTGGTTGATGGATACAATCGCCTCGCGCATAGCCTCATTCGCTTGCGCTCGGTCGTCTCCTTCACGACGATGTTCAGACCCGTGACCTGGCCTTTCATCCGTGATTGGTAGCCACTGCTCCAGCCAGCTTCGCTTGACACCAGGCCGTGCAGGTGTCTCACTGAAGATCTCGATATCTAACGCGGCTGCCCGGTCTCCAGGACGCGGAACATCCCAGGTTCCACCGCATCGGCTAATTGGGGCATTATCCCGACTCGTTTGCCGATGTGGGCGGCGGCCGGAATGCCGTTGATCTCTGCCAGGCTCTCGTTGATACGAACATATGGAGTTCTCGGTCAGGACGCACAGGCCCACAGGCGCGTTGCGGTGATGATCCTCGTTTCCGTCGGCCTCTGTTGCGCTATTTCCTCGGCTTCGCGCAATGCCTCCTCTGCCGCTTGCGCTCGGTGATGTCCGTAAGAGTCACCACACAGCCTATAATCTCGCCATTGTCATTTTTCAGAGGCCCTGAGTTTAAAAGTAAGTAGAAATTCCGGAAATCCTTACGTTCGAAAATCGCTTCCATTCCAAGAATAGTAGATCCATTCAGAGCAGAGGAGACCGGAAGAATGCTTCTACCGGCATCTACCCCTTCTGAAAACCGTAGATCCATGAGATCTTCAAATCTGTGGAATGTCGGATCACACTCACATATTTTGGTAATGGCGCTACTGAAGTGGGTAATCTTCCCTGATGTGTCGCAGACTACTATGCCTTCGGCAGCCTGCTCTATTATGGATCGGGCCAGACGCTCGGCAGCGACGATTTCTTCATTCTTTTTCTGCTCCGTCAAGTCTGTGACCACGAGGCACCAGGCATTCGGAGACCCGCTGGCCTGCAGTAAGCTTATTGAAAGGTATACAGGCAAAGATGCACCCCCTTCAGTCCGGAGCTTGATCTCTCCCATGTCCTTCTTATGCTCAAGGAGTGCGTTAAAGTTGCTCGCACTCTCAGGCGCAATAAATCGATAGATAGATGTGCCCACTATGGCCTGCGGATGCATCCTCAGGAGTTCTGCAAAGCGGCGGTTGCAGTATAGGATGGTGCCGTCGGAGGCAAGGGTGACTGTGCCCTCATTCATAGTCTCCACTAAAACGCGGTATGCTTGATCGGCACTATCCAGGGTGAAAACCAACTCCCCTTCCGCCCCTGGTATTACCAGTGCATCCAGGTCCCCCTCGCTGATGGCACGGCCGAGTTCTTCAGCGTCAGCCAGACGTGCTCTCAGGTTCTCTATCTCATCTTGCAGGGCACGGTTCTTATCTAATAAAGCCTGATAAGATACGGGCTTCCGGCCTTTTTCCTCTTGGCAACTCATTTTTATTGGCCTTCCGGATCGGTTATTCTTTATCTGTTGTCGTTTTTAATGTCCATTCCAACGAGAACCCTATCGGTATTCGCCATGCTGCCAATAAGCTTTCTCAAGGGAAGCGGAAGCTCTTTTATCAGGGTTGGAGCTGCCACTATCTGCCCATCTTTAGCGAAGATCGGAAATTGATAGATATCAATGACTTCTAACTGGTACCTTCCCGGCAGGTACTCTTCACATATGCGCTTGATATTATCTATCGCCTGTATCGATTTAGGACTCATGCCCGCAACATATAGGCGCAGAACGTATTTGCCGTCTACTGTTTTGGTCAGGGCTTCCTCAAAAGCTGCTGTGGAACACTTGGCGTCCGATACCCTGGTCTCTTCAGTTTTTGTCTCTTCATTCCCGGTCATTGGGCATCACTTCCCAGGGAGCAGATCCAGGCCTACCAGAACGCGCTCCGTATTCGAAAGGTCACCGATGATCTTTTTTATCGGCGGAGGGAGCCTTCTAACCAGTGTCGGGACAGCTAATATCTGATCTCCCTTGGCTAGCTGCGGGTTTTCCAGGAGATCTACAACCTCGATCCTGTACTTGCCGCCCAGGTGCTCCTCACAGATCTTCTTTAAGTTGGCAAAGGCCGCCAGGCTTTTCTGGGTCTGGCCAGCCACATAAAGCCTCAAGATGTAAAAATCCTGGTCAGGCATAGTATCGGAGTCAAAGTCCTGGTCAGACGTAGTATCGGAGTCAAAGTCCTGGTCAGACGTGGTCATCGGAGTCAATGGGCTCAGGCTCTTCATAATTTTGTGCTGCATTTTTCATCAAATTTCTCACCACTCATTTCTACCATTTCTACAACTTGAACCTGAGGAGGTTACCCCCTTTCCTGCAGGCTCTAAGGCTTAATTTTATTCAATTATTTATCGGATAAATTATCTGGATAATGAATTCTTTTTTCTGACATTCAAGAACAATCTGGTTATCAAGGATTATATAATTCTAAGCCTATACTAACGGCTCTTAACATGTACATATTTATAAAGTGTAAATATTTTTGTAATAATGTACTATTGTAATAATTGATAATATAGTTAATAGGGGATATGGGACAAAGAAAATGCCCATTTATCCAGGTTTTAGAGATAGCCGCCTGCATAAACCGCTGCCGACGTAAGGCTGAAGATCGTCTTTTGACCTCTTGCTCTTTACGATACGGGCTTTCGATTCCTCTGTAGTGATATTCTCAGCTGAGCCTTTTTCATTAACAGAATCCATGAGATCCGAGATGCGCAAATCCAGGAACTCCAGAACCTTCTCCTGGTTGGAGAGGTCCCCTACGATCCTCCTCCCGGGTAATTCTTTCTCATAAGGGCAGGAATGGCTACGATCTGATCTCTTTTGCAAGACCCGGATTCTTTGTGAGGTCTATGACCTCGATATGGCACTTTCCTGCGAGATATTTATAGCAGATCGCTTTCAGGTTTTCAAAGGCCAGCTGGCTTTTCCTGTTATTGCCTGCCACATAGAGTCTCAGTTCGTAAATATCCTCATCGTGCTGGGCTTGCCTTGCTAAATCACCTGGTTGCTCTGTATTTTCCATCGAAGTCTCCACTGCTCATTCAGGATGCGTCGGCCTTCCTTATTCGGGCCATCTCACTTCTGTCCTTGGCCAGTGCCTCATCCTGAGCGTATCCTCGGAGCTGAGCTTATTAAGCTCCTCTTTCTCCGCCTCAAACTGAGAGTTTAATGATGTTATCTGGGCATCCAGGGATTTTAGCTTGCTCTCCAGCTCTCTCTTCCTCCGCACTAAATTTTTGCTTTGAACTGAAGCCTCAGCCATCTCCTTTGCCTCCTGGGCAGCCCTGGACGAGCCCATAAGCAGGCCTCCGGAAGGTCCCAGATACACGTCCTTGATCTCTATCCCATTATCAGTCACCAGGTACTCCCGGATCTGGTTTGAGTGCTCCATGCCTCTTGACTTGATCACCGAGATGCCGCGGTTGCGCTCACCGTTATTCTCGAAGAAGCGGAGGTTAATCCAGGTATCCATGAGGGAAGATATGCCCTGGGCATTCATGCCCTCGGTGCTCTCATGCTCTACCAGACTGGTGCACACAGCTGTGATATTCTTGAGCTTCAAGTAATCAATGAGCTTGGTGAGTGTAAACTTGACATCGGTCTGCGTGCCCACATTGGTCAGGTTGGATATGGGATCTACAATCACGATGGTTGGTTCGAACTTTTCTATGAGCCTGCGCATAGATATCAGATGCATTTCCAGGCCGTAAGCCATAGGTCGTGAAGCACTGATCTGCATGAGGCCTTTATCGATGTAGGGCTGGAAGTCTATACCTATGGAATTCATGTTCCTGACTATCTGGCTTGGCGACTCCTCGAATGCGAAGTACAGGCAACGCTCTCCCCGTTCGCAGGCAGCTCTCGCGAACTCGGCTGCAAAGCTGGTTTTCCCGGTGCCTGCGGTTCCGGAGATCAGTACGGTGGTGCCGCGGTAGTAGCCCTGACCTCCGATCATTGTATCCAGGCGCTTTATCCCCGTCGATATCCTTTCTGCGGATGCCTCGTGTTCCAGCTCCAGGGACGTGATGGGCAGGACCGATATTCCATCTTCCTCTATCAGGAAGGGGTACTCATTGGTGCCGTGCCTGGACCCCCTGTACTTAATGATCCTCAGGCGTCTGGTGGCTATTTGCTCCTCCATCCTGTTATCGAGCGCGATGACACAGTCTGCTACGTATTCCTCGAGTCCGTACCTGGTGAGGGATGTTTCTCCCCGTTCGCCTGTAACTATAGCAGTCACACCTTTCGATTTCAGCCAGCGGAAGAGCCTGCGCAGTTCAGAGCGCAGTATGGCCGAGTTCTGAAACCCAGAGAAGAGGACCTCCAGAGTGTCCAGAACCACACGCTTGGCGCCTATGGAATCTATAGCTGACCCAAGCCTTATGAATAGACCTTCCAGGTCATACTCGCCTGTCTCCTCGATCTCGCTCCTATCGATGTAGACATAATCGACTACCAGCTTGTTCCTGGCTGCCAGGTCATCCAGATCGAATCCCAGCGAGGCAAAATTCTTGGCCAGCTCTTCTTCGGTCTCCTCGAAAGCCATGAAGACTCCTGGCTCATTGTACTTTTCGGCTCCCTTAACCAGAAACTCCATGGCCATAAGGGTTTTCCCGCAGCCTGCACTACCATATATAAGGGTCGGTCGGCCCTTTGGCAGTCCTCCATAGGTGATATCATCTAAGCCATTAATACCAGTTGGGGACTTTTCCAGAATTTTTTCTTTTAAAGTCACGTTTATTTCTTTGATCATCAGATTCTTCCCTTTATCGCTGATTGTGAAACTATTCAGATAACCTTTTACTTTCAATAAGCCTTTAGATATTTACCAGCTCGAAAAAGCAGGTAATTTCTGAGATCAGGATGATTTACTTTATTATCCGCCGAAAGCAAGTTTACCTGGAGAGGAGATTTATAATAGGCTTGATATTAATGTAAAATGGGTCCGAAAACGTGATCCTCATTGCTTAAGGGGACAAGTTTGGTGGGATCAGTTCGGAAATTTCTGGGCCTTATCACATTAAGCAAATATTTTCAATGGTCACTTTTTCGGAAAGAAGCCAGAGTAAGTTTGCCTGACAATTTCACTATTAATATTATTAATATTAAAATATATTATATATATAATAGTATTTCCAAGATTTTTATTACTTTATAATATTCAAACATATATCAATTTTCATTCTATTCGTGTTATCTATAAATAATCCATTTAATAAAAAGATTTGGATAGTGAGACGAATTCTGTTATTAATGGGGTTACAAAAGAAAGCTTAGTGTAAGAATTTGAAAGCAGTGTAGTTGTTAAAGTAAAACTGAAACAAAAATTAGAATATAATTATTTTAAATAAGATCGGAAGGCAAATGCCCTGATGGATTCCATAAGTATTCATGTGCTCCGTTTTCTATCGAACTTTTTTGATACATCGGTTATTTCTCGTTTTAGGGTAATTCTCTCTAATGCCAAACCTGAGCACGTAACCGGAACGGCTGTTTGACGGCATCAGTAAGGTCCCTTCTCTCAAATTTTACATCCTTCAGGGAAGTGAATTCAGGTTTCTGCCATCTGAAGCATATATTTAAAAATTAAACAGCATTGCTTTGCCGAGCATAAAACATAAGTTCAATATCAATTATATCAAAGCAAAATAAAATAAATAGCAATATATGAGAATCTTAATTAATTCAGAAGCTCATGAAGACAGGTATATTGCAATCAAAAAGAGGAGCCTGAAAGGAGAAATGAAAGCGAAAGAGGAGCAAATTCCGGAGAAGAACCCGAACCCCGTGCTCAGTATTGGAAAGGCTGGGACTGTGCTATACTCAAACAGGGCGGGTGAGCTCTTATTGAGTGAATGGGGTGTGAAAGTTGGTGAAAAACTGCCTCCTTGATCTTACAGATTTTGCGCAAAGGGTTATTTCCCGGAAAATCCCTGAAAAAATGGAAGTCAAAGTGGAACAGGGAGTATATCTGATCATTTTTCATCCCCTCCCTGAGGAAGAACATATAAACATTTACGGATTCGATATAAGTGATCAGAAAGAGCTGGAAGAAAAACTCCGTATTAAGGAAAAACAGAACGATGTGCTCCACAAGATAGGAAAAATCGCCCTTGGCCAGGAAAGCCTTCAAACCTTCATGGACGAGAGCGTAAAGCTGATTGCAAGCAACCTGGAACTGGAATACTGTAAAATTATGGAGCTCCTCCCCGACGGTAGATTCTTGTTAAGGGCCGGGGTCGGATGGAAACCTGAGTTTGTGGGAAAAAACATTGTTGAAGGGGAAAATGGGTCCCAGGCAGGTTTCACCTTACTTTCAAGGATGCCCGTAATAGTGGAGGACTTTGAATTAGAAAACCGCTTTATAAAACCTGAAATACTCGGAATTCACGGAGTGGCCAGTGGAGCCAGTGTTGTAATCGGCAGCATGGAAAAAATTTTCGGAGTACTCGTTGTCAATTCTACGAAAAAAAGGAAGTTCACGTCAGATGACACTGACTTTCTCACTTCAGTGGCTTACCTTATTGCGCAGGTAGTCGAACGCAAAAAAACAGAAGAAGCTCTCAGGTTATCATGCAGATATAATCGCAGCCTGATTGAAGCCAGTCTGGACCCTCTCGTAACCATTGGGCGTGACGGTAAAATTACGGATGTGAACGGGGCTACGGAACAGGTCACGGGTCATTCCAGAAATGAGTTGATAGGTACCGATTTCTCAGATTACTTCACCAAACCTGAGAAAGCCCTTGCAGGCTACAGTCAGGTATTCTCAGACGGTGAGGTTCGTGATTATCCTCTGGAAATCCAGCATAAGGATGGGCGCATAACTCCGGTTTTGTATAATGCTTCGATTTATAAAGACGAAAAAGGAGAGGTTATCGGTGTCTTTGCGGCTGCCCGTGATATCACGGAACGTAAGAAAGCCGAAGAAGCCCTTAAAAAAGCAAATGATAGTTTGGAAGTAAAAGTTAAAGAACGCACAGCAGAGCTTGAGCAGGCTTATAAATCATTGAAAGAAAGCGAAAAAGGTCTTGCGGAAGCCCAACGAATAGCTCACGTTGGAAGCTGGGATCGGGACCTGGTAACCAATGAGCTGCATTGGTCAGATGAGTTGTACCGTATTTTCGGACTTGACTCGAATGAAATAAACATCACTTATAATGGATTTCTAAGTTTTGTACATCCGGATGACCGAGACTATGTTGATAATTTCGTTAAAAGAGCTTTACATGGACAGCCTTTAGCAATTGATTTTCGAATAACTTTAGCTGACGGAGCAGAGCGTTTTGTCCATGCACAAGGTGAAACTATTTTTAATGGAAAAAACATCCCGGTTCGCTTGAGAGGAACAGTTCAGGATATTACTGAACGGAAGAAAGCCGAGGAGAACATCAGGAACCTGGCAAATATTGTAGAATCGTCAAATGATGCTATCGTAACCGAGTCCCTGGATGGTATTGTAACAAGCTGGAATAAAGGGGCAGAGCAGATTTATGGATATTCGGCTGAGGAAATTCTTGGAAAAAATGCATCAATACTCGAGCCGGATAACCTCAAAGGAGAGATAAACCATTTTACTGAAAGGATAAAAAAGGGAGAAAATATTAAAAACCACGAAACCCTGCGCTTAAAAAGGGACAGTACTCCAATAAATGTTTCAGTAACTATTTCTCCGATTTTTGACGCCTCCGGCTCACTGACTGCTGTCTCTGTCATTGCCAGGGATATTACCATGAGAAAACGAGCAGAAGAAGCTCTGGCAAATATTGAGATTGCTCGCAAAAAAGAAATTCACCACAGGATCAAGAATAACCTGCAGGTAATATCCTCCCTGCTTGATTTACAGGCTGAAAAGTTCAGAAACAGAGAATGTGTTGAGGATTCGGAAGTTCTTAATGCCTTTAGGGAAAGCCAGGACAGAGTAATGTCAATTGCCTTGATCCACGAAGAACTGCATGAAGGTAGAGGAAATGATACACTGGATTTCACACCATACCTGAAAAGACTTGTAAATAATCTTTTTCAGACCTACAGGGTTGGAAATACCAGTATCAGTCTGAATATAGAGCTTGAAGCAAACATTTTTTTCGATATGGATGTTGCAGTTCCGCTTGGCATTATCATTAACGAACTTGTTTCCAACTCCCTCAAATACGCTTTTGAGGGAAAAGATAAGGGGAAAATCCAAATCAAGCTTCGAAGGGAAGAATCCGAAGAATATACAGTTGTAGAAAATATAAGTTTCATGCAGGGAAATAGAAAAGAAAGGGTCAAGTGTACAAATTATGTCTTATCGGTTTCGGATAATGGAATAGGTATTTCCGAAAGCGTTGATTTAGAAAATACTGAAACTCTTGGCTTACAGCTGGTGATGATCCTTGTAGACCAGTTAGGCGGCGCACTTGAACTTAAAAGGGACAATGGGACAAAATTTAATATAAAGTTTATAGTAAATGAGAGAGAAAAGCAAATTGAGTTTTGTTAGTAATTTACAGCAAAACTCAAGCCGTAATTTGCTTTTCAAACCGTAATAAAGCTTCAAATCTAACCGGAGCTAAAAGCTTCAGGGTTTTAAGCCTAATAGTTATGAAAATTGCATTCTGAGAGTTACATTTTGTTCTTTACCACTTCTTTTGCAGCATCCTTAAAAAGCACCCGGAGGTCCCAGAGAAGTTTTTTGTTGGCTTTAAAGAGAGCTTGCAGCAGGTCAAGCAGGTTCATCCTCTCAAACTTTATATCTTTCAGGGAGTGGGCAAGGGAATTCAGGTCTTCGTCAGTCAAATCGATAAAACAATTTTTTACGATAAGGCCCATATTAATATCATGCCCCAGGGTTGGCCTCCACTTCTTTTCGTAAACTTCCTCGAGTTTTTTGAGAGAGACGTCTCCTGAAGAAATAGCGGCATAAGCAGCTTCTCCTGCCATTCTCCCTGCTTCCATAGCGTTAAGGATTCCGCCGCCTGTTACCGGGTCAGACTGGCGTGCAGCATCCCCTACCAGCATTAGCCCGTTTGCGGAAGTTTTCTCAATGCAGCCGGAGACCGGGACTCCCCCGAAGACCATTTCTATTATTTTCGCATCCGGGAACCTTTTCTCCATGAAAGTATCAAGGTAATCTATTGGCCTCGGCTTGAATGTTCCCGTTCTGTTCCCGAGGACACCTATCCCGACATTTGCTTTGCTTCCACCTTTCGGGAAGACCCAGACATATCCGCCGGGTGCAATTTCATTTCCTATATAGAACTCACAATACTGCTGATCTATATCCACGCCGGCAACAAGATACTGGGCACAGGTTTCAATGTCTATGGGTTTAAGGGAAGTATCTATTCCTGCCCACCTTCCGACTTTAGATTCGACCCCGTCAGCCCCTATGACTATTTTAGCACGCACATCATATTCTTTTCCGAGGTGCATGAGTCTGGCCCCTTTAATAAAGTCATCTTCAATGATAAGGCCGGAAGCCCTTGTTTTTACCCTGACATCTGCCCCGGCTTTTGCAGCCTGTTCGGCAAGAGCGCGGTCAAAGACTTTTCTTTCAATGACAAAGCCGACTTCTGCACCGGCGACTTCCTCTGCCATCTCTACTTTAGTCCCGTCCGGGGAGTAAATCCGAGAACCTTTGAGGTCAGCGCAAATCCATCTCTTGTCAATTCCCACATGCTTTTTGAGGTATTCTTTACTTGCGCCTTCGGCGCAGCGTACAGGGTCACCTATTTCCTGGCGCTTCTCTATCAGAAGCACATCAAGTCCTTTTTCAGCCGCGGTTCTTGCAGCAATGGAACCTGCAGGACCGGCTCCGATCACCAAGACATCATAACTGCTCTTCATTTTACTACCTCAATTGCTCCCACAGGACAGACCCGGTCACATACTCCGCAAGAAATGCAAGTACTCTCATCTACTTCAACCCAGGTTTCCACAAGTTCGAGTGCTCCCTTAGGGCAGACGCCTACGCAGGCACCACAATATCCGCATTTATATTTGTTTATTTTAAGGCTCACTGGCTCACCTGTACATTTTAAAGGCAAATTAGGAGATACGGCTGTATACAGTTGGCAAATAAGGCAATTCTAACTGTAATGCAGTTGGCAAATAAGGTATTTTCAGGCAAATAATAACAATTCTCGAACATATACTTTTTGTTTATTAAAGACAACCAGATTTGAAAGCTCCCTTTCATTAATCCTACCATCTGGAAAATCCTTTTTTGCCGTATGCAGGCGAATTTCACCTCAGCTTGGAACGAGATCTTTCTTTAATGAGGTTTTACACTAAATGAACATTTCTTTTTTCTTCTTAAAACGTTGATTACTGCCTAATTCCCATCAATCTATCGTTATTCCCCATAAAATTTTCCTTTGATTTCGATTCTTGAACAAGGGATGGCTAGATCTTTTTTTTAGGCTCAAATTAAAGACAGACCTACCCTACCTCTGCTAATCTCAAGCCTGAACTTGTGACTTATATAATCCTTTGCGGCTCCCCTTCCGTGTATAAGCAGTTCTACCAGGTCTTCCGGTTCATCTATATCTATGCTTGCGAGGAAAGAGTCATAGACCTCAAAACTTTGGCCGGATTCTTCCGCTATCGAGCAGTGTGTAAGGAAACTGGAACCATAGTACCTGACCCTGTAACTTGAAGGGTTCCTGATAAACAGGATGTTTGTGCCTCCACCTTTTCCCGGGACAATACATATATCTTTTTTTGTTGAAGTAATCTCTTTTACATGGTCCGGAGAGAGAAGAGGCAGGTCAGCCATAACAATGAGGACGGGCTCCTCAGAATGTTCAAGATAACTGTTTAAAGCCCCATTAAGATCTCTTTTATCCAGATAAATCCCGGGTCCTCTTATGTTTTCAAGGCCATGCATTGAAGGGCTCAGAATATCAATATTTTCTATTCCAGCTTCCTTTATGGAAACTATTACCTGATCCAGCATGAGCTCAATTAACTCTTCCCTTTCCACCTGGCTAAGCACAGGAGATAACCTGGATTTTGCATGGGATTTCTTATAGGGAATTACAGCTTTCATCACGGCTCACCCGCCCGAGTTGCGCTTCCCGAATTTCGCTTCGGGAGCACGCGCGTCCTTTTCGCTGCGCTCAAGAGGACTAATTTAATAAACATAAGTTGCTTGCTCAATACGGATAATTTAATATACATGAGTACTCGCTCAAGAAGACTAATTAATTGACAGGTTATTTTTGTATTCTGTCGCGTTTTTCTGCTTTTCCCAGGATTAGAGATCATGTGACTTAAGGATAAAATACTTACATATTTTTTATTCTCTTATCCCTTGCTGCCTATTTTGGGCTTTCGCAGTCTATTTCACGGTTTGGTAACGGGCCTTCTTGATTCGGGAATCTGGGATCTACTGTTCGGTAAAGAGTATCTCTTTGCATGGGTATTCTTCCGGCACCTTTTATCATCCATTCGAATTCTGAGGGGGATACGTATTCGCCGTGGCTTCCTCCGGAAGCTGTTGATATCTGGTCTTCCATTAATGTGCCTCCCATGTCGTTTGCTCCGCAGTGGAGGGCTACTTGAGCAAGCTTCTTCCCGAGTTTTACCCAGGTAGCCTGGATGTTATTAATATGGGTGTGAAGAATTATTCGGGAGATTGCTATAAGCTGCAGGTCCTCAAGTCCGGTGCTCGCGAATTTTCCGGATGCTAGCATTTTTTCCCCGATAGGGTTATTGTAGGGTAAAAAGGACATTGGAATGAGTTCCGTAAAACCGCCTGTTTCTTTCTGGATATCACGGATTATGAAAAGGTGATCGAGTCGTTCTTCTACTGTTTCTACATGCCCGTACATAATGGTCGCATTGGTGGAAATTCCGATTTTATGTGCTGCAGTAACGGTATCAATCCACTGCTGGGTACTGATCTTCCCGGGACAGATAATTCTCCTCACCCGATCGCTAAGAATTTCTGCCGAGGTGCCGGTAAGTGAATCAAGACCACTTTTTTTAAGCTCATTTAGAGCGTCTTTTACGGACATGCCGGAAATTCCTGCTGCGTAATTAACTTCCATAGGGGATAAGGCATGGATGCAGATCTCGGAAAATTCGGTTTTTAAGGACTCTATTATTTCGAGATAGTATTCCATGTCAATCTCCGGGATGTATCCTCCCTGGATGCAAATTTCCACAACTCCGTCTTTTCGGGCTTCTTTGACTTTTCCCAGAATTTCATCCACACTCAGTACAAAGCCTTTTTCCGTCCTGTAAGCGCAAAATCCGCAGTTTCCGGCGCATTTATTTGTAATATAGATGTTCCTATTAACAACGTAGCTTACTATGTTACTAGCAGTCTGTGCTCTCAGTGTATCTGCAAGTTCAAAGAGCTCGAACGGGCTTCCTTCAAGCAGGACAAAGGCGTCTTCTTTATTGCATTTTCCCTGATACACCCTATAAATGACATCATCCGGGATATTAGTCTGTTTTTGAGCGTACATTCCTATCATTCCTGTTTTTTACCGGCAATTTGTATTTAATTCTGCTGGACAAATTCGTCCTAGATACCTAATTCAGGTTCTTTCCGGAATCTAATCCCGGTATCTTTCCGAAATATCACGAATTTGCCCTCTGGACTGCGGAATATAGAGTAGTTCTCTCTTTTGGAATCCTGTCTGCCCCGTAGATCATCCATTCGAGTTCTTCGACCGAAATTCTTTCCCCATTTGCCGCTCCCGCGGATTTGGAGATATTTTCCTCCATTAGTGTGCCGCCGAGGTCGTTTACACCGCAATAGAGGGCGAATTGGGCAAGTTTTTTCCCAAGTTTTACCCAGCTTGCCTGTATATTATCTATATGTCCGTTTAAGAGGATGCGAGATACAGCATAGGTTTTCAGGTCAACAATGCCCGGAGTTGCATACCGGCCTTCTCTCATCATTTTTTCTCCTAAAGGATTATTATAAGGCAAAAAGGGCAGAGGCACAAACTCCGTAATTCCACCTGTTTCTTTCTGAATCTCCCTGATGATCAACATATGATCGATTCTTTCTTCCAGAGTTTCGATATGCCCATACATCATGGTTGCAGTGGTGGGAATGCCTGCAGCATGAGCTTGTCTTACTACATCTACCCATTCTCCGGTTTTTAATTTAGAGGGACAAATGATCTCCCTCACTCTGTCCGAAAGTATTTCGGCTGCAGTGCCCGGCATACTGTCAAGCCCACTTTTACTAAGGCTGAAAAGTGCTTCTTTTACCGTAATCTCACTGCTGCGTGCGGCATGATATACTTCCATTGGAGAAAAAGCGTGAATGGACATCTCAGGAAATTCTGCTTTAATAGCTTCTACAATCCCAAGGTAAAAATCAAGGCTCACGTCGGGAAGCAGTCCCCCCTGGATGCAGACCTCAGTAGCATTTTCCAGCTTTGCCTCTTTTACCTTTCCCATAATCTCGTCAAGGCTGAGGATGTATCCGTTTTTATCCCTGAAGGCGCAGAATCCGCAGGTCCCCACACAGCGACTGGTAAAATTAATGTTCCTGTTTACCACATAGGTAACCGCATCCCCGACTGCAAGGGAGCGGAGTTCGTCCGCAAACCTGAATAGTTCCAGTGGCGGGATCTCAAGAAGCCGGAAAGCATCCTCTTTTGTGCTCTTTCCCTGGTATGCACGTTCCCTAAGGTCTTCTGGAATTATTTCTTCTGGCTGACTGCTCATTTTTCTTCCTCCGATGCCTCTGTTATAAGCTTTTTCCTGAAACCCTCCATGTCTGACAGTTTTTTAATAAGTTTGCCTATCTTCCCCGAATACCAACCTTTTCTCACATATTTGGGGTAAATTGGGAGGCGCTCCCTGAGGCAAGTATTTCCGAGTTTATCCTGAAGCTCCTGAATATCCGGCCACCCGGCTTCAGGATTGATCCAGTCTATAGTCAGAGGGGATATTCCCCCCAAATCCGTAACTCCTGCTTTGATAAGAATAATGGGTTCAATAAGGTTTGGGGCGACCTGTACTGCCACATCTGTGGGGAGGATCCGACGGGCAAGTGATACGGTATCAACCATGTCTGCTATAGAAGGCTCCGGAAAGTTCTCCATGGGTGTTCCGGGCTTCGGGGCAAAATTCTGGATAATAACTTCCTGAATATGCCCGTACTCCCTGTGCAGGCCTGCAATTGCCTCAAGAGATTTTATCCTATCCCCTCTATTTTCCCCTATTCCCACAAGCAGGCCGGTAGTATAAGGAATTTTTAGTCTTCCGGCTTCCCGGATTGTATCAAGCCTGAGTTCCGGAACTTTACCGGGACAGTCCTTGTGAGCAATGAGTGCTGCCGTGCTCTCAAGCATCAGCCCCATGCTTGCATTTAGAGGTTTTAAGGTTTCGAGTTCCTGACCTGTCATTATCCCCGCGTTTGTATGAGGGAGTATTCCGACATCAATTGCCTGTTCACAGAGGAAAACCAGGTAGTCCAGGGTTGATGAATAACCCAGCTTTTTAAGCCATTCCCTATACTCCGGTACCTCATCCGGGTACTCCCCAAAAGTGAAAAGGGCTTCGGTACATCCGGCTTTTACCCCTCTCTCCAGAATGGGAATAATTTCCTCGGGTTTCATGAGCCTTGCGCCCGGTTGTCCTGGCTTCCGCTTAAAGCCACAGTAAGCGCAGTTATTCCTGCATAAATTAGTAATCGGAATGAAAACATTTTTTGAATATGTAACAAAATGGGAATTTACCGATTGAATGATGAGACACCCTTTTGGTTTGCTATTCTGCGAGTTTGTTTTTCTTCAGCCAATAATTTTTTTCATGGCTGCAGCCACGCCCAGAGCTACTCCTTCTACTTCAATGCCACCTTTGCCTTTTGCTCCGTCTCCCACCACAAAGAGATTCGGAAAAGGAGTTTCGTTACCCGGGTCTATCCCTGAAGCTGCCCTATTTACCGGCCAGCTATCATAATATGACTGGATGAGCAGGACATCGTATTTTTTCTCCGGGAAGATTTCTTTTAGGTCTTTAATCCCTAAATCGATTTCGTTTTCGAGATTTTTCAAATTTTCCGGGGTTACATACTGATGAGACATTATAAGGTGTTTTCCAGGAGGAGCCAGTTTCGGATCAACATGAGTCACTTCATTAATTCCATTAACCCTTTTTGCATAAGGAGTCAACAAAACGCCGGAGTGCCCGATAAGTGGCTGGTCTGCCGCAAGGCAAATCTTTATTCCGGCAGAAGGCTGCAGGGACTTTATAATACTCAGGTAGTCGGAGTAGGTTCTTTCCTGAAGGGCTTCACTGCAGAGACCGGCAGTTGCCACATGTCCCAGGTTGCTGATGACCAGGTTTGCGTTATAAATATTTTCGCCGACAACAATACCTGTGGCTCTTCCGGATTCTACAAGGATACGGGAAATCTCGGCTTTAGTATTAATTCTTCCACCGTTTGCAAGAATTACAGCTTCCAGGGCCCCGATTATTGCTTTGCATCCGCCAACCGGAATACCTGGCCCGCCAAACCTGTACATATTTTCAATTATTTCGAATATCTCTTCTACAGGCACTTTATCACTTTTAAGGCTCAAGGACCAGCCGCAAAAGGAATCTGCAAATTTTACAAGCCACTCATCCTTTATTTGAGATTTTATCCAGCTTTCCGCCGTAGTTCCGACCGGTCGGTTCTTTCTTGTACTCATGACAAGAAATGCAAGTTTCAGCTGGTCTTTATGGGAAAGGATTTTGCCAAATTCGTTAAAAGCAATGTCCTTGAAGCCGTGTCGGTAATCCGGATGATTTTTTTTCAGGGGAACGCGTATTGTTGCCTCGTCTGACCTTACGATTTTTACTTCGGCTTTGACTTCCTTGAGAAATTTAGCTAAAGGGCCTGCGGGTCCGTGAGGAAGCATGTGTAAAGCTCCTGTTGAAAGCTGAAAACCTCTATAATTGAGGTTTGTAAATCTTCCTCCGATGATAGGCAGCCTTTCAAAAACTTCTACCTGATATCCAGCCTGCGAGAGCTTTGCTGCACTCAAAAGACCACCCAGACCTGCTCCAATTACAATCGCGTTCACTTCGGCACCTCTATAGCTTTAACAGGGCAGTAAAAGGCACATATTCCGCATTCCACGCAAGCGGCAGTAATTTTTGCCCTTCCTCTTACCTCTATTGCCTCCTGTTTGCAAAATGAAGTACATTGACCGCATCCTACACAATTATCATTGATTTTCATGCTATCTTATCACTTTCTATCACAAAAGAGTAATTATAGGTATTGGTTCGTATGCCGCTTTGTACATACTCCAAGCATCGATTCTAATATGAAATCCATACTTGCATCAAGAAAATGCGGTTTTTAGGAGAGTAAACAGAACGAGAAAAATGAAATACAATACTTACAAAAATTAATTAAATTATTAAAAAAGAAGCTTTACTAGCTATTAAAACCCCATTCTTTCCATTTCTTTAAGTACTGCAGCACTGAAATCCGTGAAATTCTGCATTCCGCCTGTCCAGGCAGCCATCATCATGGCGTCGTTGATCTCGGCCCTGGATGTCCCTAATTTATGAAGCCTTTCGAGTATCTTAACCGCGCTTTCGGTGTTATTCTTGGAACAAGCAATGGCAAAGACTATGAGATGCTTCTCTTTCAGGGAAAGCCCGCCTTCCCTTTCGGTCCAGATGCCTTTATAAAAACTGGCTACTCCTTCGGCAAAGCTTTGGTCTATCTTTTCGGCATAGACAATAGATCTGGGTACAAACCCCTTTAATTCTTTAATTTCTTTAATAGCTTTCTCCATAAATATCATGTGTTATACGAGAGGATCATAATATAACAATATTTGTACAAATTATTGAATAACAATATTTGTACAAACTATTGAATATAACTAATTTTTTTTGCATGTATTATATTTTTATGAGTAAAGTCTAAATATTACAGGAATTATATTTTTAAACTGGCTTAATATGTTAAACAGTAATATTGATTCTCTTAATTCTAGCCTTACTCCCTAAAAATGTGTCGACGAGTGACTTTTATTTTTATTGAATTTAGTTTATCGGTTAAACAGTGTAATTTTTTGGTTCCATAAAAATAATGGGCGTTTAAAAAATATGGCCTATATAGGCGCAACTCCTAATATATAGTAAATATGTCATAAAAAAGAATAATCTGACAGGCTCGCTGCCTTTCTGTCGTAGACCGTCAGTTTCCTGGAACGTAAAGCTAGGCTCCTCAGTAAAGAGGGGAAACTCGTAAGCAAATTAAATAATCTTACACCTAAGAGCTATTTACATGTCCTTTGAGTTACTTTTCTATAATTTATACTAAATTTAGGTCGTACAAAAGTTATAATCTAGTTCCTTTTTTATAATTGTTACAGAAGATACTTGACTTTAAGATACGACAAAACGTGCAACATTTCATTATTCCAAATAGATTGAACTTCACGCATTTGGAAGGGAAATGATAGCTATTTGTGATCATTTATAAGCAAAATTGTTTTAAATGTTTGTGATTTTTAGGGCTGCTCTGGGAAGTTGAAGAAGAGAGGATAAAAGCATAATATGTTTTTAAAAGTGCGAAATTTATAATACGCGTCTGTCAAGTCTATGAGATATACAAATCTTTTTCCAGCTATGTCGAACCTAAAAATGTCCATCCCCTCATAGACTTCACGGTACCCTGGTAAGCCTCATTAAGTAGGAAAGAAAAACTGTTTTGCAACCACAAGGACAATTATCAAGGCTATAATAAGACTAATTATTAAAACTACAAAACTTATCCGATCTGTTAAATCTTCCCTTTGCTTCATATATTAAGATTAGGAAGACGGTAAAAAAAGATATTGGAAACTTATTCCTCAATGATCCAATTTTCATCAACTATATGCATACCCCCGGATTCTAACAAGCACGTTACTATACAGTGCTTAAGGACAATTGATTCATCTGGTAATATTTGCCTTGCGAAATAATAAGAAGTATTGAAAACGGGAAGCTCGTTATCCCGTGCATACTCAAAGAAGGCCGTCCTGATTTTCTGTTCCCATTCTTCTATTTTCTGTTCCCATTCTTCCTCGGTTCCCATATATTATACTTGAAAACATGAAGTAAAAAAGGTATTCGATTTGATCGTGTGGGCGGGTCCGATATCCCAGCCATACTTTTTGTTAAGTCCTATTCTTCTTTTTAAGCTTCTCAAGCAAGGAAGATACTCTTTCTTTTGCAGCCTCTGTCTCCTTTACATTTCTGGCAATTGTAATGTCCAGAATGTCCCCTTCGAGACTTTCAGGAGGTTGCAAAAAGAAAGGGATGTTGATTTTAGTTTTCTCTTCGTCCTTTACAAGCAGCAATGTAGTACCTTCTTCTGTCTTTGAACCATAATCCTAGATTAAAACCAAAGACTATCCTTTTTCACCACTCGAAGCTAGTTACAGGCTTGTAGCGGATTTCAAAGCCAGATTCAGGATTATAATATAGATCAAGTAGGCACTGTAAAGTCTTCGTCGGATAATATAATATTAACAAAAATAACATTAGTTGTAGACTTCGCAAAAAGAGCTTTATCAAGTAGCCGATAAAGACTTTACAGAACCCGTGTGTTAGTTTTTCACAGCTCCGCAGAGCCAAAGAAAATACAACCTTCATGTCCAAGAGAATGATGGAGTAAATTAAAAAAAGATAAGTGAAAAGGACTTCATCTTATAGGAATGTTATTCGAAGAATTTCATTTGGGCTTTTACGGTCACCTGACAACAAGTACAGGAACTTTTGCATACCTTACAATCTTTTCTGACACACTTCCAAGTGTGAAATGCTCAATTCCACTTTTTCCAAGCGAGCCTACGACTATCATATCAATATCATGTTTATGCGCAAAATCCAAAATTTTTTCTGCTGCACTTCCTTTAAGAATTATAGGTTCTGCATCTAGTCCAGATGATTTTGCTTTTTCCACTACAAAAGATGTTTCTCTGTGAGCCACTTTATCGAATGTTTGAAGTAATTCAGATGACCAATTACCCTGTTGAACTTTCTCATAAGCAGATATGTTAATGACGTACACGGCGTAAACCTTTGCACCATATTTGAGTGCAAATTTAATCCCAAAATCAACTGCATTCTTAGCGGCTTTTGACCCATCAGTAGCAATCAAAATTCTAGATGGTTCGTCTTTTACATTAGTATCACTTTCCATATTTATCCTCTCACAACGAATACTGATACTTTGGAATGTCTAACCACATTTTCTGCTACACTTACCAATAAGAACCGCTTGACATCGATCTTTCCAAGTGCACCATAACAATAAGCTCAATGACATCTTTTTCTACAAAATTACAATCTCATCTGCTGGATTTCCTTCTAGAACTACCGCCTCGAATGAGATGTAAACAATTTTGCGAGCAGTTTAAACTTTATGTGTAGCTTCCCTACCTTGTGCCTTAAGATGCTATTTCATGTGTTTTCCCTTTCAGCATCTCTGGGGTCATATTGAGTTACTTTAGTTTCTTATGGAGTAATCACACGAACAGCATAAAGCTTGGCGTCCTCCTAGCAGGAAACTTCATCTTACATTTACCCTATGTAAAAGTGGATACATTCTTTTTTGTTATATACAGTATATATATAGAGAAATATAACGATTTTCTTTAGCAATTTTACTAAGATGTAGAGAAAAACATTTGAAACACAGTTAATACTTTCACTCAGCTTCCTTATACTTATTATATTTTTTCACCTAAATATTACTTTTATGCTCGCGCTCAATCCGAAAACAAACAGCAACGAACGGCAGATTTTCCTATCACGTAGACATGGATATCTTTTTTGCATCAGTATAGGTCAGAGAGAAGCCGGAACTTGAAGGGCTTCCTGTAGTAGTAGGCGCAGACCCAAATGGAGGAAAAGGGCAGGGTGTTGTATGTACATGATTTAATAGTCATTTTTAATAGTGTCATCAGAAAATATGCATTAAGTAATTGTATACGATTGAACTAATCCCAAAACGCAAAAAGGTCTCGAATCATTTGGTAAAAAGTAATTTAAAAGGTTTCTGTTTACGAAAATAGCTTTCAACCTTTGTTGATGTGAAAGAGAAATAGTTTTGGTATGGGTTCATTAATATAAAGCATAGTTCAAAAAAATTATATATAAGTGTGAAAACATATATAAAGTTAAACGAGCGAGACGTAGATACTTTTTTATGTATTTACCCCCCACTCCCAAACTCGCTCGTTCACCTTTCTTATATTTGGGACTTAAAAGTCTGTTAATTGATGCAAATCAAAGGTATAGGGAATTGTAAAATAGTTTGATCTCCTTGAATCACTGAACCGAAACTCCTGAATCCCTGTTACATTCCTTCGAATATATACTCCCCCAAGTATACATTTGAAGAAGGGCTAGCAATCCTTAATGATACGTTTAGGAGATAATTACCCTTATTTGCACCCAATCCCAATGAATATTATATTGGAAACTATTTTAAGTTGTCCTTCAAAATTTTCAAGTGTTTTTAATCAAGTGTTAGGTGAAAAAAGGGTAAACAGTAACATTGGGCTTGAGAATAGATATTGAAAAACAGTGAGTGGGAGCCAGCTTATAAGAAGCTTTTACCCAATGTATCATAGGAAGCCTTGTGAGATATCGAATCTACGACCCAAACTTTATATATCATCATCGTAACATAATTTAGTATGATTCCCCCAGCACCAGAAGAGCACCTTAAAGTTCTAAATGACTTACAACGGCTTCGCTACTATGTGAAGAACATGCAGAATAAAAGAACAATTGACAAAGTAAGGGATATAACTGAGATAATACAGGCTAATTACAGTTACATCTCAGCTCAACCTATAAGAGATGCGCTTGAACTACTCGAAAAAGGAAGATACAATGATGAAAAGATAGACATGTTATTTGGCATTCAGCCAAGTGTGCTAGACGATTATCTTGTTTCAATGAGTGAGTACCGAGACGACCACAGCATCCTAAACGATGGATGGCATTGAGTCAATCCAGAAGTTTATAAAAGCACGTTGTAAAAGTTGAATAGGTAATTATTGCATCCGTTTGGTTTTGTGCTATTGTATACATAATACAGAGGATAAGATACTTTTCGGATGGATTCTTAGCGTGTATCCTTTAGGTTGTGCACAATACCAATTTAAGCTCAGTGTCACAAAGTTTTTGGATACGCTTAGTCCAAACGTACAATTCTTACGAGAGATTTAATCGGAACATTAGCGATTGTATCTTCTCCTTTTTTGTCCATCAAAACTACTACAACTCTTGGTTTTGCACCACTTTCTCTCAGATGCTCAATAACTTCTATAATGGTTGTACCGGCAGTAATAACATCATCCACGATTACACAGTTTTTACCGGTCACTGACCCAAAATTTCCACTTAACGTTCCTTTGTGGCTTTCATGGACGATATCATGTTCTTTACGATTATATATAGCTAGATCGGACCCTAGTTCATATGCCATCATGCTTGCGAAGGGGATACCACTAGCAGCAACGCCAACAACCACGTCTACATCAGTATTTGTATTTTCCAGAGTCTCAAGAACCATGTCACAGAGTGCAAGCGAGACTTTGTGGAGACGTGTAGCATTTTTCCCTATACTGTTCCAGGTTACAAAAATATCTTTTGGAGCGGAGTTTGTTCCTCCTTTTTTAGAACGGGTTAAAAGCCAGGTAGCCGTTTCTCTTGAAACGTTTAGTTCATCGGCGATCTGTCGGTAACAAGCCCGTAACTCTGTAGTTCCAAAGCTTTCTGAATCAAATCATCTATATTATTCATCTTACAATCCCACCTGAAATATTTATAAAGCCTTTTTTAGGTTGACTTTTACGGTACTCAGCTTTTATTCTACTTGTGATTTTGCTGGGAATACTACCGAGAACTCTGTATATCTTCCCCACTATACATTCTTACTGCAGCATATTAAGTCAGTGTTTTAAAAAAATAGTGAGGCTTAAAAAGCCCCAAGTTTCTTCTTTAATTCCTCTATTAAATGATAGAATCAGAAACAATAATTTCCACTTACTTCTATTACTCACCTGCACCAAATGCAGCTTTAAGTTTAAGTTCGTCTTCTTTGGAAAGGGATGTTTTGACAACTGTTGCGTTGAATTTTTTAAGTCTATCCAGTACCTTATCTTCAGTCCATTTTGAGATCATTAGGAAGAGGGCAGATCCACCTGGTTTAATAGTAGCCCCGACTTCTTTAATAAAATCATCATTGATTCCATAATCAGATAGTTTACCTGAAATTGCACCAGCAATAGCACCAATAGCCAACCCTAACCAAGGCGCCCAGAATAAGAGTCCTATCAACATACCCCAAAATGCACCGCCAAATGCACCTGCACCCACGAGGTTTGTAGCTTGATTTACCTTTATTTTCCCGTCGGGTTTCCTAATGACGACTGCAGCATCCTTTAGTTCAATCAACTCTTCTTTCATAAGATAATGGATGGTTTCATCCATTTCAGATGCGCCAGTCTCAGTCGGAAATGAAAATACGATTAATTCACTCATGTTTCAATGACCTCTTCTTTGTTTTGATCTTAATTTATTTTAAGAGTTTGTAATTTTGTCGTGTAAAATTTTATTTTCTAACACTATTAGACCGACTTCGGCATTTAGTAAACTGATTATTGCTTCATCTTTTTTGACTTCTGCTTTTCTTATTAGTTCGCTGATGCTTTGGATCTGTGAATCAAGTTTGCTTGATAGTGAATCTAATTTTCGTGATTCTGTTTCTATAATCTTAGATTCTGCCAATTTCCTCATGCTGTCGGCAGACCTTATAATATCATCAAAATATGCGACTTTTACAGCTGCTATTTCTATATCCGATCTTAATTTATCAAACTCTTCTTCTTCGACAATTAAATTTTGTAGTTGCTTTTCAATACAACATTTTGCACTCATCATAATGACCTCCTGTTTTTCACACCTTATTACAGTATTAAATGTTTATATAAGTTTAGTTATGAAAATTGCGCTTTATAAATAATACTCAATGTGGCGAATAATCATTTATTCTCTGTCTAAAGTGTTATCAATAAGGACTTTATGAATTATCAGATGCCACCAAAAGTAAGGAAATAGAAGACTATGGCAAATACATACTGTGCTTACATTTATCATTATTGTGCATTTATAATATTCTTAAATTTGATAAATATAAAAAAACAGGTAAAAATATGGAACTCACACCGATTCAAAGAGATATAATTATTGTGTTAATCAACTTACAGAGGCAAAAAGACAGAGCAATCAGGGGGGAAGAAATTGCCGAGCTTATCCAATGTAGCCCTGGAACCATTCGCAATCAGATGCAATTGCTAAAAGCACTGAGACTAGTAGCAGGCTCCCCTGGACCAAAAGGAGGATACAAACATACTGGAGCAGCATATGATACTTTACGCATTCAGCAGTCTGAAAATGAATCAGTTGTACCGATTTACAAAAATAATATGATAGTTAATAAAGCAACAGCTTCAGAAATTAGTTTTACAACCGTAAGAAATCCAGAAATCTGTAGTGGAGTAGTCCGCGTAATAGGAAGCATAAAGGATTTTTTAATGGATGATAAGCTTCAGATTGGTCCGACTCCGGTTAATCAACTCATAATCCGTGGAGAAGTTACAGGAAGGGACGACACCAACAATTCAATTCTATTCAATATTACCGAAATGATGTCTCTTCCTAAAAAACAAATTAAACATTACATTAAATATCCCTCTTTACAAGTGGACATGAATGCCAGTATTCAGGAAGTAACGAAGCTTTTTATTTTGAACAGCACTCATGGAGCTCCGGTTGAGGATAAGGGAAAAATCGTAGGAATAATCACCTTCACAGATATTGCCCATGCAATTGCCCAGGGAAAACCAAACGTACTGGTAAAGGATATCATGACGAAAGAACTTATCACAGTTGATGGAGACATGCAGCTCTACGATGTAGTAAAACTCTTCCAAAAATATAATGTAGGAAGGGTTATTGTAACAATCAACGGTGTACCCAAAGGAACCCTGTCAAAAACTGATGTCCTGAATGAACTCGTGATTTATTGAGAAATCAGTATTGCATTTGTGCGTGAGAACATAAATCTTGAAGATGAAATTGAATTATTCATACATAGAACCTATCAGAAAAGTCGAAAACGGCAGGTTGTGAAAGGAATAAGGCTTATAATTCCAGTCTCAACTCATTTTGATATTGCTAATTGCAATGAATAGTGTGTCTCAATACTTTTCGGATAGTGTCAAATTTTGTACCATAAACCACGATAATTATGTAACGAATATCGGTTAAAAAATCAAGTTCAATAGTACCTTACTTAATGTAACCTTTTCTTTCAAGCCATTCTATTTGCGGTCTTGTGTATTTCCATATAACATCAGCTTTTGAGTCTTGGAATTCCCATGGGCTGGCTATGACAATATCGTCTTCACGAACCCACATTTTCTTTTTCTTGGAACCTGGAATTCTACCCATTCTGGTAACTCCGTCCATGCATTGTAGCATAACTCTATTAGCTCCGAGCAAACTTGTTACTGTTGCCAGAATTTCATGTTTGTCTTTACGAGGAGTTCGGACTCTTGTTACTTCCTCAGGTGTATTCTCTGAACTCACTGGTTTATTGGAGCCGAATTGTCTTTTTCTAATAATGCTTCTTTGATTAGCCATTTATTCCTCCATACGGTCTATATCTCAATAATTCCAATACGAAATCCTTTGATAGCTTTATCTCTCATTCCTTGTTTCAATCTACGAAGACATAAAGTTTATCGAAGAAAAAAAGACATAGTTTCCACCACAGCATTTCCTTAGGTTACCCTAAAAGTCATTGTTGGAATATTGTAAAATTCACTAAATCAATAATATCATTATAGGCAGACGCTTACTGGGTTCAATGATTGCATTGAAACTTTTGGTCTAAAAACATGTTTTGATGCAAAGAAATTTTTTATACAATTAATTTAAAGTAATTTATAATATTATTATGATGTGAACTGGAAGAGAACAGAAATAACGAATCGCAAGTATGAGCTAATGTGCAAGAACAGTCCGAGGGTAAGTTTCTGCTCTATTATGTGTAAAGGGGGCATATTCAGAGCGGCTGTATGGGGGATGCAGTAAAGGAATGAAATGCCCTTGGACTTCTCATTTACCTTCAACGAAGGATTGAGGTAAGCTTCTGTTAACTTAGCATTTGAAAGGAGGGTTATTTACAACAAGTCTAAAAATATGTCCAAAATGTCATTCTAGCTTGAAATTAAACTCAGACAGCGAAATTCAGCACTGTACAATTTATAAGTACTGGACAAAGTTAGGTACTGCAAGGCTAGATTCGATTATGATTTACGGGTGAATAGCCTGTAAAGAATGTCAGTTTATCTACTTCTTGCGTTATATGCCTAAACAGGCGAAGACACTTATTGGCTTCTTCATTACTTTTTTATTTTATATTCGTTTACTTTTACTGTTTTTCCCTCTCGTACGAAAATAGACATTCAGTTGTTTTAGTTATACCATTAGATATTTTTTGTTTACGATTAATATAATGATTAGTTTAAAAAAATAATATATCAGTGTGAAGACATACATAATATTAAGCGAGCGAGCATAGATATCTTTTTTATCTATACCCCCCACTCCCAAGCTCGCTCGTTCACCTTCTTATATTGGGCTGACTAGCCTGATGGATTTTACATTCCGACCCTCCTTTAAAAATAAGGTGAATTTTTCAATGACTGATTAAATTTATTGGATCTGCTGTGAACACATACTCAAAAAAATCAATAATTTTGGCTTGAATTCTGCAATGTTCAAAAAAACCAAGTCCAGATTTGAGTGAAATATCGGAAATTTAAACAAATTTCACAATATTTATTGAAAATTGAATAATTAATATCTAATAGTTAGCAAAATTCAGAATTAACTATATGAATAAAAAAATTAAGTTATATTTTTTTAGGGGGGTCGGAATGTAAAATGGATGCAAATCAAAGGTATAGGGAATTGTAAAATAGTCTCATCTCCTTGAATCACTGAGCCAAAATTCCTGCATCCCTATTACAGTCCTTCAAAATATACTCCCCCAAGCATACTATTTGAAGAAGGGCTAGCAATCCTTAATGACACGTTTAGGAGATTATTGCCCCTTATTTGCATCCAATTCCAATATTAATACTGATGGAAACTATTTTAAGTTATCCTTCAAATTTTTCAAGTGTTTTTAATCAAGTGTTAGATGAAAAAAAGGTAAACAACAACATTGGACTTGAAACGGAAGTTGAGCTCGACATTATAAAAAAGTATCTAATAAATGAACGGGTGACATGAAAAGCCCGCAAACAGTTTTTAATAATGCTATGAAGGGCTTCGCAGGCTTGCAACAGACCGTCACCATGCTACCTTATATCCATAAATCATATCCAAACAACCCTGGCACAGCCCAGTAGCCTCGAATTCCCTAATAAACACCTTGTTTCTGAATTCTTCTATGTCCACTCTCAATGCACATAATGGACATCTACATTCCTTAGCCATAGCGACTTTGTGTCCGAAACTTAATGTTTTTAAAATTTTATTTTTTCCGATTTTCATGTAATCACCTTACAATTCCATTAAACAATATGTCGTTCCATGCACCACCCAAAACGAAATACTTCGAATTGCATGCACAATTTAAAAGCCAAACCTCAGGTAGTTCACATGTATAGCTTTGTTCTTCATGATACAACATATATACATACAACCACCCAAATAATTAGAGTGGAACAAAGGTGGCTAATTACATTGGCCCAAATGCCTAATGCACTGCGGTATCAAAATTAAAAAACGGTATAATTGCAATGCTTGAATTTAATATTTTGATAATTTCAAAAGGAACTTGCTTACAGTAAAACATATACACAGCTACTTATTTAAACCTATTGGGTTGTTTGGTTTTGCACTTTTAGTATAAAACGAATATGAAGCTTTGCATTCCTATAAAATTTATTGAAACCGAAAATAATTTTGGCTCTTAGCTGTTTTGTATGGGTAAACTACATTTAGCTCCAAAATGTTGAAGTAGCACGTATAAAATTTAGGAACAGTTATTGTTAAAATCAAATTCAAGCTTGATGTTTTTCTATTTGAGCTGATTACTTCCAAACTAATCAATTATTTTCGACCCATACAAAACAGCGAAGAGCCACCATTGACTCTTCGCTATTTCTATGGATAAGATACTTTTTCATTTTACTCGCATTGGTTTTTGTGACAATATCATACGAAAAAGCGGAGAGCCATATAAACTTTTAGAAAAAATGTACTATGGCAATTATAGAACCCTCAAATTAATTGGGAGTTTAGTAATTACTTTGCACTTTGTAGCAGCTATTCTCTCATTAGCTGTATGACAGCAATGCTGTAACTAAGCAAAATATTGGAGGTACATCTTTATATCTTATTCTTGTCTTTTTGCTCATCATGTTCTATTTCCATTCAATAATCGGATTCTTTGTAGCTTTAGTTGCCTCCAATATGAGTAAGAATAAACAGGGTGAGAAAATATGAATCTCTCGGAAATACAGATTATTGAGGAAGATGAAATGTTTAGGGGTTCAAAAAGTAGATATGTATGGTTTTTTGGTGGAATATTTATCTTCCTTTGTTTTTTAGCAATGCACTACAGCATTTATGTACCTTTTTTATTTCAAAATTTCAGGGGCATCCCATATACTTTGATTTCATATTTGGTGGTATTGTTTATCGGACCTTTTATGGTTATGATAACATCTTTTGATAGTGTAAGCAGTGAAATCGAAACCGGATCAATAAGATACGTTATCTCCAAGGTTCACAGATCATCTTTCATATTGGGAAAGTTTTTCTTTTTGTTTTTGGTGTCCATTTCCGTTTCTTCTGTAATTGCACTTATAAGCTTAATACAGCAATATTCCGCAGGTAATGCCTTTCAATTTGAAAATATCGTTTTGTTTTGGATTTTTTCAAACCTTTATTTGGGTTGTTTCATAAGTATTTTTTTATTAATTTCAACACTGTCTGACAATAACAAAATATCATTTACAATGTCTACAATCTTCCTTGGGATTTTGATATTTTTCTATTTGAAAGGAGACAGTAATTATTTAAAATTTTTAACTCCGTTTTATTACGGTGCTAATAATATTGATTTCATGACAGACTTCTCGTTTAAGACTGGATATTTCAGGATCCTTGAAAGCTTATTTTCAATGCTTTTGTACATATCAGTCTATTTATCTATGAGTTTGGTAGCCATTAAAAGGAGGGATTTATAATTACTGTGTCTATTGCTACCAAAAACTTGTATAAAAAATATGGCTCTCGCTTCGTTCTGGAAGATCTTTCCTTAAATGTAGATCAAGGGAGTATCTACGGCTTTTTGGGTCAAAATGGTGCTGGTAAAACAACGACAATAAAATTATTATCCGGACTCTCAATACCTACGCAAGGACAGATTTTTATTGATGACATGGACTTGTCTTCCGAATCAGAAAAGATTAAACATATTCTGGGCTTGGTTCCCCAGGATTCCGGTTTTTATGATGAGCGTACTGCCTTAAGCCACATGGTCTATTACGGTAGATTAAAAGGTCTGAGTAAAAAAGAGAGCATGGAGCAATCCAGATATTTATTAGACCATGTTGGACTTGGTAATGAAATGTTCAAAAAAGTGGGTTATTTTTCTCATGGCATGAAGACGCGGCTAGGGGTTGCACAGGCTCTTTTGAATAATCCCAAAATATTAATTCTCGATGAACCCACAAATGGCCTTGATCCAGTTGGAATCCGTCAAATACGGCAAATTCTTCATGAATTCAATAACAAAGGGATCACAATATTTCTTTCGTCCCATAACCTCCTTGAAGTACAGGAAATTTGTACTCATGTTGGAATTTTGGATAAAGGCAAGCTTGTCGTCGAAAGTGCAATTGAAAAAATTCGTCACCTTGAATCAAATGGGGTTATTACAATTGGAGTCTACAATCTATCTTCTGAAATAATTTCTTTAGTTCAAAATCTGGATTTTGTTTTCAAAACCGAGTTGAAAGATGAACATACTTTGGAAATTTATGTAAATTCCAAGGTAGATGTCAAACCTGAAATCAACAGGTTAATTGTTGAAAGCGGAGGCCAGGTTTTTAAACTTGTGGAAAATTCTCTCTCATTAGAAGATGCATTCTTTAACGCTACCGGAAAAAACCTTTAATAATTAATAGAAAATATATGTTGTAACTATCAGAGTATAGTTAGCGGCGTTCCTTTTCTGAATAGTTACGATAAAATACAAATAGAAATTTATGCAATTGCTAGCCATAAACTCTTTAAAGGAAACATTCATGTTATTTCCTGCATGAGCTCCCGATATATTGCGGACAGGTCGATGAGAAGGTATGTCCTTGAGACAAAGAAAATAATCCATCCCTTCGAATTACCAGCTGCCGAATTGCAAGTATTGAACAGAACAATCTTTGAACATCAGGAAGATGTATTCAGACATCTAAAAGTTGAAGAAAAACCTTTTTTTGTCTCATCGTTAGAAGAGATTATTCCATCTGCCTCCCCAACTCTTGTTTACCGTGATGATATTTACTTCAATAAAGAACTGGTCTTGAGATTTTTAGACAAAGCTTTGGCAGTTGGAAAACCTGCACGTATAGCATTTTCGGATACTGACCCCTGTATAAGCTTGCATGCTTGCTGCCCGCAGCATAATATGGAACACGTGGGAAATTTATTTTTGGGAGATTTTTTCTTTATCCCGGCTAAAGAGCAAGGGAAGGATTTCATACCTGTAACAATAGATACGGAAAGTATACCTCTTTCCTGTTTTTCCTTGCCATCATTAGAATCCGGTTCAGAAAAAAGATTCTTAAAAACTTCGTTTGTTGCAGAAGGGAATTTATTTCCCCCCATGCAACTACAGGTACCACTATTATCCTATATTGCTATCAAGCATTGGACACAGTTACTTTTTGCTAATTTTACATGGGGCATTCATTGTCAAGATCGCCAACTGAATAACGGTACTAAAAATCGCAATGCGATACTTAGAAAAATATTATCTTATCTATCAAAACGTCGTGGGCCGGTCCATATTGGAAAAGATTGTCAAATAGATCCTACAGCAACAATAATAGGCCCAACTACTATAGGTAATGGAGTTATTATCGGGCCAAATGTGACTATTGCAGCGGGATGCATTGGGGATCAAGCTTTACTTGAACCGAATAGTTTGGTCTGGTTAGGAGTGTTGGGAGCACGAAGCAGTCTTCTTGCAAACCGAAATATTGTTATGAGTTGTGTTATGAACGATTCAATTATTAATACTGATATTCGTTTTTCGATAGTTGGAAATCATTCATTTCTCGGAGGTGGATCACATATCACAGATTTAATTCTACGTAATGCTAATGAAGGCGGCGAACCCAAGATGAATTCACCGATGGTGAAAGTTCTCGTCGGTGATGAGCTAGTTAATTCAGGATATTATGTTTTGGGTCCGGCTATCGGCAATAGAGTTAAAATCGGGTCTGGAGTAATCGTCTATCCTGGTAGAATGATAAAATCAGACAGTGTGATTCTTCCTGATCATGGATATAAAGTATAGATAGGTTGTAGTATTGCTACTATGGTCGAATAACATACTGTATGTCCAGTGAAATATGAAGTCTCATCTTTCAATAATATCACGGTTGAAACTGGCTGCAGCAAAATTCTTGGCTTGGTAAATGAAAGGCAATTACTTTGTAATAATATTTATATAGTTGCAATTCTTAGTTTATTTGTGAGATTTTGGAAACTCCCGCTTTCATTATGGATACACATTATATTCATTGTTGTTTTGGGTTTATTAGGTGAACTTATTTGTCTATATACGAAGAAGCCTAAAAAATAGTCGCAACCTGAAAGGTATCCAAATAATAATAACAAAAATCGGAAGAGATTTAAGATAGAATTTTAAATTATAACACCAGATTCCGGTCACTTTTTCTTTATAAATACTCAAATCGAGAAATGGAATACGAAGCACGCTACAATATAATGGTAAAATGGTTCATAGGTTTGAATCTTGATTTGGGGGAAGATAAATGGAAAGACTTATTCTTCAGCCTTTTAAGGCAAATTGAGAATGCTGGACATATTAAAGATAAAGACTATGTGGATGAGACTCATGTAATCGCAAACATTGCAATTCCAGGTACAATAGACCTGTTGAGGCAGGGGATTAAGGATGCAATGAAAGCTATTCAAGATATAGATCCAGACCTGTATGAGGAACTTGGCGGAGAAAAAACTGTCAAACCAAAAGGTAAAATATTTCGAGTTATGACTTTACGAAGGAAAATAAGAGGTGAATAATATGGTTGGATTAAAAGATATCTGTCAGAAATTCGACTCAACATTCGAGTTTGAAGGTGGAAAGAGATTAGCAGCTATCAACAAGCTTGCAGAATGGATTGTAGAGACAATTAATGATCCTGAGATACAGCTTAGTGAAATCACTAAGAATTGGCTAATCTGGATGTATGGCAAAGTTGCAAATGAGCTGAAAGAACCAAATGAGGAAATATTGGCTCAGTATGCAAAGATAGGAGAAACTTACGACAAACTGAGCAAGAAGATAGCTGAAGAATTTCATCCGACTTCAATGTTTCAAGTCGTTCAGATCAAGGAAGAAACAATCATAAAAATGTTGAAGGAAATTAATTGAGAGTGATTGATTGACTCAATCATCTCTAATAATTCAATAAAACTCTATTGGCATTGGCTAAGGAATTTTCTTCCAAAATGGTCATAGTATTTGGTCAATTTAATTAAGTCATTCCATGCTTTTTGTTTATCAGGTAATAACAAAAAATTACTCTTAAATTTCTCAAATGCCTTTATACGCTCTTTCGGATCTTCGCTAAGACATTTATCCTGAATTTTCTCTTGGTCTATAACTGCCAGACACCAGAAATTTCTATGCATATTAACGCTTAAAACAGTTTCTTTTTGTTTTCAGGATTGGTCATGCAAAATCAGTTATAAGCGTATGTCTTTTGTCTCTTTCCCTTAGCTTCGAAACCCAACACCCACAAGCCTTATTTTTTGACTTCCGTTAAACTCAGCAGGAGTTCAATGGCCGTCCTCTAATTACGAAGATATCCTCGTCTTCAAAAAGCAGCCCTGTATAATTATCCTGAATCTGGCTTTGAAGCTTTTTCTGTTCTCAATTCACAGCCCTGTCTTTTGTCTCTTTTCCTTATCTTCGAAACTCCAACACCCAGAAGCCTTATTTTTTGACTTCCGTTAAACTCAGCAAGAGTTCAATGTCTGTCCTCTAATTACGAAGATATCCTCGTCTTCAAAAAGCAGCTCTGTATAATTATCCTGAATCTGGCTTTGAAGCTCGCTACGAGCGTGTAAAAGCTTATTGGAGGTGAAAAGCCTACTTTCGACCTTTACCCCTCTTTGGATCTGCACCTACTACAACAGGAAGCCCATTAAGTTTCGGCTTCTCTCTACCTTTACAGATGCGAAAAAACTATCCATGTCTACGTGAAGGACAATTTACCGTTCGTTGCTTTTGTATGAGGATTGAGCGAGAGCATTAAGGAATTATTATAAAAATATTAAAATATATTAGATAGTTGGGTGAAAGTATTTTCTGATAAGATTTACCAATTATCAATAACCTAAATGAACTGTTTCAATTCAACAAAAAATATATACTGCCTTGGAGTAAATTTTAGTGAGAAATTATGGGTCAAGTCTTTCTTTCATACGCACGCCATGACGACGAGCCATTTGTCAAACAGCTTTATGAAGATCTCACAAAAAACGGAATTAAGGTATGGTGGGACCTCAGAGAAAATGGAGAGCCGAGGCCGCACTTTTCTTCAGGAGCTTCGAGATGCTATTGAAGCATCTGATCGTTTGATAGCTGTAATTGGGCCAAATGCTGTAAAATCGGATTATGTTAAGTCAGAGTGGGAGCATGCACTCCTTTTTTCTAAAGGTGTGATTCCGATCTTACGTATGGGCGATTACAATCTAAGAAAACTAAAATTGGTTCCTCCAGAACTTTCAAAACTACATTGCCCTAACTTCCTTAAAGATAGACAATATGATGAAGCTCTAGAGGAATTACTTCGTATTATTTCAGAGCCCTTGCCCAAACTAGGCCCATTTCTTACTTCGATCCCATCACTTCCTCCTAACTATTTACCTCGAAAAGAGTATCTGAACCAGCTTAAAGAGCTTATAATGGCTGACATTGAGAAACCTGTGGTAATTACATCAACAAAGAAAATTACTGCACTGCAAGGTATGGGAGGATCAGGAAAATCTGTATTAGCAGCAGCATTTGCTTGTTCTGTTGAAGTTAGGAGAGCTTTTAATGACGGAATACTTTGGGTAAAAGTAGGTTCGCAATACTCTGATCCTATTGCAGATATGAGACTAATTGGAACTGAATTCGGAGATGACCCTGCAAATTACAGAAGCCAAAAACAAGCAGAAATCAGTCTTTTAAATGTACTTTTCAATAAGGTTTGCCTTATTGTACTTGATGATGTTTGGAAGGTTACAGATATTACACCTTTAGTCAATGCTTTAGGTCCGCGCTGTAGACTGCTAATTACCACACGAAATGAAGATATTGTTACCTCAATCGGGGCTAAGAAATGTAAGATCGAAATGCTCGCGAGCGTGATGCCCTGAAGCTTATGGCGGACTGGTGTGAAAAAGACGCAAACTCATTACCATCAGAGGCTAAAGGAGTAGCTAGAGAATGTGGATACTTGCCACTTGCTTTGACCATGTGTGGTGCCATGGTTAAAAGTGGAGTCACATGGTCAAGTGTATTGGAAGCTTTGCATGATGCTGATATAAAATATATTGAAGCTCATTTTCCTAATTATCCAAGTAGCAATGTATTGGAGAGCATTAAAAGTTAGTGTTGATTTTCTTTCTAGTGAGGAGGAAGATGAGGAAAATAATGCAATTCAGCGTTATCAGGAGTTAGCTATCTTCCCAAAAAATGAATTCGTACCTGAAGCTGCAATTGAAACTCTTTGGATACATACTGGTAATTTGAAAAAACGAAATGTAGATAAGTTGCTCACTAAATTAAAAGACAGAGCGCTCCTTCGGCTGGATGGTGAAGTTCCTAATCGCTTAGTATCTCTTCACGACCTACAGCACGATTATGTCATGAATCAAATGGGCAATTTAAAAAAGGTGCATAATCAGTTGATTCAGGCATACAAAAGCAAATGTAATGGTTATTGGAGTACTCTGCTAGATGATGGATATGTTTACAAGTATCTACCCTATCACCTCGCGAAGGCAGGTCTTAACCAGGAGCTTAGTAGTTTGTTAGTAAACTTTGACTGGCTACAATCAAAGTTGAATGTAACTAATGTATACTCTTTGATCCCTGATTATGACTATATGTACGACGATACAGATCTAGATATAATAAAAAACGCTATACGACTCTCAGCGCATATTCTTTACCGAGATAAGACTCAACTCCGGAGCCAATTATATGGACGCTTAATGGACTCGAAATCCCCAATTGTACAGCATGTAATAAGAGAGCTTAGAGAACTAGAGAACGAGTCATGCCTATATCCACTAACGACAAGCCTAACTTCTCCCAATGATCATTTGGTCGGGGTTCTTGGAAGTCCCTTCTGCCTTCACTGCTTATGCTATATCTCCAGATGGAATAACTGCTGTAGTGGCAGTAATTAAAAAGAACTTGAGACAGTATTGATAATTATAATTCCGTATATTCATTAATGGTCTGGGATCTAAAACACTTAAAAATGGTCAAAGAAATTGAGGGTATAGAAGATGAGATCAGTCTAATAGCTTTAACAAAGGATGGCAAAAAAGCAATAATATCAATTGAACAACGACTTGAGATCTGGAATCTAGAGGATGGTAACAACATCACTCTGGGAAATCATAATTTTAAGATCTCTTCTTTAAGCATTTCTATGGATGGGAAAAGTGCCATATCAGTATCAAACGAGGATGAAACTTTTAAGATTTGGGATCTTGAAGCGCTGAAAGAAACTAGGTCATGGACAGCACCGATAAAAGATCTAGAAATGAATGAGCTAACTTCCGTTGCTATAGATGTTGATTGCCCCTATGGATTAGGAATATACGATTCTTCATATTTGATTATTTGGGATATAAATAGTGGGGAAATGATAAATCCAAATAGTTCTTACGATGAAGATTCATCCATGATTATTAATGCCGTAGCTTTATCTGCGTATGGCAAGTATGCTTTTGTGGGTGAAAGAAATAGGATCAAAATTTTGGATATTAATAGGGAGAAGGAAATTGGCTCTCTTGAAAGTCATCCAGATTTTATATTGGATATTTCAATTAGTCCAAATGGAAATTTTATGTTGTGTTCGACAAACTCAAGTTCAATTTATTTTTATAATTTAGAGAAGAAACTGGACAACAAACAAAAGGGCCATTTTGAATGGATTACAGCATTATCTATGAGTTCGGATGAAAAGTATGTCATTTCTGGCGCGTTTGATCGTAATATAAAGGTTTGGGAGTTAAAAACGGGGAGAGAACTATGTTCCCGAACTGAAAATGATTCTTATGGTACAACGTTCGATGCCCTTGCAATAAGTCCAGATAATAAACACTTTTTCTCGGCACAGAAACTTGGCAAATTAAAATACTGGAATTTAGAAAAAGGCTGGAATTTAGAAAATGGAAAGGAATATCCATCTCTTGATTATGGTGATCATACATATGATGTTACTTTTACTTTTGAAGGAAAACAAATTATAAGCATCCACCCAAACAAAGTCAATGTTTTTGAAATCCAGGGCACAAATATGACTGTATATTCAAAAAAATTGCCTATAAGTTTAAAAAATATATTCGCCATATCTCCTGCAGGTTTTTTCATAAATCGGACCAAGGAAAATCGTATTAGTATCTGGGATTTAAATAAAGGTTGGGCACAGACAGTACTTGAGGGACACAAAGAAATCATTACTAGTATTGCTTTGAGCCCCGATGGTCTTAGACTAATCTCGGGAGCATCTGACGGATCGTGCAAGGTGTGGGATATTAAAAGTGGAAAAGAACTCTCTGTATTATTTAACCGTCATAATGAAGAAGTATACGCAATTACTACTAGTGCTGATGGACTTAATGTTGCTTCAATATCAAAAGATAATGTGATTAAAATATGGAAAATCGAAAATGGAAAAGAGATTGGACATACTAAAATAGATATTAATGATAAAATTGAGTCATTTCAAATCAATAAAGATGGAACAAGTATCTAATTCTATTAATAAGGGATGCTATAAAAGTGTGGGACTTGAGAAAAAATATCTCGATAGCTAGTTTTAGTGGAGACTCAATTTTTGAGAAATATTGTCTAGCTCCTGCTAACAATATTATCGTAGTAGGTGAAAAATCAGGTAGGCTGCATTTTCTGCGATTTGAGTCTTCGTCCGAATCCCTTGTTACTTTTAGTATGCACCTTCGTTCCAATTTCTTCAGCTCATAAGTCTGATCATTTTGTGCTTTTAACTGAAGGAAGACCTCGAAAAGATAATAGGAAGATACTTAGAGCCTATCCGAAAAATGGTTTGGTCTGAACGTTTTATAGTGCATAATCTAATTAGAGGATCTTCACAGAGTCAGAATTTAACCAAAATCCATAATCGACGTCTGACTATCATCTCTTTCCCTTAGTCTTGAGACCCCTACACCTACAAGCCTTATTTTTGACTCCCGATAAACTCAGAAAGCAGCAGCAATGGCCGTCCTTTTTATCACAAAGATATCCTCGTGCCTTTAAAAAAGTTGCTCCTGTCTAATATCCTGAATCTGGCTTTGAAGCCCGCTACGAGCGTGTAAAAGCTTATAGAATGTGAAAATTATGGCATCGACTCAATCAAAGCCTTTGTATAAGCTGCAGCTACAATAGCAGCGTATTGCTGCCAATCATTATTTTAATAAGAATCACAATAATCACAAATGCCTCTTACAACCAAATATCCTACTTCATGAATCCATGTCGAATCCGCCAATACCCGAAGCTTCCATTTCTATAGCTTTGACTCCGAACTTCTCACGCAATTCATCTCTATGCTTTGCGTCTTTTAGCAGAATGTTTGCAGAAGCGATGGGTCCAATAAAATGTGAGGTTGATCATTTATCCTTTTTGAATCATCTGGATGAGGTATAATTTCAGCTTGATTATTAGATTTATATAGTATGTCTTTATCGTTGGAAGGACGGTCAATATTTTATAGGTTTTTACTAATGCATGGAATTACATAGTTACTAGTTTCTAAGCCTTCAGTGATTTTTTCAGTTATTGAATCGCCAAAGTTAATTTGCTCTGCATCAACCCAATAAGTAACATTTTCCTTTTTGAAATCTTCAATTAGAGTTGAGATAATAGGTTTATCTTTGGATGAATGACAAATAAAAACATCGTATTTAAAGGGTTCATTAAGAGCTTCCTGCATCCAAAGATGACATATCCTGGCGCAAAGCTAAGATTGTGAACACACAGACTAATAAACTTCTAATAGCCGCTATAAATCACCAGCTTGTGACTTGCCATTATATCACCTACTCGGGCGCTTGAACCTGATTTTCACTTAGTTGTTTTTCAAGTTTATATCGTGCTATGATGTTTTTCTTGATGGTTTCGAATATTTGGCCAACCATCATACTATCATGGCTCTCTCTACAGGTATCCGTGTACGATATTTTACCTGTTTTCACATCGTACCAGACTTTCGTTCGTTTTAATACGCTGCGTATTTTAGATTCTTGATCTTTTCTAATACCTTCTAATCCATACCAGTCAACGAGATTATCGAAGTATACACGATGTATACCTTTTTCATCGTTTTTCCATTCATTTCCACCGATTCGTTTGAGTATTTTCATCTTAATTGTCATGTATAAATCACTTCACTCGTCATTTACTCATACTTTATTAATATAATTAGCTCGTTCAACCAATATATAATATAGGTTCATAAATTAAAGGACAATAAGTCGATTTCAAAACTGAATTCGGGATACATTAACTAAAGAGTCCTCGGATTCAAGGTTTGGGATAAAAGCCACCCTCGTAAGGCTTCATGACTGGTGCCTACACCCTTTGTATGGCTCCTATAGGTAAAGTAAGGTGTTTGGATAATCTTTTCAAGCCGGCTGTCCATTCATATCCCGTAATAATCACATCGTAACTTACTCTTAACCCTCTAACTAAAAAAAGAAAACAATTTGAACAGTATAAATAGATTATAAGCATGTCTCTGTAATAGAGGAATAATCGAGCGAGTTTGGGGAGTGGGGGGGTTTTGGGGAGTGGGGGTTTTGAGAGTTAATATCAAAAAAGGTAATATTCCTCGCTCGATCGATGTTTACAACTCATTTATTTTATATAAATATATCTAATAAAAATGTTTATTGACCAATCGCGAAGAGGAAACGTAGAAGTAGTCTCTTTTTCTCAAAAAAAGTTCAAAATATTTAATGTTCCATTACAAATAAACGATTAAAACAAGTGATAAGGAAATCAAGAGCATTACTAAAAGAATTCCAGAGGTGCTATCCCTTTCCTGCATTCCCGAATACAGTCTGTTCGAAATATTATGCTCCCCCGAACATAAGCATTCGAAGACAGATCAGCGACCTCCAGGTAATTCTTTTTTGTGATGATACCCCACTTATTCCCCACGTAATTCTTTACTCCACCACTCCAGAATTAACAAAGAGATCATATTATATTAAATATATTATAATAAAAATTGTTTTTAATTAAAACATATTGCAGCATCACAATTTATAATGCAATTTA
>CAWFUY010000038.1:0-24260 GCA_963818955.1 uncultured Methanosarcinaceae archaeon | reverse complement strand
ATGAATCTCTTGCAAGTCAAGAGTGAACAGATTAAAAGGTCTTAATAAAACTATAAGACCTCACTGTAAAATTAGTTTAAAATTATATTTCCTCTGTAGTTTATAAGTATATCTTAAGGACGTAATCATGCGAAAAATAAAGCCCCGAAATTTATCAACTTTTTCGGGGTTTTAATTTCTTTATTTTCTTTTCAATATACAATGTTTGTTTGCTTTTGTCAGTAACTGATATTTTGCTATCTTCATGGGGCTATTGATACCGAGAAAGAAGTAACAGGAGCTTTTAAGGAGTTACCAACGCTAATATAGTTCAATTTTGTTATCGAATTACTGCCAGCAACATTGCTTACTGACAAAGTAACTGCATATTGTCCTGTCTTAGAGTAAATATGCGTCGGATTCTGCTCGGTCGAATTAGTTCCGTCTCCAAAATACCATTTCCATGAGGTAGGCAATCCTTTGCTATTGTCTGTAAAACTTACATTTAATGGCAATTTTCCATATGTGGATAATGCTGAAAAAGCAGCAACCGGAGGTTCCAGAGAGTTTACCACGTTTATGTAACCAGTATAGGTTGCCGTATTAATACCAGCTGTATTGTTTACTGTTACAGAAACGGCATACTGGCCTGCTTTAGTGTAAGTATGCCTTGGATTCTGCTCGGTCGAGTTAGTACCGTCTCCAAAATTCCACTTCCAGGATGATGCGTTTTCGGATAGATCAGTAAATTGCAAAGAAAGCGGAACGATACCCCAAATTATAGTATCCTCATGCTTTGAAGCAATTATATAAACCTGCCTGGTTACCACATCACTACCTGCCGAATTATTTACCGTTAAAGTAACGGTATAGTTTCCTGCCGTAGAATAAACATGAATTGGATTTTGTTCTATTGAACTGGATCCATCTCCAAAATTCCAGTTCCATTCTGTTGCATTTTCGGATAGGTCTGTAAACTGCACAGAAAGAGGAACATTACCCATAGTGACGTTGCTGCTGAAGTTTGCAACAGGAAATGCTGGTTCTAATGCTGGAAGAGGACTTATAAACTGTCCGAAGGCAGAAGGACTGTCTCCTACATTCACAGTGGCTATAAGAGTGTCAGTTGCTGTGTCAATTATAGAAACGGTGTTGCTGTTCCGGTTCGCCACATATACTTTTGTTCCATCTGGAGTGACTGCAACTCCGCAGGAGTGAATCCTACAGGCACCAGTGGCTATAACAGTGTTTGATGAAGCATCAATTACTAGAAACGGTGTTCCTTCCCGTATTAGCTACATATACTTTTTTTCCATCTAGCGTGACTGCAACTCCATAAGGATAGTGTTCCTACATTCACAGTAGATGTAGACAATGTTTGTCGCAGTGTCAATAACAGACACAGTGTTGCTGCCAATAATTAGCTACATATACTTTTGTTCCTGTCGGGTTTACTGCAATTCCACGAGGCCAGCTTCCTACGTTTACAGTAGCTATAACAGTGTTAGTTGCTGCATCAATTACAGAGACATTGTTGCTGGCAGGCGCCCATAGTTTGTCACATATACCCTTTTTCCGTCGGGGCTGACTGCAACTCCATAAGGATAATTTCCTACATTCACAGTGTCTGTAACAGTGTTTGTGGCCGTATCAATTACAGAAACATTGTTACTTAATTCGTTCGTCACATATACCCTTTTCCCGTCGGGGCTGACCGCAACTCCATAAGGATAGTTTCCTACATTCACGGTGGCTGTAACAGTGTTAGTTGCTGTGTCAATTACGGAGACAGTATCGATATTACAGTTAGTCACATATGCCTTTGTTCCCGTCGGGTTTACTGCAACTCCCCAAGGCTAGCTTCCAGCATTCACTGTGGCTATAACAGTGTTCGTAGCTGTGTCAATTACAGATACAGTGTTGCTTTCGGTGTTTGTAATGTATGCATACACAGGACGCTCGAATGCAGGACGTTCGAATACAAGACCTCCCAGGTTAGATTCATCTATCCCGTTAATGATTTGAGTAAGTGCAGATTCTCCAAATTCGTCCCCGACTTCGAGAGTCCTGGCGTTTGTGTAATCGATGAGCCAGATACCGTCGATCTGGGCAATGCTGTCGATCGTACCCTGGAAGACCTGGTTAACATGGACTTTCAGGACAGGAATATTGTCTTCGCCCTGAATCTTGTCACGTTTGCAAGTCCAGGTATGGTCTCCAGAATCAGCTGAGACGATCTGATCATCTATATATTGTCCGTCCTTGTAAACTCAAGCCACACTTTCTGACCGTCAACATCGACCTGCTTTACTTCAAGAACATATCCAGAGCCGAGATCTAGTTTTTCACCGGTCTTGAGGGTGTACTTCTCATTGCTGTCAAGAACGAGCTTGGCTAGCTTGTTAATATGGGATCGCCATATTGGATCGCCATTGGTAAGTAATGGAGTATAGTTCCCTTCAAATAAATTGATTAATGGATACTGTTCATTAGACCAGCTGTCGCATTTATAATGGATTCCGACAACATTATAAGTTATTGATTCGTTTTTTTCCAAAACAGTTATTGTAGCAAGTTTTGAGTTTGTAACGCTTCCATTGCTTACTGTCAAAGTAACGGTATAGTTACCTGCTGTAGAATAGGTATGTGTCGGATTCTGCTCGGTTGAAAAACTTCCATCTCCGAAACTCCAATTCCATGCTGCTGTATTTTCGGAGAGGTCTGTAAACTGCACAGAAAGAGGAACATTGCCTGTGGTGACGTTGCTGCTGAAGTTTGCAACAGGTAGCTGTGGTTGTTCGGGGATGGAACTTATAAACTGCCCGAAGCAAATAGGTTTGCTCCCCACATTTATAGTGGCCATAACAGTGTTTGTTGCCGTATCAATTACAGAAATAGTATTGCTAGCTGTGTTAGCCACATATACTTTTGTTCCTTCTGGATTGACCCCAATTCCTGCAGGATCGTTTCCTACGGGTACTGTGGCTATAACAATATTTGTTGCCGCATCAATTACGGAGACGGTGTTGCTGCCAGAGTTTGTCGCATATATTTTAGTTCCATCCGGGTTTATTGCAATTCCATAAGGCCAGTTTCCAACATTTACCGTAGCTGTAACAGTGTTTGTTGCTGTGTCAATTACGGAGATAGTTCTATCTCCACTGGTCGTCACATATATTTTTGTTCCCTCAGGATTGACTATAACTCCATTTGGACTGTCGCCTACAGGTATCGTAGCTGCAACAGTATTCGTTGCCGTATCAATTAGTGAGACAGTGGAGTCCCAGGAGTTCGCAACGTATACCTTTTCTCCGTTCGGAGTGACTGCAACTCCCTGAGGATTACCACCTACATTCACCGACGCTATAACAGTGTTAGTTGATGTATCGATCACCGAGACATTGTTATCTCCATAGTTCGTCACATATACCTTTGTTCCGTCTGGGTTGACTGCAGCTCCGTGAGGGCCAAATCCCACGTTCACGTTGGCTGTAACAGTACTGTTTGCAGTGTCAATTACCGAGACATCATTGCTGCCTTCGTTTGTTACATATACCTTTGTTCCCGCAGGATTAATTGCAACTCCTACAGGATAGCTTCCTACAGGCACAGTGGCTTTAACGGTGTCAGTTTCAGTGTCAATTATTGAGACAGTGTGATCCCAAGAATTAGTAATATACGCATAAGGTCCAAATGAAGTATTTTGTTCAGCACCTACCGATGCAGTAGATGAAATGAGGATTAGAATAAAAACCATCGATGCTAGTGTTACCGAACTAAACTTTTTTTTATTTTTCATTTATATTTCCTCTCTTTTTAAGTTATTAAAAATATTTTTTAAGTTTAAAACTCTGTTATAATTTTTAAACACTTTGATGAAATTTTCATTTTATAAAAAATACTCTAATTTATTGGATCATGCATGAACAAAAATAGAATCAAAGCGAGTAATGTAGAAATGCTCTGATTTTTCAGCATAAGAAATATAAGGAATAAGTTGAAAGCCTCAATTTCCTTGAATTATAAAGTAATGATTTTGAGGATTTGATTCAGTTAAAAATTATAAAAAGTAAGGGAGAAATTTGGTTTCTATAGCTTTAATAGATGTATACTTAGTTAAAAATAAAAATCTAAAAAATAAGATGGAGATGTTGACTCTCCATCCTGCTTTTTCTGTATTGAGACTCTTTTGACTCTACTTCTTATTTCTTTTTTATCTTCTTCTATAAAGGAATACAGCTAGCAGTCCAGTTATCCCACAAAGTAGTTCAAATCCAGGAGTTTTCTTACTCTCTTTTGCAGGAGTTCCGGTGACTGTTTGCACAGGTGTCGGTTCAACGTTTGCTGGTGTACTGCTTTGTCCCATATTCGAAGTTTTATTTTCAGTTGGTGTTACATTTGCGGCTGCAGCCGTATTTGCAGTTGAGCCATTTGCTTCATTTCTGACGATAACAGCCTTTCCCTTCACTGTCTCCATCCTCCTCCACTGCTACATCACTGTTTCCGCCACTGCCGGAGCTAGTTGTTTGCAGTACTTTTATTGAAGCAATTTTTGAGATGGATCCATTTGCATTGCTCACTGTCAGATTAACCGTATACGTTCCCTGAGTGAAGTATGTGTAAACCGGGTTCGTATCGGTTGAATCAATGAATCCATCATTATTGAAATCCCAGCTCCTCGATATTGCGTTTTGGGAAAGGTCCGTAAACTGGACGGAAAGTGGAGCATTACCGCTAGTGACATTTGTGCTGAAATTAGCTACAGGAAGACCTGTAGAGTTTTCGGATTCAGGAGTTAGTGCATTAGGCGGTTCATGCGGAATGTAGATTATTGGCAGTACCAGACTACTGCTTTCGTTGGAAAGCTGGTTGCAGCTTACAGTAGCTGTATTTTCAATCGATACATTTCCGACCTTTGCACGATCTATGTCCTCCTGGGTTACAGTGTAATTTCCTGCATATACCCATGTCTCTCCCGGATTCAACACACCTGAATCGGCATGATCTCCGGTCCTTTTTGTCAAATTAACCATTGGGTCGCTTACTAAAACCCCTGTAAGATTTATATTTCCATTATTCTTTACCGCAACCTGGTAATTGATTACATCTCCGACTTCATTGATTATATTGTCTCCAGCCTCATCGATTCCTGTCACTGATTTGTATATTGACAGCTCAGCATTTTGATCAACCGGTGTATTTACGCTGGAGCTTTTTTCCGGAAGCTGGTCGCATGTGACAGTTGCATTGTTATTGATACTGCCATTTTCTACATCTTCGGATGTTAACGTGTAGATTGCATCATATATCCAGATTTCTCCCGTATTCAACACACCTGATCATTGTTATCGTCTCCAGTCGGTTCTGGTAACGGCGAAATCAAAGTATCGTCAACTGTAACATTTGTTAGATTCACTTCGCCTTCATTCTTTACCACTATCCTGTAGGGTACTTTGTCTCCATCCTTGTTGATTATACAGTCTCCGGTCGGATCCGGATCGATTACTGATTTGAATATACTGTAATTCGCGTTCTGGTATCCGCACCAGCCCGACATGCAGATCCGTAACTGCCGGAGGCACCGTTACTGCATAACTGTTTTTAGGTTCGTATCCGGTTGCTTCCACGTGTACCCTGTAAGTCCCGTTAAGCACATCCCACTGGTACATCCCATTGTTATCAGTAATCAGCGGGTTTGTATCTGGCTGGGAAATAGCCGGATTCTGGCCTGTGGGAACGTTTTCCCAGCTTCCCGTTACCATCAGGGCGCTGCAGCCAGACAGAAGCATCAGCTATTCGGTTTCCAGTTTCAATATCGTAAATGTAACCTGCCGGATCAATATAAATATTAAAACTTACAGGTGATTGGTTACAGCCGTAAACTGTATAATTTACTGTAGCTTTTCCTGTACGCGGATAGAATGTTGTCGTGTAATTCCAATCCGAAGGTCCTCCAGTCATATTTCCAACGATATCCGGCTGCCCGTCGTCAATGTGAATACTTATGTTAACACCGGTCGCAGAATCACAGGTATGATACGAGAAGGTTATGGGTTCTCCCCAGTAGACCGAAGGTATGCCCGCATCCCCGATAGTTGGTTCAACGCTCACGTTTTCAGGGAGATTCTGACTGGCACAAGAGTCTGAATACTTATTTCATTGTCGTCGTATCTACTCTCATGTATCTGAAGTGTTGATGCTGGCATTGTTGTAGATCACAGTCCCGTTCGTAGACATTCAAGGGGTATTTCTACTGTTACGGTTCTGTAACCGTACTCTGCCGGAGCAACTGATCCGATATCCCATCTAACCGTTCTCGTAGAATTATTATAAATTCCACCATCTGATGCAGATTCAAACTCAACATCACTGGACAACACATCTTCGAGTACTACGTTTTGAGCAGTTTTGTTTCCAAAGTTCTGGTAGTACAGTGTATAATTCATTGAACTTCCAGGATGTTTACTTTCCAGTGCATTTTCGGAAAGATAGAGATTGGCACTACAAGTCTGGTTGCTGCTAAAACAGTTATTATTGGCAAAGGTTGAATTCGTCCCGTTTCCATTGCTTGCTGTCAGGTTTACCGTATAGTTTCCTGCTGACAGAGAAAGTATGCACTGGATTCTGCATCTGTTGAGTTAGTTCCCGTCTCCAAAGTTCCAGTTCCATTCAGTTGCGTTTTCAGAACTGTCGTTAAACTGGACTGAGAGAGGTGCATAACCGTTTGTTACGTTGGCTGCTGAAGTTTGCACGGATGCTGGTCCTACTTGGATATAAACTTCTGAATGCGCATTAATTCCTCAGTATCAACAACGTAAATATTACCAGAATGTAGTCGAAACGCAGCATCGATGCGGATATCTAAATTGTCCATCACCTGACTCCCTTTCAGAACCCCATTTGCGTTAAGAACTTACCACTACTGGTAAACTCCTGAACACGATGGTTAAACTCATCAAAAACATAAACATTACCTGAAGAGTCGACTGCTACTTTTTGAGGATAATTAAATTGTCCGTCATCGGTTCCAGAGGATTACTCCCATTTAGTTATAAATGTTCCATTGCTGCGTACAACTTTTGAATTCGATGGTTATATCTGTCGGTAACATAAACTGTTTCCTGAAGAGTCTACTTCAATTCCACAAGGCCGATTGAAATTTCCATCACCGACTCCTTCAGAACCCCATTTGGTAATGAATACGCCGCTGCTGTTAATACTTTCTGAACACGATGATTCATTTGATCAGCAACATAAACATTATCCGAAGAGTCTACTGCAATAACCCACGGATATGCAAATTGTCCGTTACACCGGTTCCGTAAGATCCCCATTTGGTTATGAATGCTCCGCTGCTGTTAAACTTCTGCAACACGATGGTTACTTGATTCTATAACATAAACATTGCCTGAAGAGTCAACTGCAACTACCAGAAGGATATCCAAATTGTCCGTCGTCAGTTCCTGCAGAACCCCATTTGGCATATGCAATGTGCCATTGCTGTCTATACTTCTCAATGCGATTATTTTCCTGATCATGCAACATAAATATAACCTGAAGAGTCTATTGCAATACCGCAAGGGAATTTAAACCTGGTCATCGCCGGTTCCCTCAGAACCCCACTTTTTGTCGAATTTAGTAATATTTTAACCATGTATTGCAGAAACAATTATTGTACCTGTAGTTGAATTCGTCCCGTTTGCATTGCTTGCTGTCAGGTTTACCGTGTAGTTTCCTGCTGCAGAGTAAAGTATGCACTGGATTCTGCTCGGTTGAATTGTTCCCATCTCCAAAGTCCCAGTTCCATGAAGTTGCATTTGTCGAACTGTCGTTAAACTGGACTGAGAGAGGCACATCACCGTCAGTCACGTTTGCATTGAAGTTTGCTACAGGTAATACCGGTTGTGCTGAAACATTTATTGTAACATTCTTTGATGCATTGGTGTAATTTGCGGCATCGATAGGTGTGAAATCTAACATGCAATGTGTGCTGCCCTGCACTCCAGTACAGTACCTGTTGCCGGATTATAAGTGAAGTTTCCGTTTACAGAAGCTGTTGCATTTAACTGAGTCTCGTTTAATGCGGTTCCATATAGCAATATCATCCGGATTACTCCAGGTAATTGCAGGAGTTGCACTCGTGACAGTTTATCGAAACGTTCTTTGATGCATTAGTGTAATTTGCAGCATCTGTAGGTGTGAAATCAACCTGCAGTAGTGTGCTGCCCTGCCCCCAGTACAGTTCCTGTTGCCGGAGTATAAGTCAAGTTACCGTTTACAGAAGCTGATGCGTTTAATTGGGTCTCGCTCAATGCGTGCCCCGTAGACTATGTCCTCAGGATCATTCCATGTAATTCCGGGAGTAACTTTCAGAACAGTAATTGTAGCATTGAATGAATCAGTACCGTTTGCGTTGCTCGCTGTCAGGTTTACCGTGTAGTTCCCTGCTGCAGAGAAAGTATGCATCTGGATTCTGCTCGTTGAGTTATCTCCGTCTCCAAAGTCCCAGTTCCATTCAGTTGCATTTTCCGAACTGTCGTTAAACTGCACATTGACAGAGGAGCATACACCGGATGTCACATTGCTGCTGAAGTTTGCTACAGGAAATACTGACTTGAACAAACACCTGAATGCGTTGATTGCCCGGATCGGTAACATAAACATTTCCTGAAGAATTGACTGCAACTCCATTAGGATAATATAATTGTCCATCACTGGTTCCAAAAGAACCCCATTTGGTTATGAATGCTCCAGTACCGTTAAACTTCTGAATGCGATGATTGACCATTATCGGCAACATAAACATTACCTGCAGAGTCGACTGCAACTCCAGTAGGAGATTGAAATTGTCCATCGCCGCTACCAGAAGAACCCCATTTGGTTATGAATGTTCCAGTACTGTTAAATTTCTGAATGCGTGAAGTTCCCTGATCGAGCAACATAAACATTATCAGTAGAGTCGACTGCAACTCCGACAGGGACCCATAATTGTCCATCGTCGCTGCCGGGAGAACCCCATTTAGTTATGAATGTTCCAGTGCTGCTAAACTTCTGAATGCGATTATTGTTAGAATCGGCAACATAAACATTGCCCAAAGAGTCGACTGCAACTCCGCGAGGATGTTCAAATTGTCCATCGCCGCTTCCAGGAGAACCCCATTTAGTTATAAATATTCCAGTGCTGTTAAACTTCTGAATGCGATTATTATCTGTATCGGCAACATAAACATTGCCTAAAGAGTCGACAGCAACACCGCAATGGCTGATTAAATTGCTCATCTCCAGTACCATAAGAGCCCCATTTAGTTATGAATGTTCCAGAGCTGTTAAACTTCTGAATGCTATTATTGCAAGTATCGGCAACATAAACATTACCTGAAGAGTCGACAGCAACCCACGAGACCAGACAAGTTTTCATTACCGTTTCCTAAAGAACCCCATGTGCTTATGAATGATCCTGTATTGCTAAATTTCTGAATGCGATGATTATTGCATCTGCAGCATAAACATTACTTGCAGAGTCGACGGCAACTCCCAAAGATCACTAAATTGTCCATCTCCGCTACCAGGAGAACCCCATTTTGTAACAAAATAGTAAGTTTCAGCGTGTGTCAATAGAAGCGCGTCATCAATATCAAAAAGAAATAAAATCAAGCATAAAAACGAGTTTATTAAATATGTTAATATCGATCCCGCATATTTGTATACTCCGCATAGTCTGAACCTGATATTATTCTCTTCTGAGATCTTCTCTCAATTATTACTAAATTTTGAGAAGTAATCTAAAACCGTAACAATGTAATAATATCGTTTTTTTTACAGATTAATAATGTAATTAATCTTTATTCTTTATATAAACAAATGACAAAAAAATTATATTTAATAACTATCTCTTATATTTTTTAAATATTTCCCTCAAATCCCTTCAAATGTAGGGTACCAATTACTGAATACCAGAAGTGTAAGAATCTTTCAATAATTACTCATAGAAGAGATCTACCGTTTTTCGGAAATGGTCAATAAATTACGGGCATGAAGGAATTGAAAAATCGGAGTACAATAATAAGTAAAATAAGGAAATAGAAGAAGTAGATATTAGCTTAAAATTTTTCTAATTTATTCAGGTTTTCTTGTATTTTTCCCAGTATCCTGTGAGTTTTCCGTCAAGGGCAAGTTTTCCAAGTTCGCTATTTATTCTGCCGACTACTTCTGAAGGAATGGCGGATGAGTACGGGGTTCCGGGAAGTGGAGTCAGATAGTGAGCCCTAACAGTCCCTCCTTTCCTGCAGATCCAGCGTATAAGCTCAAGGCTTTTTTCCTGATCTTCTTCGGTTTCTGTCGGGAAGCCGAAAATAAAATCAACGGCAGGAGTGATTTCATGTTCAAGGCAGCACTCGACCGCAGAAATAAGGTCTTCTACAGTATGCCCTCTCTGGATTTCTTTTAGAACACGTTCACTTCCTGACTGAGCTCCAAGACCCAGACTGTCGTTTGCACAATATTTTCTTATGAGTTCGACTGATTCCTCAGTTATAAATTCGGGGCGCACTTCCGAAGGGAAAGTCCCGAAATAGATATTTTTATCGGGTATTTCATGAAGAGCAGAAAGCAGCTTTTCTACTTTGTCAAACCTGGGGTGAATTCCATCACTCCCGTAGGCTAAAGAATTGGAGGCTATAAAACGGAGGTCATCATAGTACTTTGCATTCCTCAGGATGGAATCAATGCTCCTGTGCCTGACTTCCCGTCCGAAAAGCCTTGGGGTCTGGCAGTATTTACAGCCCCAGGGGCATCCCCGACTGATTTCTATCGGAGAACGCAGTTTTTCAGGGTTAAAACACGGATAGGAGTCAAGATTTACATGAGGCCTTTTTGGGGTTTTAACAATTTTGCAGGCGGCGGGGTCTTTGGAGGGATTTTTGCCTGTAGGGACGTCTTTAGAAGAGTCTTTATATGCAATACCCCGGACTTTTCCCGGATCTTTACCTTCCTGGAGTACCTTTACAAGTTCGGGGAGGGTTTCTTCACCTTCGCCGATCACGACATAATCAAAGTATTCGAGGGTTTCCTCGGGAGCTCCGGAGGGGTGCGGTCCTCCTGCAATAAAAATCGAGTCCGTGTCTGCATTTTTCACTTCCGCAAAGGCCCTTGCTGCCTGATGTGATGTAAAACTGTAAATCATAATCCCTTTTAAAGGCCTGTTTGAAAACCCTGCTTCCGGCAGTAAGGGGGAAAGTACTGCAAAGCTATAGGAGTTTTTCTTACTGTAGCGAAAATGCACATCCATTTGTTTTTCTCCTTTTTAATAATCCCCGGTTTCCTTCAGATTGCGGTCTTAAAAGGAATGAGAGTAAAGCAGAGAAGACCGAGGATAAACATAAGGATTCCGATGAGAATGCGTTTTCTGTCCAGTGCAATTTTGTCATGAAGAGGGGACGGATGGCCGGATGATGCAAGAGCCCAGAGGAGAAGAGCCCAGAAAATCCATACAAATCCATCCTCCTTCAGCCAGTAAATTACGTAGAGCCCCAGGAGGAACAAGAGACGCGGCATTAAAAATGAGATGCTATCTGCCTTTTTGCCAAGCATAGCCCTCATAATATGGCCGCCATCAAGCTGTCCGGCTGGGAGAAGATTAAGCAAAGTTATGAACATGCCTACCCAGCCTGCAAAAGCTACGGGATGCAGATTTCCCTGCGTAGCACCGACAAAATTCTGGATTAACATAAAAAGGGGAGGTGTGCCCAGATCAAACATCATGGAATCCTGTAGAGGCTTGATGGCAGGTGATTCAAGACTAAATCCTATGTAAGTAACTGCAATAGATACCAGTAACCCTACCAGAGGCCCGGCTATCCCAACATCGAAAAGAGCTCTTCGGTTGGGAACCGGTCCTTTGTAACGAATTACCGCTCCCATAGTGCCGATAAAAATAGGGATCGGGATAAAGTAGGGAAGAGACGCTTCCATCCCATGGTACTTAGCCATGATGTAGTGAGCCATCTCATGGGAACAGAGAATTGCCATTAGTGCAAGAGTGAAAGGCAGACCTCTATAAATCTGCAAAGGTTCGTTTATGATGTCCACTCCAAACAATTCCGCTCCGCAAATCATGGTTGTAAATAAGGTCGTTATAAAAAGGACGAGATTTATCCAGACCCTGTCCTTTTCCTTTTTTTCAGGAGCAACCAGCAGGAAATATTCCCCAAGCTCGTATTTAAGTGTACACGTAAATCCAAACTGATGGACAGTCAGCCAGAGTTCTCCCTCAATGATATCGATATCGGTTTTTGGAGTCCCAAAGAAATACAGGGAATTCCCGGAACTTTGAACCTCATACACATCAAATACTCTGGATATGAAAGGATAAAACCGCGAGATTGTTCCTTCGACATCGAGTTTTTCATTGCCTTTCTTATTATTCTTCATTTCCTGGTTAATCTGTGGGTTCATATCTCTGCACTAATAATTTTCTTCTTCAATAAGTTCGACAAATCCCTCGTTTCCATTTACCAGAACCAGATCTCCGTTTTTTAAGAAATCATAAGGATTCTTTTCAAGCAGGTCAACGAGAGGAATTTTGGAAATAATGGCTCCAACTGCCACAATGGGTTCGGTTTCCAGATTTATGATTGCTGCGGGTGCAACTTCATTTTTTTTCAGCTGGTACATTACATAAGAACCAACGGTAGAACCTTTCCCGTGCGGGAAAACGAGGACCTTACCTTTAATTGATTTCCCGGCCAGGATATGTTTTTCTTCAATCACTACTCCGGTTTTAGGGTCGATACTGCCAAGGAAAGAAATGGGGTCTCTGGAAAGCAGTACTTCTCCTTTTGCACATCCTCGTGAGATTGTCCGGCCTTTTAATTTAATAGGAACCACCTGCCTTTTTTTCCTTGATACAAGCTGCATCTCCTGTAGCTTCCCCGATACATGCTTCCATATTTCCGTATACAGCTTCTGCTCCGCACATCCCTGGCACGTAAGCAAAAGCTTTTCCCGAATTCACCATGACACAGGAATAACTGTCAGTAGCAGGAGAAACCACCATGCAGGTATCGCAGACGACTTTTGCTCCGCTTTTTTCAATGCTTCGGACATAGTCCGGATAACGTCCTGCAAGTTCCCTTGATGTGAAAATCCAGAGCTCCTTTAAGACAGTCTTTCCTTCCAGAAGTTGAGCGATTTTCCCAAGTTCGGCTGCGGAGCAATGTGGGCATCCGATCGTAATCAATTCAGGTTCTCGGCAGGCTTTTCTCCGGCTGTCGTAAACAGATTCAAGCTGGTCTCTCTCAATAGTAATTTTCTCTGCCGGATCTTCAAAATCCAGTTTACAAATATCAGGTGTAACTCCGGAAACGTGGTAAAGGGCAACTGCTCCTGATGCAGCCATTGCAGCTCCGAGTGCTTTTAACTCGTCCTTTTTTGGAGTATCTTTGAGCTGAAAAACAGGCACTTTGCTTCCCAGGAGTTTGCCAGCCACGTACCCAAGTGCTCCATAATCCGATTCCTTCAATGAGAATTCGACATCAATCGAAATCTCAGGTATGCGGTTTTCATTCAGGTGGAATCCATAGTTTGCAGTTTTACCAACAAGAGCAGCAGAAAGCGCTGACGGCCCTCCTTCTCGATTTGTACGGGCTCCGATCACTGAATTTGAATAGGAAACTGCTGATGATTCGCTCCATGCCAGATGATCCCCGTAACCGACATCAAAACCCTCAAGAGTATACGGCGTACAGGTGCATTCACAGCAAACTCCCAATCTTTCGTAAGCCTGAACAATTAACTTTTGTTTCTCTGCAAAACCATGTGGTATGCAGAGCCTTTCCCAGTCTTCCAGGTCCATTCCTGCAGGGTTCAGAATAGAAGGAACCTTGACCTTACCATTCAGGTCAGAAATCCATTCAAGACCTGCATCGCCTATAGTTTTGTAAGAAACCCCTGCAATCTGGGCACTTTTGATAGGGATAAGCCTATCCGCACCGTAAATATCCCCAAGAGACACAAGGATCTCTATTGCCTGCCTGAGAGTCTCCCCGGCTTCTCCATTCAGGATTTGCTCTTCTTCTTTTGTCAAATACATGAAAATTCACTCTGCTCGCACGCATGAGAATTATTTTGATTTTGCCTATTCTTCCGGTATTTCGGGAATTATTGCCCTTTCAAAGTTTTCTTTCTCTACAAGAACCTTTGTAGCATCAACTCCAACTTTAGTGGTCGTCCCGTCGGGAGCACCTCTCGGGTCAAGAGAACTGCCGCGAACATTGGTGATAATAAGAATGTCTTTATCCCCTTTTACTCTGGTAGCAATTGCAAATTCAACATCATTAGGGTCAAATATATTTATATCGTCGTCTACGACCACTACATGTTTCAGGCTCGTATGGGCTGCAAAGGCTGCCATAATCGCGTTCTTTCCATCTCCTTCGGTTTGCTTTTCGATTTGAACAACTGCGTGAAGGTAACAGCATCCTCCTTCTGTCAGCACCACGTTTTTGACAGTTGTAACCTCCCCGACGGCTTTGTAAATCCTGGGTTCGTAAGGCACGCCCATCATCAGAAGATGCTCCGGACCGGCTGGCAGAATCCCATAGTAGAGGGGATCTTTTCTATGGATTACTCGAGTAATGCGAATCACAGGTTCTTTTCTCACAAGATCGTAAGTCCCCGTAATATCCACAAAGGGCCCTTCATCGATTCTCTCCGCAGGGTCAATATAACCTTCAAGCACAATCTCGGCATGAGGAACTTTTACACCGTTTTCGCACTCAAAAACCTCAACAGGATGCCCTCTTAAGGCAGCTGCATATTCAAACTCTTTTCCTACCGGCACTCTTGTAGAAGTCGCGTACGTAATTAGCGGATCACAGCCGATAACAATAGCAATAGGCAGAGGGTCGCCATTTTCGGCTGCTTTTTTGTGAAGCAGATAGGTATGTCTTGGGGGAACCAGACGGACTGCAAGTTTATCGTTTCCTGCAAGCATCAGGCGGTGGATAGAAGCATTCATTGTACCCCCATATTCTGAGACTACAATCCCTGCAGTTATGTAAGGAGCTCCATCTTTTTCAAAATGAGTAAGGATAGGAAGTTTTCTCAGGTCAATGTTATCTTCCACAACTTCCTGAGTAGGAGATTCTGATACCAGTATAACTTCACCCTTCGGAGAAACCTCGGAAAGCCTCTTTATTATTTCCTCTTTAGGAACTCCTAACAAAGAAGCCAGTTCATCTCTTGACCCAAGCAGATTCATTATAACTTTTGAGCCTGACACATCATGAAAAAGAACAGGGGCCTTTACTTTTTTTGCAATCCCTGAAGCTTCAAATACAGGAGAAACGGATTGTGGAATCTCTACCAGCTTTCCGTTTTCTTTTAACTGGTCAATGAAATCTCTAAAACTCATAATATCTGAATACCAAAAAGCTCTCAGATGATAAAAAGATTATCTGATTCTTGAACAAAAAAGTCATGACGCACTAAAAGTTGGAATGGTCATTAATTCATTGTTTTTTAGCTATCATATATATTCTTTTGAATTTTAAATCAATCATGCCTGAGCTATCAGCCTGTTCTTTAAAAGCTTCGATAACCAGCTCACGAAAGGCGGTTATATATTCATCTGTTAAAGGTACTGTATAAAAAGATTGGTTTAAATACCCATTTTCAGCTCCGGATTGAAAAACCTTATACGCCTGTTCAATAGAGAAAGGATTTGATTCGTCTCGAAGTTCACTATAAATAGTATCAAAACCGCAACTTCGAAAAAGCTTTTCATATTCCTTTTTGCTTTCCAGGAAAAACCAGGGATTTTCAAAATGTTTGAATATCTCTCTTGTATTTGGGTGCATACGGATTTTCTCAATCGCTGCAATAAAGTTCGGACAATATAATTGAGTTGCAGGAGCCTGTACACCTATTCTGCCCCCCCGCTTAAGCACATTAAAGCAATTGATCAGCACCCGTTCTGGTTTTTTAAACCACTGAAAGCTCGAATTGCATACGATAACATTAAAACTGATAGGTAGCTCAAGATTCTCGGCATCCATTACAGAATAATTTAAATTGGAAATTCCGGAATTGGAGCTTATAGCCTGTTCTATCATTCCTTTAGAAACATCGAGGCCCATCACTGTTCCATCAGTGATTTGTGCAATCTTTTTTGTGATATGCCCAGGCCCACAGCCCAGGTCAAGGACATCTTCTCCAGGTTGAATTGATAATAAGTTCAGAAGGATTTCAGAAGCTGACTTTTGAACCAATGCGTTATTTGCATATGTAAAAGCCCTGGAATTAAAACTGACTTCTGTCATAGTGATGCTGTTATTATCTCAGTCTGACCGCATACGTCCTGGTCGAGTCCTTTTAGTTTTCATATAATTTAACATTCATCAAGCATGAAGGCCCTGGGTCTGATTATTCTTTTCCTGTCATACTGGTCGAAACAGTGGGCTATCCAGCCAGAAACCCTACCAATTGCAAAGATGGGGGTTGCAAGCTGGGGGGGGATATCCAGATACATATAGATTATTCCGGAGTAAAAGTCCACATTCGGATAGATAGGCTTTCCTCTTTTATCCACAAGCTCTTTGACAACGGTTCTTTCAATTGCTTCGGCTGTATCGTACCAGTGCATATCCCCTTTTGCCACAGCCAGTTGTTTGGAAAGCTGCTTAAAGAGTGTTCCTCTAGGGTCATATGTTTTGTAGACTCTGTGCCCAAAACCCATGATTTTTTCTTTATTTGCGAGTTTCTCAAGAACAATTCTCTCTGCATTTTCCGGGCAAGCGATTTCTTCCATCATGGTCATGACTTCCGACCTTGCTCCGCCATGCAGCGGACCTTTAAGGGCACAAAGCCCGGAAACTATAACTGAGTACAGGTCTGCAAGGGTTGAAGCGGTTACTCTTGATGAGAATGTAGAGGCATTCAGTTCATGTTCGGCACTGAGGATAAAGTCCTTTTCCATGACCTCAGCCTCCAGTTCACTTGGAATGCTTCCTCTTAACATATACAGGAAATTAGCTCCGTGGGAAAGGGATTTATCTGGAGGGACAGGCTCTTTTCCATTTGTCACTCTATAATACGCAGCAATAATGGTTGGAATCCTGGCAATTAACCGTATTGCTTTTCTCATATTTCCTTCAGGAGAGCTGTCGTTGATATCCGGATCGAATTTTGACATAAAAGAAACAAGTGTACGCAATGCGTCCATGGCATCAATATCAAAATCATACATACGAATAACGTCAATTATTTCCCTTTTAATTTCACGCTCCCCACGCAGGCGGGCTGAATAACTGGCAATTTCCTTATCATCCGGAAGGTTTCCTTGAATCAGCAGATAGGAAACTACATCATAGGGTAGGTCAACCAGCTGGTTGATATCTATATCCCTATATTTCAGAATGCCCTCCAGCCCGTCTATGAAACATATATTTTTACTCATTTTCTACCTCGCAGTTTTGCCTAGAGGATTTTTTAAAAAACCTTGAAGTTTGGGGAATCCTCTGATCATACGTGAAAGACTTAACACGAAGGGCCTTTAAAACCCAAAAATAGGGTGACGATGCATCACTACTATTGTTGAATAAGTATATTAAACTTGTTGAAATTGTATATTCAAGTCTTTATAATTAATTTTCCCTTTGTGGAGCTATTCTTAGACCCATCAATAATTAAATATTACAGGAAGGTTCCAATAATAAAGACGAAGTCTTATCTAAACTTTGGAACCTCTCATACATGTCTTTATTTATTTGATATTATAACTTTTACATTTTCTTCAGTGTATCCCTCAGGAACTTGTGTAAAATCCCACCATTCCGATAATATTCCATTTCTACGGTAGAATCCAGTCTTGAGATTACTTGAAACTGTACCTCATCCCCTTTCTCGTCTGTTGCCTTTACGAAGAGTTCTCCATTAGGCTTCATATTCTCGATTCCCAGAATATCGTAGCTTTCCTTCCCTGTAAGGCCAAGGGAATCAGCATTATCTCCTTTTTCAAATTGTAGAGGAAGAATTCCCATCCCAACAAGGTTGCTTCGGTGTATGCGTTCGAAAGACTCGGCAATGACTGCCTTAACTCCCAAAAGGAATGTGCCTTTGGCTGCCCAGTCTCTGGAACTGCCTGTCCCGTATTCTTTTCCTGCAATAACTATTAGTGGGATGTCATTTTCCTCATAAAGCATAGCTGCTTCAAAGATCGGGACTCCACTGCAGGTTCCCTCCGGAAAATCATCTTTATGAAGATGTGGGTGATATACGGTCCAGCCTCCTTCCCTGTCCACAAGCCTGTTTCTGAGACGAATATTTCCGAAGGTTCCCCGCATCATTACCTCATGGTTGCCTCTGCGGGATCCGTAGGAGTTGAAGTCTTCAGGGTCCACACCCCATGATATCAGATATCTGCCTGCAGGACTATCAGATGGGATATCACCTGCCGGAGATATGTGATCAGTAGTAATGCTATCCCTGAAAAAGGCTAGAACCATAGAATTCGTTATATCCCCTGGTACTGGTGGAGAAAGAGGAAAATCCGTGAAATAGGGAGGTTTCTGAATATAGGTTGATGACGGGTTCCATTCATAAAGGATACCTGTCGGGGCTTCAAGCTCTTTCCAGAGTTTGGGACCTTCAAAAACACCAGAATACTCTTTTTTGAACATCGAAGGTCTGATACTGCTCTCTTCGGTGTTCTTTATCTCTTCTTCCGAGGGCCAAAGATCCCTTAGATAGACAGGGCTGCCTTTAGCGTCAAAAGCAAGAGGATCAGTCTCGAGGTTAATGTTCACACTGCCTGCAATTGCATAAGCAACCACAAGAGGAGGAGAAGCAAGATAGTTAGCTTTGACCAGCGGGTTGATCCGTCCTTCGAAGTTCCGGTTTCCGCTGAGCACGGCTGCAACAGTAAGGTCGTTTTCCTCTACTTCTTTTGCAACGGATTCAGGTAACGGTCCGCTGTTGCCTATACAGGTAGTGCAGCCGTAGCCGACATCATAGAAGCCAAGAGTTTCGAGGTAAGACAGCAAGCCTGAAGCTCTCAGGTATTCCGTAGCTACTCTCGAACCGGGTGAAAGGCTTGTTTTTACATATGGCTTAACCTGCAAACCTTTTTCTACAGCCTTTTTCGCAAGCAGTCCGGCTCCTATAAGCACAGAGGGATTTGAAGTGTTGGTGCAGGAGGTAATTGATGCAATCACTACTGAACCATGTGTTAACCTGGTGACTTTTTCCTGAGGTTCTGCCTCTTTTGATTCAGTTTCATTTATATCTGCTTCACCCAGGGTTTCAGACTCTCCTACAGGTGCCCCTCCTTCTCCTATCCACCGCTGGTAAGCGCGATCACCGGAAAGGGCAATCCCAACCTGTTTCTTCCTGATAAAAGTCTGCTGCATCATTTTACTGTAGTTCTCAGGCACTTCGTTTAAGAAGAGTTGATCCTGCGGGCGGCTGGGGCCGGCAAGGCAGGGTTTTACCGTGCTCATGTCAAGTTCCAGGGTGCTGCTGAAGATGGGATCTGGCTTGTTTGTCGAATATAGAAAATCTTGAGCTTCCAGATACTTTTTCACGAGATCAATCTGTTCCTCTTTCCGGCCTGTTCTCCTGAGATACTCTAAGGTCTCGGCATCAGGAGGAAAAATTCCAAGGGTTGCTCCGTATTCCGGAGCCATATTGGAGATTGTTGCCCTGTCCGGCAGGCTGAGTGAGTTTAAGCCAGGTCCGTAGAATTCTACAAATTTCCCGACAACCCCCTCATTTCTTAGAATCTTTGTGATTGTCAGGACAAGGTCCGTGGCAGTAACACCAGGTTTCAATTTTCCGTATAGTTTGAACCCCACAACTTCAGGAACAGGCATATAGTAAGGCTGCCCGAGCATTACTGCCTCTGCTTCTATGCCTCCTACACCCCAGCCCAGAACTCCTATACCATTAATCATTGTTGTATGTGAATCGGTCCCTACAACAGAATCAGGGAACGCAAACAATTCTCCTTCTCTCTCTTGTAGATGCACGAGTGGAGTTAAATACTCAAGATTGACCTGATGGATTATTCCCCTACCTGGAGGCACAACCCTGAAGTTGTCAAAGGCTTCCTGAGCCCAACGGAGCAGGGAGTATCTTTCCCCATTGCGTTCAAACTCCTTCTTTTCATTTTCCTCAAGTGCATCTGGAGTACCGTATGAATCGACCTGAATCGAATGGTCAATGACCAGATCTACAGGAATTACAGGATTGATTTTAGCAGGATCGTCCCCAAGTAGCTGCATTGCCGAGCGAAGAGCTGCCAGGTCTACTACAGCAGGCACACCTGTAAAGTCCTGCATAATAACCCTTGAAGGAATAAAAGGAATATCCCTGTCACTTATGTTTTCAGGACTCCAGCTAGCAAGGGCTTCCACGTCCTCCATAGCTATTATTTGCTTTTCAGTATCGGCATGACGGAGCAGGGATTCAAGCAGGATTTTTATAGAGTAGGGAAGCTGGGAAATTCTCTCAAAACCCTTCTCTTCCAGTTTGCCCAATCTGTAAATATTAACCTCTCCGGCAGCAGTTTCAATAGTGTCTCTTACCCCAAATGGGTCCGGACCTTCTCGCATTTAATTCGTACCTCCAGCAAAAATTGAAAATAATACTACGGTGATATATGGTTTTCTCTTTATTTTATGTGGCCCATCTGGTCTTTAGACTATTTTATTCCTTCGGGCTCACTTTTACACTTTACTTAAACATAATCAATTCACTGAACAATTTTCCTTACTTCCCATATCCCATAAATTGGATTTCAAATGTAATTATACGTCAACCAATATAATAATGTTAATTCTTAATCTCAAATCTTTATAAACAGTTCCAAAAAACGCCATACCACATAGAAAAATTGTAAAAATTAGGAAACTTTATATTAGAAACATACTTAATTATTGTACATAGAAAGCATAATTTATTTAAATATGTTTACGCGATAGAATTGATAATTTGATAAATATCATCGTTATACATATTAAATGATAGTATATTAATTAGTTCCATAGTTATTGATTCGTACTAGAGATATTAAGCATATTATTTTTTTGAAATTTCAGATAAAGACCATATGCTGAGATCAATAGCTAAAAAAAAGGATATTTAATTAATAAAAAATACTTAAGATATAGGTGTTTTTGTTAAATAATCCGGGATATTTTTTGAAGTTTGGGAAAAAAATGTTGGAACATACAAAGGGGTAAAGATGAAAAAAACAATAAAAATTTACAGTGGGCTCCTGCTTATATGTTTGGTTTTAAGCGTGTTGATCGTAGCTGTGAATACCAATACGTTAGAAAAGAAAAAAGCAGTCGATTTTCCAGAAACGGCAGGAAAAAGTAATGAGGCATCGGTTTCCCCTAAGTCCGGACTTGAACCGGAAAACCCGGAGTTCGTTAAATATCGCACGAATAAAATACTCAATAAAACGGAGAGCTCCCAGGAAGAGTCACAAAAAAGTTTTACATCGGCGTTTTTAAATTATTATTACTATTATTATTATCGTTTGGGAAATGTTGTTAATAAATATGAGATTAACGAAGCAGCAATTTCCTCAAACTCCAAACCTGTTTTAGAAAACCCGGATATTATCAAACCTCAAACTAACGAAAATCTATCTCAAAACGAATCTTCCCGGAAAAAACACAAAACTGGTTTTGTACCCTCTCCTGTGGACCGGCATCATCTAAGTAAAATTACTGCAACAGAACTTTCATCCACAGATAATTATGGAGTGCAAGATCAGCGAACCCTGGTGAAAGCTTCCAATAATCAAATAAAATTAACAGCTCCGGTAAGTTATGATCTGCGGACTCTTAACAGAGTTACGAATGTAAAAGACCAGGGTGATATAGGAGGATGCTGGGCATTTGCAACCTATGCATCGCTTGAATCGTATTTACGGCATGGAGAAAACTGGACTTTTTCAGAAATTAACATGATAAACATTCTCTCTAATGCATACCCAGAAGGATTTGACTTAACTTCAAACGATGGAGGAAATGAATATATGTCAACTGCCTATCTGGCTCGTTGGAGTGGACCCGTAAATGAAAGCGATGACCCTTACTCAACTAATCCCGAGCTGTCCCCCCAGAATCTGACAATACAGAAACATGTACAAAACGTACTTTATCTTCCTGACAGAGAGAATGTTTCAGATAATCAGATGATAAAATGGGCAATCCTTAACTACGGAGCTGTTTTTACAACAATTTACTATGATCCAACTTTTTATTCCTCTTCCACAGCCAGCTATTACTGTAATGGGACCAGGGATAACAACCATGCTGTAGCCATAGTAGGCTGGAACGACTCGTTTGATAGAAACCTATTTTCCAGCGTACCTCCCGAAAATGGAGCATTTATTGTGAAAAATTCCTGGGGTACAGAATGGGGAGATGAAGGATATTTCAACGTTTCCTATTACGATTTGAATATAGGAAAATACAATTCAATTTTCACAGCTGAAAGCCCTGATAATTATAAATACATTTACCAGTACGACCCACTTGGATGGACCAGTAATTATGGATACGGAAACCCCACAGGTTGGTGTGCAAACGTCTTCACTGCAAAATCCGATGAAGTGCTAAAAGCCGTGAGTTTCTATACAACTGACTCAAATTGTAACTATGAAGTATATATATACAACAATCTAAAGTCAAAGCCCACTGTTTCAGCAGGCCTGGTTTTTGCTCAGAGCGGGTCGATTACAACTGCTGGCTATCACACTGTTCCCCTGAGTTCCTCAATTCAATTTAAAACAGGCCAAAAATTCTCTGTAGTCCTGAAGCTTACTAATCCTGTACATGAAAACAATGATTTCAAAAACCCAATTGCAGTGGAAAAACCTATCGATGGCTACAGCAGCAAAGCAAGAGCAAATGCAGGAGAGAGTTTTGTCAGTCCTGACGGAAAGACCTGGACTGATACGACGTCAATTTTTTATTTATCGAATACAAGCGTGTGCATTAAAGCCTTTACAATTCCAAGAAATGTGCTTCCGGTCGCAAACTTTTCTGCAAACCCAAATCTCAGGGTACTTCCCTCTATAGTTCAATTTACAGACCTTTCACAAAATGCAACTGGATGGAAGTGGGACTTTGGAGACGGAAGTAATTCATCTGAGCATAACCCTGAAAATACATATTCGTCAGAAGGAAATTATACTGTTACCCTGACAACCAGCAATAAAAATGGTACAGACTCAATGTCTTCGATAGAATTGTGCTCGATTACAAAATATCTCCTACCGCGGATTTTAGTGTAAATACTGCAAGTGGCTATGCCCCACTTGTGATTCAGTTTACAGAGAGTTCTCAAAGTACAAGCAATTGGAACTGGGACTTTGGAGACGGTACCACTTCAACTGAGCAAAACCCTGCACATACTTACTATGAAGCAGGGAACTATGCCGTTAACCTGAGAGCAGGCAATGCAAATGGGACAGCATCTAAAACAGTTACAATAACTGTACAGAGCAATTCGGACGGCGGAAGCAGTGGAGGAAGTAGTAGTGGCGGAGGCAGTAGTGGAGGTAGCAGCTCAAGCAGCGGTGGAAGCGGCGGAAGTGGGGGTGGAGGTGCCGGAGGATCTCCCGAGCCTCAAAGCAATGTTGAGATAAAAGAACTCTCACAGACTTTCATAGGAAGTGGACAATCTGTTAAGTATGACTTTCCTCAAAAAGTTACTCCGGTCGTATCCATTAGCTTTGACTCAAAGAAGACAACTGGCAAGACAACGACCATAGTAGAGATGCTAAAATCAAAATCAACCCTTGTTTCTGCTCCTCCTTCAGATGAGATTTATAAGTACGTAAATATCTGGGTCGGAAACGGCGGGGTCATAAGTTCGAAGAACATTGAAAATTCAGTTGTTAGCTTCAAGGTAGAAAAATCCTGGGTACAGGACAAATTGATCGACAAATCTGCAATAGTTCTGAACAGGTACAGCGACAACGCCTGGAATCAGCTTCCAACAGGCCTGTCAAGTGAAGATGATAAGTACCTGTACTTTTCAGCACAGACCCCTGGATTCTCCCCCTTTGCAATAACGGGGAAGAGTACGGCAGCCGGAACTATAGAATCAGCATCAGTGAACAAAACAAAAACCTCAAACGAAAACGAAACGCAGACTGGAGATACAGGAAACATTACTATAAATACTGAGCAGCCATCTGAGCAAAAAACTTTCCCAACAGTGCCTGCATTTGAATTCGCTTTTGGAGTGTCTGCTTTGTTCGC
>CAWFUY010000037.1:0-150083 GCA_963818955.1 uncultured Methanosarcinaceae archaeon | reverse complement strand
CCTGTCAGCAATCATCGTCGCCTCTGCCGTCGGTCTCATGATATGCACTTACGTACAAATTGAAATACTGGGGACGAAAGGCCTGGTATATTTACTTCAGCAAAATGATTGCTCTTTTCAACACTCAATTCTTTGGGGTTGAAAAGGCAGGGAACTATTAAGTAACGTTTATCCTTTCTCGTCAAAAAAGCTTTAACAAGCATTTACGTTCCTCTCATCTCTCTTTCAATTCTTATTCTTCTCGCAATGTTTTGGTAGACCTGATCGGAAATTCGATTTATGTCGAGATAGCGTTTAATATCCGCTTCTCCAAGAGTAGATGTTGATTTTTGTAAAAGTGACTCTTTTGTTTGGATAACTATCCTTTTAATCAGCTCAATTTCCTGCTCTATGTGATTAGAGTTCAAGAAACGGAGGTCTTCATTTTCAATTCTGTAGGTATGTTTTTTCCTGGCAAAGTTGGAATTATCATATCCGACGCCATAATATTCATACATCGCCAAATCTTTATTTCCAATTGTCTGATCCGAATCTGTAAAAATGAGTCTGTTTCTGTTATTTTTTACATTATTAAAAAATAATTTATTCTGCAATAAAACCGAAGGAAATTTGGATCTCTTCTTGTGCATGTTGTCTTTATTAAAAGAAATGACACTCTCAGTAGCGTTTAGCATTTTATGGTTTATTCTCAAACTTAAAATCAAAGAATTTAGAAATTTAGTATAATTTCGAAGATATGAAACTTCATTTTTTCCATTTCCAGACCTAAAGAATGAAGATTTTGTTGAAAGAACTGCTGGAAATGAAATCGTGGAGATCCTGCCTGCCGAGACTATCTTAATCGGAGAGAGTCCCGATAAAGCCTTGTTGATACATGGAATTGCATGCAGATTCAAACCAATTTTGCTTGAGGAAAATAATTGAATCTCTTGTAGATTAAAAGCGTTGTTTACCTGTGATAATTTTGTGTATACTTTATCTGATTCTGTTTTTATACTTCTTATTCTGAAAACCAAGGATTTAAAAAATGAAGATATCGAAATTTTGTTATTAGGAATGCTTTCAACTGTAAAAATTCTTGATTCTTTATTATAAGTTTGGGAGACAATTTGATTTTTTTTCGGATTTAAAAAATTATCTACAATTAGTAATGGATTTAATATTTTACTTAATTCAGTCTTTTTGTCTCCAGTGTTAAAAACTAAAGACTTTAGAAAGGAAACAATTGAGATTCTATTTGTCGGGATAATTTTAGTTAACATAGACCCGGATAAAACCCTGCAAACTACTTGAGCTACTTGAGGTTTTTCCATTAAATTTTCGGAGGGAGTTATTTTCTTAATTTGCCGATTAAAGGCTCTGTTTAAGTTTAATAATATATTATGTATTTTATTTGATTCAGTTTTGATATTTCCAGCTCTAAACACTAAAGATTTTAGAAATGAAATTCTTGATATTTTATTTTTAGGAATACCCGCAGAGGGGGGAAAAAAATCTGATAAAACATTAAATGTTTGAGAATTTACTTGGGAACTCGATACTATTTTGTTTGAATTAAATATTTTAGTTAATTGCTGGAAAAGGCCTGTGTTTAATGCTATTAACGATTTTACTCTTTTATTTAGTTCTGCTTTTTTCTTTCCAGAATTAAAAGCTAAAAACTTTATTAAAAAAGCATTTGGAATCCTTTTTTCGTGAATAGTCTCAGCTGGAAAAATTCCCGTCACAATTTTATAAGTCTTAGATATTATTCTGGTATTAACTCCAATTTCATTTGAGGAAAGTTTATTGGTTTTTTTCTTATCGAGAAATGTATTTACATGTAATAATGTTTTTAATTCTTTCTCTGGTACAGAGTTTTTGATTTTATTCTGAAAAATTAAAGATTTTAAAAGTGGAAATAATGTGGTCCTACTTTGATAAGTTCTATCAGTTGAAAGAATCTCTGACGAAACATTATCAGTTTGTGAAATCACTCCATGATTTAAAACTTCACTATTTGAGGATATTTTTTGATTTGTTTGCCTGTTAAATAAAATATCTATTATTAGCGATTGTTTCAAAAGTTTTTTTCTTTCAACCTTTTTGTTTCCGGATTTGAGATAAAAAATATTAAGAGACGATGCTCTAAAAATACAGTTGTTTTGGTTATTTTCAGATGAAAAAAATCCTGATGCAAAGTTAAAAACCCATGAAATTCGTTTAAAATCTACAATTTTACTCTTCAAGGGTATTATCTGATTAGTTTGATAATTAAAAGAATGATCAGTATTTAATAATATTTTCGATATTCCATTTGACTTATTTTTTCCATTTTGATATTTAAGAAATGAAGGTTTAGGAAACGAAAAATTTGAAATCTTACGTTCAAGTAAATCCTCTGTTGAAACTCTTCCAGATTCTTCCTGACATGCCAATGAAATTATTTCATAAGTAGGAATCGTATTTTTTGGGACAAAAAATCTATTTATTTGTTGATTTAAGGCTTGATTTAAAGTTAATGATGAGTATCGTCTCTTAATTACTTCTTTATTTATGCTTCCAGTACTATGAATTGGTATTTTTAGAAAATAAAATAAATAAATCTTGTCTTTATATATATTCTCTAAGGGAAAAAGCCCTTGAGCAGTATGAAGGTTCCTTGGAATTTTCAATACTGTAAGAAATTTACTAATTCCATTACTCAGATTCCAAACACTGTTTTGCTGCTTTAGTGATTGCAGGTCGTTTTTCCTGATGTTTATCAAGGAAAGAATACTTTTCACAACAGAAATACTTTTGACATTTAATGAGGACAGGATAATTTGATTATTTAAGTGGAAACGAAACTGAAAAGCAACATCTATTTTTTTGGAAATATTTTGTCCTGATTTTTTCAAAAAAATCATTCTTGGAAAACCAGATTTTTTAACTCGAGCAATCTGATATTTTTTTATAATCTCTTGATGAAAATTTAAAAAGGAAATAGAGGGTATTTGTTTCATATTTAATCTGTCCATTCTTTACCCCCTCTTGATTCCGTTATGTGCAAGCTCAATAGTTTCGAAAGCTACTGTATTACTATCAGCTTTGAGATCCGGTCCTGACCATTTTACCGGGTATGCTTCAATGAAATTCCAGCGCCATTTTTCATGGCCATTGTCGTCCAGCAATATAACTGCTCCGCTCTTACGTTTAAATCTTCCTTTAACCACATTCTGGTGCCATTTCCACAGTTCATCAAGATCCGTAATACCTCGTTTGAGGGTAATATGTTGATATTTTGTCCTTTTAGGCAGTTGATGCACAAAGTCATTAACGCCACCTTCTTCGTAAGGTTCAGTCTCCGTTTCAGACTGAAGACCATTTACTTCAGATACCTGGGCTACAATAATTCCTCCGATTTCTACCCGAAATCTGAAGGAGGTATAAGGATAACAGGGGAATGAATTCTTCATTTTACACCTCAAGAATACTCCTCTGCTTTTCCTCACTCAGATTTTTGTTGATTTTGGAAATTTCCTCACACCATCGCTGCCTTTCTCTGTGTTCCATGTTCACAACCTCTTCAAAAGACCAATGGAAATGATAAGCGATGAAAGCTACCTCCTCATATATTTTATAGAGGGGGTAGCTTATCATCCCCCCTGAGAGTATTCTTCCACCTCAAAAGTATGCTCGCATTTTGGGCATGTTGCTGTGATGCTAGCCTTACCACTGTCATTTATTTTGTTGTAAAAGTCCTGCAGGTATGAAAGGTCCGAAGCAAAGAGATTCTCAATAACTTTTGTATCGATTACCTTCAAATCTCCAAGCTTTATTATTACTCTTGAAAGCAAGATTACTGTAAGATATGCTGTATTTCCCTGCACCCTGGGATCTTTCAGAGGCAAGATCTCATCTGCTGCTGTTGAAAGCCTCATAATACATTTTTTATGCAAGTTCCCTTCATCATCCACATAACCCTTGGGAAGAGTAAACTCAAATTCCGTCTGTAACTCCATGGCGTCTATCTCCATATCATAAATTTATTTTAGAATGTTTATGAAAACATCAAGATCTCTACTTCAGGATGCTCGGGTAAAACCTTCATGGGCAATTTCAAGCGTTTCTATTGCAACCTCATTATTTTTGGCATTGAAATCCGTAGGGTCATATTTTATCGGCCAAGCCTGTACGATGTTCCACCGGGCTTTATCTTTCCCGGCTTCGTCAATCACAACAATGGCCATATTCTTTCTTGCGCCTTCTGCTCCTGTATCGACAACCTGCTTTCTCCAATTGTAAAGGTCCATTGAATCAGTGATTCCCCACTTCAGAGTAATATTACCGTACTTGGTAAGACCGGAAAGTTTTCTAAATACTGGAGGCTCATTTCCTTCCCTGTATTCAACCGCCTCAGTTGAAGTATCTGCAAAAGTACATTCATTGAATCCCGCTTGTTTGATACCATCAATTTCAATTCTGAATCTGAAATTTCTATAAGGATCTACTCTGTCTGCCATAATTTATTCTCCATGTGCAAAGTCACGACTAATAAATCTAAACTTTTGTCTAAAAATAATGAAATTTTTGTATCGATATTTTATTTCTCTCTGTAATTATTCGGTAGCTTCCGAGCCACCCTGCCACTGAGCTATTCTGAAAACAACAAATTCTGCAGGTTTTACGGGAGCGATACCTACTAGACAGATCAGTCTTCCATTATCGATATCGTCCTGGGTCATTGTGCTCCGATCACATTTTACAAAAAAAGCTTCTTCAGGAGTTTTCCCTACGAGCGCTCCACTTCTCCAGATGCCCGTTAGGAACTGAGTAATTGTAGCTTTTACCCTGGCCCAGAGACGTTCGTCATTGGGCTCGAATACAACCCATTGAGTCCCTCTTTCTATGGATGCTTCTATGTAGATGAAGAGGCGACGGACGTTGATATACTTCCAGAGCGTATTGGATGATAGAGTGCGAGCTCCCCATATGCGTATTCCTCTGCCGGGAAATGCCCTGATGACGTTTACGCCTCTTGGGTTTAAAACATCCTGCTCTCCTTTAATTATCTGGAATTCAAGCCCAGTGGCTCCAAACACAATTTCGTTTGCAGGAGCCTTGTGTACTCCCCTTTCCGCATCACTACGGGCGTAAATGCCTGCAACATATCCTCCAGGAGGCATAAACTGTAACATTCCGGTTTCCGGGTTGATGACTTTAATCCAGGGGTAATAAAAAGCTGCAAAGTCTGTTGAATTCTCATTTCTTGGGTTTAAGTCGGATACGTTTGAAGATCCCTGTGGAGCATCCAAAATTGCAAAACGGTATCTTAAATTTTCACAATGCGAGATTAAGGATACATCAAGGCCGGAAATCGCAGAAGCATTAGGAGCATAGATGAGAGAAATATCATCAATTTCTTTTAATGCTGTCAGACCTTTCCTCTTTCCGGGTACATTGTCTTCAGGATCACATCTTTCATAGTCCGAAATTACTAAATCTCCTTCTCCATCACTTCCAATACCCAGATATTGAATCCCTGTTGAATCTTGCAGAGAATCTGGCAGTTCTAAGGAGTCTCCGTCTTTAATTGATAATTTTATCAAATTTGAGATCCTATTGACGGTTTTTTCAAAGTAATCAGGAGACTCCTCTTTTACCGATACATTGTCAAATATCTCAGAAATAGTCGGAGGGCAGTTTTTTAGAGTTTCTTTTAGCTTTTCTGGCTTCAAATCTTCTTCTTTCGGGAATTTTGCTTTCCAGTAAAATACATCTAACCTGAACCCGCTAAAAGTTCCTTTGGAGAGCTGTATGGCGATCCTGTTTCCCCAATTGCCTTCTCCGACAGCTTCTACTGTCAAAGCATCTGTGTTCTCTGTTTTTAACTCTAAATAGGCTGTTGTGGCATGTTTACTTCCGGATTTGACAATTCTGGCTATGTAACACCGTTGCCCTCCGTTCTTAAAGAAACCTTCTACTGAACCTGGCAGGTATTTGTTATTTCCGAAGTAACCGCCAAAAACCCTCTGATATTGCAACCAGCTGGTAATCAGGCAAGGAGTGGTTGGACCTCTTTCGGTTTCTCCCAAGAACCCTGCGGTGCTGGTCGAAACTCCTTCCATTGGCTTTGCACCAATCTCAAACTCTTCTATATATACACCAGGAGAAAGATATTCTGTCATATTTATTCCTCCATATTTATTTTTAATTTGTGATTTATATTTTTCAAATGTGAGACTTTCATCCGATGGATTTTTGAGAGTTTGTGAGTTAATATGGGCAAATATGATGTCAAGTAGACTTCATAGCACATTTATTAAAATCAATATTTGAACAATTTTTTAATTAAGAATAAATCTCAAAAAAGAGCCATCAGGAAAAACTTAAAGGTTAAACAAATGTTGTAAGCGTTTTTTCCTAAGTTTTTGATTTTTTAAAACTTTTCCATTTTTTGAACAGCTACTCTCAAATGCTTTTCGTTTTTTGAAGGAGTAAGTTGCTAGTCATTTAATATCCGATAAATGAGTAATTAAAAAAGTAGTCAATTAATTCAATACAATTTTGCTCAAGGACTTTGTCACTCCCTCCTCTAAGTATGTATTTATGTATTTAATATCACCATCTTTTTCAATCATAATGGAGATTTTTTCATTTTTAGCATTGCTAAAATAAAGTACAAATTCTCCATTTTTATCTGACTTAGTATGTTTATCTTTGTTCTCTACTTCTACCCTTGCACTGACTACGGGATTTTGGTTTGAATCCGTAATTAAGCCTCTGACAAGGGTTGAATGATTGGGAAAAAGATAAGAAGGAAGAGGTTTGAGCAGAATCGAGACAACAGGATTCATTAGAGCAAAAACTGTGCTTTCCAAAGCACTGAAGTCTTCTGTTAGTCCTCCTGCCCATGAAATTGTTCTTGTAACCGGATCGACGTTGATAATACTTTTCCGTTCTACAACACCAGTGGGATTATGGAACTCCAAAATGTCACCGTTTTGTAATTTTGAAACATCTTTAAGAATGATACAGTTTGTCCCAGGTGCTGGCTTTTCAGAATCAAATTCTAAGATCAAATCAGAGGTCTTTATTTTAGAGGTATTAATTACTGTTTCCTCGGAAAAGTACAGGTCTGAGCCGGTATTAACAGTATAAATGCCAGCTGGGAGATTAGAAAAAACATAATATCCGCTCAGATTTTTTATTGCTTCCTTACCTGCTTCTTTTATTCTCACCTTTATATGACCTCTAGCATCTTTTCCGGTAAAATCGTCTGTCAGCCGGATCGCCACAGAGTGGAAAGTGCTTATCACATCTCTCCTGCAATTTATATTTCCAGCTGTAATATCAAAGGTAACAAAAGTCACTTTTTTCCACTCACTCTGGTTCCTTCACATATAGTTGACTTCTTTAGATACGACTCTCCGTACATCGAGTTCACGAGCCGAATCAATCAATACTGGAGATACAAGGAAGCAAATAGAAGATCTGAAGGGCTTGCCTGGAAAAGTAGTCCACATCTTTGTCATCTCATCAAGGCTTACAGGATTTAGAGTTATGTACATTTCATTGTTGTTGAGAGCTAGGTTTTCTTTAAAAATAGAGCCAGTTAGGATAGTATTGTCATTCAGGATCTGTATCGCTCTACCCAGTATCTTTTGTTCTTCTCTGGTTCTGTCAGTTATGTCCTGTAATCCGGAAGGGTAAGATGTTAACATATAGTATAGATCCATAGCTATAGGTGGGAATTTAAGCTTAGAGTGGCCCTTTGTTTGCATTTCCTGGTTTTTTAAGTGAACATTTTCCAGAATCTGGTAAAGGAAAATTGAAAGCCTTACGTTATCGTTTCCCTCTATTTCTCCTGGGGAAGCAAGTACTATTGACTCCTTTCTTTCAATCAGGTCTTGCATATTATTCCTTAGCAGTTCGACAAGAGTCTCTCCTAAATCTGCTATTGCACTGTAATCTGACATAATTCTCCTTCATCTCTTTCATAATTTATAGTACTCTCCAAAATCAGATTCTGTAAATAGTTTTCCAATTTTTTGATATTCTCGTTTTGTAGCTTTTATTATATGTTCCATCGATACAGCTTCTGAATCCTCTGCAGCCAAAAAAGAAGCCGCAAGAATTATGTTTTTGATGTTCCCTCCTGCAAGTTTAAATCTTGAAAGAAAGGCAAAATCCACATTGCTTGCAATAGGGGTTTCCCTGGGGAACGCTTTTCTCCAGATTTCTTTTCTTGAATTGTCATCTGGAAGGGGAAATTCAATTGTGAAATGTAGCCTGCGGAGAAAAGCATCATCCAGGTTTTTTCGGAAATTGCTCGCTAGAACCACTATCCCTTCATGTTCCTCCATTTTTTGAAGCAGATAAGCAGTCTCGATATTTGCATAGCGATCATGTGAATCCTTTACTTCCGATCTTTTGCCGAAAAGGGCATCAGCTTCATCAAAAAAGAGTATCGAATTGCTTGTTTCAGCTTCTTCAAAGATTTTTTTCAAATTTTTCTCGGTTTCTCCAATATACTTACTAACCATGCTTGACAAATCAATTTTATAAAGATCCAATTTTACTTCATTGGCAAGAACCTCTGCAGCCATGGTTTTCCCAGTCCCCGGAGGACCTGAAAAAAGAACATTAAGACCTTTTCCAAGAGACAATTTATTTTCAAAGCCCCAATCGAAATGCACTTTTCCTTTATATTTGATAAAACCGGATACTTCTTTTAAGTGCTCAAGCGTATCCTTGGGAAGTACCAGATCTTTCCAGGTATAATGTGGCTTAGTTTTCTGAGCAAGAGAGTTAAGCTTTTGGTTAGATTGGATTTTGCAGCCTTTATAAAGATATTCCATAGATAAAACCGGACTGCCTGGATTACTTTCGCCTGCAAAACTATTCGCTGAGCGGATAGCATCAAGAATTTGACCTCCGCTGAACCTAAATTTGGCTGCCAGAGCATTCAGGTCTATCGCTTCGTCAAATATGCAATCCATTAGGTATGATTCCCATAGCTGTTTTCTAACCGGATATGAAGGCAGAGGAAAGGTAAATGGGAGAAAACCATATTTTATCAAATTTTTGTCAAGTTCAATTAGCTCTTTACCTGCTAAGAATACTATTCCAGGAAAGGTCTTTAAGTCCTTGATCAAGAATTCAGGAAAATTCCTCTGCTCTTTTTCTTCAAAAAACATATCCGGAGCTTGAATATACAATGCTGCGTTTTGCAGGAGTGCCTCTCGCATAATAAGATCTGCAACCTCATTGAACCTGCCTTCAAGCAAGCTTATTTGATTCCACTAAAAGAAGATTTACTCCTATAATCCTGCAGATAGCTTCAGCAGCTGTTTTTTTCCCACTTCCGGAAGGCCCGCAAAAAATAAGCTTCGGAGGGTAATTCCTCTCGCGGTACAGGCTTGCTACATTCATTAACTTGCTTTTTAAATCCTCGGGCAGAACCAAATCTTCCATAGATCTTTGGGGTCTTAGCAAGTAACAAAATTTCTGGATTCTTGGGTCCGGCTCGTCAAATCCAAGTAAAAAATTGACTACTCTTTCATCGATTTTGATAAAACTCGATATCAGAGACAAGCTCGCGTTTGCTTCTCCCTCCAATAAATGTATCAGTTTGTTTTTTTGAAGGGGGGCAGCAGGTGAGAAATAAATCCTGGATTTAACTTTCTCCTCAATTGTTGGGAATAGAAGGTTTAAAGCAAGGTTTATTGTCGGTTTTTTTTTCGTTATGTCATTTTGAAGATATGAATATAGCTTTTCATATTTGAGGTCTAGTTCGGGAGCGAGACCTATTAAAAGAATCTCTCTCTCATAGGGATCGAGGTCAAAGAGTTTGGAAAGTTCGTGAAGCCTCAGTTCCCGGCTAATTTTCAGACTTTCTTCAATTCTTAAATCAATCACTTTTCTTTTTTTATTGATTTCCTCAAGTCTTTCATTTCTGTCATCGAGAAACAGTTCCTGTTTTTCTTCAAATTTTTGATTTTTTTGGATTGTTTGAATTTCTGCTTCCGAAACATATAGGCCGCGAAATTCGTCCATGATATCCGGAAGATCCTCCGACAAACTATCAAGGTATGTTTTGATCAGCATATCGATTCTGGATAGTTCTTCCAGAAGGTGTTCGAGATTGTTAGCATACGGTTTCATATTTTCATTGAGAATTCAGATATTTTTCAGAAAACCAGGTTTATCAGTGATACGCGTCTAACTAAGGATTTACAGTCTGGTATGCATAGATTAGGATCTGCTCATCCGAATACCTACCAGAGGATTTAAGTCGGTCCACTTCCACTAGAAATCTCTCAGCTTTTTCAGAATATAATTTATTGCTTTCTGCAAATGCAGCTGCAAAAACTTTCAATTCCTTTTTTGAGGAGTATTTTTTTGGCACTTGTCCATCAACAAAATTAAAAATAAGTCCACAATCCCGGTGTCCTACAGTTCTGGTGGATGGATTCTGAGACGTACTTATATATTCTTTAAATACTTCTTTACTTATTTTTCCACTTACAAGTTTTCCACATTCACACAAAAACATAGATTTCCTCCATGAAACCTGATACAGTCGCAGTATTAATTAATGCACATATTTTAGGACATAAAAGCGATTTTTGGAACAATTAAATGCATAGTTTAAAAAGTATCAACTAATTGTGTTTCATTTAGACAAAATAGTTGAAATAATTAATTTAAATTTTATAATTTTAATTATTTAATTTAATTCTGAACAATTGAAACAATATACATGCGAATTAAAAAAGTGAAACTTCAGCGATAATATAGTGATAGTGACGTTTGAAATGGAAGTATATAGAAGCAGCTCAAAGAGCTGATCTAATATGTACTCATATATACAGATCTATTGTGACTTTCTGACGTGTTAACTTTGACTTAAAGATCCGAGTATTACCTACCAGGTAATTTTCTTATGTCGTATCACGGTTTTTAGCTGTACTAAATCCTCACATGTTTCTTTAACCAAATATGGGCTTAAACATACTGTTATAAACTGGCTTAAAAAGTTAAGCAAAAAGTCTAAAAATTGAAGATTTATATCATCGTCAATCTTCAAGTGTCATATGAACAAAGTTTATTTTACTTGCACAATATGTTGTATTGGATTAATCTTTGAATTTAGGTTTTCTATATTTTGACAGTCATTATCTCTTTCATGATAGCGTTAAATTGCCATTATGTAATCTTATAAATACATCATTCCACCTCTTCTAGATTAAATCAAGATAGAGCTTCTTGTAACCATATGAATTTTTTTGCGACAATATATTATTGACAAAATATAAAAATAAAAAGGCATCCACTTGGATAAATGCCTGAAAAGAAAAATATGGAGTACTATTAGTGTTTTCTGTAGAGTTCTTCTGGTAGCAGGTACGGATCAGGAGTTGATCTTATTATTAGAAAGTAAAAGAAATTTCATGCCATAGAGAGCAATTAAAACCAGGTATTATTGAACTCAGTGAAAAATTAGAGAAATAATAAGACATGTAGGACTTTACTAATACTTTTAAAAAATCTAAATCACTATATATTAAAATTCATAGTCACTACTGCCCATAGGAGTTTCATTGCCCAATCGCTCGCTCCAGGATCACCATTTTGTATTTTTTTAATAAAGCAAATAATTAATCCTTACATACTAAGTTATTTTATACTATTTAATTTTTTCTATCTTTTTTGTTTTTTTAATTTTTATTCTAGTGCTTTGATTTTTAGGTATGTCAAAAACACATTTTTGAATTAGATCAGAGAAAAATAAACTATCACTCCATATAAACCGCGTAACATGTGGAAAATGCAGAAGCTAGGGAAAGGGCACGTTTTTTCCGCGGCCTTCCGCGTCTTCTGCGGTTATAAAATCATAATTGAATATTTCCTAGCCCTGCAGTATTTTTTGATATATTGTTTTAAGTTCTTCACTGTCATTAATTCTCAATTATGAATCTATCTTGGAATCGAAGCTCTAGTATTTAGTCAATACTCAAGTGTCGAATAAAGAGATACGAAATAACTTTATCATGCATCGTTTGTTATTAATTTACAATTAATTTTTGAATTTTTTATTTCTGAAATTTGCCAGGGTTTGATTTCTTTTTTTAATGTACGGCGTACTGTTTCGTGAGAAATGTTATCGACATAACCAAGTTCTACAACCTTATCAGCTAACAATCTCAAAGACCATCTTCTGAAACCTGTAGGGGGTTCACTGCAACTAAGGGCAAGTATGTGGGCTTCTAAATCATCATCAACCTTTTTAACGTAAATGCGATTTCTTTTTCTCCCGTTGAGGGCAACTTCAAGACATTCTTCAACAAATCGCTTTTTAACACGATCAATTTTTCTCATGCTAATATTTAGGACGCGTGCGATCTCTTCATTGGTAGTACGATTAACATTCCATTCGCTTTTATCACAATTAAGTAAGATCAGAGCATTCAGGACTTGTTGTGAATTATGTTTACCTTTTGAGATAATATCAGAAAGGGCTTCACGCTCATCCTGAGTAAGTATCACAGTATATAGGTTCATAGGATTTTTTATGAATATGATATAATATAACTGTTAAGACATTCTAATGTTGACGGGCCCTAAAATTTTTGTTCAGAATCTATGTTTCAAAAAGTATATCCTTAATATCGAATAAATTTATTATTATTAAAAAATTCAAATAATAATTTAAACTGCAATGTGGAATTTATAATAAAAATTTTGAAATTCGAACCATCAGAAAAAGAGGCATTAGATGATCCGCCAGCAAATTGAAAGAGGGAGGGAAAACCGGGAAGAAAAGCCTGAAAGAGGAAGTGAGGAAGGGAGGGAACTATTCTGGAGAGGGAGTGACAGCGGATTGGAACAACCAGATGAGACTTATCATTATCAAGAACTGCAAGAAGAAGATAGGGAAAAAAAGAAGGAATTACCTCGTAGAGGAAGTGACGAAGAACAGGAATTACCTCGTAGAGGGAGTGATAAAAGACAGGATTTGCCTCGTAGAGGGAGTAGTTGAATGAAAATTGGGTAAATAATTGAGAAGTAAAAGTTCGGAGGATATTTACTTCTCAATCTTTTTAGAGACGAACAGGGAGGAACGCAAATCTCGTTTTTCGGTTTTTAATGATTTCTTGTTAAGCTCTCCCGAACAGGAGATGAAGAATGGCAAAAAACCTCATAGAGCTTTGCCCCTAACCTTGCTATGAGGAGGGGAAAACAAATATTAATTTAATTTCCCTTGCTCAACCGTTTTTTACTAAATGCTTGTAACCCATCAAATTGCATTTAGGACGAGATATTAGTATAGTCTTCAAATATAAAAAAATAGCTTGAAATAATTTTTCTTGGCTTTGATCTGATAAAAGGGACTTTAAAACTTTTAACCAACTTCTCATCTTTTAAACATTTACGTAAATTAAATCAATTATGTAAAGTTAGAGAGTAAGTAACGTTCTTAAATCGTTAAGAGTGTCGAATTATCAAAAAATAAAATTATATCAAAGATATAGTTATAAATGTCAAAATAATCATTTATCTACTTATAATATAAATTGATTACGTTGGTCTTTATTTTTAGGATGTTTTCTCTGATTTCAAATTCATGTAATTAAAGTATCAGCTCGCTATTATATATATCAGCTTTATCATTAAAAACACTATAGTAATATATTTAATAACTGATTTTTCTATCATATTACAAATGAGTCGATTGTTAGAAACTTTTAAATAGATTAAACATAAAATAATATTACTTAATATAAAATTATTAAACTAAATATCCGAAAGTAATGGGTCGCTTAATCTCAATTAGCAAAAAATATCCATTAAATTTAAATAAAGTAATAGATCGAATAGGAAGTTCTGCATAATTCAATTGGGGGTATTAATCTGATTTCCTTCTATCTCTCAAGAGAACACAATTATTTTTTTAAGCACAATGATTTTTTCTTATATTTTAGAGTTTGAAGGAATTAATAGTTTATACAGAATACCCCAATGAAGGGCATTAATCTTTAAAAATTCGATCGGGGAGTGGGAAAATGAAGCTATTGTTAAAAATAATGAAATTTAGATGGTTATCATTGAAAAATGATTTCACTCAAACCAAATTCTTCCTGGTTCTCCTGGTTTTATTCACTGCCAGTGCTGGTTGCATCAGCAACGCTACAAATCAAGCTGAAGAGAACCATGGAGCTCTGAACATTAATGGGTCAGCGGTCATGAGTCCAGTTATGGAAAAGGAGGCTGCTGCCTTGCGTGTTAAAAATAATGTGATAAGTCTTAAATAATTGATTTTCCTAAAAAATCTGAACTTGAGAATCATAGGCAGAATGCCTATTCATGATTCCGAGTTCCTTTAACTTAAAAGCCATAATGAGACTTATCAATCAGGTCTCTTTTTTTAAATATTCCACATTGGATTTCCAGTAAGATCCAGGTTCTAAAATCTTCGAACGGAACTGCTGAAGATAGTAACAAATATTCAAAACACAGCAAGACTAATATCATAGTAAACTGAAATGAATAACAAATAATTGAATTTTCAAAATTAAGTATTTTTTTAAAAGACTTTGCTAAAAGGGGTTTCAATATGTTTTCACTAAATGAACAAAAAGCTATTGAACTTGGAGAAGCTGGAGAGAAAGCAATAAGAGAACAAAATGAATATGATGCTCTTCAAAATATCGAATACCTCAGGGAATTCGGGGTAGAATTGCTTGAAGCAAATTTGGAGAAGGATTTAAAAAGAGTTATAATTTCACTGAGGAATATAGGTAATAAGGCTATCCAGAAAAGGATTGAGAGTGTTGCATCCACATCTATCGACGTACTTAAGTCTCTTGCAGAACCATCGCTAGAAAAGAATTTCTCAAGCGCACTCTGGTCTTTTTCGAAAGCTGTTCAGGAAATAGGAAAAGGAGCCACACAATTCCAGATGCTTGAAGCTGCAAAAAGAGCTGTGGACACCCTTGAAATTATCGGATTAGGTGCTGTTGCAAAGAAAATGGAGGTTGTAACCCTCTGGACGGCTCTGGCACTTGAAGAAATAGATTATATAGCAAACAGGCAGCAGCTTGCAGACTTAAGCAAAGCAGCAAAAGACGCCAGGGAAAAACTAATAAAAACTTCCGAAGAAGCAGGTTTTATCCCAAGGGATCAAATCGAAAAATATCCTCAACTTATTGCAAATACAGTAGGCGAGTTCGCTGAACTCCAGAACATCCAGCCTTCAGGCTATACGGGCAGGAAGCCAAACGAAGAGTTCGACGAAGAGGAATTTTATGAGGAAGAAGATGAAATGGAAGAAGGAGAAAGTAAAGGAGAAGCTAAGACTGAAACTCCTGATAATAAATAATTACCCATAAAAGAAATCATAAGCTGTAAATGTTAAAATTAAAGGCTATAATATATACAGCTATTAAAACTGCTATTTAAAATATGGTTGCTTAAATAGCAGTCTGTTCTTTTCTTAAATAGCAGTCTGTTCTATTTTATATTTTCTTGAAATCTCCAGGAAATTTTTGACTATTTTCAGTCCTTCGGGGGTAAGTACGGATTCGGGATGGAACTGGAGGCCGTAAATTGGGTACTGCACATGTTCCACTGCCATAATGGTCCCGTCTTCGGCCCGGGCAGTAACTTTTATTCCGGGAGCAGGATCTCCAATTTCTAGGGAGTGATAGCGACCTGCATCAAACGGGCATCCAAGTGCTGAAAAGAGTTCCGATTCCATGTGCACGACCTTTGAACTTTTTCCATGTACCGGCCCTACTTTACTTCTCCTGACCAACCCTCCGAAGGCAACGTTAATTGCCTGATGACCAAGGCAGACTCCCAGCAAGGGAATTTCCTTTCCCATCTCCCTGATTATCTCCAGACAATTCCCAATATCCTTTGGATCAGAAGGGCTTCCGGGACCTGGAGAAATGACAAGGGCATCGGGTTTTATTTCTCTAAGCTCGTCTAAGGAAATCGTGTTAGGTAAAACCATTGTGTCCTTTTCAAAGTAAGAAATGTAGTCTACCAGATTCCATACAAAAGAATCTTTGTTATTTATGAAAACCACTTTCATTCCAAAATGCCTCCTCATTTTTTAGTTCAAAATACTCCGGATTTGTGGCGTATACAAACCTCAGGATTCTCATCGATAGCCGCAAGCATAGCTGCCATCTTGCGCTCGGTTTCCCTGAACTCATATCCGGGATCCGAATCCGCAACAATTCCTGCACCAGCCTGAACCGAAGCTTTATTGCCCTGCATAAGCACTGTACGGATCACAATTGCAAAATCTGCGTCCCCATTCCAGCTGTAGTACCCGACTCCCCCACCGTAAATACCCCTCGGAGAAGCTTCCAGATCGGAAATAATCTCCATTGCACGGATTTTAGGTGCTCCGGAAAGAGTCCCTGCCGGAAATATCGCCCTGAAAGCATCGAACTGGTCGCATTCAGGTCTTAAAGTTCCGGAAACAGTGCTTTCTATGTGCTGGACATGGGAATACTTCAGGACTTCCATAAATCCGGAGACTTTAACCGAGCCACTTTCGGAAACCATCCTGACATCGTTTCTCCCGAGGTCGACCAGCATTACATGCTCAGCTCTTTCTTTTTCATCATGAAGCATATGAGAAGCCAGGTCCTTGTCCTCTATCTCGGATTTTCCTCGCGGACAGGTGCCTGCAATAGGATTTATTATTAAAGTCCGTTTATGCACGGTCATCAGAGTCTCTGGGCTTGCTCCGACAATTGCCAGATCTCCGAACTCAAATAAATACATGTAAGGACTGGGATTAATTGCCCGTAGCTGCAGGTAGAGTTCGAAAGGAGATTGCTCAAGGTTGAATTCACATTTCCTGGAAAGCACTGCCTGGAAGATGTCACCTGCAAAAATGTGTTCTTTTGCCTGGAGTACTGACTCTTCGAATTTCTGCCTGTCAGTATCACAGACTGAAACGGGTGAGCCTGAAACTTTCATTGTACCTGGAACTACTGCTTCTATCGATGCTCCGTACAGAGCCGCTTCCTTCAGGAGGAAGCAAAGTCTTTCAGCCTCAAGCAGCGCCTTTTCATAAAGAGTTCCGGCATCCGAATCCGGAGTTACCAGAGGAGCTACTGCAATATAGATTTCATCAGTCAGATGATCAAACACAAAGGTCTTTGAGATCAAAAGGTACTGAAGCTCCGGAATCTCGGACTCAAAGCCTTTCTCAACCCCGAGCCAGCTGTCGTAAATTGCATCATAGGCCGTGTAACCGATAGCTCCACCGAGGAAAGTCTGCCGGTCGAAACGTTTCGCGTTCAGGAGTTCTATCCCGTTTGCTGTAGGAAAGGCAAGGCGAAGGGCATCGAATGAGTCTTTTCCTTTAGGAATTGCAGCAGTGAATATGTCTTTAAATTTTGCATCCGCTGTCTGACTTTCTTTTCTCCCGGGATCTGCATTTTTCCTCTTTGCAGTTCCTGTTATCACAGCTTCAGGCCCATATACTTTCTCTATATTAGACCGGATTATCTCAAAAAGTGTGAAAGCTTTTGGGTTAAGGAGCTCAAAGGAAAGCTTTCTGTCATTTATTGTAATCACAGCATCAGGGTCGCTTCCGACAAACGAGTACCTTGCCCGACTTGCCTGTTTTTCTACGGATTCCAGCATATAAGAATATCCTGAAGTTCCCGAGCTCCTTAAGGCGTAGTAAAGTTCTAGAGGAGAACAGGCCGGAGAACCTTCATCAACTCTTGCAAGAAGCTGTATAAGACCGGGCTCCCGAATCCCCGATGCAAGTTCTACGAATTCGTCTTTTCCAAGATCAAAGGAAAGCATTAGTATACCTCACTTCTTCTATAAATTTTTTTATTTTCATAGCATCTTTTCTTCCACTGGTTTCTACTCCGGATGCCACATCTACGGCATACGGAGAAACGACCCTGATAGCTTCCTGCACATTCTCAGGCTTGAGCCCTCCTGCAAGAATAAGTGGAAGCCTGGTTTCCCGAGCAATTTGCCGGCTCAAAGCCCAGTCATGCACACAACCTGTCCCCCCAAGCTTTCCGGCTTTGCCCGTATCCAGCAGGATTGAATCAACAACAGTTGACTCTTCTAGAAGTTTTACATGTTCCAGAAGATTAGAGATAATAACAGAATTTTCCGGAGTTTGCTCAACTTCTTCCTGCGCAGGTATTGAAAGGGTCTTTATAATAGGAATGTCCGTTTTTTCCCTTATTTTCTCAGTTTCGGGAAAAGATAGTGTCGAATGGATCTGTACGACATCAGGGTTGACTTTCTCTATGAGTTCAAGTGCTTGAGTAGAATTTTCCGGCATGATAACAAGTACAGAGTTCAAATAACCGGGAACTGTTGAAATAAGGGATGCAGCTGTTCCGCAGTCAAGCTTTCTGGGGCTCTCTACAGGGACTTCGGTTATAAAACCAACTGCATCGGCTCCATAGAGAGCAGCAAGTTCTATTTCTTCAGGACTGCGGATTCCACAGATTTTTACTCTGGTTTTTGGCTTTGCACTCATGCCCTCTCTCCCGATGCCGGGCTTAATATCGGTATTTCTGACCTGCGATATGAAAAGCTTCTTTTTCCCGGAAGAGTACTTTCATAGTCCTGTCCGTTAACTCCGGACGTAAAAGCCCGGAACTGATTAAATTTAACCATAACCTTCCCGCTGTCAATAGCATCTTCGGCAATAGGAATCGCCTGCCTGATAGAACCCACAATCCCTCCCACATACAGGGCTGCAGCCGCATTCATGACTATCAAGTCACGCTTTGGGCCTTTCAGACCTTTGAAGACGCTCAAAATATCCCTGGCATTTTCTTTAGGAGAACCTCCTTTGATGTCTTCCGGATTTGCTCTAATCATGCCCAGGGATTCCGGAGTAAGAGTATAGGTTGAGACCTTCCCGTGTTTCAATTCCGCCACAAATGTCTCACCCGTATTTGAAATCTCGTCCATACCGTCTCCATGCACTACAAGCGCCTGTTCAGTGCCGAGTTCTGCAAGGGCATATGCTATTGGTTCGCAGAGCTTTTTGTCAAAAACCCCTATTATCTGTCCTTTAGCGCCTGCAGGGTTTGTTAAAGGCCCAAGTATATTGAAGACCGTCCGGACTCCAAGTTTTTTACGGACACCCGCTACCCGTTTCATGGCCGGGTGGAAGACCGGAGCAAACATAAACCCTATCCCGACTTCTTCTATTGTCTTTTTAACTGGCTCCGGTGCCATGTCAACTTTGATCCCCAGGGCTTCAAGTACATCCGAGCTTCCGGACATTGAGGTTACAGCCCTGTTCCCATGCTTTGCTACAGGAACTCCTGCTGCAGCTGTCACGATTGCTGCCGCTGTTGAAACATTAACCGTATTGAGGCCATCTCCTCCGGTTCCGCAGGTGTCCACGAGCCTGAAAGGCACTTTGGGCTTGATGGTGTTTGCAGCTTTCCTCATCCCCCTCACAAAGCCTACGATTTCTTCGGGTTTTTCACCTTTTGCCTTCAGGGCTAATAGAAAGGACCCTATTTCACCATCATCAGCCGTGCTCAGAATTTTACTTACTGCAGCTTCAGCTTCTTCGGAACTCAGATCACAACCTGCTTCCAATTTTTTAATGTATCTCCGCATCTTCCCTGCCTCCTTAACTCCCTATTTCACAGTTTTAATTTTTACTCTCCCTATTTGATTCGCTTAAAATCTAACTGGCCTTCCGTATTCCAGATTTTAATTCTCTTGCAAGGGCTTCCAGTTTGTTGTTTACTTCATTTCCTTCTTCGATAATCTTGACAAAAGCTGAGCCAACTATGACAGCGTCTGCTCCTGCTTTCCTTACTTCCTCCGCTTGCCTTCCGGTAGAGATTCCAAACCCTACGGCCTTCGGAATCTCGGTTTCCACTCTGGAGAGCAGGTCTATTGTTGAAGATGAAACATCTTCTCTGGCGCCTGTGACCCCGAGTCTTGAAACAAGGTACAGAAAACCCGAACCCCTTTGCAGGATCTTTCGGATCCTTTCATCGGTTGTTGTAGGTGCAATCAAGAAAATCAGGTCAATTCCGTATTTATCGCAGCTGCTTTTCAGCTCAGCAGCTTCTTCTACCGGGATATCGGGTATTATAAGCCCGCCGATTCCGGCCTCTGCTGCCCCTTCCACAAACTTTTCCACTCCAAACTTGAATACAGGATTATAGTAAGTCATGCAAACAAGAGGAATCTCTACTTCAAGGCCTCTGACAAGCTCAAAATATCGCTGGATGTCCATGCCGGCTGCAAGTGATCTCTGCCCTGCTACTTGAATGGTCGGCCCGTCAGCTACAGGATCTGAAAATGGAAAACCGAGTTCTATAATATCTGCGCCTCCGTTTGCCAGGGTTTCTACGATCTTGTCGGTTGCCTCCGTAGAGGGATCTCCTGCCATTACGTAGCAGATCAAGGCTCCTTCCTTTCTTGCTTTGAGCTGTTCGAATTTCTCTGAGATTGTTTGTCTTTTCATCTAAAACCCCTCTTCAGACTCCTTTTTTAAGGTTCAGGACGGTTTCCAGGTCTTTGTCTCCCCTTCCCGAGAGGTTTAGAACCACAATATCTCCCAGTTCCCCGGTCTCTGCCGCTTTCTTCAGGTAAGCCAGGGCATGAGAAGATTCCAGCGCAGGAATTATTCCTTCGAGCCGGCTCAGTTCGTGAAAAGCTTCAACGGCTTCATCATCAGTGGCATAACGTGCTTTTACTCTCCCACTTTCGGAAAGGTATGCAAGTTCAGGTCCAACTCCGGAGTAATCAAGCCCCGCAGAAATGGACTCTGATTCAAGGATTTGCCCGTTTTTGTCCTGCAGCACCTTTGTCCGCGCTCCATGCAGGATTCCTTCTTCACCTGCGCAGAGACAGGCAGAGTGCAGAGCAGCCTTTTCCGTACATTTCAGGGCTTTTCCTCCGGCTTCGACTGCAATGAGCTGTACTTCCTTTTCCTCTACGAAAGGATGGAAAATCCCCATTGCATTACTCCCGCCGCCAGCACAGGCAAGAATCGAATCAGGCATACGGCCCTCTTTCTTGAGGATCTGCTCCTTTACCTCGCGCCCGATAACGCTCTGAAAATCCCTGACTATTACAGGATAGGGGTGAGGCCCCACAACCGAGCCTATGAGGTAATGAGTGTTTGCAATATTCGTGACCCAGTCCCGGAAAGCCTCATTGATCGCATCCTTAAGAGTTTTTGAGCCGGTATGTACGGCTTTAACCTCGGTACCCATGAGTTCCATCCGGTATGCATTCATCTGCTGGCGTTTGACGTCTTTGGCACCCATGTACACTATAGTTTCAAAGCCAAGGTTTGCCCCAGCCATAGCAGTTGCAGTCCCGTGCTGGCCTGCACCGGTTTCTGCAATCAGCCTGGTTTTCCCCATGTACTTTGCAAGCAGTGCCTGTCCCAGGGCATTGTTTAACTTATGGGCTCCACCGTGTACCAGATCTTCCCGTTTGAGGTAGATTTTTGACCCGTACTTCTTGCTAAGGTTCCGGGCAAAATAGAGAGGTGTTTTTCGGCCTGCAAAGTCCTTTAAGTAATAATCAAGCTCTGCTAGAAATCCGGGATCATTTTTGTACCGTTCGTACCCTTCCTCCAGCTCTTGCAATGCCGGCATGAGGACTTCCGGAACGTACTGCCCACCATATTTGCCGTATTTTCCTTTTACCTGGGTAATCTTCCCGGTTTTCGATCCTGCAATTTCATTCAGAAACGAATCCTTTGTTTGTGATTTTAAAACTTCAATATCTGTCAATTTAATTACTCCATTTTCTCTGAATCCTATATAGCAGCGTAATTTTAGTATATTCAACCAATTTTCGATATGATTCGGCATAATTTTTAATACATTTTTTCAGGATTTTTCAACCTTTACGGCTGGCTGAAAGCTCCAAAAGTAATTTAAAAAAAGTTATTGACGCCAGCAAAAGCTCTGGACGAATTCTTCAGTTTTTTCAAAAACAGAGTCACTTTCCATAAGTGCAGAACCTATAAGTACTGCATCCGCACCGGCATCTATCACTCGCCTTACATCTTCCGCACTGTTCATCCCGCTTTCACTGATAATTGTATGTCTGGTACCGTGATCAAGGTCATAATCCCGGACCAGGGGTGCAAGCTCCTCCGTGGTGCTCAGATCTGTTTTAAGTGTCTCTAGATTCCGGTTGTTAATTCCGATAATTCGAGAATTGGTATTCAGTGCGAGTGAAAGTTCGTCCCGGTTATGTACTTCAACAAGCGGCTCAAATCCTTTTTCAAAGGCAAGCTCGACAAAATCATCAAGGTCTTTTCCCAGAATGCCTGCTATCAGGAGGATGAGATCGCTTTTGATTTCATCCATCTGTACCCTGTCAACTATGAAGTCCTTCCTGAGGACGGGCAAACATACATTTTTCCTGACCGCCTCCAGGTTTTCAAGCGAACCCTGAAAAACCAGGGGTTCTGTCAGAACAGAAATTGCAACAGCTCCAGCCTCTTCCATTTCCAATGCAAGCCTTGAAGCCGTTTCGGGCAAGATATCCCTGAAAGCCTTTCCTGGGGATGCAGGCTTGATTTCCGCAATTACCGGTACACGCCCTTCTGCCTTCGCATCTTCTACCGCAGTGAGAAAATCCCGTTTCTCAAACTGCATCTGCAGGTTTTCAGAATGGGTTTGTGGCCCTAGAGCCCGGATGCGAGTTTTTGTTGTGTTAAGGATATGGAGAATTGAGTCGTGCATATATTATCACTGATGTATATTTGTGTACATCAACGTCTAATGAAGCACATCGTATATATAGGTTTTGGCTTGATGTCCACTGTTATGCAATTGAAGGATGAAGGATATCTGGATGAAATGAAATATAATCTGAGAAAATAAAGATAGAAAAAGACTATAAAAGGATATAAGCGAGAAATGATGAAAAAGATCGAGAAAAAGCAATTTACGGATAATATAAACTTTAAACCTTAGATCAGTATAGCAAGATTTCCTCTTCCGAATTCTTAGGATCTTCATTGCTCGGAAACACCAGGTAACAATGATTTCCGATTCGATCGACTCTTGCCTTCTTAGCGTAAAGATATCCCTGTTTGTCTAAATGGATCATTGCTTGACGAGCAAGCATGATTTCCATACACGTAAGCCTGGGCTCGATCAAACGTGGCATATTTTTATCCGGCGGTGCTTCCGGTTTCAAAAGCCTCTTGTATAATGCTGATAGCGGGTTAAACATTTATCTCAGCCCCTGGAGGCTTAAGCATTCACATCAGTCTTTATTGAGTTTATGGAGGCACTTGTTTATATTGTTTTTCTGGATAATTTTTTTCTGTTAGGCAATTAATTAGGATGAGACCTTCAAATAGAGCTTTCTTTCTTGCGACATCAAGCTCATTGCTATACTATACAATTCGGTCAAGATTTTGGAGATTTTCTCATTTCATTTAGATCTTCTCACTTCATTTAGTAGTGTCTCATAGAGAATATCCTGGCACCAGTCTCCTTCTGAGTAGGATGAAAATTTTTTATAAAGCAATAAGTATAGGAAACATTATTAGACAGATTATATATACTTTAAACTTAATTTATCTACACTTTAAATTCAATTAACTTTTTAAAATAATTTAATATATGGTCATAATGCCCGATGTGAGAAACTTTTCATTACACGGAAGTCGATGAGTGCGGAGTTTTCGATGAAAAACAGCACCTTCAAAACGTTTTCAAAGCTGTAAACGTTGCAAAAAGACAATCAAAATCGGAGATTTACACTTCAAAGGACGTAGGTAAAGAAATTGCATAGTTTCAAGACATGAAACACCTTGTCAAAGCATAAATAATCATTTAAAGCCTCTAGGATATTTATCGATATTTTTTAGCTTAAACAATTCATGAAAAAGAAAATACAAAAGGGGTTATTATGAAAGACTATGAAGTTAAAGTATTGGACGAAAACGATCACATATTTATCGAAACATTAAGGAATCTTGGGATATCAAGAAATGTAGCTACAATGATGGCATATCTGATGAATGTTAATGAAGCTACCTCCCGTGAAATTGAAGTAAGTACTGGCTTAAGGCAACCTGAAGTGAGTCTTGCGATTCGGTTAATGAGCGATCGGTCATGGGTTAGTGTGCGCTCGGAAAAAAAGCCTGGAAAAGGGAGACCTGTAAAGATTTATTCTCTGTTGGCTCCGGTTGATGAGATCATAAGTTGTTATGAAGATGAAATTTATAAACAGTCTCAGGCAACTGTCTTAGCAATCAAGAAGCTGAAAGTAATGAGCAAAAATATGCCCCCTAAAATCTCAAATTAAAGCATCAAAGGCAGTGTAATAAAACTTCTGTAAATTTTTCATAATGGCTCAAGACTACAAAATCTAAAAACGTATCCATTTTTTACTTATTTGTAGGCTATTTGCCCTAAGTATTAGCTGAAAATCAAAGAAATAGCTACCCTTTATCCGAATTTGCCGTCGCATCATTCCTGCGCCGCAGCCCATTCGACGATGTCGTAAACATCATCCCTCTCCTGGGCATCAAATATTCCATAGGTGCCTTCGGAGCCTCCTGTGCCACGCAGATTAGCGATCACGTGCGCATACTCCGCGCGGAACCCGAAAATCAGACGCTCCGGCTTCGACAAAGCCGAGAGGCGCACCTGCATTTTGCATTTGGCGTGGGTATGGTGATACTGCAACCATCGCCGGAAATGTGGATATCTTCTTGAATTTGATATCTCGGTGCCTGAAGATATCGATTCAAATAAGTGTTGCGAGATGGAAAATATAAAATCCCTTTATGAACACAGCGTCGATAATAGGTTAGTGTCATCTACTTTGCCCCTGGTGACAGCTTAGCTGGTACAAGGCCTGGCAGCAGCTATGGTTCCCATTAGGCCTTAATGAATGAAGATACTAAACGAATGAAGATATGCTCAAAACGACAGATATGATTGAGATAAGTCAGAAATCAAAAGGAAAAAATGTTATACAATTGAAAAACCTGAAAGTCAGTTAAAACATTTGAATTGAATAGAAAAAGACTGAAAGTCAATCGTTTATATGATTTTTCAGTCTCATTTTTTTGTATTTAGTGTGTCCCGCTTATTTAAAGATGCTGGCAAAGCCATATTTGGGGAGTACCCTTTCGATTTTAATCCTTACCTCGTCGCCAACTTTAGTGCCTGGGACAAAAATTACAAAACCTTCAATCCGTGCAATGCCATCTCCCTGACGGGCAATGTCTTGAATTGTTACATCATAGACTTCGCCTTCTTCAACAGACACATTGCTGCTCTCTTCTCTGAACATAAAAGACCATTCCTTAATAATTTAAACTTAAATTCGACTCTAAATTGAAATTTGACTTTATCACTTGATTCATAGCTGAATTTACTCGACAACGCTTGCAAATGCAAATTTGGGGAGTACCTTATCAACTTTAATCTGGACTTCATCGCCAACTTTGGTGCTCGGGACAAAAATTACAAAACCCTCTATGCGTGCAATGCCGTCTCCCTGGCGAGCAATATCCTGAATTGTTACATCGTAAGTTTCGCCCTCTTCGACAGGGACTGAGCGACTTTCTTCTCTGAACATAAAAAGACCATCCTTTAGTTAATCCAATCTATTTAGTTATTTATTTTCTGTATCTGAATTTTATCGCCAATTTCGGTGCCCGGGACAAAAACTACGAAGCCTTCGATACGGGCGATACCGTCTCCAAGGTGAGCAATGTCCTGATTAGTTACATTGTAAGTTGCGCCCTCTCTAACGGGCACAGAAATACGTTCATCTCTAAACATAGGTTCATTCCATAATGAAATTAATCGTTTAAGAGAGCTCCTCGACAGAAAAGAGTAAAAGAAGTACTTTACAAACCAAACTTGGGAATCAAATTCAGTAAGTGAACATTCTACTTAATCTACTTGATCAATTAGGTCTTAACGAGCTTCTGATAAGTCAATTAATTGCTGGTATTAATATTCACTTGTATATAGCATTTTGCTTTAATCTCCGCTGATGTCTCAATATTTTTGATATTTTCTCTGAACATCAATTATTTGCCCAATAAATAGGGGTCACGTCACGAATGGGAAAAATTGTACGCTAAAATATTTAATCGATAGCTATTGACCTGAATTTGATTTATACTTTTTGTAAATGGTCATCTTGCTGAGGGTGAATCAAAATATATTACACCGACTAAATCAAATATACTGCTGTCCTCAACACTCAGGTAGGAGTAATATTCGGAAATATCGAGAGAAAAAGAAGGCTGCTAAACTAGATACTGATTCAGGGGTGACAAATAATTAAATGTGAGTATGTAATTTAGGGTACTGTATTGTCTACGGGTTACGATATATTCTCAGCATTCTGTGCCCTCTCGAAGGAGGGCAAACCTTGTCAACTAAGCAGAACTAATATTCTTTGCTAAATTTCTTGTTAGCAACAATCTGCAGGTACAAAAGTATCTACTAAAATCTGATGTAAATTTATTTCTTTTATTTCTGTTTTTGATAGGACGTTTAATATCTCATCGATTAATTCTTCCGCGAAAAATATGTCATTGACATCTATATGATCGTATAGGCAACTTGTGAGCTTGTCTCTGTCTTTTAAAACAATATTCTCAGTGTCTGTTAATAACGAAATATATTTTTCTTTATTGCAATGAGGGCAATCAAATTTTACAAGCAAAGTCAGAACCTCCATTAAACGTTAACTAAAATCATAATACTTGATTTGACGTATATTATTTATTATTTTCATAATATCAAAAACAGTAGACACCAATAATAATATATGATTAAACTAATAAAAAAATAAAGAAAGTTTAGTTACCTATTGTTTTATCAAAGGAAACAAGAAAATTCTGGTATGACGTGTAACTTAGATTTATTTTAGACCATGGTCGTTGAAGAATTTTGTATATTCCTGATCTGTCCCATTTATGTGTTTTGTCCACAGTCTTTTTGGAAATTCATAACTTCTAATGATAATGTTGTTTTTCCGGAGTCGAAGTCATTTTTGAATCATGTAAAACACCATACATTATTTTATCCTGTGACATTATATAGATTTCGAAAATTAAAACATCCTGATAAATTAGATTTTTATGAAAATGTAGATTGACAAATTTACAAAGCGAAATTATTTTGGGATAAAACAATTTTTTAAGAACGTATCTTTTATATAATCCCAAATTTACCTTCTGCCATGAACAACTGCAATATAAGAGCAAACATTAAAGAAGGGTTAAGCGTTGGAATTGTTTTAAAAGAAGACCAAAGGACCGGGAAAATCACTCAAGGCGTTGTAAAACGAATTTTAACCAATTCTTCAACTCATCCGCATGGGATAAAAGTTCAATTAACGAATGGTAATGTTGGAAGGATTAAGGAAATCTATTAAAAAGTAACAGGGTAAGTCATTTTTCAAAACAGGCTTAATTTAGGATTTTACACGAAAACTAGTACACTGCCCTTCATTTGCATGTGTTTGCTTTCGGAACATCATCCATAAGATGCTCCAGATAGCCTGCAATGTCCTCTTCATTAAAGATTTCGAGAGCTTCTTTGAGATGCCTGGAAATCCCGCAGTAATCAATAATCAGGCCGAAAGTTTTGTTTTCAGTATAAGGACGGTTCACCCTTGCAACCGCCTGCATAAGATCCTGTTCCCGGAGTGGCTTGTCAAGGTATATAACCTGCTCGATTGGTGCGTCAAAACCGGTTAGAAGCATGTCGCAGACGATCAGGAAAGCCAGGTTGTTATCCTCGTCAAAGGGTTTTTTGAACTTGCTAATTACGTTCCTCTGCTGGACTTTTGTCAGATAGTACTTCCGAATTTCGGCTCTGGTATCCTCTTCCGGACTGGAGGAAATAATAATTTCCGATTCAGGAGCCCCGAGCTCGTCCAGAATCTTTTTGTAAGTTACGGCTGCCTCTTTTGAAGGAGTCACAATTTGTGCCTTGAAGCCTTCAGGCCTTACGACAGTTGTGTAATGTTCGAGAAGATCTTTGCAAATATTCCTGATCCGGCTCTCTTTTTCGGCTTCCGAATCAAAAGTCACATCAAGCTGACTTCCCAGGATATGGACTTCAGGGAGACGTGCCTGATATTTGATCCGGACGGTTCCCCCGTCTACTATGGACTGCTTCGGCAAATAGGTGTCAATATACTCGCCAAACTCCCTGCGCGTAGATTTATCGTTCTTATCAATCGGAGTACCGGTAAAACCGATAAAAAGAGCATTCGGAATCGCTGTCCGCATATTAAGAGTCCAGTCAGGGTTGATATTTTCCTTTACAGTTGTTTTACCGTATCCGACCTTCTCATACAGGCTTCTCTGAGCTTCATCGACAAAAACAACTATTTTGGACGAGCTTGATAATTCGGGGAAGATTTCACCTTTTTTCGTAGTCAAATTTCTGAATGGTAGTAAAAAATGTCTTTCCAGTTGGATTTTTTCAACTCTGCTTTTAGCTGTTCAACACTATTTACCTGTACTGGATTTGGGAAGTTACAACTCTTAAACATAGTTAAAATCTGGGAATCCAGGTCATTACAGTCCGTTAAAATAAGAATACACGGGTTTTCAAGGGAGGTTCCGGGCACCTTTCCGATTCTTCGGATTTTTAGAATTGTATAGGCCAATGTAAGTGATTTTCCGCTTCCCTGTGTATGCCAGACAACGCCGCCAGTGCCATGCGCGATCCGTACAAGAATTTTATTGCTAGCGATATACTGGTTATACCTGCAGAGCTTTTTTTGCATATTGTTGTTTTCGGCTTCGAAAACGATGTAACTTCTGAAGAATATCCAGGAAATTCTCTTTTGAAAATAGTGAGTACAGCAATATGTCTTGAGAAAGCAGCTCCTGCTCTTCTTTTCCAAGCAGAGCTGCAAGTTCCCTCTCATTCAGAGGATAAGGCTTTTTCCACTCAAGAAAATGCATTGCAGGAGAAAAAGTGGATGCATAAGTCGCCCTGTATCGTGCAAGTGCAACAAGAATCTGGTTTGTGTAAAAAAACTGCTCGTTATTCTCCCTGTACCAGAAAAGCTGGGAAATAGCATCTTCAATCGGATTCTGAAGGTTCGGGCTCCTGCATTCAAGCACAGCCAGAGGAATCCCATTTACAAAAACCACAATGATTTGGAGTTATTGAAATATTATTATTATTCTTAATACATAAAACTGGTTGACAACCGTAAAATCATTCTTCTCAGGCTCATCAAAATCAATAAATTTAACCGTATGTGATTTCTTTCCAGACTTCCTATCTTGCTTAAGACTTGTATAGTTGACCAGCTTGTAATAAAGCAGCTTGTTAGCCTCAACCAGAGACGTCGCCTGTACAACCGTAATTTCCCTTATTGCCTTATTCAGCCTGGTATCATCAATCCAGGGATTAATCTCCTGAAGCTTCTTTTTCAGAATGTCCAGCAAAAAGAACTGCTGCGGCTCTTTTTTCAACGTCCTCCCGTCAAGATAATTGTACCCCAGCCTGCCAAATAAATCAAGAGCCGGCTTTTCCACAAGGTTGTATTCATCAAGCTGTAGCTGGAATTCGTCTGCCATTATACGGTCACTCTGACTTTTCCTGTAAGAAGATCCTGCATAAGTCCTTTTTTAAGTTCTTGAAGCTTAGCTAAATAGTTTTGCTTGTCCTGAAAATGGAATCAGCTTTTAAGAGAATATAGGTGATTTTTTGTTGTTCCAATTCGGTGGGTACGAAAAAAAATCATCTTCCGAAATCGGTAAATTGATAAATGGTTGATCGGAACAACTGCTTTTTTTGGACACTATTTATGTTTTTAATACCCTTGAAGAACTGAAACATTTTTATGTCATTTGCTGTCCTTTTCCACTTCAAAATCTGAATTCGCCAATCAGTGATTGGCAATTTAAAACTTTACCAGGTTGGTAATAATTTTACCTCAATTCATCAGGAGTTTATAATGAATTTGAAATTTTAATCCATTTCCCCGATTTCCCCTTATTGGTCACTCGCTGCGTGATCGATTTATTTGGTCACCAGAATTATTTCAATTCTAAGTTCCAACCGGGCATACCGGAGTAAGAGGCACAGAAACAAAAATTCAGCTTTCAACTCCTAGAAGTATCCCGAAGAAGAGATTAATTGCAAACATCTTAAAAATTGCACAATGAACATTGATGAGTAATCAAGGTTAGAAGATCTTTTAGTCATATGATTATATAATCTGATTCTTTTCTATTATTGGAATAATAATTAAATTATTCTACTAATTGGCTAAATTTTTACAAATAACTAAAATCAATATGACTTTGCGTTCTTATAAAAGGCGAGAATAATTAGGTTTTTAAGGCATGTAGTGGGGGGAAACATGAAAAGTAAAACAATATTCACGGCAATTGCAGTTATTTGTTTTATAGTTTCAATATCAACGATATCATCTGCTCAAGATAACACTATTAGTTGGGGTCACAATCCTGCTATTTATGGTAATAACGTAGTGTGGTCGGACGATACTTTTGGCAACAACGGTATTATCCATCTATACAACTTAACCGCCGGAGAAGATACTATAATTAGTTCTTTTAATGCGTCATATCCCGTTATTTACGGCAATAAGATAGTATGGCATGATGAAAGTGGCATAATGCCAAGACTTACCGTATACGACATTCCATCGGGTGCCAGGTCCTATATCACAAAAAACGTAGATCATGGCAGCATTCCCTCTATTTATAAATCTAAAATCGTATGGAGTGAAAATGAAACTGTCTACATGCGTGATATAGCTAAGCACACTCAAAGTATGGTTGCGTTAGGGGTTGACCCTGATATATACAACAACACGATAGTATATTCGCAGGGTAACGTGACTCCACAGATCTACATGTACGATATCCCTACCAAAAAAGCAACAGACATCAGTGAAGTCGGCTACAATACCAATCCTCATATATATGGCAATAAAATCATTTGGTCAGACCTCAATACCAGACTGGGCAATATCCGCATGTATAATATTGATACAAAACTGCAGACAGAAATTACAACTGGTGACGATGTGACCGGTTACGATACTGGAGGTTCGAATGACATCTATGGTGACAAGGTCGTGTATATAAAACATCGCTATACAGATGAAAATGCCGGTAACATTAATGATCCTGCCGACTATGGCGATTTATGCCTGTATTATATCCCAACAGGGCAAGAGACCACGTTAATAAGTGATTACGCAGGTAATATTGCTCTATATGGTAATGTCGTTGTTTGGGATACTGCTATGGGATGGAAGGCAGATGGCGACATTTCCACATATAATTTTTCAGACACCGTCTTTAAACCGACTGCAGATTTCAGAGCAAACAAGGTATCTGGTAAAGCACCTTTATCTGTACAATTTACGAGTACAACTACCGGTAATCCTGATGACTACTACTGGGTATTTGAACCTAATACCAACAGCGATTGGAATTCACACCATCCGGTAACAGCAGTGCATACATTCAGGAAGTCAGGGACATACACTGTTAGCTTAACAGTGAAGAATTCCGCAGGTGGCTACACTGTAGAAAAGCAGAACTATATTACCGTACAGTAAAGTAACGATTTAGCTACTTTGCATTTTTTGGGATTTTAGAGTAATAGGAGAATCTTTCTCCTTTATTATTTTTAAATTTTCTTTTCTTAAATTAAACCATTCCCAAAACCCAAGAGCACTGCTATTTGAAACTATGAATGTTCCGTACTTTTATCTGTAAACTTAGCTACCTATGGATATTTTTCTTAGGTTGGGCATTTAGAGAAAAGAGTTAAAAGATACTTTTGTGCAGGTACTTTTAAAAGGACAGATTATCCTGGCCTCTCGCGATCATTGTTGTTGACCGTATCTTTTAATTATTGTTTCAATGTCCATTCTTTGATATAAACAAATAATTTGCAACCTTTAGGTGATAACAGATATCCAATGGTAATCGGCGTCACAACGATCAATGTGAAGATATATAAGGCAGCACAACAAGATAAATGATACAGAATATAACCAGAGGTAATTATATAGGACATTTAATTTCTGCTTCTGCTTCTGCTTCTGCTTCTGCTTCTGTGATATGTTATCTGGTGTTTTCCCTACGAAAGTGCAATAAGCATTTAAATCATGAGAGTAATTTCTTTTTGTGTTCGGTGACTTTGCCACTGATTTAAGTCATTTATCCATTAGACTTGATAAAATAATTACCTCTGTATAGTAACTTTTTATTTTTTTCGTAAAATATATAGGATGTGTCGCCATATACGGTATAACCATGATAAATGTGCTGCCAGGTTACGAGAAGGCAGCTTACAGGGAATTAAGGAATATAGAAGGGATTAAGGATGTTTATCATGTCTTTGGGCAATATGATTTTGTAGTAGTCATTGAGGTCGAAGATTTGAGCACCCTTAACGCAGTGGTGGACAGGATAAGAGAAAGTGAAACTGTAACTACAACCCAAACCATTGTGGGAGCAGAATTATAATTGCAGGGCTATAATCTGGCAGGTATAATCTGCAGGCGCAAGCAGTACATTATAATCAGAATTTTAAATGCAGGACTGTAAGCTGGTAGCTCTGTAGCCGGATGAGCAGGGATCAGACCAGTCTGCAAGAATTAAAGCAAAAATCCTTTCCCATGAACGAAAACTTAATATTTTTTTATGAATGCTGCATTTATACTTCAGCCATTACTAAAAGCGAGGCTCTTGCTTAATAAGCTAATTGAATCCTCTTTGAATATTATCATGAGAAGGAAATAGTTTTGGGAACATATTAAATAACATAGATGAAATGCTTTACTTTAAATATTTTTAAGTAGATAAAAGATGTCTTTAAATATTAGCTCGATTTTCCAGAAACGTAGATTGATTTTTTAGCCCGAGGTAAAATTCCATGGAAGTCCCCATTGCAGAAGAACTTGCAAAAAAACAAAAGTCAATAAGTGTTGCAGAATTCTTTCGAGAAAAACAGGCAGATATTGGGCTTTGATTCGGCACCTCGAAGCCTTATTACTACAGTTAAAGAAGCGGTTGATAACTCCCTGGATGCTTGCGAAGAAGCAGGGATTCTGCCTGATATTCTTGTACAGGTCGAAAGGACGGGGCCGGACTACGTAACTATAATCGTTGAAGATAACGGACCCGGGATTGTAAAAGAACAGATACCGAAGGTCTTTGGAAAACTGCTTTACGGTTCAAGGTTCCATGCGCTAAAGCAGAGCAGGGGGCAGCAAGGGATAGGGATTTCCGCAGCCGTGCTTTATTCCCAGATGACTGCTGGCAGGCATACGAAAATCCTCTCGAAGACCAGCCCAAGTGCTCCGGCCCACTATTATGAACTCATGATAAATACCAGCACTAACGAGCCTGAAATACTGAGTGATGAAGTAAAGGACTGGTTTCGCCCCCATGGGACCCAGGTAGAGATGGAGATGAAGGCTGCTTACGTAAAAGGCAGGAGGCAGTCAATTTACGAGTACCTCAAAGCGACAGCAATAGTAAATCCTCATGCACGGCTTACTCTTATAGACCCTGACGGCAACGAAGAAGTCTTTGAAAGGGCTACGGATAAGATGCCTGCCCCTGCAACGGAGATCCTGCCCCATCCTGAAGGCATTGAGCTCGGTACTCTTATAAAAATGCTGCATTATACCGAGCGCCAGAAACTTTTTCCATTTCTGCGTTACTCTTTTTGTAAAATAGGCCTGTATACTGCAGAAGAGATCTGCAAGGCTGCAGGTCTCGATCCGGAAATCGATCCTCACATTCTCGGTCGTCATGAGGCAAGAAAGCTGCTTGAAGCTTTTGAAAAGGTAAAGATAATGGCTCCGCCTACGGACTGCCTATCGCCGATTGGGGAAGAATTAATTTACAGGGGACTGGAAAAAGAAACAAAAGTGGATTTCATAGCCACAAGCACCCGGAAACCGGCGGTATTTTCCGGAAATCCCTTTGTAGTCGAAGTAGGGCTCGCCTACGGGGGTGCCCTTCCTAAAGAAGAAAAAATAAGCATCATGCGTTTTGCTAACCGTGTGCCTCTGCTGTATCAGCAGGGGGGCTGTGTTACCACGCACGCAGTAGAAGATATCAAATGGAAGCAGTACGGTTTAAACCAACCCGGAGGAGGAATTCCGCTGGGCCCGATTATTCTTTTAATCCATGTCGCTTCTATAAACGTACCCTTTACTTCGGAATCAAAAGATGCTATTGCTGATATTCCTGTGATAAAAGAAGAGGTTGACCTTGCGATCAAAGAAGTAGCAAGAAAACTCAAGCAGTACTTGAGCAAGCAGGACAACCTCAAGAAACGCCGGGAAAAAGAAATAATTATCACAAAAGTGCTTCCGAAAATGGCAAAAAAGGTTGCAAGTATTCTTGAGAAAGACGTCCCTGATATCAATCCTGTTGTAGCGAAAATTATGGGGAACTTGCTCGTGCACAGGAAGGTAAAAAAGAACGAGGACGGGACTGCAGATGTTATGATAAAGGTCAAGAACTTCGGAAGCTCGGGATATTCTTTCAAAGTCCATGAAACGCTTCCCTGGACAATAACAGGGGCGAAACCCGAACCAAAGATTGTGAACATGGGAAGAGACTACGATTACATATGGGATATTTCGGCATCAGTCGGCTCATCAAAAATGCTCAGCTACAGGATAGAATCTGTTATGGATAAAGAGCTCGAAAAGCTTCCTGCCCTTATCGTGGAAGGGGTCGAAGAAGAGCTGGTAACTGGGGCAAAAGCCTTTAAGGGGATCTAAAATGGCTGCCAGAGAAGTGGATAGGAAAAAAGCAAATAGCCGGACAGCTCAGGGTGATTCCCTGGCAAGAGAAAAGCTGCTTGAGATCGCAGAAAGAATCTATAAACAATTTGAAGATGAAGTTGTGCCAAATATCACCCTCCCCAGCCGGACCAAAGCAAACCTGGAATACTCCGACGAAAGCGATGTCTGGGTCTACGGTGACAGGGAAAGTGAAAGGAGTGCAAAAACCGTAAAAGGAGCTTTCCAGCTCCTGAAAACGACTTATGCAACTGATTTCCTTATAAACGAACATCTCACCCAGAACCGCGGCTCAACCCTTCGAGAACTTTATTACATATCCGAAGGCTGGGACGCTGCCAAATTCAAGGAACAGTCTGAGAGCGACCGCCTGATAGAAGACCTCGAACTCCTGACCAGTCTCCAGAGGGAGTATTTCCACATGCGCCCGGAAGAAGACGGGGCTACAATGTTCGGGCCTATTGAAATCTCGGAACAGACAAAACGAGGTGAGAGGAATATCCACTGCCAGAAAGATGTGGGTGAAGGCGGATATCAGATCCCTTTCAACGTGGAAAATGTCGAATTTAAGGGCCACGACGCAAGTATGATTATAGCCATAGAAACAGGCGGTATGTACGCCCGGCTTATGGAAAACGGCTTTGATGAAGCCTATAATGCAATCCTCGTCCATCTTAAGGGTCAGCCTGCACGATCGACCCGCAGGATGATTAAACGCATGAATGAGGAATTGGGCATTCCCGTAGCTGTCTTTACTGACGGTGACCCCTGGTCTTACAGGATCTTTGCGTCTGTAGCTTACGGGGCTATAAAGAGCGCTCATCTTTCGGAATTTATGGCTACACCCGCAGCCAAATTCCTGGGCCTTCAGCCCTCTGATATAGTCGAATACGAACTCTCGACCGACAAACTTACCGAACAGGACATAAACGCACTGCGCAGCGAACTTTCAGACCCGCGTTTTGAGACTGAATACTGGAAAGAACAAATCCAACTCCAGCTCGATATCGGAAAAAAGGCTGAACAGCAGGCTTTTGCCGGAAAAGGCCTGGACTTCGTAACTGAAGTTTACCTGCCAAACAGGTTAAAAGATTTAGGTATGATATAACACCCTGAAAGTTTCATTTGATAACAATCAAGCAGAGCGAGACATCAGGACGATGAAGCTACAACAGAAAATATTGGGAACTTTCAGAAGCATACAAGTTCCCTACTTCATTTATTCATGAAGCTTTAAAAAGCATATCTGTAAATTGATAATATAAAGAACTTACAGATAAGCTTTCTTTAATTGATTGCTAATCCCTCTAATTGGACCGTTGGTTAAACCATTAAGATTTATTTGATTCAAAAAGTTAGTTTGGCTCACCGATTTTTCTTATTACATCCAGCATGCCATCCTGTTTAAATGGTTTTACTATAAAGCCCATAGACCCTATTTTCACGGATTCCGTTATCAGGGTTCGCTGTCCAAGAGATGAACTCATTACAACTTTTGCATCGTTATCGATCAAAAGAAATCTATCTATTGATTTTCTACAATCAATGTTTTCTGGCTGAACTCCAAAATTTTCTTGAGTAACTATATCCATTATCACAAGGTCCGGTTTTATCTCTATATATTTTTGAATTGCTTCCTCCCCATCAGCCACTTCAGCAACCACTTCATGCCCATGTTTTAAAAGTATATCTTTTACGACCATTCTCATAAATTCGGCATCTTCAACGATCATAACTCTTGCCATTATTTGCCTTCTTTATTTTTTTCTCTGAAAAAATATGATAAATTGGGCTCCATCCATTTCTTTTCTCAAATCCCCAAAATTTTTATGGATGAAAACTCTATAATAACTCTTAGCAACTCAACTGTATTAGTTTTTTCGGTACATCATAATATATAATCATCATTCACTTGCAACAGATTATCCAGCTTTTTTCATACCCACTTAAAAAAGAAATTAATCCGCAAAATAAACTCAGTATTTAAGATTGTTAAAAATTAATGAAAAAATAAAGATATTCTTTCAAACCGCATTATCTGCCTTACTTTTCAACAAATGCGATTTTGAAGTAGCTCAAAATAATCACGATTATTGCTCCAAGTGCGCCACCAAATGCACAAATAAGGATTGTCAAGATTGATATGCTTACCTTCAAACCTAAAGCTCTCGCGATGTATAATATTAATAGCCCGATTACTGCATGAATTGCAAGATGAAGCATGCTTGCAAATATCTTAAACAGAAGTAACGCCACAATTACAGCTATAGCTAAGATAACAAGTTCAGCAAATACCATAGATGATTAATTGCTTTTTTAGTATTTATTTTCGGCCAATATGCCCTAACCTTGAACTTTCTCCACTTTGCAGATCCTTTTACCTATTTTGAGACGGATTTGAAAATAAAATTTTCAATGAGTTTTTATGTACTCAATCATCTTCGGTGTTAACAGAGGGATCAATTCCGGAAGCATGTTAGGCATCAGGTTCTCCATAGCTTTTGGCATAAGTTCGGGAAGTTGCTCTCTCATGTAATCGGGCATGGGAACTTTTCTTTCCACAGCTTTGAGCATCTCGGGCATAACTTTGGGCATGACCATAGGCATTAGCATCGGCATCATGATCGGCATCATGGGTTTCATCAATGCGTCCATGCCCGGCACATATTTGACCATTTTCATCATGGTGGGAAGAGGTGCAGGCATTGCTGCCATCATCTGGGGCATAAGCTCTACCATAAGGGCGGTCATATTCTCAGGCTGCATAAGGGATATCATCCTTTCGAAAGGAACCCAAGATTCCAGGGAGTAGGTAGTTGAGTCCGGAATATCGTAACCAAGGCTCCTTGCCACCAGTGCACCAAGGTCCTGAGCCTGGATGTTAAGATTCCTTTCATCCGCTGCCACACGGAACTGGAAGAGACAGCATGGGCAAAGGGCTGAAATTATATCGGCATTAACGTCAACAGCTTCCTGTAGTCTGAGGCCTCCCAGCCTGTATGCGACAGGAGGATCTGCAATCAGGCTGACTACCGAGCCGCAGCAGTGAGCCCTTTCACGGTTGTATTCAAGTTCTCTGAACTTAATGCCGGGTATTGACTTCAATAGCTCTCTAGGTGGTTCGTAAATCTTGCCTCCTGCCCTTCCCAGGTGGCATGAATCGTGCCAGACGACAACTTTGTCCAGAGGCTGCTTGAATTTCGGCTTAAGGACATCGAGGCGTTCAGCCAGGACTTCGGAATAGTGCTTTGTTTCGAACCCGTATTCGATTCCAAGTTTTTTCGCCCATTGAGGATACACCGTATGCCACATGAGCCAGCAGGCCGGGCAAGAAGTTATCACCGTTTTTACTTCTCTCATTTTCATATTTGCAATATTCATGCGCATTATCGTCTCAAAAACGTCCCACTTTCCGGCAACAAGCATTGGGATTCCGCAGCAGGCTTCCTTGTCAAAAAGCCCTGTAAATTCAACTCCTGCGTCATCGAGCATATGCACTGCTCCGATGGCAACATCTTTTTCTATAAAAGATGCAGTACAGCCTGCAAAGTAAGCATAATCGGCTTTATCCTTCATTTTTGCCCGGATATCCGCCGGAATCCATTTATCCCGGTCTTTTCCGTAGTTCGCCCAGATATTCCGCTCTTTCAAAAGACTTGCAGCCATTATCTCGAAGGGCGGAAATGTCATTTTCTTCTTTTCATCTATCAACTTTCCGCGCATGGTCATCCAGGCACGTTCTACTGGCATATCCAGCTCGCAGCGGGAGTCGCACATCTCGCAGGTCGTGCAGGAAAGAAAAGTATCCGTCTGTCTTTTGTCAAGCTTTTCCCGGCCTGCCAGGTATTCCTTAATGAAGAACCATTTGCCCCTCGGAGATTGGGATTCCCAGCCTCTGCCGTAGTACTGGTCACATTCGCTCACACAATATCCGCACTGCGAACAGGCATATGCAAGTTGTGCAACCTCTGCAGGTATGTCCTTTTCATCTTTGAAGGAAACGGCGCCTATCCCGGACATATTTCCCACAAGCCTCCCCATAGGTTCGAAGGTGGAACCAAGGGATACGGCGGTGTTAATTAGCCCTTTTCCTTCAAGAGTCTCAGGATTCATGATCCCGTTAGGATCTGATTCTTTCCTGAGAGCTTCGATTTCCGCAAGCCTTTCTCCAAAGACGCTTTTCTTCTTGGAAGCAAAGTAAAAACCAGATGAATAGGCTTTTCCACCGTTTTCTTCAGCAATTTTCAAGATGCTCAGGGAAAGGGCAAAAGCAGTGTTAAACAGGATGGAGCGCTCAGAATGGCGCATAAAGCAGAGGAGTACAACGTTTCCGTCACTTATGACCATACCTTCCGTAAGTACGGGCAGTTTAATCCTTTTTTCAATTTCTTCAAAAGCCTTGTCCATTTTATCAAGAGGCACCAGGATTTCGGCAGGAATAAAAGAGGGACCAAGCCTTTTTACTTTCATTGACTTGAACCATTCTCTAGCCTCATGCTTTGCAATCTTCTCAGGCAGGACTATACCGCTTGCATTCTCGATTGCTTCTTTTAAGCCTGAAACGTCCCTTGAAGCAGGGTACATGAAAGTTGCAACATATGCTGCCGGTAGCTCCGGTCTGTCTTTGTCCACAATTTCCCCATAGTGGAGTTTTCTGGGAGCTTTATTCTTCAGACTCGCCCAAATTGGATTCAGGAAGGAGATTGACCAGATAGGTATTTTCTTTGCTTTTATGTTCTCAACAGCTTTTCTCAGGGCAGAAGCACTGGCAAAACTGGCTGAAACTGCTTTTCTTTTTTCGAATTTCCTGACCTTCAGGGTGATTTCGGTGATGATGCCTGTAGTTCCCATTGTCCCTATAAGTTTTTTTAGTTCGGGTCCCGAGAATTCCCGGATCTCTCCAGTGGGAAGGACGACTCGGGCTTTTTCCATACTCTCGTAGCCCCAACCGTATTCGTAGCTTCCATATCCTGCCCCGCTCTGGGCAAGCCAGCCTCCGACTGTTGAAGAAGGGGAACTGGAAGGCAGTGTCCTGAGCGAAAGACCCTTCTCATTAATCTTCCTTTCAAGTTTTTCCCATGTAATCCCGCTCTGGACAACTACCCTCTCTTCCTCAACATCAATGCCAATTACATTATTTAGCATAGTGACATCGGCAACGATTCCACCTTTTGTGGGAATAACTCCACCATACCCCGAAGAGGCTCCCGCACGGGGAACTACAGGAATTTTGTGTTGATTTGCAAATCTCAAGAGCTTTACAGCGTCCTCTTCCTTCCGGATCTTAACAACAGCAGCAGGATCTGTTTTTCCTATTACTGTTTTGACAAGAGGAGGTAAAGCTCCTATGTCATGGTTATAATAGTGAAGTTCACGCCTATCAAAGGTAAGGCATTCATTGAATATTTTAGAAAGCTCTGTTTTCTGATTTGTTGAAAGTTCAGATACTCGTTTTGTCATTTTTTATCTCCCAGGTTCCATTTGTTTGTGGACATTTTCAGTATGTTATGAGTTCATGCTAAAGCCTGATACTTAATTATTTTTAGCTCCCATATGTCTTATTATAATAATTATATATTAGAAATATTTATAATGTATGATCATTTGTTACTTTAAAAAGTTAACACTGAGAACACGGATGAGAACATTCTTCGGATACAATACTGACTCCCCGTTTTCAAGTATTATAAGACAGGCCCTTAGTCACGTTTGAACTTTCCAGGTCTAATCAGCCTCCGCTTTCCCATCTCACAAGTTCCTGTTCCAATCGGTCCGCCCAGGAACTAACCACTGTCATTATAATATCCTTTATTTTGGCTCTTGAGTGAGCTCTATACTTGAAGACATAACCTCCACCATCGAGGTTTTGCTGGGACCTTTGCAAAATTTCTTTTTCATGCAGCTTTTTTACCGATCGCTGGATTGTGGAAATATCCAGTTCAAGGGTTTTTGAAAGAGACTCAGTGTCAAACCACTGATCTGTCTCGGTTAAGAAGTGCTTCATGACCTTCAGGTCCGCTTTTGTGAGATTAAGGGCACACTTAATCACATCCTCTACCTTGAACTCTTTACAAGCAAAGTCCATAATTTTACTCCTTCAAAAGTATTACAGTACTGTAATCTCTTCACAGTAATATATATACACTGGTTAGTACTGATTAATACAACGAAAAATAAGAAGTACTGTGTTTTTGATAATGTTCAATGGAAGGACACTAGAGAAAAGTTGAAAATCTCGCAGCAAGAAAATGAGAATAGATATGATAAATCCATATTCTAATAAATATAGGTAGGTTTCTTCCTACCTGCTCCGAATTCCTTAATAATACGCTTTTTCTGAAGGAATTAAATTTCAAATTACATCCCAAAAGCTGTCTGTGAAATTGTATTTTCAATCTCGGCTTTTAGCTCTTCCGGAATTCCCCTGATTCCTACATCCAGGAACCCTCGGACAATCATACCCACTGCCTCTTCTTCCGTAAGTCCTCTTGCCATCAGGTACTCTACCTGGTCTTTTGCAATTTTACCAACGGCGGCTTCATGGGTGAGTTCTACATCATCTATATTTGCTTCAAGTACTGGGATTGCCAGCTGACTTCCTTTGCCAATGACGAGCCCTTTGCACTCAAGGTGCCCTTTAGCTCCTTTTTCATTAGCTATCATCTCCCCCCTTGCAATTATCCTTCCGCCAACTGTGATTGTCCTCGAGACCAGTTCGGCTCTGGTATCAGGGGCATTGAAGATCGCCCTGCTTCCAAGATCCAGTTCGGAGCCGGGGTGGGCTATTGCTATGGTATTGAGTCTTGTTACCGCTCCTTTCCCGTTGAGCCTGACAGTCGGGTAAGCCTGTACAGAGCGCACGGGCTTGAGAATTATATAATTGCTTATATAAGTTCCCCCTTCTTCCACGTTAACTACTGTCCTCGGGCGGACTCCGATTTGTTCGGCCCAGTTATGAATCATTGTAAAGTTTAGAGTAGCTCCTTTTTTCACGTACATCTCGGTAATTCCCAGATGTAAACCTTCTTCCACTCCTTTTTTGGATGTGCAGCCTGTAATAATATCAAGACTGGCTTCCTCCTCGACAACTATGATATTATGCACTGTCTGGGTTACTTTTTTACTGCCCAGCATAAGGCAGGTCTGGACTGGCATAGCAGCCTTCTTACCCGCCGCCACCCGGACAAAGTAGCCGTCTGCGTCTTCAAGATAGGTTTTTGCAGTATATTTGTCAGCATCCACCTGTACGAGTTTCCAGGAGTAATCTTTGAGCCAATCGTACTTTTCCAGAGCTTTGTGAGTTGACATAAGCTCCACATTTTTATCTTTCAGGGAAGAGTGTGAGACTGCATTGTCCAGCACCAGGAAGCTTCCTGACCTGCCTTCTTCGCTTGGTACTACTCCTACCTGCAGCAGAGTTCTTTTGCTGTCCTCATCAAGGGTCTGGAGGTTTTCAATGGGTCTGCTAACTTTGGAACCTTCCTCATACTTTTCCAGCTCAAAGTCCTCCCCATAAGCAGCTTTTTTATCGGCTGCACTCTCAGCTCTCTTTTTAAGGTTTACCTCGTCAGTCGGCATTTTATACACTCCTCATACCCTTTTTTCTTTATCTCTTCAAGCATCTTCAAGGGATTTCCCGAACACATGACAGTCCCATTACAGAGGATATATCCCCTGTCTGCTTTCACATAATCTAAGATTTGACCTGTATGGGTTATAATAAGGGCGGATTTTCCTCTCTCACATCTCTCACCCGGACAGTTAATCCCGGCTTCAATCAACTCTTTGATCGTAGTTCCTACCTGCTCTATGCTTACGAGGTCAACTCCGGACTCGGGTTCGTCCAGCAGATAGAAGTCAGGGTTCTGAGCTGCAAGCTGCAACAGCTCGGAACGCTTGATCTCTCCACCTGAAAAACCCACATTTACGTCTCGGTCCATGAAGCGCTCCATACCCAGCTCTTTGGAAAGGACTTCGGGATTTTTCCTCCCTTTTGACAATACTCTTACAAGATCATTGAGTTTAATTCCGGACATATCCGGAGGACGCTGCATCATAATCCCAAGTCCCAGGCGGGCTCTTTCGTCAACTGGCATATGGGTTACGTCTTCACCATTAAACACAATATGGCCTTTTATTATCCTGTACTCGCTAAAGCCCATGATCGTCCTCATTAAAGCTGTTTTTCCAGCTCCATTCGGCCCGAAAAGCACATTTGTATATCCCTTTTTGACTTCGAGGCTTACGTCGTGGAGTAAAGTTTTTCCATTGACCTCTACAGTCAGATCCTCTATTTTCAGCATGATATTTCTTCCTTTATTCAATTCTCAGTACAGTTCCCCGATTATTTTCCTTCCGTATCTCAAGAAAATGATGATTCAAATTATGTTTAGTCAAGATAAATTGATAGACGAAAAGCGGTAAAATCCGGACAATTTGTGCTATCGCTTTAATTCTTGTTTTGTCTGGGTTCCGCATTTCCGAATAATTTCTTTTACCCTTTTTAGAGGGCATTCTATTTCTAATTTTAGAGAGCATTCTATTTCTAATTATACATTGTCCTCTAATTTCATTTACCTGAAACCTAAAAGTCGGTCCTCAAAAACAGTCAAATGTAGTAGAAAAAGCACTATCTTTAAAGCATCACTAAATGGGACAGCAGCACTAGACTGGAACTCCCACTTTTTCAATCTTCATCTCAATTCCAGACATAGACCAACTTTAATCTCGATAAACTCTGAAGGAAAGATCTCTTTAATTTTTTCCTTATGAAGAGTACAGTGCCCTACAGCTATGGTTTCCATTCCTTTTAACTTTTCAAACTCCTCACTATCGTGAAGCCCCCCTAAAATCCCTTTTACATTCCCGTAAGCGAGAGCAGAATTTAAAATAGAGGCAAGGCCAGGGTGAGCGCAGCCCGTAAGCACATAAGATCCGCCTTCCGTATCCAGAATAAGGGCCTGTTCTTTAATTTTATCCCCGAGTTCTCCTGTGCTCCTTATATCCCGGGATATCTCTACAGGCCCTTCTACTTCGACAAGAAAAGCTCTCTTACCAATTTCTCTTTTGAGATTCTCCGAAAAGGAAGCAGGGACAAATACTTTTATATCAGGATTTGCTTGAAGGATCTCGGGAAGGCCTCCAATGTGGTCCCAGTGCTGGTGAGAAAGAATTAACTTTTTAATATGATAAGGACTGATCTGAAGTTTCTTCATATTTTCAAGAAGAAGGGTTCCATCCCAGCCCGTATCGAAAAGTAGGGTTTCGTCATTTGATTCGATAATGGCTGCAAATCCCCAGCTTCCGGTAAAACCCGGGTTTGCTTCATTGTCGTAGATTACAGTAAACCTGAACACCTGGATTTCCTCAGATTTCCGACATTGTTTTGTACTCCATAATTGTAGATACCGGATTCGTTTCAATTTCAACTCCGGTCTCTTCAAGAGCACAGATTCCGTTAATTCCTCCTACAATCGCAATTCCAAACTTGCCTACTTCAATAGGTGCTCCAAATAAAGACTCATCAATCTCGCCAGAAGGGGGGAAACAACCCCCTAGTCCTGCCTTTTCTGCCCTATTAATGATTTCTATTACCCGATCATAGGCGGAGTAATTTATCTGGCGTACATTAGCAAGGATTTTTCCTTCTCCTTTTTCAAGCACTTCGAGTACGGAAGTAGGATTCCTTTTCATGAAAATTTGGATGGGGTCGATAGAAGTCCCGCTGTAAGAGATCAGATCTAAAAAATGTGCAGGTTTTTTATCTTCTATCTGAAGAATGCCGCCATAGGAAGGTTCTACCGGAATACCCGCTTTTAGAAGTAATCCGTCAAAAGTAACACTACATACTGTTGCTATTCCGATCTTTCCCGGAGGCAGGTAAATAAATCCGTCATCCTCTTCAATAATTTTAACTTTGGAGCTTATCATATATCCTGCATGTGAAGTATATGAAACTACATCAACAACAGTTTCAAAATCGTCTTTATCAAAGTAGGATATATTTACCGGCACCACCCCTTCCCCGGTCTCGGGGTTAAATGTGGTTCTAAAAGCCATCTCTTCTATACGGGATATTACGAAACCAAAGCGATCTCCAATGAGAGCATCATTCATCTCGCTTTCTCCAAGCTCGGTTAACGTACGCCCGGCATATCCGTGTTTGCGTGTGAACCCCCTTTCGTCCAGGATCCTTAGATGATATCGGACAGCCCGCTCCCCTATATCATAGCCCCTATTATTCAGTTCGTCAGCTATGGCTCGGGCACCAATAGGTTTGTCACTTTCGTGAATCACCCTCATAATTTCAATAAGTTTTCTCTCAATTTGCGGGTCCATCATATTTAACACCGTTATTCCTTTGCACAAAAAAATGTATTTAACATTTTGTCGGATTAATTGTCTCTGAGTGGGATTCTGAGAATATATTCCTAAGAATTAATCATGAGTTGAAAGTAGATTTTAATCTTTTGAACCCAAATTTAACCCAATTCTTTTGCTCAAAGTTGGTTCAATTTAGTCTACGTTTATTATAGCTATGTTTATTATAGTAAATTCTTTTGTGCTTAAATAATTTATCTCTATAATTTGTCTCCGCATCTCTAAAATTCGTCTCTGAAATCATTCGTAAAGAAATGTCTTGTAACAAAAAGTTTTGCTGCTACTTTATGTTGTTGATTCTTTTTCAGACACGTTTTATTATTCCAGGTTCAGGTGAATAAAGTTCTCCTATTTCCAGAAGATTTTTAAGAATTAAATCAAACTTCTCAGAGTTTATTCCCTTTTCCAGGGCTTTCTGCTGAAATTCGTCAATTTGCATTTCTCCGCCTGCGGCTTCCAGAAGATCAAGAAAAACTGATTTCCGATCCTTTTTAGGAAGCAGATTATCAGTGACTATTTTTCTTGTAAACTCCGACATATTTTTACTATTCTCATTTCGGGATTTAGAGGGGGGGTGCCCTTCTACGGAGCTTTTCAGTGAAAAAGTTTCGCTTCCTGTTCCGGAGATTTCAGCCTGCAAACGTGTCCGGAAAGTCACTGCATCATTCAAATGCTCGGATGAATAAAGTATTCTCAGCCTCCGGGCTTCAAGGACAGCACCGCAGTGCTGACATTTTATAGTATTTTTTCCGGTCTCCATTATCTGGGCATGCAGTCTGCATTTCGAGCAAACAACCACCACATAGCGAAAAATTGTTGACTTATCGCCAAACCCCATCAACTCACTTCCCATACCTTCTCTGTCTTTTCTGGAAGTCCCTTATGAGTCTCAGGATATCCAGTCTCCGCACATCTTCCCAGTTGACATCTGTAAAATATAATTCTGAGTACACTGATTGCCAGACCAGAAAATCCGAGAGCTTTTGCCCTCCCGAACGGATCATAATATCAGGTTCGTGTTTGACAAGGAGGTGTGATTCTAGCAATTTTTCATCTACCTCTTCAGGCTTGATGGCTCCCGCCTTTACTTTTTCAAGAATGGTCAGCACTGCGCTTGTAATTTCATCCCTACCTCCGAACCCCAGCGAAACATATACGAAAAAGTCCTTTCCATGAAGAATGCTCTTTAATTCTCCTTCAAGGCCGTATATTGTATAGCCTGTACCTTCAGGAAGGGAAGAAAAACTCTCTTCTAACCGGGTTCTGAGCGTTGATGCAATTTCCGCTTTCAACTGAGAATCAGTATTGAGGATATCCACATAAATGCTAACAAACTCGACTTTAAATCTTCTCAGAACAGTAATTGCGGATAAAAGCCTCTCCATCCCTTTGACGTCAAGGAGATCGGTCTCCTTAAGTATGATTGCCACGTGCCTGGGGATCTTTAAAGGTGACCTGGTTATTTGCCAGGTCAGGAACTTTTCGTAAAAAGGATAAACAAAAGAAAATAAATCCATCTGGGGAATATCCTCCCTTGAAGCTATAGCAATCCGGTTTTTCCTTTTATTTTTTTGCGGTAGATACAATCTTGATTACATCCCCATTTTTCAGCTCATGCTTTTCCCCTAATCTGAGTCTTGTCCGCGCATCCATTGCATACAGGAATCGATCCCCGATTTCCGTATGGATTTGATATGCAAGATCGTGGCAAGTAGAGCCTCTTTTCATAAGGTATGCATCCGGGAGCATGTTCCCATTTTTGTCTGACCATTTTCCTTCGTCTTCTACGGGATATACTACAATAAGGTCCAGCAGCTCAAAGACAGTTCGGTTTATGCATTCCTGAACTCCGGTGCTGCCAAACATCTCAATCACTTTCTGGATAGCTTCAAGCCCTTTTTTCTGCCCTTTAGTTACATCCTCGGTAAGTAAATCAAAACTCATATCCCCCGGGATGTACCTGATGATCCCGCTTTTTGCTGCGGACTTGAGTGCAAGTTCGGCTGCTGCGCTTGTAGGCACTACTATCTTGTTCAGATCCTTGAGCTTGCCAAGGTTTTCTCTTGGGGCAATATCTACTTTATTTGCAGCAATAAGTAGAGGCTTGCTAATCTCCCGCATAGAGTCGCAGAGCCTGATCATATCTTCTTCGCTCCACTTAACCTGTTCCAGCCTTGCAAGCCCGGTTTCTAACAGAGCTACATTTACATCGGATTCTCTTATTCCTGCTCCGGCAAGCTGTTCCGCAATTACTGCATCAAGTTTAAGACCCTCGGCCTGGATTTTTCTGGCAAGTTTAGTCCAGTTCCTTTCCAAAATGCCGTAGAGCCACATAGTAATTTCCCTGTTGAGGAAGACTACATCTTCGAGAGGGTCATGGTCCCCTATCTCTACAGGGTTGCCCTCACAGTCCGTCCCACCAGAAGCATCCACCACATGGATTATTGCTTGAGCCTGCCTGAGTTCGTCCAGAAAAGTATTCCCAAGTCCTCTTCCTTTACATGCATCAGGTACAAGTCCGGCAACGTCAATTATGTTAATCGGGACAAGCCTCACCCCATCCACACATTTTCCACACGTCTTCTCCTTGTCCTTGCAGGGGCACTCAACCCGTACATAGGTAACTCCATGGTTAGCACTTATGGTTGTGAAAGGATAGTTTGCAATTTCAACATCTGCAAGGGTAGCAGCTTTAAAAAAGGTTGATTTTCCAGCATTGGGTTTTCCTGCAAGTCCTATGGTCATCGACATAAAATATGAAAACGAGTTTGTTACATTTAATCTTTATTGACATTGGTTTCAGATTGAGATAATTTTTTTATCAAAAGGTTTTCGGGCGCATGGATAATGAATCCCGGATTCGGCCGGTAACAAGGAACAAAGTTTATATGCTTGAATGTGCTTATGAATGGTGCTCGCTCGTGTCCCGATAGGGTAGTGGATATCCTTGAGGCCTGCGGAGCCTTAGACCTGAGTTCAAGTCTCAGTCGGGACGTAATATTATTTTGAAGTTGCTCTTTTTTCTTTTTTCATATCTTTTTCTCTTATTTCCTTCTATTTCTTTCTATTTCTTTCTCTTTTTCTCTCTTTCGCATCAAAAAGCTAATGAATATAAACTTAACTTATAATATAAAGGCTAAAAGATGGTGATGTTTATGCGAGGAAAAATTCTTGTTTTAATTCTGGTATTTGTATTCTTGATAGCCTCCGGTTGTTCCGGAAAGGACACCCAGTCTGCGCCCAAGGACACCAATACATCGGCACCGCAAGCTGGCATGAAAGAGCAGCAAGGAAATGCAGTTTCAGTTCCCGGAGAGGTACATATAGTCCGCCTTAAATTTCCTACTCAATATGGCTTTGTACCCTCAAAACTGGATATAAAGACCGGAGATATAGTATCCTGGTGGAGTGAAAAAAAGCAGAAACCTGATTATGTGCTTGTAAGTAAAGAAGGGCTATTCCCGGAGACCGCATTAGATTACAGCGTACCTTTCAATTCTACCTTTGACAAACCGGGAAGCTACCTCTTTAATGTAAAAGATACCCCGGATATGAATGTTACAATTACGGTTAAATAAATCTCTTTTTGCCCGCCCCAATTCCGGGCTGTTTTTTATTTTCTAGAAGGATCTGTTTTGGATGTTTAAATGGAAAAAACTCCCTTCATACCTTGGAAATAGGTCTTGCCACTCCTCTGTAGTGATCGAATAGTTCTTTTCCCCATTTAAGTGCGCTTTCGTCAAAACTCACAAGATTATGATTATAATAGATGCCGCTGTTACAAAACAGGGAAAGTGCCATGAATTTATCAGTAACTATACTTGAAGCTATTTTCATATTATTATTATTGCAGACGTAAAGCCTTGTATACTTCATGTTAAGGAAATGTTCAAGCTCTTTTCTGTAGTCATTTAGCATCCTGTCGTAAACATATTCCGTGAACACCAGTGATATGTCCGTGCCTTTTGCCGCAAGCTCAATGCAGAGAGATGGATATATGGGTAGAAAGAATGAGGATGATATCATCACTTTTTCTGACTCCGAGAGATGTTTCACAACCTCTTTGGGATATTCGAATACATGATTTCTATCCGGATTTACTTCCATATAACTTCCAAGTTTTCCGATATCATCAAGAAATTCAGGAGGAATTGATGTCATATCCTGGTTTATCCAATAATTGTGGTTTTTATCGAAAACATCGAATGTTTCGAGGATTGTCTTCATTTTCGGAACCAGAATTTCTCCTATACTGGAAAGTTTGTAGAGCCTATTGTTCTCAATAATAAGATCATTTTTCATCAAAATTTTTATCTGGGTCATTATCGGACTTGAACGGACATCAAGTAAGTTTTTGATTTCTTCGATATCCTTAGGTCCATCCAGAAGCAGCAGAAGGAGATTTTTCCTTTTTTCCGAAAAAAAGAGAACATCCAACAATAAAGACTCCATCCGATTCCCTCTCTGTGTAATATTACTTAATTAGTAGTTTCTATATGTCTATTCTGGAAGCCTTAAGCATCTCGCACCACTCTCATCATTTGTGTTTTTGGGAGAAGGTGACTTCAATTGAACCTTAAATTCCAAGTTCATCATAAGCAAATTGCTATTATTTCACAACATATTGCTACTAAAACTATATATTTATTCTTAATAACAGACTAAAAAAGCAGCATGGGGTTCATCTGCATTTTCTTTTTACATTATATTTTATTTACCTGTTTGGAAAGCCTTTTGAAATAATCAAAAAGTTCTCGACCCCATCTGATGGCACTGGGATCAAAACTCATAATAAATTGGTGATCGAACTTTCCGTTTTTGTCAAAAAGCCCGAGGAGCATTAACTTATCGGTTACAGTAATCTCTGAGAATTTTATTCCATCTTTAGAAATGTAAATGCTTAAATTGTCCATTTCCATTAGTTCCTTTATCATGTTAGCGTGCTTGCTTGCTAGATGGTCCCAGACGCACTGAGTGAAGTTAAGAGAAATTTCGGCATCCTTTCTCCCTAGTTCAACATATAAGGGCAAATAGGCAGGGTTGAAATAGGAAGCATAAGTTGAAACCTGTCTAGCATTTACCATATTGTCTATGATTTTCTGGGAGGGCTCATAAATATGGTTTAAATCAGGCTCTACAACAACGCAATTTACAAGCTCGGAGATCCTCTCAAGCAGGTGCTGGGGAATTGGATTCAGATCATGGCCAGTCCAGTAACGATTATTCTTTTCCACGACCTCAAGAGCACTTACAAGCGGCTTTACTTTCCTGGTAATATATTCTCCCAGAACTGTAAGTCTATACATCCTGTCTTCCTGGACAATAAGATCGTTATCTATCAATTTCTTTATTTGGGGAAGGATAGAAGTAGCAGTAACATCAAGTTCGTTTCTGATTTCATCGATATTTTTTGGACCGCCGTTCAGAAACATGAGAAGGCTTTTCCTTTTATCAGAGCGAAAAACAAGATCAATTAGTGATGAGTCCATTTTTCCCTTACTTCCTGTAGTTCCATATTTTACATTAGCACTGCGCATTTAAACCTTGATTAGCCTATTAAAATGCCAGGTGTGCATACTCCTACAAAGGTTATTTTTGTCTCCATAGGGGTTTGCTTCCAGCCTGTAGGAGACAGGTATTCCACGCTTCGGTCTATTTTAATATCCTCATCCGGAACTCCAAAATCCTTCATTGAATTCAGAATAAGTTCTTCACCAGCTTTAAATGAGTATTCTAATGCCATCCTGTACTGCTCAAATCTTTCTCTGCCTTCAGGTGTAAAAACCAGGAAATTCTGATCCGGATTCTCCATTGAGTACGGCCGGATAACTATCTCAACTCTTGTAATCCCTTTACCCACAAGGGCTCCAACTGCATTTCCGACCCTGGCCTGTTCAGGAATTACAATTTCCGCATCAATTAGTGTTTTCAACTCTTCATAGTAAGCTTTTACCGGAGCCCCGAGCAGGACTATAGGAATATTTACCTTGTACTGGGCAGGGATTTCTTCCTCCAGCATTTTCTTAATCCCTTCTTTTCCTTTGCCTTCCAGTATAAAGGACATCAAGCTGTAAGCCATATTTTTTGCAACTTGCTTCTTCACATTTTTGCAGAACGCATAAGGTCCCATTTGAGTAAAGCGTGAAAGTTTTTTGGCCCCTATCTGAGAAGCTTCTACATTCCATTCGGTGTACTCTCCAAGAACATGAAGAGCATCAGTTGGTGTAAAACCTATAGCCTGGATTACACGCTGTTGAATTAGTGATTCAAGCACTGCTGGAGAAGGAAAACGTTTCATTTTAGTCAAAATCTCATTGACAGAAAGAGGCTCATCTTTTATAATTTCTAAAAGTTTTTTCTCATTTTCCGAGGGATTGGTAAGCTGAACTCCGGTACTGACAAAGAACTTCGTGGGCTGGATGTGCTCGCTGAGCATTGTTCTCAAAGGTATGGGATTTTTTTCAAGTTTTTCTTTGAAATTGGGGTAGTTCACTGCCGCAAAACAAAGTGGAATTACCCTTCTCGGACCTATTTGGGTACGTTTGTGGAACCATACATGGCTGTCTCCTCCGTTTGGAGAACTTTCCATTCTTATCGCCTTTACTCTTGTTTGCCAGCCTCCTACAACGGCTCCTTTCTCACAGAGCTCGGGGATTCCGTTTTTCAGAATGGACACATCCGTACTTGTTCCTCCAACATCTATTACGGCGCAGGTATCGAATCCCGAAAGGTGAGAGGCTCCAATAATGCTTGCTGCCGGACCAGAGAATATGGTTTCTATAGGACGTTGTTTGGCTCCTTGGATATCTATGACTGATCCGTCGCATTTTAGCATGAGAACTTTTGCGTCGATGTTTCTTTGTGCCACTTCGGCTGTGATGGAATGGATAAATTGATAGATTATGGGAATTAACTGGGCATTTAAAACTGCTGTAGCCGCTCGCTCGTAAGCCCCGAGCTGCTGGGAAAGTTCGTGTCCGCAAATAACAGGATGCCCTGTCAACTCATGAATTATGTTCTTGATCTTAAGTTCATGCTCCGGGTTCCTTGTGCTGAAGTATGAAGATACTGCGAATGCAGACACCTTATCTTTTAAACTCAAAGCAAATTGTTCCACGGCATTGAGATCCAGAGCTTGCAGTTCATCCCCGTTGCTGTCATGTCCACCTTTGATATTAATGCAATACTCCGCAGGAAGTTCTTTCGGGATTGTATAATCCCCTACAAGAATCAGGCCAACAGGATATCCGGTTTTTTCGAGAATAGTATTTGTTGAGAGAGTTGTGGAAACGGATACCAATTTTACTTTATTCAGGTACTCCGGATTCAACTTATTAATCGCGTTTCGGATTCCTGCCATAAGGTTCGGATAGGTGGTAATTGCTTTACTTGTGTCAAGGATCTTACAGTCCGAATCTCTTAAAATTACAGCATCGGTGTAGGTTCCACCTGCATCGATACCCAGACTATATTGCATTTAAAAACAGCCCCATTTTTCTCTTGCTATGAAGTTCATATCATTTTAGCTGTATACAGTCCTCTTATCTGAACTTATGAGATATATATGAACTCACGATTTACTCGAATTCATAAAATTGTACCTCAAGTTACGTATTTCTATTCAATTATATATTTCTATTCACTTATATATTTTTATTCAGGCATATATTTTTATCTAGTAATATAATTCGTCTTACTCTTCAAACCAGACCTTTGTTTTTCGGGGTTCCTACTCCTACAAAAATAAGTTTTGTTTCCAGAGGTGCATCCATCCATCCTCTTGGTGATAGGTGATTTCTGCTGATATCTATTCTTATGTCTTCTTTACCAAGCCCTGCGTTGATCATGTAGTCTATAATAAGCTGCCTTCCAATCTTTTCTGCGTATTCGAGAGCTTCCTCGTATATATCAAATCTCTTCCTTTCGGTGGGAGAAAAAACAATAAACTCTCTTTTGTTTTCAAAATGCAGAACCTTGTTTTCAAAATGCAGAACCTCTTCTACAGTGCAGCTGTCATGAGTCCCTGATTCACCGTTTTCTTTTTCTTTCCTTTTATAGTCTTCATTTTTAAGTTCGTTTTCATCTGACACAGAAATAACCCTTGTTTTTATGAGAATTTCTACTCTTTTGATCCCTTTTCCTACAAGAGCACCTACAGCGTTTCCGACGTCTGCATATTCGGGAACTCTGAAATCAGCGTTAACCAGTTTCCCCAGGTTTTCAACATATGCTTTTACAGGTCCTCCCAGAAGCACTACAGGAATTCCAATAGAGAAGTGAGTGAAGTTTTTCCCCGGAAGAACCCTGTCAATCTCATTTCTCGGCATTCCTTCGATAAGGTATGCCATCAGATCCTCAGCAATATTACGTGAGACCCTGCGTTTTACATCTTCGCTGAAAGCTTCGGGACTCTGTTTGAAGGCTCTTCCGAGCATGGAAGCTCCTATCCGCGCTGCTTCTACATCCCACTCCAAATATTCCCCAAGTACATGAAGAGCGTCAGTTGGCGTAAAACCAATTGCCTGAATCAGTCTCTTTTGAATCAGGGAGTCCAATATGGAAGGAGAAGGACGTTTTTTCAGTGCTATCAATAGGTCCCCGAATGAAACCGGCTGGTCTTCTATATAGCTGTAGATTTCCCGCTCTCCTGCTTTCAATTCTATGGGCTCGAAACCTGTCCTGACAAAAAACTTTGTTATCTGAATGTTTTCACAGAGATACCCTTTTGAGACTTTATTCCGCCGCAATTTTTCCTTAAAGCCCGGATATATCAGGGAAGCCCTGCTAAGTGGGATAACCCGGCGTGGACCAATGTAGATACTTTCCCCCTTTACCCAGACATGACTATCTCCTCCGGTTGCCGATGTCTCCATACGGATAGCTCTAACTCGAGTCTGCCAGCCTCCTACAACCGCACCCGAGCTACTGATCTGCGGAATACCATTTTGCATCATGGCAACGTCAGTACTTGTGCCTCCAACGTCTATCATAACACAGGTATCGAGCCTGCTCAGGTGAGAGGCTCCAACAAGGCTTGCAGCAGGCCCTGAAAAAATTGTCTCTATAGGTTTTTCCAGGGCTTCTTCAATGCCAACTACGGATCCGTCACATTTCATCATCAAAAGGTTTGCATTGATACCTCTGGCTTTGAACTCTTCTACTATTGACTGGATAAATCTGTGAGTAATAGGAATTAACTGGGCATTAAGAAATGCAGTCACCGCCCTTTCATAAGCACCAAGATCCTGAGAAAGCTCATGTCCGCATACTACAGGGTGCCCTGTCAGTTCCTTCACAGTTCTCTTGACAGCAAGCTCATGGTCAGAGTTACGATTGCTAAAATACGACGAGACTGCAAAAGAGGAAACTTTATCTTTTACTCTCGATGCGAATTCTTTTACGGAAGCAAGATCAAGAGTCTTAAGTTCTTCGCCGTCGCTATCATGTCCACCTGAGACCGCTATCCAATAATCCGTTGGTGGGTTAGCAGGAATTAAATAGTCCCCTATCATGATCAGTCCAACAGGAAAACCGGTACTTTCCAGAATGGTGTTAGTAGACAGAGTAGTAGATACTGATACAAGTTTAATGTCCTTAAGGTGTACTGGATTAAGTTTATCAATAGCATTCTTCATTCCGATAAGCGGATCGGGATATGTTGTCAGAGCTTTACTTGATTCAACTACTTCTCCATTAGAATCGCTAATGATCACGGCATCAGTATAAGTGCCTCCAGCATCGATTCCGAGACTAAAATGCATATTCGACTTACCTCTTTTCGAACCGGATGTACTTTAATCAGATTCTTAAGATTGTTTTTCTCATTATTATCTTTTTATTTTATATTCTTTTATTGTCAATGTAATTGTATTTTTCTCTTGTTAAAATCCACTGCCTGAGCAATCTGTGTTAAGAAAAACAATAATAAAAAAGGTTAAGGTGAATAGTACCTTCATTTGGTTGAGCCTGTTATTCGAAGAATTTCAGGTTCGTTTTACCACAAAATCTATGTATCGTAAGCCAGAATTCATATGTCGAGAAGAAAAGGTATAAAAATATTAATTTTTAATTTTTTGACTCGATCTGACGGATCAAGTTGCTAGTATATGCTTCAGAGAGATCTACTTTTGAGCTACATGGCACAACTTTTACAAGTTTTCCGAACCTTGAGACGTACATATCAGGTCCATGTGAAGTCCTCACTTTTGTAAAAGTATATCCTTTTGCAAAAATCATTTATTTACCTCCAACCTAATATATGTCAGGATAAATATATTAAGATATTTTCACCTAACATTCGTTATACATCGCAATCTCAAAAAAGGAAGGTAATATCCAGGATTTTTTGAAAAGTATCGAAATTCAGGAAATCTGTACCTTACAAATTGTTATATCGTTTATGATATTACATCTTAATTATACTATTGACTGGAGCATATTCACATACTCTGTTAAGGGAACGGGGATTACATATGGCAGGTTCTAAATTTACGGATTTAAATTTATCGAAAGATATACAGATGGCAATGGAGGATATGGGTTTTGAAGAGACTACCACGATTCAGGCTCAATCTATTCCTTATATGCTGGAAGGCAGAGATGTTATCGGGCAGGCTCCTACAGGAACTGGGAAGACTGTAGCCTTTGGGACTATTGTTTTAGAAAGGATGGATCCAAAAAATAAGGGGTTGCAGGCTGTAATTTTATGTCCAACAAGAGAGCTGGCAATTCAAGTAGCAGGAGAACTCAAAAAAATTTCAAAACATAAAAAGGGCATTGATATCTTACCCATTTACGGCGGGCAGCCCATAGACCACCAGATTAGAGCCTTAAAGAAAGGCGTACAAGTAATTACCGGCACGCCTGGGCGAGTTATGGATCATCTGGACCGCCGCACATTGAAAATGGGGGGCGTGAAAATAATCATACTGGATGAAGCAGATGAAATGCTGGATATGGGATTTAGAGAGGACATCGAGACTATTATGAAGAAGATTCCGGAGCAAAGACAAACGATTTTCTTCTCTGCAACAATGCCTAAAGAAATCCTGGATTTGACTAAAAAATACCAGAAAAACCCTCAATTCATAGAACTGGTACATAAGGAAATGACTGTTCCCAATGTCGAACAATTTTATTTCGAGGTCAAGCAACAGGTAAAAACCGAGGCTCTTGTCCGTTTAATCGATTATTATGAGTTGAAATTATCGCTTGTATTTTGTAATACCAAAAAACGTGTAGACGAATTGGTTGAGGAACTAATAACAAGAGGATATATCGCTGATGGCCTTCATGGGGATATGCAGCAGAAGCAAAGAGATGCTGTAATGTCCAAATTCAGAAAGAAAGAGATTGAAGTTTTAGTAGCAACTGACGTAGCAGCCAGAGGGATTGATGTAGGAGATGTTGAGGCTGTTTTTAATTATGACATTCCTACGGATGATGAGTATTACGTGCACAGAATCGGAAGAACAGCCAGGGCAGGAAAAGCAGGACTTGCGTTCACCTTTGTAATCGGAAAGGAAGTATATCGAATAAAAGAGATCCAGAAGTTCACAAAGACTAAAATTATTGCTAAAAGAATTCCTTCTGTCAGTGATGTTGAAGAAGTAAGAACAAACCTGATTTTAGAGAATGTTAAAGATGTTGTTGATACGGGGCATCTGGGAGAATACAGCAATTTAGTTGAAAAACTCATTCAGGAAGATTACACTTCTTTAGATGTAGCTGCTGCTTTATTAAAGATAATTATTGATAAAGAAGGCAAAGAAGTGTCAGGAAGGAGTTAATTTTCCAAGCATAATCACACCCGTAATTGTTGCAATAAAAACCGCTTTGTACCTATTGAATAGTTGCATTATTTAACCTCTTGATTATAAATATACGGAGCAAACATTTAAGGTATTATAAAAAAGGTATTGAAAACGATAAAGAGATATGAAAATGCTATCCCAAACTTATTCATCAAATGTCGAAAATATGAGACAGTTATACCCAGAGGCGGAATTCGTTGCTGTTATGCGTGACAAAGCATTATGTAAATACAGTTACCGCGAGTATACTTTAGTCCCAAGCAAGAAACTAATTGCCAACTATAATAATAGTCAACGGACAACAGATGACTGGGAGCAATTCACACTTCGCTTCTTGGAGGAAATGAAACCGCATGTCCCCAGCGTGGCAATCCTTCGAACAGCCAAAAGGGCACAATCAAAGGATATTTTTCTTGTGAGTCACGAAGGTCCTGAATATGGAGAACGTTGTCATCGCTTTTTATTGTTGGATTTGATGAGTAATGCTGCAAAAGAGAATGGTTTTGAAATCAAGATCATACGGTAAAAAATGAATCCATTAGTTAAAAATCAAATAAATAGCTACATTTTATCATAAATGTAGCTATTCTTTGGGTTTTTGCAGTATATCGAATTTTCTAACAATAACTTCTTAATAAATATGATTTTACATACCTTTCGGTAAACTACTCTTAAACCACAAAAAACACCCTGTTTTCTGTTAATTTTGTTATGTTTTAAGCTTCAAGATACGTTTTTCTTAATTTACTAAATACTTTCACCCCGCTCTATCTATTATATATACCTGCAAAACTATAATGAAGCAACCGTTATGCACCTTTTACAAACATGTGCATCTTTGGAGAATTGTAATGAGCGAAATGTCACTTGAAGAATTGCCCGGAGTTGGCCCTGCTACTGCAGAAAAACTCAAAGAAGCCGGATTTAATACCATTGAAGCAGTGGCAGTAGCATCTCCTGCTGAGCTTGCAAATACGGCCGAAATAGGGGAATCAACTGCTGCAAAAATCATCAATGCTGCCAGGCAAGCTGCTGATATTGGAGGCTTTGAGACCGGAGATATCGTGCTTGAAAGGCGAAAACAGGTAGGGAAGCTGACTACCGGCTGCACTGAATTTAATGAGATGATGGGTGGGGGTATAGAAACCCAGGCTATTACCGAACTTTACGGAGAATTCGGTTCCGGAAAGACCCAGCTGGCCCACCAGCTTGCAGTAAATGTCCAGATGGACAGGGAACACGGAGGCCTGAATGGTTCAGTTATCATAATCGACACTGAAAATACCTTCAGACCTGAAAGAATTACCCAGATGGTAAAGGGGCTTTCCGTGAAATACGGCATGGAAGTTGACCCTGAGGAATTTCTCCAGAATATTCATGTTGCCAGAGCATACAATTCCAATCATCAGATACTTCTTGTTGATTCCGCAACAGACCTGGCAAACGAGCTAAGAGAAATGGGCAAACCTGTTCGCCTGCTAATCGTTGACTCTCTTATGGCTCATTTCAGGGCTGAATACGTCGGAAGGGGAACACTGGCAGATAGACAGCAGAAACTCAATAAGCATATGCATGGCCTGCTTCGTTTTGGGGACTTATTCAATGCCTGTGTAGTCGTAACAAACCAGGTCATGTCAAAACCCGATGCCTTCTTTGGTGACCCCACAAGACCTGTCGGAGGGCATATTGTGGGACATACGGCAACCTTTAGACTCTACCTGCGGAAATCCAAAGGAGAAAAAAGAATCATCCGCCTGGTCGACTCTCCAAACCTGCCTGAAGGAGAATCAATTGTAGCAGTCACTACAGCCGGACTCACGGACCCGTAAACACGATCATAATGAAGTAAAATTAGTTACTTAAATTATAAAATCAAAGAAAATGATTAATTGAGAACACGACCCGCAATCTGTGTTCTCAATTTCGTTTGATGTATTTTGGCGTTTTTTCGTTTTTACATGTTAGGGCTTTCTTTTCTGTTTTTGCCCCGATTTAGGAGGTAGGAATTTGTTTGAAAGTGCCGATTTAGATATGCGCTTTCAAACAAATCCATTTGGTTTGGGCTTTCTGTCTTGTTTTTGCCCTTTCGTTTTCCGTTTTTTAATTTATTGAGGTTGGTGGAGTTGTCTCCAAATTTTTGTTTTACGAGAGTGGTGTAATGTTTCCATTACTTTATCATTAGAGTGGAGCAATTGTTTTTCCATGGATTTCGTTCATTACCATGGCTAAGGCTGTATACAGGGCTCCAAGACCCATAACAAGTCCTACGTATCCGGCTACTACGAGTAAGCCTGTGCTTCCGGTTGCGTTTATGAAGGCCAATATCATAAATAATAAAAATAATGTAACGAAGACAAACTGAAGAGCCTTGACTCCTATTTTCAATGTGACTGTTAACATCACAAAGGTGTATAAGCCCCATATAAAGAGATATGCAGCCATCGCGGGTCCGGAAGATGCTTCAGCCCAGCCGATTGCAGGCATGATAAGCAGTCCAGCCAGTGAGAACCAGAAAAGGCCAAAGGCTGAAAATGCGGTTCCTGCAAAGACATCCCCTTTTCTCCAGGACATTATTCCTGCAAATACCTGGGCAAATCCACCCAGGAATATTGACATTGAAACAATCATCGACTGGACGGGGTATACCCCGATATAACTCAGGCTCAACAGGACTGCAGCAAGTCCCAGGCCAGTAAAGCCAAGAGGGGCAGCATTTGCGGTCTTGTCGACTATTACGGTAGCAGCGCCTACGTTTTCACTCATTGTTTTTTTCCTCTCAAATGTTTTTTAAAAAAATTAAAGAAGATTTGTATTTAGAGTCCGTAGTTCTCAGGCTTGAAAACTGCAACTTCCTGTTTGAATTTTGTCAGGTTATCGCTCATAAATTTGTCAGCATCGTCTGTTAAGGCTTCAAGGTCGGCTTTAACCTTTGCAAGAGCACCGGTCTCGAACCTTGTGAGTCTGAGCTTTCCGGAACTGACACCTTCTTCGATGATATTGCAGCATTCGAGTGCAGCATTCTTTGCCCTGAGATAATTGTTGTTTCCGTCTTTAACAATTGCTTCTCCTACCTTGTAGGCATTGTCGTAAGCAAGCACATAACCCTGTGGGTCTCTGTATTTGTCAGAGAGCACAAGAATATCCCTGAGGTCTTTCGCTTTCCCTACCTTTAGAGCAACATTCATCATGGAACAGTCATATGCCAGTGTTTCGGACCAGCATTGGACAGTTGTTCCGCCAAATTCGCCGTGGTATTCGACCGACTCGTTCGACCAGAGATCACAGCATTGCATGATAAGGTTGCCCATCAGGTCGGAGTGGGCGCAGGTTGAAGTTTTACCTTCCTGAGAAATCGGAACACCTGCAATTGCTTTGACGATTATATTTTCATATCCGCAGTCTTTACCCGGGCCAATTGCACCGGCTTCATATGCGCAGAGAGACCTGGCTGCAGATATGGCTCTTGCGACGATTGCAGTTGTATGAGCAAGGTTTTTGTCAAGCAGGCCGCCTGCAATGAACATTGCAGTGTTTGCCTGAGCACAAGCAGTATCGCCCGCCGAAACCGTCCCTGTTCTCTTTGCAATTGCAGTAATGTCTTGCCAGAGCATTTCCATATCCATACTGCCAAGCACACCGATCCCAAAGAGTATACCTGAAGTGTCATTTCTCAGGATTGAGTAGTCAAAGATTTCCTTGCCTCCCATGCTCTCTACTGAAAGCATATCTGCTCCAGCTTTAGCACATTCCTCGAAGGCTTCCATCAAGACATTGTACTTATCTCCCCTGAGTTGGAGGAAATTGCGGTCTTCGCGAATGTCTCCGATGGTGTGGCGAAGTGCGCACTTTATACCGTATTCGTCGTGGTACTCTTCCATTATCGTTTTTTGGGCGTGAGCAACTGCTGCTCCCCAGTCCGGATTATTGGACATCTGTTCGACATGTTCGGTTTCAAGTACTATGGAAGGTGCGCCGATCTGGATCATCCTTGCCATTGCATCGGTGGTGATCCTCTCATATTCTTTTATGAGTTTGTCTTTTGACTTCCCGGACTGTGGTCTGGGTGCATAGTTCAACTCGGGTGTTGTATAACCTGCACCAATCTCAAGGCCAAGGCCTGCTTTTACCGGAAATTTCGATTCCCCAAAAAGCATGTCATCCGCATATGCGTAGGCCATTGAAGTGTATTTCTTAACCATTCTCCACCCTCCAATCAGTGCTTGTGGAATTCCTCTCTTAAGTCCTCAATGTCGTTCATACCACCAACGATTGCATCAGCAATCTTTACGGCATCTGATGCTTCTTCACCATAAACTCCGAGGTCGTATTGGGATACGAAATCCTGGTTAACTGCTCCGCCACCGCATGCGAAAGGAATCTTTATTCCCTTTTCGATAAGCTTATCGTTAACTTCTTTGAATGCATACATGGTGGTTGTCATAAGAGCAGTACCAGTTAGCATGATTGGCTTCTTTGCTATAACTGCTTCAATTACTTCATCTATAGGTACGTCCCTTCCAAGGTCAGTCACTTCATATCCGGCAGCCCTCAGGAGTGCAGCAACAATGTTTTTTCCGATATCATGCACATCACCTTCTGCAACATGGCAAACAATCCTGCCTTTTGGCTCAGGAATCTCAGTAGTCTGAGATTTACAGAATTCAATACCACTTAGCATGGCGTCGGCAGACATCATAACATTAGGTAGGAAAATAATACCGTCATCGTAGAGCTGGGATACCACTCCCATTCCAATAAGCAAGGCATCGTTTATAAGCTCAGTTGGCTTTTTGCCAGCAGCGATTGCGGCTTTAAGTGCCTCAAAAACATCATCCTCTTCTCCCAGATAAATTGCTTTCGCAATTGGGTAGATGAGTTCGTCCTTGGGATAAAGCTCCTCTGCGGCTTCATCAGGAGTCATTTCTTTTTCGAGGGCGACGTTGTAGCGTACTAATATGTCGTCAATGTCTTCCATTCTCAAATCCAACATATTTAACCTCCATTTGAAAAAAGGGATCTCGGACCACCAGATCGTCTATCCTAAGTGACTCAATATTTGCCAAGCTTATTGTGCCTGCTTCCTAAATATAATAAGAGTAAACTCTCAAAAACCTCCAGATCGAGGTCTTTTCATTTAGGGGTTAGATGACAGCTTTTTGATGTAAATATTCAGACGGTCTATTTTTTATTTCATTTTTTATAGATCCTTTTCTAAAGTAGACCCATTTTTTAAAGTGTTCAATTATTCAAAATATTTAAAGAAGATCTGTTTATAAATGTAATCCCGTTTTTGAAGAGATAATATAAATATAGTTTATAACTATAAATAAATTTATAAATATATTTACTTTTTTGGAAGTAGGTCTGTTTTTTAAAGTAAATTCGTTTTTGGAAGTAGATCCGTTTTTTAAAGTAAATTCGTTTTTGGAAGTAGGTCTGTTTTTTAAAGTAAATTCGTTTTTGGAAGTAGGTCCGTTTTTTAAAGTAAATTCGTTTTTGGAAGTAGGTCCGTTTTTTAAAGTAAATTCGTTTTTGGAAGTAGGTCCGTTTTTTAAAGTAAATTCGTTTTTGGAAGTAGATCCGTTTTTTAAAGTAAATTCGTTTTTGGAAGTAGGTCCGTTTTTTAAAGTAAATTCGTTTTTGGAAGTAGATCCGTTTTTTAAAGTAAATTCGTTTTTGGAAGTAGGTCCGTTTTTTAAAGTAAATCCGTTTTTGGAAGTAGGTCCGTTTTTGGAAGTAGGTCTGTTTTCTTAAAATTATGTCTGTTCTCTGAGCTCATTTAATAGATAGCTTTTTGGAAATCCTTTGGTTTAGGAAATTGAATACCGAGGACGATATTTGAATTGGGGTTTCAGTCTTAATTTGGATTGGCTTTTGTCGATTTGAATGTACTTTTACGAGCCATTTTGGTATGCACAGGGTTCGGGGAACTTCTGTTTTCCGTTTTATTACCAGAGGATTTGTTCTTGCCAGTTATTGAATTCAGATGTACTCTCCTTGTTAATCAGGATTGCACTTACAGATCACAGATATACTTAATTGAATATATCTTCACCGATGCCAATTTTTACATGTAGACGATTTTATAAAAAAGAAATGTTTTTTTATTCTCATTTATTAAAACAATGAAAACAAAAATTATACTACAACTGCCCCAATTTTACTAATTCTTTATTATGATGGAATATTAGTTTTTATGCCAAACTAAGAGCCCGCAGTGATTTGCTTTATTATTAAAATAGATTATTCCTAAATATAGTTTTTGGGGCGTTTGGCAGTTATACTGTTGTTTAAGTAATGTTTATTGTGAAGTTGAAAAATTCTTTTCTTCAGGATCCACTTTCCCAGCATTAGTTTTTTTCACAAGAGTCGATGACAATTCAATCGTATATTAATCTTTTTGTCTACTCCTGAATTTCCAGTAAAATTATCAGATATTTTATTCAATTATTTGGTTTATTAAAAACTTTAACCAGAAAATACAACAAATCTTAAGCTGGTTTTTGCCTTTCCCTGCAATAAATTTAGTTGACTATTTAAATATATTACTGCTTATTAATAGTGGAAAGAGATAAAAGTCAGTGGAGATAATTTCGTTGACCAATAGTATAAGTAACAGATATTAAATAGAATTATTCATATGGATTATCTAAATATTTTTATGGACTTGTTTTTGCATCTCGACACACACTTAAATGCAATAATGAGCGAATATGGCATGTTGACTTACTTATAGTTATTTAAGCTGGTACCTTTCCCTGCAATAAATTTAGTTAACTATTTAAATATATTACTGATTATTAATAGTGGAAAGAGATAAAAGTCAGTGGAGATAATTTCGTTGACCAATAGTATAAGTAACAGATATTAAATAGAATTATTCATATGGATTATCTAAATATTTTTATGGACTTGTTTTTGCATCTCGACACACACTTAAATGCAATAACGAGCGAATATGGAATGTTGACTTACTTATTGTTATTTATAGTGATATTTTGTGAAACAGGTCTCGTGGTAACTCCTTTCTTACCAGGAGATTCTCTTATTTTCGCAACGGGCGCTCTGGCTGCCAGTGGCTCGCTTAGTATATCAACTTTATTCATTTTGCTGTGCTTTGCTGCCATCTTGGGAGACACTGTCAATTATCAGATTGGTCATTTATTAAGAGACAAGATCATGAACCATGACGAAATAAGTTTTATTAAAAAAGAGCACCTTGACCGCACGCATGTTTTTTTTGAAAAATATGGCACAAAAACCATAGTCATAGCTCGCTTTGTACCTATAATTCGCACTTTTGCGCCTTTTGTAGCAGGAGTCGGAATAATGCCCTATTCAAAGTTCATTAGCTTCAACGTTATTGGTGGAGTTTCATGGGTATTTACATTTCTCGTTGCAGGATACTTTTTTGGGAATTTACCGATTGTAAAAGACAATTTTAGCCTCGTGATACTTGGGATCATCTTCATTTCACTACTTCCAGGCATCGTTACTTATATCCACAGCAAACGAAACCCAAACAGAGCCTGATACTTGTAATATAGTATTTTCAGCAGTTGAGTTGCTCAGTCGAGTTGCAACTCGACGGTGCTCTGTCCTTTTCGGTCGCTGCGCTTCCTCACCCGAGTTTCGCTTCGGGAGCACGAGGTCCTTTTCGGTCGCTGCGCTCCCTCAAGAAGACTGAATTCCTAATTTCGCTTTTCTAGTTTATTCCGGTACCAAAATTCGGTTCTCTAAAGAACTATATAATAAGCACAGCACTTCTGTCTTTTTTCATCTTGAATTTGAACGAAGTATCAGAAATTACTAATTTCAAGAATTAAGAATACGTGAAAAATTCTATTTGTTACCGTGATGAAATTATTAAATGATCAATAGATTCATTAGATTTGTGAAAATCCTAATCGGTAGAAATCTGTAAAACCAGGCTAGATAGACACTGGGTTCCTTTATAATCGGTTTCTAATTTATATTTCTTTGGTCATTATATGTCAGGAATATAATTCATTTTTGATACAATTTGAAATTAGAGACATGTCATTTCAGGAGTTTAATTTCGATTGTATTATGTTACCAAGATTGTCAGATTGAACATATATAAAAGGGGGTAATTTTACATGGGAGAAAGTGGAATGCATGGTGGAATGCATGGTGGAATGCACGAAGGCGGAATGCATGAAGGCGGCCCGATGTCTGAGATATTGGAACTGCTGAGTGAAGAACAGAAAAGAAAAATTATTGCAATGAAACTTGAAATGAAGTATAAATTTATGGAAATGAAAGTAGAAGAAATGCATAAGATGATTGAGCTTAAGAAAAAAGCTATGGAAAACATCAAAGAAGTCCATGAAATGATCAAACAGGGAAAGGGTGGTTCCTGGTAACAGAGCACAGGTAGGTCTGGAGGAAAGTCCTATCGGTAAATTTTCAAAGTAAAAAAAGTTCGATAACTATTTCTTCAACACCCGGTTTAATTTTTCTTTTCTGCTAAAGATTCAATTCTCTTCAGTTTTTTTAATTCTCTGCATTATTATTTCTTCTTCATAAGACTTAACGTTTTCTGCACATGTTTAGGTTCCTGGATTTCTGGCTCGTGGGCATGTTCCAGTTTATGAACTCGTATCTCTCTCTTTTCAAAAATATTCTTGATTGAGTTGTTTACGGCTTCTTTGATTGCTGTTTTATTTACATTCGAGACCGCTGAAAGGATTTTAAATTTCGGAACTGCACCCTCTTCAGATTTGATAATCTGCTCCTGAGGCTCTTCATAATAGGCGGTGACGCTTTGTTTTACGGTTTCGGAACCATTGTCCAGAAATAGTTTGATGTGCCCAACAAACTCCGGGTTTAGTATAAGCACTTTTTCTTTTATAGCATTCATTAATTCGGTTGTTATTTCTCTCGCTGCCTCAGTGCTTAAATTTTCATTTTTAACTGCAAATTCTGCAGAATAACTGCCAACTCCAGAAGCTTCAATTGAATTTTCAGTTTCCTGCGAGGCAAAGTCAGTCTTTTCCCCCTCACATTTCTCTGGTTTTTTCTCTGCCATGCTTGTTGGAAATTCATCTGGCACTTCTGCAGTATCAGGGAGCACTATCCGCATGAATTGCTCAAATTTTTCATCAGCGTTTTTTCCCGAAAGCAGAACTATTCTGGCTTTCGGATTAAGCTGATGGACAGACTCTTCGAGGATTGGAAGCCGAATTGTTTCTATAAGGTCAACCTTGTTAATCCCGAGGATTTCCGCATCTATTATCTGCCTCATGGCGAAATCTTTTACTTCTTTCATCAGATGCTTAAAGCGGCTGCCGTCGATAAGAGTAACCAGGGGAGCGATTTTTACCTTATCTCCAAGGTTCATTAGCTCTATTTCGTTCTTTATCACATGAGGGAATGCAATGCCTGTAGGTTCTATCATCAGGATGTCAGGCGTGTATTCTTTTGCAAGGAGGGTAATCGTAGTCCTTAACCCTACTTTAAGGGAGCAGCAAATGCATCCGCTGGTTATCTCCTTTGTATCAAACCCGAAGCGTTTGATCACATCTCCATCGATGCCGATTTCCCCAATCTCATTAACGATAATTGCTACCTTTTTCCCCCTCTCAGCCAGGTATTTCCCCATATTGATGATTGTAGTGGTTTTCCCGCTTCCCAGGAATCCCCCCACAACAATAACCTGCAAGTTCTTGTCCTCCCTATGTGTGTCTAAAATTTTTTCTTCTTTTCAAATAAGTTAATTTATCTCGAATAAATTTATTTCCCTCAGTATCCAGTTACTGTAAGTTCATCCCAATTAAACCTCTCATCAGGACAAACACGTTGACAGCGCTGACAGTTTGCTCCGTCACAAAGATCTGTCCTTATTTTTATAATCCCTCTGTCATCCATCCTGAGAGCTCCGTTAGGACAAACAGTTACGCACTTACGACAGCTATAATTTCCCTCAACAGATGTTGTGAGGTAGGTGCCAACTTTTTCCAGTACTTCAAGTCCTTCATCCCCAAGGTCAGGAATATCCCTTTCGACCTGACGTTCGATTTTCAGGATAGGGGAGGGTTTATCTATAATGGGAAGTTTTTTCTTTTTCAAGAACTTCTGGAGCATAGTAAAATTCATGCCTTCATTCCAGTAGGCAAGCTCCAGTAGATAAGCTTCTTTGAAGGCCTCAGAGGTTGCAAACATTACATGGGTACCCAATATTTCTTTCGCAATTCTCTGAAGTTCCCAGAGCCTTTCTTCGGAAAGCAGGATTTCCCGGGCAACAGCCAATGAAGTATTTCCTATTTGGGAAACATAATGCGTATTGTAGGGGATCATTCCTATATGGTGAGCTTTTGCAGCGTCCATGTATGTCCCTGCAGCTCCTGACATGTAAGTAACTTGAAGGTCTTCCATATCAATTCCTGCTACTGCACAGAGTGTAATATGTCCTGCCCGAAGTGCTCCTATAGCTCTTCCTGCTTCGAGAAGGTCTTTGTTTGTGAATTTGATCCCGCTCTGTAGGTAAATAACGCCATCAGGAGTCTGGATTTTTGGAAGAACTATCATTTTGTTCCTGATCCCTGCTTCTATAAGAGCAATAACTCCTGTCCCGGTCATCCCTTTCGCAGTTATTTCTCCCTTTTCCACCACTTCACCGGTTTTTGGGTTTACAAGATCTCCCTTGACTGTTTTCATGTCTTTGTCAAGAACGTAGCAGCGCAGATTTTCCCCTTCAAATTCCACATCGCAGACGGTGTGCGGAGAAGCAATAGATCCATATTCGATCTCCTGGCCTTCTAAAGCTGGCCCGGCAGCAGCTGATCCGGTATAAATAATCCCATTTGCTTTGAGAGCCATCTCTGCATTTGTACCATAGTCCGTTGCAATTGCAATTTCATCACTTTCGATCATACCTGCTTTTACAATCAGAGCAAGTGCGTCAGCTCCTACTTCATGTTTAATTGCGGGAGGTACAAGTAATTTGCAATTTGTGGCTTCTTCAAAACCCTCAATTTCTATCAGAGGTATAATTCGAGCATCCCTGTTTTGCTCTTCTATATGGTATTTTTGTTTTTTACGTTCTCCGGCATATGCCAGATCTTCGATAGGTATTCCCTGGAAGATAGAAAGTTGAATGGGGTTTCCACATATTGAAAGTTTCTCCATTTCCTCAACTTTTACTCCAAGCGTTGTAAGTATGTTTTTTACAGCTGTTACCGAGAGTTTATGAGCTTTATCAAGTCCGTAATGAATTGCAAAATCAAGGTGATCCATTACGTTTGCTCCGGGTAAGGGATTCCGCAGAGTAATGACAGTTTTCTTGATCTTGCCGTTTTCCAGGTCGATTTTCTGGGCTCTAAAGCCGCTGGTTCCAAGGTCAATTGCGACTCCTGTTTTCATATTTTACCCTCTCCAAGTTAAGGTTCAATCTTCAGTATGCCAGACCTTATCTGAATTTAATAGACCTCATGTAAATTCAAAAGCCTAAATATGTTAATTTGGAATCCTCATTCCTGAGATTTCCCGGGCAAAAATATAAAACGGGGCAGGATTTCCGGATACGTAAAGGAAAGAATTCCGAAATCCCCCCACAAAGAAAATACAAATTGTTTTTGATTTAAGCGAAGTATTCGTCCCTTGCTGCGACCATTGCTTTGATGTTCTCGAGTGGAGTCATGGGTGCAATCCCACAGCCGGGAGCAAGCACATCGACACCCTCTTCAAGAGCGTGTTTGGCTTCTGCTTTTATTTTGTCAATAGGGCCAGGCAGCAGGGTAAAGGGACTGGAGATATTTCCAATGAACCTTGCCCTGTCTCCAATAACTTCTTTTGCTTTCTTCGGGCTGCCAATCTTCTCTTCAACACTGAGACCCTCAAAACCGCAGTCGGCCATGTCGCTGAGGATTGGGTTTACATTTCCACAAATGTGGAGCACGGTCACAGAGCTAACACTTGAGGAGAACTTCTGCAGTCTTGCCTTAAGGAATTTTTTAAAAGAATCCGGACTCATCAGGTCAGGAGAGGCAACCGGATCTGCAACGGAAATAACATCTGCACCTGCTTCGACAAGTGCGTTTGCGTACATAATTGCAGCTTCTGTGGCAATATCCAGGGCCTGCTCAAAAAGGTCAGTTTTCTTAAGTGACCATTTCATGAAGGACTTTACACTTACCAGATCGGAAGCAATTGTGATCGGACCTTCCATACCTCCAATGATCGGGACATCTGGCCCTACTTTTTCCCTGATAATTTTTATGGCTTCGAGTACTGCTGGAATTCTGCCTTTCTGCAACAGGTCTACGGGAACGTTTGCTCCTTCAAGGTCTTTGGGATAAGGATGAGCGGTGACAGAAGGCTGTCTGTTCTTTGTTCCCATGTTGATTTCGCATCCCATGGCTTCGACCAGAACTGTAAGGCAGTAAGGGACTCTTACGGCTTCAAGTCCGCTGAGTTCGTGATTGGCAATTGCCAGCTTTGCCATTAATTCTGGATTAGTGTGAGCTTCAGGCCATGAGGCTCCTACAACATCCATGAGTTCCACAATTCCGGTCTGTGTTACTGAACAAACAGGTACTTTGTCAACAGGCTTACCTTCAAGGGCGGCTAAAAGTCTTGTTTTTAATGTAAATTCACTCATAGGTCATTACCTTTTGATTATATCTTTGCAAAGTTAGGCTTTTATTGTCACTTGACAATTATTTATATAAATCTAATTTTTCTATTTCATATCAGGACTAAAACATACGATGTCCTTAAGTGTCAATGGAAAACTAAGGGTGTGCCAAGAAGATGACACACCCTGGAACCGCCTTTTGGCTTCGCATAGCAGGGACGAGTAAATGGAGTAAACAACAGTACTCAACGCCTTACTATGCATTAGAATTAGAACATTTTTTTAGTAAACAAATTATAAAACTTAATTGTTGGGAATTTTTTTTTGTTCTGTTTCTGATAAATAGGTTAGTAAATTTTGATCAGATTGTCTGATCCCTTTTCTGATCTTTTATACGATAGAAATATAATCTATTTATGAAATATAGATTTAGGAAATACGCATCAAAGTATTTTTTCAGACGATGATAAATTAGGGAATGGGGTAAAATTAAACGCTGAATAGTAAAAATCATAAGCGTTTTTTAAGAGTGCACTTCAGAAGTGCCTACTGTGCACATTGCAAATACATATTATGGGAAGAGAACAGTGTTAGACTACCTCCACATAATTTTCTGGTTCGTTCTTATAGAGTTTATAGGCTTAATTTCCTTGCCTCTTGCCGGAATGCTTGCTGAGGGGCTGGCTGATAGAGCTTATTCTGCATCTCGGACTCTGGGAATAATGCTTCTTACTTATATGTCCTGGATTTTCTCGTACCTGTTGGGTTTCAATAAAGTTACTGTTTTTATTTCTTTACTTGTTCTTTGTCTTATATCTTTGTTTGTCTATAAAAAAAAGAGATATTTTCCGGACAAAAAGATCCTTCTTTTGAATGAATTCATATTTGCTGCAGCTTTTTTATTTTTCCTTATTGTACGCATTCATATTCCCCGAATTTATATGCATGAAAAGTTCATGGATTTTGCTTTTCTGAATGCTTTAATCAGGACCTCTTCCTTTCCCCCGGCAGATCCCTGGTTTTCAGGTAGGCTCCCTCGATTTTTATTATTATTTGGGATACCTCTCAGTGGGCATACCTGGAAAACTCTGTTCTGTCGAACCTTCCATACTTTTCAATCTGTCGATAGCACTCGTTTTCGCCCTTTGCTTCAACCTTTTTTTCGGTATCGGATACAATCTCACCAGTGGAAAGATAAAATACGGGTTAATAACCTCAGTATCAGTAATTCTGCTTGGAAATATCCAGGGCTTTATTGAGTTTATAAAAATGTATATCACCAGAGAGCCGAGCTCGATGGCGATTTCGGTTATGGGGTATTACTGGAGCAGCTCAAGGGTCATTCCATATACTATTAATGAATTTCCTTATTTTACTTTTATACTCGGAGACCTGCACTCTCATATGCTTGCGATTCCCTTTTACATCTTAGTACTTACTTTCTTACTTAATTTATACTTTAGAAAAGAAGCTAACAGAATATTTGAAAATAACCTGGCATTACTCATCTTTTCTTTATCTCTCGGATTTTTATTTCCTGCCAATGCCTGGGATTTCCCTGTATATTTCTGTCTTACATTTGTGATTATTCTGGTTCACTATTATGGATACCTTAACCGTAATATGGACTTATTTGGATCTGTTTCCGGATTCTTAAAAACAATTATTTTTATATCCACTTTCAGCTTTTTGCCATATTTGCCCTTTTACCTATACTTTGATCCGAAGGCAGCTGGAGGATTCGACTTTGTCGGTTCGGAACTTCGTACAACACCTGATAAATTCCTGATTCTATTCGGCCTTTTCCTTTTTTTAATATTTTCCTTTCTAATTAGCCGCCTGGAAACCAGGAAAAAGCTCATATACTTTATTGCATGGGTAGGAATTTCATCCTTTCTTTCCTGGAACTTGTCCATCCCTTTGATTGCAATCCTTTTTCCGTTAATTGCTCTTTCACTATTTTTGTTTCTGAAAGAGTTCCCAGAAAGAAAACCTGCAGGTTTCATATCCATTCTATTAGTAACAGCGGCTTTTATTGCTACACTCTGTGAACTTGTTCGCCTGAACGATCATATTACTGGTAGCTTCGCCAGAATGAATACGGTTTTTAAATTTTATATTCATTTGTGGATTTTCCTGGCTGTTGCGGCCTCTTATTCATACTATGAGCTTAAATCGCGCTTCAAAAGCTGGCCTATGGACAGCCAGTCATTTAAAAAGGCTTACGGAAAGAAAGTGTGGGCTGTTTCACTTCTGCTCCTGGCCGTCTCGTGTTCCTTTTTCCCCATAGTGTCAACCTTCACCAGAATAAAAGATATGAATGCCACAACTTCTCTTGACGGAATGGAATACATCAGAGGATTTGACGAAGGCGACTACAATGCTTTAAAATGGATGCAAGAGAACATAAAAGGGAATCCGGTAGTTCTTGAAGCCTCGGCTATTAACAGCAGTTATACTTATATATCCAGGGTCTCTACAAACACCGGGCTCCCTACCGTAATTGGTTGGACCGGGCATGAGCTTTTCTGGGGAAGAGATCCTGAAGAAATAACACGAAGAGTAGCCGATGTAAGTTTGATTTATAGTACTGACAATAAGAAAAAAGCACTTGAGCTTATAGACAAATACAATGTGAGCTATGTGTATATAGGTCAACTTGAAAGGCAGCTCTATAGTGTAAGAACTGATAAATTCAATGACAAAACTCATTTTGAGCCGGTTTACCTGGGTCCGGTCACCATATATAAGGTAAAAAATACTCATGATTCAGGTAAAAAGGGTTCATGATTCAGGTAAAAAAAGGAACTACGGTTAGACTAAACTACCCTATCACTCGAAAAAAACAAAGAAATATATCTGAGGCCAGTAATTCAATTCGAAATAATAGTTAAGCAGGAAACCCAATTCGAGACAGTCGTTAAGCAGAAAGTTCATTTCAGGTATAAATCCTTATAATAAACGAATAAGAGAGGTTGTTTGTATAACCAGCGTTTCTGTGGTCTTACCAGCTTATAACGAGGCAGCTAAAATTGAAAAAACCGTTCTTGTTACAGCTGAGACACTTTCCAAAATAACTGATCGCTTCGAGATTATTATAGCAGAAGACGGAAGCACGGACGGTACGGACAGAATAGCTTCAATGCTCTCGAAAAAGTACGCTTATGTTATGCATCTGCACTCGGACGCACGGCAGGGCCGTGGGAAGGCTCTGAACAGGGCTTTTAAGGCAGCTTCGGGAGAAGTGCTCTGTTATGTCGATGTGGATCTTGCAACGGATATGAAACATTTGGAGCAGCTAATCCGGGCTGTAAGCGTAGATGGCTACGATTTTGCCACGGGCTCGAGAATTATGCCCGAAAGTGATGCAAAAAGACCCTTTAAACGAGAGTTCGCAAGCAGGGGATATAATCATCTCGTGAGACTTTTACTGCGTTCTAAACTCTATGACCATCAATGTGGTTTTAAATCTTTCAGGAGAAAAGCCCTTTTCGAAATTCTCGATGAGGTTGAGAACCAGCACTGGTTCTGGGACAGCGAACTGCTTGTAAGAGCGCAGCACAAAGGGTACAGGGTACTGGAGTTTCCGGTTTTCTGGAGGCACGGGGGGTCGAGCAAGGTCAATATTATAAAAGATGTCGGAGGAATGGGGTCCGAGGTTTTCCGCCTCTGGGGAGAACTCTATCTTCCGAAAATTATCTCAGGGAAAGGAAAATTTGTCCTGGCTGCAATCCTGGCAGTCCTTATCCTTACATTTGCTGCGACATTTCTGGGTGCATCCGACATTCTGGATAACGTAAAACATGCATCTTTTGAGACTCTGGCACTCGCTTCACTTGTGTACTGCATCTCCTGGCCTCTCAGGGGACTCCGTTTCCAGCAAATTCTCAAAAGGCTCGGAAACCCATTTGGGCTCCGCTTTCTTACCGGCAGTATTTTCATCAGCCAGTCCGCAAACGTAATTCTACCTGCACGGATAGGGGACTTAAGCAGGATGTATATCCTGAAAAAAAGCAAAGATCTCTCCCTTACGACAAGCTTTTCGTCGCTAACCGTAGAAAGAGTCTTTGACGTAGTTGCAATCACTTCTATTGCAATGCTTGCATCCTCAGGAGCTGCATCTCGTTTTGAACTCCCATCCTGGATGGACTCAATGATAAAGCTGTCCGGACTCGCAGTTATATTATTTTTCTTAATCCTTTTTGCTGCCTCCTTCAGAGAAGGTCGCATTAAAAAAGCATCAAGAGGATTAAAGAGGGTCAAAGGGATCAGGAGGATCAAAAGGATCAGATATATTCAGGAAAGGAAATTCAGACGGGATCCTCGGAAAAATAAAAAACTTTGCATCCGTATTTCTCCACCAGATGAGCATTGTGGCAGTACGTCCGAGTGCTTTTCTGGCAGTAACCGCCTCTTCCCTTCTTATATGGGGAATGGACATTCTCACCTGCTACCTGGTCTTAAAAGCCTTTCCGTCCGCAGGAATAAACCTATCTTCCAGTTACATGATTTCCTTAATCTTCCTGGCCGTAGCCATCGGCAACATTGCAAAAACCTTCCCAATAACCCCGGGAGCTATCGGGACCTATGAAGTTGCTCTAACAGCAGTCTTCGGTCTAGGGGGAATAAAACCTGAAATTGCGTTCACGGTTGCCGTGCTTGATCACATCATAAAGAACGCGATTACCCTGATCGGAGGGGCTTTTGCTATCTCGGGACTAGGACTCAGGTGGAGAGAAGTGCTTTTCGCAAATGCGGAGTCTTTAAAGGGATGAAGTTAGGGACAATCCGATATTTCCCACTCCCTAGCATCAGTTTTCGAGTCTTGGGGACGCAGGATGTACTTTTTTCTACACTCCGTCTTAGCCATTCATATTCAACAATATAATTATGTTTGCTAGACATGTCCACTTTTTGGAGTATTCCTTTTAGGAAATTTATCTTTTCATCAAAAAAGTCAGAAAACAACGTTTGAAAAATTCTGCTAAGATATCGGAAATTATTCATACTATTAAGTTTTAATAATTACTGTATAATTATTTTAATTCAAATGAATATGTTTATATACTATAAGTAGGATAGGGGATACCTACTGGTGGTCTAAGTGAAATACATAATTGCAATGATAAGGCCCGAAAAGCTTGATGCTGTCAAAAAAGAACTTCAGATAGCTGAAGTAAATGGATTGACCGTGTCATCTGTTTCTGGTTATGGTACCCAAAAAGGACATCTTGAAGTTGAAAGAAAAAAAGTACAGAAATATGAAGCAAACCTGCTTGAAAAAATTAAGATTGAAATTGCAGTTAATGATGATCTTTTACAGACAACAATTGAAGCAATCCAAAGAGGATCCAAAGATAAAGACGGCTATGTCGGGAGCGGCAAGATCTTTGTGCTGCCACTGGAGAATGTAATAAGAATTCGCACTAGTGAAACCGGCAGTGATGCTATTTAAGGTGGGACAAATATGGCTATTGTAGCAGCAGATACTGCGTGGGTGCTGATTTCCTCGGCACTTGTATTAGTAATGCTTCCTGGACTTGCACTATTCTATGGTGGGTTGGTCCAGAAGAAGAACATTCTAAGCACCATGATGCACTCGTATGTTGCAATGGGTGTTATAGCTGTAGAATGGGTGGTAATCGGTTACTCGCTTGCTTTTGCACCTGGTAACTCATTTATAGGTGGCCTTGATAATGTGTTATTGCGAGGCATTGATCCTTATTCAGTAACAGGCACCATTCCAACATATGCATTTATTGCGTTTCAGGGAATGTTTGCAATAATTACTCCGGCCCTTATCTCCGGTTCGATTGTGGGACGTATTAAATTCAAATCTTACATCGCATTCATCTTATTATGGGGTATAATTGTATATGCTCCGATAGCTCACTGGGTTTGGGGCGGCGGATTCCTCACAGGAAAAGCCCTCGACTTTGCTGGCGGCACTGTTGTCCATATCTCATCCGGTATCTCCTCTCTCGCAATACTTACCTATCTCGGTAAGAGGAGGGGATATGGGGTTGATCCGATAAAGCCTCATAACGTCACTCTTACTCTAATAGGCGCTGGGCTTCTCTGGTTCGGTTGGTTTGGGTTCAACGCTGGTTCTGCCCTTGCAGCAAATGAGATCGCTGCAGTCGCATTCATGACAACGCTAGTGGCACCGGCAGCTGCAGGACTTGGCTGGATGGCTCTTGAATGGCGCCACTTAGGACATCCGACTTCCCTTGGCTTCTCAACGGGGGTTCTGGCTGGGTTGGTTGCAATCACTCCGGCCGCGGGTTATGTAACGCCTATTGCAGCAATTCCCATAGGTTTGATTGCCAGCTTCATTTGCTTTACCGCAGTAAGCCTCAAAGAAAAATTCGGATATGACGATTCATTGGACGTTTTCGGAGTTCACGGAGTCGGAGGAATAACTGGTGCACTTCTAACTGGTGTATTTGCTACCATTGGATTTACAGGGCTTATTTCTGGGAACCCCGGCCAGTTACTTATTCAATTTGAAGGTGTTATCGCCTCAGCTGTATATGCAGCTGTCTGTACATTGATAATCGGATTCCTGATCAACAAAGTGATGGGATTCAAGGTTAGTGAAAGCGAAGAAAACATCGGGCTTGACAAGACTCAACACGGTGAAGTCGCATATAACACTTAATTACAGGTAAATCTTTACCTGTACTTTTTTAACTTTTTCTACTTTGGACCGGTAACAGCTTTTTCATGAAAAATAGGCTTCATGAAGTAAAAAAGCTGCCACCATGAAGCTCACACCTTTTTTCATTTAGTGTTCCTGACCTCATTTTATTGTCCCATTTTTCTATTATCCTATTCTTTCATAGCTATCCGTCTTTTTTTTGCACAAATAATCGAAAACATTAAATACTATAAAGTAGGAAAAAGGCAAGAAATATGAGGCTTCCTATTCACTGATATAAATAATGTGGGACGAAAATATGTTAAATACTGGCGCAACAGGTTTTATGCTACTTGCGACAAGCCTTGTAATGCTGATGACTCCGGGTCTGGCATTCTTTTATGGAGGGCTTGCTTCCAAGCGAAATATTTTAGGCATCATGATGCAGAGTTTTGTTTCTCTCGGGTTGACAAGTATCTTATGGTTCATCATTGGCTATTCCCTTTGCTTCAGCGGAGGGGAAGGTGCAATCATAGGAAACCTGGATAAAATGTTCTTGCATGGGATTACTCCGACTACCATGTTCGGAAACGGCGACATCCCGGAGCTTGTCTTTGTGGCTTACCAGATGATGTTTGCAATCATTACTCCGGCGCTGATAACCGGAGCATTTGCAAATCGGATTACATTTAAGGCTTATGTTATCTTCCTTATCCTCTGGCAGCTCTTCGTTTACTATCCCTTTGTCCATATGGTCTGGGGCGGCGGCCTGCTAGCAGAAATGGGAATTCTCGATTTTGCAGGTGGGATTGTGGTCCATGCGACAGCCGGATTTGCTGCCCTTGCTTCAGTTTTTTATGTAGGCTCAAGAATGTACAAAGACTCGAAGCCAAATAATATTCCTTTGATGGCTATTGGAACTGCACTTCTCTGGTTCGGTTGGTATGGCTTTAATGCTGGCAGTGAACTCAATGTGGACGGAATTACTGCACTTGCGTTTATGAATACCGATACTGCAGCTTCTTTTGCAGCAATTACCTGGATGGTAATTGATTGGTTTAAGGAATCAAAACCAAAATTTGTCGGGCTTATGACAGGAGCAGTTGCGGGTCTTGCGACCATCACTCCTGCAGCGGGGTTCGTTTCCCTTCCCGTAGCTGCGTTAATGGGCATCATGGGAGCAGTTGTCTGCTATTTTGCAGTACATATTAAAAATAAAATGGAATGGGACGACGCTCTGGATGTATGGGGTGTTCATGGAATAGGAGGAGTAACCGGAACAATTCTTCTTGGAGTTTTTGCTTCAACTGCTATGAATCCGGCAGGAGTTGACGGACTTCTTTACGGCGGTACCGGATTCTTTTTCAAAGAACTTGTGGTTGTTGCAGGGGCTTCGATTTATGCATTTGTGTTCTCATATATTATGCTGATAATCATTAATGCAATAACTCCTGTCAAGGTTTCGAACGAAGACCAACTAATAGGCCTCGATATCTCACTCCATGGCGAAAGTGCATATGACTCAATTCACCACTAATATAAAAATACTACTTTGTGATAAAGTATTCAATATGAAGCATAACACCCAGCCCTTGCTGGGGTTTAAGCTTCGACTTTTTTTATTTTCACGTGCTTTTCTTCTAATTCAATGTTAGTATCAGTAAGGTATGACACAATAAAGTTTATTTATAAAACTTGCTTTGATAAAAAGTATATTTTAAAACTGAAGGGCAGCAATGGATATTTTCTATAAATTCTGATACATTGAGTTAAGTCATTAAATTGGATCTATATTATGGTCGATAAAAATCTCCCGAATGATATTATAAATAATCTGCAGTCTATTAGCCAGCTTCATGAACAGGCAGTTTGTAACCACGATAAATGCAGGGAATTCAGTGATATTTTGTCTGATCTTTTAGTTAGACTGGAGGATATGAAGTTTTATCGAACTGCTGACAGGCTGATGAGTGTTCTTCTTAACTGCAAGCCAAAAGAAGCATCCCACTGCGAAAAAGCGAATTTAGTCGGGGAAATGATGAAAGAGATAGTAAAAGAAGCGAAGAAGGCAGCCGGAAAATAAAGAATTGATGATTCGGTTACTTAAGAATCCGAACTTAGAACATCTGCTTTCTTACCATAGTAAGAGCTAAAATTACCGAGAAAAACATCGTAAAAAGAAAAATAATTGCAAATGCATGGGGAATGTTCTCAAGGGGATTAGCTACATTCATTCCAAAAAAGCTTGCAACCATCGTTGGAATAGCTAGAATAATCGTAACAGATGTCAGAAATTTCATGACAATGTTAAGGTTGTTGGAAATAACAGATGCATATGCATCCATTGTCCCGGTAAGGATGTTACTGTAAATATTTGCCATTTCAATTGCCTGCTTATTTTCAATAATAACATCCTCAAGTAATTCAGCATCTTCGGGGTACATCTTTACGAGATCGAATCTTTGAATTTTTTCGAGAACCATCTCATTGCTTTTCAATGATGTGGAAAAATACACGAGACTTTTTTCCAGTTCAAGGAGCTGAATTAATTCCTGATTTTTAAGCGACTTATGCAATTTAGATTCAACTTTATCACTTGTTCTATCGATATGTCTGAGATCCTGAAGGTACACTTTTGAAGTCTTATAGAGGATCTGCAACAAGAAACGCGTTTTTTTGTAGGTATAAAATGTTTTAGTTTTCCGTTCAATGAAATCATTAATAACATAATTTTCTTTAAGAGAAACGGTAACTATGTGATGCTCAGTGATAATAATTCCAAGGGGAATTGTATAATAAATTCCTACATCCTTCTGATCCGATTTTGGTACAGGGATGTCTATTAATACAATAGTACAACCTTCGTCCACTTCAATTCTGGAACGTTCTTCTTCGTCGAGTGCAGCTTTGATATGCTCAACCGGGATATTCAGACTGCTTGAAATATGCAGGATTTCCTGCGGATTTGGATTTACCAGATTAATCCATGCTCCATCCTCAATTTGGTCTAGAATTACTATTCCGGTATCTAGTGATTTGTATATCTGAAGCATGCCCGTCTCTCCCTTTTTTTAGATTATATGTATTACATCTCCTATATGTAGAAATAAAATATTTTAGTCATCAAGCAGAGCACCTATCTATAAATAGATTTTCATTGAAGCAGTTTCTTATCTATTTATTTTAAAAGCTCTAATTTGATGCTATCAAAATAACAATTCAAGAAAAGGTTGAAAATATAAAAATGTATCTTATATGTAATTATAAAGTTCGTTCGAAAAACATAATCTTTTAGAGACTCTTTTTATTCACTCCAGAAAGTGCAGTGTCAACTTTGCAAGATCCCGATGCCTGACAACACCTACTATTTTATTATCATTGTCTACTACGGGAAGGGATCTGAATCCATATCTGGAAAACATTTTCGTAGCTTCTCCAATACTGCTGCCTTTGATCAGGGTTATGACATTTTTATTCATAATATCCTTTAATAGTGCTTCGTCATCCGCCTGCAGGAGTTCCTTAACATCAATTATCCCTAAAAGCTTATTATCTTCATCCGTAACGTGAATATACATTATTTCGTCTTTACCCTTTGCTCTTTTCGGATATTCGTCCTGTACGATCTCGACTGTTTCATCGGGCTGAGCTTTCAGGTATTTCTGTGTTGTAAGGTTTAATATGGTATCCTGGCGTTTTTCAAGGATTGACTTTATTTTATCAAGGTTTTCTGCGTCCATTAATTTCATTATAGCCGTTCGATCCTCTAAAGTCAGTACGGCTAACACATCGGCTGCCTGTCCCGGTGTCATTCTGTCTATCAGGTCTGCTACCGTTTCTTTTTTCATAGAGGAAATAATCTCTCTTTGCATATTCGGGCCAATTTCCTCCAGGGTATCCGAAGCGTGCTCAGCTTCTAGCTGGTTGATAACTGTCAGCCTTTGTTCGTGATCCAGATCTTCCAGAATTTCCACGATATCAACTGGTGGAAGATCGTTCAGTTTCTCCTTTAAAACCTTTAACTTCAAGTCACCGGTGAAACTTCCGATATCGTGGGGCAGGGCTTGAACATAGGACCAGGGAATAAGCTCTTCCTTGTTTTTATCGTTTTTCTTGTGAATTCGATTTGCGATTTTATCGAGACCCAACCTTCGAAAACGGGCATTTTTAGAAGGATCCACGTCAGTGATGAAAAGTTTGTTTTTCCTCATTACCATCTTGATATCGTAAACAACCTCAACATCCGTATCTTCCAGATCCAGGATCTTCTTATCCATAATGTAGTCTTTCAGAAGGATAAATCCCTCGGGGATTTCGCACGCGAACTCCTCTACATCATCGATATCTATAGTTATTTCTTTTTCACTGAATGAACTGACATTACCCCAGGGTACCATTAATGAGGGATGACCAAAAGGCCGACTTACTATAATGTGTGTGACCTCGGCTACCTTATACTTATTAGTTATGATAAGGTCCAATAGCTTTCCGATTTTTTTTCCATTGAGGAGGACTCTCACATTCATTACTTCACTCAAAAAAAAGAAGCTTTCAGGCTGGTTGTTCGTGGACTCATTCTTCATATCTCCACCTCCCATTTACCTTACAAGTGTATAAAATTTATATATCAATATGATTACTAGCATTATTAGATAAAGTCTGAGGGCAAGAAGTGAAGCTCTTACCAGAGGCGTCATCTTCAAGCGTGGCTTGCTGTATTTTCTATTGATTTCCGTTATTTTCTCTCTCCATCCTCTTGCCACATGGCTGATCCGTTCCTTCTCAGATGTGTCATCAACGCAGTTTGTCACATTTATCGTCTCCTGGCCATTATCATTTTTTCTCGCTTATTGGAACATCTCTGGAAAGATCACGCTCAGGGAGTAGAGCGAGGATAAAATAATTATCATGAGTACTATTGAGATACCTAAAATATTCTGGATTAATGTATTTTTGTATTTCCCCATCAGCTCCTCATTGTTGAGTAAAAGTATTAGAAACACCAGAGCTGCGGGAAGAAGAGTAACAGCTATAACCTGCACGAAAAGAGTTATCAGCACCAATGGGGCACCAGGAAGCAGAACAATAATTCCAGCTCCAATCAGGCTCAAAAAATAGAATACATAGAACATAGGAGCATCTGAAGGCTTATTGTTAATAGAATGAGCCCATCCAAAGACCTCCCCCATTGCCCATGAACTTGCTAGTGATATACATATAGCCCCTAGAAGTCCGGCATCGAAGAGTCCTATGGCAAGGGCAGAGCCGACATACGGGTTACTTCCCATGATTGCACTTGCAGCTGCAGCAGCGCTTTCTATGTTTGCCCCACCTGGCTTGAAAAGAAGTGTGCCCGTGAGAATTATGCAAAAAGCTGCAACTAATATAGTAAAAAGTGCGCCAAGTGCCGTATCGAGCTTTCCGAAGGCGATATCCTTTTCAGTCATACCCTTATCAACTACAGAACTCTGCTGGAAAAATATCATCCAGGGAGCTATCGTAGTTCCTATATTGGCCATTAAATAGAAAAAAATGTCATTTGAAAGCCCTTCCGGAAAGCTGGGAATCAATCCCCTGGTTATTGCTTCAACATCAGGATGAATTATTAAAGCCGCAGGAATGTAAATCAGGTTAAATACGCAGAAAAGAAGCACTATTTTTTCCCAGGTCCAATAGCGACCCTGCATGACAATAGCACTCATCAGGATGGATACACCAATTACTGTTATGACAGGAGGTACGCCAAAGATCTTTAAAGCAGCAGTCATTCCTATAAACTCAGTGACCAGGGTGAGAAAATTCACAATTCCCAGGTCTATTAAAGAAAACCAGCCCCAAAAAGGGCCAAAAGCATCGAATATCGCTTCAGCATGCCCTCTTTTAGTAACTGCACCCAATCGGACAGTCATTTCCTGAACGATATAGGCTATTGGACCGAGCAGTACTACAAACCAGATTAAGCTGAAACCAAATTTGGCACCTGTTGCAGCGTAGGTTGTAATTCCACCTGCATCATTGTCAGCTACCATTACTATTATGCCTGGACCTGCAAGTGCTAAATATAATCCTAACCATTTTATAATCCTACGATATCTGTAGAAATACCACGCACCTTCCATGACCTGTCAGCTCCATGCTGGAGCCCATATGATACAGATATATATATAATTTTCTGCATACTGTCTTAGCAATTTGAGATACTTTCAACAGCTTTTGACCTGAAAATTATTGTGCTTTCATCGTCTTTTGTGCATATTTCTTTTTTTTATTGTGATTTTTATAATGATTTTTCATGCTAAATATTTTAAATACTTCAATATTCAAAACCGAATAATTTTTTCAATACATTTATGCAGGTAAAAAAACTATGTAAGCAGTATAAATAGCTCAGTGATTTCAGAAGAATATGATGTTGTTGCATGTGAATCAATTAGTGATTTTTGGTAAAAATGAAATAAGTTAATAAGAGAAGGATTGTTGAGACTGAAATATTCTCGGTTGATGAACGTATAAAAGTAATCAGTGGAATAATCGCAAAAACGAAATTATTTAGGACAACACACTAATGAGCTCAGGACGTATCAGGTGGTATGCCCTTACAGGTTCCAATAATAAATAAAATAGAACCAAATCCAAGTAAACAAATAAAAATCAAATTATAGACAGTATTGGATAAAATACTAATCGGATTATGTATCGCTAAAGCGGAAGATCCGAATATTACTAAAGCAAATCCTAATTTTATCGTCTTAGGAAATTCAGCCATATTACCTCTAATCTTTTGATCTATAAATAGATGTTCTGAATTTTAGCGACCTAGAGCTATAGCTCTAAGTTTTATCGTTGCATCTTCCAATACTTTCGTTTTTTTAGCAGCATATTGTTTTCTTAAATACTCTATAGCTATCTCTGTCTTATCTTCTGGTCTTCCTTCAAATTCAGCATGTGGTAAATTTTTTAAAGCTCGTTCACTAACCGCTTTAATTCCGTCCTGCAACTCTTGATAAAGCACAGATTCTTCAAGGTCTGGATCTTCACGTATCTTTTCAACTCTTGCTATCGTGCCCTCAACACTACCTGCCATATTTAAAGCAAGGTTATAAGCGCGGAAAAACTCATTTTCAGCGTATTGAAGATCTGCGTATACTTTATCCATTTTTAACACCTTTTTTATTTTTTTCAATAAATGGACTTATGTTTTCAACCAATTTTGATATACTTCAAGAGTTTTTTAGCTATTATTTTCCAATTATATTTCTGTTTAAGAAGACCGTTCCCTTGTTCTCCCATCCTGTTAAGGGATAAAAAGCAAAAAAAGATATTACGGCACCTATTAAAGTTTAATCTTGGTGCCCAGGTTCAGATAAAATCCCTAACTGCTGCATTAGCCCAAGAAGATTAGCCTCACCCCATAGCTCAACAATTCTACCATCCTTAATACGGAAAATCTCTATTCCAGTCATGGTTATTGGCTTTCCTGTAGCCTGTAGACCCATAAAATCGCCTTTATGTATCCCGTGGGCTGTGAAACGAGCAGCTACATTATCACCCTCGGCAATCATATCCTCAATTGTGACATTAAGGTGCTCAAAGGCTGCCCTGCATGTAGTGATTACTTCATGGATTCCCTTGATCCCTGGAGACGCAGGAAGAGGCGTATGCATTGTAAAATCAGGTGATAGCAGCTTATCAGCGTCAATAAGGTTTCCCTTCGAGGGTCCTTCCTCAAAGAACCGGCGTACTATTGCTTTATTTTCTTCTGTAGACATGCATCCCTCATTTTAGAATTTGTGTGATAAGTTTTACAACAAGCGTGTGGATTCAGATGGCCTTGGAACTTTAACAACAAGCACTCTAAAGACTCCGTCTCCATGATTCAGAAGACGATGAGGGATTTTTGCAGGACTATCAATTAGCATATCTCTGCTGACTTCTTGCGTTTCGTCCCCTATCTCAACAGTGCCTTTTCCCTCTAGAACATAAAAGAATACATCGACAGGTGTAACATGCTTTTTTAAAGCTTCTCCTGGTTTAAGTTCTATATGCACTGCCTGGGCATGTTCGGTATCATAGAGCATGCGTGAGCTCACATTGTGAGGGTTTGGTTTCTCCGGTAAGGACTTAACATCAACAACTTTCATATTATACCTCTTTTGAGCTATATTTCGAGCTTATTTATTCTTCTTTACTTCTCTTCTTTCAACCTCTTCTTTTTCCCCGGATTATACCAGGTGCAGAAGTGTTTTCATGTCCTCTTCAACCGTTGTGTGAGGCCTAATATTGAAATTTTCAACCAGGACTTTAAGAACATTAGGAGATAGACAGGCAGGAAGTGTAGGGCCGAGAGTGATATTCTTTATGCCAAGGCTCAATAGGGCTAGTAGGACGAGCACGGCTTTTTGTTCGTACCAAGCTATATTATAGGAGACTGGTAAGTCATTTATATCCTTTAGACCGAAGGCTTCTGCAAGCTTCTGGGCTATTACTACAAGCGAGTAAGAATCGTTACACTGCCCGGCATCAATAACTCTTGGTATCCCACCAATGTCACCAAGGTCCAGTTTATTATAGCGGTATTTGGCGCAGCCTGCAGTCAAGATGACTGTATCTTTGGGGAGAGCTTTTGCAAATTCGGTATAGTAGGCTCTTTCCTTGTGTCTACCATCGCAGCCTGCCATAACCATGAACCTGCTGATCTTTCCGCTTTTCACGGCGTCTACAATTTTATCCGCAACTGAAAGAGCTGCTTCGTGTGCAAAGCCTCCTATAATGGTTCCGCTTTCCAACTGCTCCGGTGGCTTGCTTGTTTTTGCCTGTTCTATCAGAGGGGTGAAGTCTTTTGTTCCATTTTCTTTTTCATAGATATGAGTAAGTCCTTCAAAACCCACAACTCCGGTAGTGTAAATCCTGTTCCTGTATGAATCTCTTGGAGTAATTATGCAATTCGTGGTTAATAGGATAGGACCGTTGAATTTCTCAAACTCTTCATTCTGCTTCCACCAGGCATTCCCATAATTGCCTACAAAGTTGTCATACTTCTTAAAAGCAGGATATGAGTTAGCAGGCAGCATTTCTCCATGGGTATAGACATCGACTCCTGTACCTTTTGTCTGCTCAAGAAGCATTTCTAGGTCTTTTAGGTCATGTCCACTTATAAGAATTCCTGGTTTATCTCTTACACCTATATTAACTGCCGTTGGCTCAGGATTTCCATAAGTTTCAGTGTTTGCTTTATCAAGTAAAGCAAGAGTTGAGACACCTTTCTGGCCACACTCCATGACCAAGCCAATAAGCTCCTGTACCCCTAAACTATCGTCGGTGGTCGAAACAAGCCCTTTTTCTATGAACTCGAAAATTGCTTCATCTTTATAGCCAAGGACGTAAGCATGATGTGCATAAGCAGCCATTCCCTTCATTCCGTAGGTAAGAAGTTCTCTAAGGGATCTGATATCTTCATTTTCAGTTGAATGAACGGCAACATCCAAACTTCCGATGTTTTCGGGGGTAACTTTAGCCACTGCAGGCAAGTCTTTTTCTGCAGGTATCATTCCCGAAGGAAGCTTTGCCTTAATATTGTCTCGAAGTTCAAAACCTTTCTTAATAAAGGATTCAATTTCCTTTTTGTCAAAATTTGTGTTCGTAAGAGTGGCAAAGAAGCCATCAAGCACAAACTTATCTGTTGCTTCCTCATTTAGGCCTGCAGCCCTTGCTTTAAGATTGTAGAAAGAGATGCTTTTGAGAACATAGATTAATTTGTCCTGAAGGTCTGCAACTTCCCCTTTTTTGCCACATACCCCATTTTTCGTACAACCCATTGAGTTAAAAGTTTCCTGACATTGATTACAGAACATATTTTCCCACCTTGGAATATTGTTGGTTAAGTAAAAATCCCGTTTTTCATTTTATCATTTTCTATACACTTAATTAAAGTATAAATGACAAGAATATATTTTTTATACTATATTTAAATACTATATCTATATGATACCAGCTAATATATAGAAGACAGTTTCTTTGTGGATACCTGATAAATGAGAATTCAATTTTCAGAAGCTAGAGCTTGAAAATTTATCCTCCAGGCTCAGATAGTCGGCTTTTGTCCTTTTTTTCAGATTCCATCCCATCTTCAACCGCTTCCCTTATGATATACCCGGCCTTGTGCAGGATAGTATCCCCGAGTTGAGGATCTTTGTCCATACTTGCAGTACAGGGATATGAGTGATGGGCGCCTGAGATTGTTTCTTTGTATCCGGGGATATCCGTCCAGCCTAGCTTTTTTGCCACAAACCAGGTAGAACCACAGGGAGCATCCCTGATCACACCTGCTCCTATGAACATCTTTCCATCGGGACTCGTTTCTATCCTGAGTAGAGGCCTTCCGAAACCAAGGTCAACAAAGGAATCTATAATGGGTTTTCCGGTTTTTTCAAGTGAACAGAAGGGTCTTGGTCCTTCAAACTCAACTCCCATCGCCTCAAGTTCTTTCCGGAGTTGCTCAAGGACTCCAGCAGGAGTTTTCTTAGAGTCTTCTGCAGGTGCAATCACAGCTTTTGCCTTCGTTTTTTTCACGACTTCGGGAAGGGCTGCAATGAGATCGGGATGGATGCCAATAGCAAGTATCAAATCACATTCCGGAAGTCCCGGGGGAATATACTGTTCTGGCTCTTCTATAAATGTAGGCAGGTCTTCGGGAAATTCATGAATTCCCACAATCATGTTTGCATATGACTTTCTGGCCTGCCTGCAGTGATTACATAGCTCCCCGCAGGACACGCAGAAATTGCTCGAGTTAATCAGGTTCTGGATAACTTTTTTCCCAAGTTCGCCTGTATAGAATACGAAAATTCTCATAGATTTTCCTCCTTTTGACTAAAAAGATCAAGGAAGACAGTTTGATCAACTAATTTGGTAATGGGTTTCGGATACAGAGTTAACCATGTATCGTTTCGGATACAGAGTTAACCATGTATCAACTTCGGAAGACAGCGAGTACATACCCAAAGACTTTCCATTTTGTGTCTAAGAGGCAGGAGGTAATTAGTGTTTTCTCCGGCTCCGCAGGAGAAGCACCGGATAGAGATATCTTTTTTCCTGGGTTGGGATTCTGCTTTTTCTCGGTTAAACTCAATGGTATGCTTTTCTTCAATGGAAATTGCACCTTCAGGACAAATGCCTATGCAGAAGCCCATACCATCACAGAGTTCTTCGGATACTACTTTCGCTTTTCCGTCAATGATCCTGATAGCACCTTCGGCGCAAGGAGCAACACATTTTCCACAGCCTGTGCATTTTTCTTCATTAATTTTTACTATCAGTCTTTTCACCATAAATGAATCCCACTGTTATGTACGAATGAAGTTCTTTTGATACCAATATATTATAGATACCAACCTATATAGTGAACAGTTTCTAAGTCTATACTGTTAATTATTCGATTGCATTTTCCACGTGTTCTGCGGTTTATTCGAGTGATCTGCATTAATCTTTCCTTGATCTAAATCAGAAATTTGTTTTTAACATACCTTGCAATCGGTACACTAGTTCCCTTCGATAAGCCTGATTAACCATATTAAAAATTAGGTGACCGCCTGCAATTTGATTTTATCGATGGCAAAGTATACAAGAATCAGCCCGACTAGAATATTGAGCCCTTTAATAGCAAAATGAGGGATAATAATTTTTACAATACTCCCTACAATGGCAACAGTGGATAAAAACAACAATGTTGCAATAACAGCACCGATCCCAAAAAAATATACATCCGCATTCTTCATCTTTCCTTCTGCAATCTCTGTTGAAAAAACACCTGTCCAAAAAAGAATTGTTAGAGGATTTGTTGCTGTTAACAAGAATCCATCTAAAAATGTGCTTCCGGATTCTGTTACTCCAAACAAGTTAATATTAGAGATCAATTTGATATCAAAAGCTCCAAATACGATATTTAACCCAAAACATCCTACTATCAAGGCTCCCATAAAATTAAAATAATTTTTAACTCTTTCCTCTTTAATAAATGAGGAAATCCCTAAAATAGCCAGTAACACAAAAATCAAATCTACGAGTGCAACTGCAAATACGGCTTTTTCCGCACTAAAGAATCCTTTACTACTTCCAAGGCTGAATATATACATGCAAACAGGTCCAATAGCAAATTGCAGGATCATTCCAAATTTCAAACCTTTTAATAACAAACAAAATCTTCCATCTTCTGACATTCGTTCCCTTCGGTTTTGCTATTGGAATTCAATCACTTGAAGTGCGAATTAATCGCAGGAATTTTGATACCATTATGTTTTTATGTTCTGGTAGTATCGCTTATGCATTCTCAAGCAAAAGGAAACAGAAACTTTTTATAACTAATAACTTTTCATCCCTTATATCTTACCTAACTTTGCGCTACCCAGAAAAAATTTCATAAAAATATGACGGAAATTCTCATTCGAAAAGCTGGAAAATCTGATAATCTGGCAATCCAGAGGCTTATATCCACTTATTTCCTTGATATGGAGGATCTTGAGCCGGAGGATTTTCTTTTGGCTGAGGTCGAGGGAAAAATTACAGGATGTGCTGCCTTCATAAAATCCGAATGCCAGGAAAATAATTTCATAGAAATTCATTCTATCGCAGTCCATCCCAACTTCCGGGGAAAAGGGATAGGAACACGGCTTATCAAGCATATTTTAAAAGACCTTAGCAGTTCAACCTGTGAGATCTATGTGAGGACCACTTCACCTGCTTTTTTTGAAAAAATGAATTTTGCTAAAATAGAGAATTCCCAAAAATTATCTCTCTGGGAAGATTGTAAACAATGCGAATATTTTGATAAATGCACACAATATGCAATGAAGTATTTATCCCATTGATCTTTTCCATTGATCTTTTCAGGTAAACAAACTTACACAATAATAAATAACTCATTTAAAGTTTGAGCTTGCGGACAAGTTTCAAATAAATTCTGGAAATTATATAAAAAAGCATTTGGCATCTGATATTTGAGAATGGTTGGAGTTGGGGGTGCTGACACTTGTTGGGGAAATCAGAAAAGACGTAACCAGATGCCATAATATAATATATTCTTTTAATATATAAATGTATTGACATAATTATCAAATTTGATTTACCAGGGCCAAAACATTTTAATTTTCTTCGTATTAATTCGCCTATTTTTCGCTCCGTTTTCTGTTCTTGGAGCGAGTGGAAATCCCGATGTACCTGGCCTTGGTTTCCGGTACGATAGGGACGAAAAATGGGCTCTTCCCAATCCAACAGGGCTTCAGGGAGTTTTTGAGGGCTATACTCCTCCTCATTACAAAAATATGCGCCATGCAGTTGACGCTCTTACCGAAAGGAAGTTCGGTAAAGGCGGCCCATTTAATCCGGATACTCCCGGATATTATAGGGATACACGGGCAGTCCGGAGCAGTGCCAGGCCTCATAATGAAGAATTCAAGGAATGTGTTGCTCTGCAGGCCCAGCATATCTATGACCATTTTGGAAAGTTCCCCGGTACAGTTCCGAGCATTTTTGTTATGCCTTACCTTCAAGCCCACCATCTGGAACGCTGGCACCCTGAAAGCTGAAGGACAAAAAATTTTAAATTAAGGTATCTTCATTGAGCAATTATTTTAAGACTCCGAATAGACCTTTGTGAACTCTACTCCGATCGTAATCATAATTGAGGAATAAAATATCAAAAGAAATAGGCCTATAACAGCTCCTATTGCTCCATAAACGCTTACAGGATTGCTATATGCTAAAAGAAGGCCAACCGCATATTTACCTATAGTTATAAGAATTACTGTCACAATTGACCCGACAAAGATAGACTTGAAATTAAAACTCTTGTCCGGGAGTATTTTATATGCGAGCATGAAAAACAGCACAAGGATGATGAAGCTGGCTATAGAACTTGCATAATTGGCAATAACTGGTGGGAAAGGTAAAATTCCACTAAGCATACTTGAAGCCAAATGAACAATACCCTCAACAATTATGCTCATAACTAGCAGCCCTCCAAAAAATAGAACGATAATGGAAGACAAGACTGCATCTCTTATAAAATCTTTAATAGTATTGGATTCAGCAGGCTTAATATCCCACGCTTTCTCGAGGAAATTCTTTAATTGCCTGAAAATGTTGCTCGCGCTCCAGAGCAGAAGGGCAAAACTAATTAATGCGCTTATTGTAAGAGAACTAGTCTCTGGAATATGTTTAAAAAGTACAATTATCATGTTGATGACACTCTCATCAACGGCTCCTTGCAGGTAATTTATTATCACGCCCTGAATATTTTCTGATTTTAAAAACATACTTCCAATGGATACCGAAAATAATAGGAGGGGGGGAAGACTTAATACAAAATAAAATGCCAGTGCAGCGCTATAAGTTATTGAGTTATCTTCCGACCATTCCTTAATCGTTCTGGTAGCCATATTTTTTATATATTCCAAACCCATGTTTTCCCCCAATCAATAGTATCTTCTATTTTTATAAATATGTCTTATTAAAATTATTAGGATTTATTTTCCTGGAATCCTAAAAAGAGATTAGTAATCCACTTAAAGCAACGCTTAAGAATAAAATAGTTATAATGGAGAATAAAAAGAAATTAGTGTATATATTTGGAATGTAAATAAAAAAGATTAATAAGGTCCCTGTAAAGTGACCTGAATATTATCAATAAGGGCATAGAGGTTTTAAATCTTAGATCATGCCTCTTTTTGAGGGATTATTTTTTCATCAACAGACTTTCCATACGGACAGATAAGATTGCATATAGTACATTCCATAAAACCCCTTTCAGAAATTCTTCGAATTCTTTTTTCCCACTTCGGATCTATATCTTTCTCAAGTTCATGGGAGACCACACATTTATCATAATTAACTTTTTCACCTGCGGGTACACCCTGGGAAGGACCGGGTATTATTGCATTGTAAGGACAAGCCTTTACACATAGGGATTCTTTCTGACAAAGAGGTTGTTCTGCACAAAGGTTTCTTGAAAAAGGCTTATCAGGCTCAAGTTCAGCAGTCGTAAGCATAGCAATCCAGCGAACTCTTGGACCATATTCAGGGGTTATGACCAGAGTGTTGTGACCTATGAAACCCAATCCTGCAAAGTGTGCAGCTACTTTTACATGCAAAGAATGGGTCGGAATAGCTTTAATTCCATTATTTTCCCAGAGCCACTGAGCAACTCTCCATGCTCTTGTTTCGACGGTTTCATAATAGAGATTGTAATATTCAGCTTCTCCCCCGCTAAAGTCCCCTGTTCCGGGTGTACTTATAGCGGCATTCATACCCTCATCCCAGATCACCATACCCATAACTATAAGTGATTTGGCTTCAGGCATTATTTCCGAAGGACGAGCAAGTCCACGGCCTGCAGGAAATTCAACTTCCTCCATCTTATTGATGTCAGAAACGCCAAAGAGCTGAAACCCTCCAGTAAGAGCCTTAGTTTTAATTGGAAAAAATATGGGTTAAGACCATTTTTCAGCAAAGCCTTATTAAAATAATAATAAATTTTAATCTATTTCTAGTTTTGTAACGAAAATGGTTTGAATTTAATTGAACCTCTGAATTTATATATTAGAAAGTTGGAAAAGGATAGAAAATAGTAACTTTTAAAAAAATAAAATAGCGGGCATTTTTCAAAGAGAAGTGCCCGCAGATCTTTCCGGTTGTGAGAGTGATTATACTGCGTTTATTCTGAGTACATGAGAGATTTGGAAGTTTATGTTTTGCTTAATAGTGTTCCAAATCTCCGATAACATCTTAATTTCAGCCTCTTCAAGTAAATTTGCGTGCCGAACAATTAAGAAATATGCAACAACGAATGCTGCGCATTCCCAGCTTGCTCCGGAAAGCAGAAACACGTTTTTCACTATCAGCACAGATACAACCATTGAGGCACATATAATGCTCAGCTTCCTGTACATAGGAGTGAACGGATGCATATTTTGTTTTTTCCAGAGCCTGTAGCACATTAAAATTTCTATCGATGCAAAAGACACAGCAGATGCGGTAGCTGCACCTACCATCCCAAACTGCGGTACCAGCATGAAGTTAAGGAGGATGTTTATTCCTGCACTTGCTAGAGAGCATTTCATCAGGAAGTTAGAATCTCCGGATGCTATTATGTTATGATAACGGAATCCAAGGTATGAGTTTACCACAAATCCCATGGAAAGGATACGCAGGACAATTGCACCGCTTGCATATTGTGCTCCATATAATTTAGTTAGAATAAACTCGGGGTATAAAAACATCAACGCAAAGATGGGGAAGGTGAGCATGAAACACCACTTTGTCATTATCTGATAGAGTGGAGCCATTAAATGAGTCTTTTTTTCTCCCCACAATTTTGATGCTACAGGGATGTATACAAAGCCCATGGAGTTTATTATCATGGTCAGAAACCCGATGAGTGGAATCACTGCACTGTATATTCCGACTACTTCGGTTGATTTAAAATAGCCAAGAATTATAGTGTCTGTCCAGGTCATGAGGTTTATCAGAGTCGCACTTATCAGAAGCGGGAGAGAGTACTTAATTAGCTGCTTTGTTGGTTCGCTGAATTTCAAATTCAATTCGGGTTTAAGTGGAGGTCTCCTGACGAAATATACTGACATTATCCCGAAAGTTAATACCATGGAGAGCACGTCAGAAAGCACCACTCCATGCAGGGATGCTCCCAGGAACACAGCAGTTGAAGCAAATATGAGCAGGGATAGCGGTCTTATGATATTGTAAAAGTACATATTGACGCTTGTTCGGTCAAATCCCCTGTAGATTGCTACTGTAAGATTCAGGAGAATCGTAAACGGAATTGCAAAGACCAGTACTTTGACAACTGCCAGGATCCTGCCTTGCATGTCAAACCCTTTTCCGGCTAAATGTTCAAACAGGACCGGAGAGACGAGCATTGCAAGCAAACCGGCAATCAGGCCCATCATTACGGCTGATATTATTAATTCATGAATCTTTTGTTCCTCGTGGCTTCCCCGGAAGAATGCAATATATCTGGGCACTCCTTCGTTAAGTCCAAGGGTTGCTACAGCACCTGTGATTGATATTACGGTAAGTGCAAGGGAATATGTTCCGAAATCAGCCGGAGAGAGTTGTGATGTAAGCACTCTTTTAAGGAGGATGTCAAACAGCATTCCGATAAAGGTTCCTACAAGTATGACCCCGGAACCCGTAACTATCCGGTTTACCGATTGGTTAACTGACATGTTAACACCGTTTTACTGCACTCAGTTCCAATCAGCCCGGCCTGAAGGACAAAAACAGGGTTCTGCTATCCAGCCAGTTACGATTTGTAAACCTGTCTCGGTCAACTCAGGCTTATGAGTTTCAAAGTTTGCTGCCTTATGTTTATTAAAACAACTGTAGGTTTCATATTCGTCTTTGTATCTGTCTTTTTGCTCTATTTCATGTCCGTTTGCCCTTATGTGAGCCTCGATGACATCGTCTATTTTGGGTTTCTCATTAGTAATCTGCATGATTTCATACGACCGTTTGGATTGGATCGGAGTTAGATCTTCGATTGGATCCGAGTTTTTCCACAGGTTGAGTTTTGGGTTGAATTCGGGATGTACCCTCGGATCGCAAGTTTGAGATATTGGGTTGGACTCATGATGGAGTCCTTATGGGTTGTAAAGTGAGAATCCTGGGTGGGATTCGGGGTTGAGTTTGGAAGCAGGCGGATCCGGGTTTGACCCCCCCTGCGCCTGCAGTTATTTTCTTTTTATTCAGAGGCTTCGGAAAATCCCATTCCAAAGCCGGTGATCCATTTTTACGCTTTCATTTTAGCGCTAATTCTGCTTACAAAACTCATCGAGTCTCTTAAACTCCACAAGCGTTCGTAATCGATTAGCTACCTAAATGGTAGCAGAGAAATTTGAATTTGTGTTTCATTTTTCAGAAAACCTGAGAGGATTTAACTTATTATATATTTTTTGCGATTCCTCTCAATTTTCTATGATGTAGCTCCTCAACTAAATATAAATACCTTTCGGAATCGATATGCAATTATCGCAATGGGATAAGACTATATTCAAATGAAAATTGATTCAACAAGTGTCCTGCCAAAAGCCGGGCTGAGTTTTAGTCTTAGAGTTTACATATATGATGCCGAGTAAGTTCCAAAGCAATGAGAAACTCTAAATTTCCGAAACAAGCATTTAAACAGCTTTAAATTTAGCCTGATTTGTGACTTGCCTCATGAGGAAAATTCTAAGGTCTTTTATTCAGTAGAGGGCACACCCTTGGAGCTAATTTTTACATGAAATATATGTTCTCAGGCACGAAAGAAAAATTGTTTTCGAAAAAGGATCAAATCAAGGTCAACTTACAAAATATCATCATTGATCATTGAAATAATCTTTCTTCTCCCCTCATATAAATTCTTCTTTAGTACCTTCATCTCAGGAGATTATTATAATAATGTTTTGATATAAATAAATACTCTTTCAAAACAGTCCAATTAAAGAATAAATTAAGTTTTAATTACCTGAAGAATTAATTGTCAGACAATTGTCAGACATTTCTGTTTTTCAGATTTAAATGACTCTGTATACTAAGCAATTGATCCTGGTATCCATCTATCACCTCGATTAAAATAATAACTTGTTAGGGTTTTGTCACCTGAATAAAAACGTGATGATCGCAAGTATGATAAAGATAATAACAAGCCACTTTGCAATCTCCATCGAGAAACCTGCAATCCCCCGTGCGCCCAGTACATATGCAATTAGTGCTAATATTAGAAAAACTACAGCAAGTGCTATCAAATCCACCCTATGTACCCCCCTATATTTATTTATTAACCAATAAATAAATATTAAATTAAAGGTATTTATAATTTGACTGTCAAAGTAAGTCGCTCTATCGTGAAAAGATCTCTTTTTTAGTTAAACTCTTCGTGTGTTAATTTTTGTTAGTTTTTTCACTTATTTCTTCTGCAAGAGGCTCAAGAGCACCCGGCTCTCCACCCCCGTGCCAGCTGATGCGCGGGCGGATGCGTACAAGGTGAACGGATTCGGAATGGTCGTCAACAATCAAAGCAGCTCCTCTTTCGCTTCCCATTTTCTTTAAGTACCCCTCGAGACTCTCCTGCATATATAGAGGACGGGAAGTTTCCAGAGCCAGAATGTCATCATTTGCAGTAAGTCGGTGGCAGATAAGGAGATCGCTCTGGGAGACAACATCGGAATGAAGACTTGCGGGTCTCTGGGTTGCAAGTACCAGAGAGAGACCGGGCTGCCTGCCCTGCCTGAGATAGCGGTTAATAAGCACTCCTGATGCAAGGCTTTCAGTTTTTGCCGGGACGAAAATATGAGCCTCGTCGATAAAGAGCCAGACCATTGGAAATTCTTTGTCATCAATGTTTTCTCCCATCAGCTTCTTTTCATAAGTCCTTCTGGACTCGAGTCTCTCTTCATAAAACTTACCTGCAAGAATTGATACTGCTGCAGCGCTGACGTTCTCGTTCTCAAGGGTACTTATGTCAAGAATTGTTGTCTTTCCCCCTGATACGAGTTCCGTTAAAGAAGTGCCTTCATTTGAAAAAAGTCCCCAGGAGTTTACAGCCCTGAGATAATTCTCTGCAGCCCCTTTGGAAGCCGGATCAGCACGGTTGTCCTGTTGTAACTTTTCGATTATTGTATCAAAAGAATATGCATGTCCGTCGCTTCTGAGGGATTCAACGGTTCTTACCAGCAGCACTCCAAGAGGAGAAATCTCCTCAATATTAAAAATCCTGCACCACTGGCTTCCGGAAAGGTCCCTGATTGAGATCGAAAATGACTTTACAGAGATATTTCGTTTCCTGTAAGCTTCCATCTTGCCAGCAGGCACGAAAACCTCAATTTCAAGTCCAACTGGCATCAAGTTCCAGCTTTCTAACCTCCCGATTTCAATAGTATTAGGGTAACTCATTGTCCAGAAAATTCCCATAGTGTCAATGACAACGGATGCAAGTCTTTTTTTAATAGCTGGCTTAAGAAGTGCAAGTTCTTCCAGCATGCAGCCCATGGTATAGGATTTCCCATATCCTCTTTTTCCACAGATTAAAATGGCATGGGGTTTCAATGCATCGAGGTAAACCGCAGCTCCCCTGGAGTGGTCGAGTGCCATGTAATTTCCAATAGACAGGAGTCCTTCCCCCGAATTCTCCTCATTTCCAAGCACACGCAGCGTTCCAGTGATTTTTCCTCCAAAAACAGATCTGTGTTCATTATTTTCCGTCTTAATCATTCTTGTATCATCAGGTAGCTAACTATTTAAAATAATTTATTCAGTCTAGGGTTTAATAAAAATCAGTGCCTCTTTACTTCTGATTGATCATGGACAATATTTAAAGTTTTATATCATGTAATAAATAATGCCCTAATTATAATGCTTAAATTTATAAAAAGTTTTATGAAGATGGACAGCGTATTAATACCCTGTCTGGCTGTTTGGGGGACACTAGACTATTAAATGGCTAGCCAGGACGAGGGAGTTCGCGACCCCTCGTCCAAATATCACACCAAACCTCTCAAAATGCTAGCATACAGATTTTAGGTTCTTCAAAAAGAGCAGGATACTTCTTTTTTAATGTTGTTATGAGTTCTTCGTCTAATTTTGACCCATAAAGTGTTTTTGCTTTTGTAAGTTGTTGGGGAGATAAATACTCAACTCCGATTAAAAATGTTCTCACAAGGTTAGATCCCTTAAAGTAAGCTCTCATTACGTTAGCTCCTTCAAGTTTAGCGCCCTCAAGGTTAGTACCTCCAAAGTTAGCCCCTTGAAGATTAGCTTTATTTAGGTCTGCGCCCTTAAGATCAGCTTCGATAAAACAAGTTCTTTTACAATTAGCTCCTTCAAGGTTAGCTCTTTCAAGATTGGCTCCTATGAAGTGAGCATCTTCTAAATTGGTTTTTCTAAGATCACTTTTTTTAAGATTAGCTCTGGAAAGACTAGCTTTGTTAAGATTGGCTCCGTTAAGCTTAGCTTTTTCAAGATTAACTCCCATTAAGTTAGCTCTTTCAAGATTAGCGTTAATTAAATTAGCTCCTTCGAAATTTGCACCTCTTAGATCAGCTTTTTTGAGGTTAGCTCCATAAAGATCTACTCCTTGAAAATTAGCTTTCTGAAAATTAACTCCTTCAAAGTTAGCTTTTTTGAGATCTTTCCTATATATATTATACATGAATATTAATTAACTTTGAACCAAATAAACATTATCATATCTGATATATTCAGAAAGTACTCCGAAGTTATTGAAGAGAATTTCCATAAACCTCTTATTTTAACAAACTGCTATATTCATTTTGCAAACAACTTACAAAAAAAGCCACATGTGAGGTTGAGGCTAATGAAAGTAATGATAATTCTTGGGCACCCGAATAAAAAGAGTTTCAATCATGCGATTGCAGACATAGCTGTAAAAACTCTATTAAGCAATGGGCATGAAGTATTTTTCCATGATTTATACGAAGAAAATTTTGATCCGATAATCTCAAGCCAGGAAATTCCTAAAGGAGCCCCTCTGGAAAAATCAATAGAAAAACATTGTACTGAAATTAGCAATGCAGATGGAATTATTATAGTCCATCCTAACTGGTGGGGTCAGCCGCCTGCAATTTTGAAAGGGTGGGTAGACCGAGTATTACGTCCGGGAGTAGCCTATGGATTTAAAGAAGGAGATAGCGGTGAAGGAATACCTATAGGGCTGCTAAAAGCAGAAACAGCTTTAGTCTTCAATACAGGAGATACACCTAAAGAAAGAGAAATGCAAGTTTTTGGAGATCCTCTGGAGGTACTATGGAAAAAATGTATTTTCGAGTTTTGTGGAGTAAAGAACTTCTATCGAGAGGTATTTGGGGTTATGGTAACCAGTAAACTTGAGGAAAGAAAAGAATGGTTAAATGAAGTGAGAAATACAGTGAATATGTATTTTCCGGCATGAACATTCGATTTATTTCCTGCAGTTATGTTCAATTCGTTTCTTAATTCGATTTTCTTTAATTTTTCAAGTGTCCGCTTTACTCCAATCCTCGGGTTTAGTTTCAATGCAGTTTCAAAATGTTTTATCGCCTCTATATCGTTTCCCTGTAAATGGAAAATTTCTCCTAAAAGCCTGTGAATTTTTGACCTGGTATCTTTGTCAGAAAATCTGTTTAATCCTTTTTTCAGAGGAGCTATAAGTGTATCATATTCTCCAGGATTGGGATTTTCGGAAAGCTCCACTTTCAATTCTTTAATAGCTTCAAGAAACTCAATATCGTTTCCAGTACTGATGCAGTCATGTCTATATTGTTTAGCATCAATGAAAGTCCCTTCAAAAGAGTAACGGTAAGCTTTGTTTTTATCATGGCTCAAATATAGTATTTTATTTTTAGTATCAAAGCGGTAGCTTTTTGCCCAATTAAGTTCAGAGCCGATTGTTTCGGGCAATTTTTTCCATAAAAGTATTCTCTTCTTTATATCAAAGAAATATAACTTACAACTATCCGATTTGCTGTTACTTTGTAAAGCCTGACAAAGAGCAAAACGTCCATCATCCGAAATGCCAACATTGCCTATTTTTGCATTACATCTTTGCTTGATAAGAGTTTCTCCATCAGCATTTATTATATGGAATATTCCATACATGCCTTTGGAAGTCAAATCGCTTAGAATGAACACCCCCGAATTTGAGACCAGCCCATTATCAGGGTGTCTCATTTTATCCTGAACTCTTATTTTCCCGCGTTCTAACAAAATATATTTACCATTCCCGTTTTGAGCTTTCCATGACAAAATGAATCTACTGTTAGAGGACTGATAATATTTTCCTGTAAAGTCACCAATTGATATAGAATTGCCATTTATCGAGTAATTTAATTTGGGAGACTTACTGAGAATATTTTGGTTTATGTTTTAAAAGCCAATCTAATAACATACCAAATTACCTTCGTTTAAATATTATATTTCTATTTTTATACTCGACTTTTTGAGAAATCTTAACTTGACTAGTAAGTTAAAAAACTATTTAGTCGAAACTATATATCAATACTGTTGACTTTTATAAAGTTTTGCCTGGCATCTTTACAATTGCCTGTATGATTCTTAGCTTTTATTTACTGTCTCGGACCTTAAAAACTCTACCGATAGCCAGAATTAAAAACACAAAGGACTATTTATTATTGGATTAAGCCTTGGGGTTTTTAAAGCGCTTTCTTGAAAGATTTTGCGCTTCCGTGGAATATTTTCGGGGGGATTTTCGGTCTATGGATTTTTGCTATGGATTTTCTAGCTATGGATTTTATGGCTATCTTTGACAGCCTGACATTAAGTTTCTGGGATTTAGCATCTCTTTTATTTCTATTATTATTTCTTTTTGCAATACTGTATCCCCAGTCGCAGCTTAAAAGGATCCGAATGCTGCGCCTGGCAAGAATTAAAGCCATGGAAAAGCGTCACGGCAGTAAAGTGCTCACGATAATACACAGACGGGAAGGTATTTCTTTTCTAGGAGTGCCTGCTTACCAGTTCATAGATGAAGAAGATGCCGAGCAAGTCCTGCGCTGGATAAGGAAATATAAGGACTATCCGCTGGAGCTGATACTGCATACCCCTGGAGGGCAACTCCTTGCCAGCATCCAGATTGCCCGTGCCCTCAGGAAGCACCCTAAAAAGACCAGAGTCATCATTCCCCACTATTCGATGTCAGGCGGCACTGTTATAGCTCTTGCCGTAGACGAAATAATAATGGATAAGGACGCAGTAATCGGGCCTATTGACCCGCAAATAGGGGATTTGTTGCGCGGCGTATATCCAGCTCCTTCCTGGATTTATACTGCCGAAACAAAAAAGGAAAATGCTGCAGATACTACCATAGTCATGAGCGATATCTCAAGAAAAGCTCTTAAACTTACCAGGGACGTCGCAACAGAACTCCTCGAAGGTAAAATACAGACAGGACCTGCCGGAGAAGACCGGCTAAAAGAAACGGTAGATAAACTGGTCAGTGGCGAGCTGATTCACAGCGCTCCCCTCTCAGCAAGCCAGGCAAAAGAACTTGGGCTCCCTGTTAGTACGGATTTCCCGGAAGATGTGCATGAGTTTATGAAGTTGTTCAGACCTGTAAAAAGGAGTGTACAGTATGTGGAGTGAAATCTGATTTGAGGAATTGGATTTGAAGAATCGAATTTGAAGAATCGAGTTTGAAGATTTTCGCAGCATATTACTATATTTCTTTTTCATAGAGGTCAGAAACACTAATAAAGATGCTGTTTATTACATATGCTCAATATCTTTGAAAAAGGGATAACGAAATGTCACCAATCGAAATACAGGTTTCAATATGCACATTGTTTATTCTGTGCATATATTTAACGATCCTATTTTTTGGCTGCAGGGCTTTTTTGTGGAAGTGTTCAAAATATCGTAAGATTTGATCATATCCAGCTTTTATACTTATTTTGAGATACTAATATTAATTAATTTTTAACATTAATCGTTACTATCCTTTTTACTTCCCTTTTTACTTCGTAATTCTTGCATCCTCTTCACTTAACCCTGTCCATATTACTTTATATCCGAGATGTTCAAGCAAGGGATAATATAAACTACGGTCAAGTAAGAAATCCTCGAATATCCTTGTCGCATCAGCATACGTCTCTAACGCTCCTGGTTTTTCAAGTTCCAGATTAATTTTCTCAAGCAGATGCCTGTGAACCATGTAATTTCCAAGAAGTAAGTAGTCTCCCAATTTTCCGCCGAATATTTCTGATTCTTCGTTTGTTTCTGATTCCTCATTTTCTCTGGCTTTCGCAAGTCTTTGTGCAATCACCCCTTTTAAAGCATCAAGCATGATTTCTTTCTCTGCCGCGATTTTCTCAAGGTTAACCAGTTCCCCGGAGAGTGGGATTTCCATTTCTCGGGTTTTTGACAGGTCTTCTGAGAGTTTCTGCTCTTCGTATTTCCTGAGAACCTGCATAATCTCATTTACCGGGATCTTCCGGTCGAAAAAAATCACTTCCTGTGCAGGGAAATCTTTCTCGGAACATTTGAGTTTTCTGTCTATCAGGAGAATTACAGGCTCTTCCACTTCTTTGAGCTTTTCAACCTTCTTTTTGAGGTATTCAGGGGTCCAGAATCCTACAATTTCGAGGTATACTTTCATACCATCCCTTTTCAGGACAAAGTCTGGAATAAAGGCATATTTCCCGGCTTTGAGAATTGTGGGCTCCCTTTTTACTTTCCAGCTTCCCAAACTGAGGCTGCCAAACATCTTTTCTATTTTACTGTCATATGTTTCGGTTTCAGTAAATGTTTCCGGGGCCTCGGCTTTCTTTTCTGTAGATTTGGTTTCATATTCTTCCTGTTCTTCTCCAATTTGAGACCCGGATAGAAAAGTGTCAGGATATTCGATGACTTCAGCTGTAAGCTTGAGGGCTTCTTCCGAGTCGTCAAGAGTAAATTCAAGAACGCGTTTTCCCTTATATCCTTTGTAGAGGATTCCTGCTTTCAAGCTCCAGCCTTTAGACCTGAGCAGAGCAGGTAAGAGTCTAGCAAAGGAATTCCCATAGCGCTCAGACATGCGGAAAAGGGAGGCGGGCCCGTCAAGGTGGAGATGGACGCTTTTTAGCTCCTTCTGGTCTTCTGTGCCATAAAGAATTCCATCTTTTTCAGCATTAATTCCATCTTTTCCACTATTAGCTTCTTCTCCGGTGTCTTCAAGGGTGTACATAAGACCTGATCGGAGAATTTTCCAGAGTATAGTCTGAAAATTTCCCTTTACCCATATATCGAGGTCAACTGCACGGAAAAGCAGGGTCTGGGTAAGGGAAAGGTTATACTGCCTGAGAAGTGCTGCAGGGGAAAGAGGAAGGAAGCTTTTTATGACCTGATTTTCTTCAAGATCGGCCCAGAGCGCTTTTTCAAGTTCAGGCACAGAAATCACGAACTTTTTTGCTGCTTTTTTCAGTGCTTCTTTTTTTTCAGCATCAGAAAGAGCCATTCCACTGCAGGCTTCAAAGACTGCTTCTCTTGCTGCAGATGGGTCAATTAATGAATCAGTTTCGATCACTGCCTTCCTTTCAAGTAGCTGAGAAAGCCCTCTTATGAAGCGATAGTCCATGTCTTCATATCCTTCAAGTTCAGCCAGAAGTTCTCCATAGGTTTTTCCTACATGCTGCTCGAAGGTTTCTATCAAGAGCCTGGCAAGTTCCAGGCTTTCAGTGTCAAAAACTGCATATACGGGCTTTATTTTCCCTCTGGAAATGCGGGTAACAAGAAGGTCAGATGTGAGCAGGTGAACCGCCTCCGGGATCTTTTCGGGTTGAAACAGCCTGCTTTCTTCTCTTTGCAGTTCCGATCTCGCTTGTCTCGTTAGCTATGATTTCATAGAGTACGGCTTCTTTTCCTTCACTTTTCCTGAGTATCCTGCCCAGGCGCTGGATGTACTCTCGCTTGCTGCCTGTTCCGCTGGCTATGATTCCAATGTTTGCTTCCGGGACATCGATCCCCTCATCGAGCACCTTTGAGGTGACCACAGCCCTGTATTTGCCTGCCTTGAACTTTTCAAGAATTGTATTCCTTTCTTTTGCAGGCGTCCTGTAGGTAATTGCAGGGATAAGAAACTCTCTTGAAATCCTGTGGACCAGTCGGTTGTGTTCGGTAAAGATAAATATCCGGTCTTCTTTGTGCGTTTTTAAAATCCATCTCAGTTTCTCAAGTTTTGCGTCGCTGTTGAAAGCAAGGTCTCTTGCCGCATTTCTAGCAAGCAAGGCTTTCCTGGCTTCCGGGTCTCTCCCGCTTTTCATAACCAGTTTCTGAAAGTCCAGTGATCCTTTCATTATCATACTGTTTTTCTTTAAATAATTGAGAAAAACAGAATAGTGTTGCTCATATGCTGCTCGTTCCTCGTCCGTAAGCGAAGTCATTATCCGCTCAATCCTGTAAGGGGATAGGTGTCCACCTGCAAGTTCGGAGACTTGCTTTTCATAAATCTTGCCACCGACAAGCCTGTTCAATTCCGAATGCAACTCATCTTCCCGTTCATATGTGGCTGTCAGCCCGAGTCTATACGGGGCTGCGAAAAACTCGGCAATGCTCCTGTACCCGGCAGCAGGCAGGTGATGTACTTCATCAAAAATAAGTAGACCAAACCTGTTTCCGAGAGTTTCTGCATGAATATAGGCAGAGTCATATGTAGAAACCGTTATTGGAAGAATTTTCTTTTCCCCTCCTCCAAGCTGTCCTACTTCCATAGAAAAGGCTCCTTCAAGTTGTGCTTTCCATTGCGAGAGCAGATCAAGTGTCGGAACAACCACAAGTGCAGGGGTGTTGCACCCGGTTATAGCTCGAATCCCAACAAGAGTCTTTCCACTTCCTGTTGGCAAAACTACCACACCCAATTTTTCGTTTTCGCCCCAGGATATAAGAGCTTCTGCCTGATAGTCCCTTAATCCTGGTTTCTGTCCTGATGCCTCATATGCTGCTGCAAGGTCAGGACAGGGAAGGAGATCCAATACATTGTCTTCAAAATCGATTTTTGAATTTTCCAGATACTTAATTATATCCCTGTAATACAAAGCAAGGGCTCTAAAGCTTCCACTCCTTTCGTCCCAGACTGAATTAGGAACCCTTATGTTGCCCTTTATAAGTAAGGTTCCTTGTTTGAAGCTGATTTTGGTCATCGCTTATTAAAAGATTGAACATTATATATAATAATTAAGTAATCAGCTGTGAAAAGAACTGGCTTGGGTACTGTTTATCCAATTGTAAAGTTGACGCTTTAAGTGGAAATGTTTATCTTATAAAATATGTTTTTATGGCAGAGAAATTATATAGCATAAGGAAAAGAAAGGGCTTAAATAAGCTTAGGTCGATCGCAGGATAAATAGCTACAGTAAAAGAAAATGGGGAGCAGGGATTATATTTGAATTCAAGTTACGGACCTTCAGGAAGCAAGCAGTCTGAAGAAGAATCTATGCCCGAACCTTTATCTCTGGAAACTCTTTTTCACAGGTATGGGATAGAGCGCAGTCACGCAGACAATGTGGCCAGGAATGCTCTTGAGCTTTTTGATATCCTTCACAGTATTCATGGACTGGATTCTGGGATAAGAACGTTTGTGGAGATAGCTGCACTTGTTCATGATACAGGTGTGGCTACGGACTTTGAAAATCATCATAAAGCGGGAAGAGCTATCCTGCGCCTGCACCCGCCTTCCGAACTGCCGGAACGACTGTGGCCTGCTGTTGCCTGGACGACATTTTTGCATAAAAAGAAAATTGATGAAAAAAAACTGATGAAAATTAGAGGGAAGGCTTTTGGAAAAATGCCAGAAGACCTTCAGGATCTTACCCTGAAAGTAGCTGCCCTCATAAGACTAGCAGATGCTCTTGATTTTAGCAGGATGGAAAGCAGAATTGGAGACATCAAAATCGGTGAAAAAATAGTCCGATTCGATATAGGGGGGCAAGGTGCTGAAATTGACGCGAAGAGAATGAGTAAAAAGGGAGATCTATGGCACCTGCTATATGATACCAGGCTGGAATTCCGACAAATAGTTGAATAAAACAATAACAGATATTTTAAAACAAATATTGAAGTAAAATAATTAAGGACTTTTTTCGCCTATTTGTCAGGTTTATGTTTCCTGGTGGCATAAACGAAGTCACACAACATATTATAAATATCTACTTCTGTATTCTGATGATTCAACCAATACTGTTAGAAATTTATTTATCTGTATAGGTTGCATAAATTATAATGATTCTCATTTAATTTACTTTTCAAAGAAATGGTAAATTAGTCATATACGCTTATTAATGGGGGTTAGTTATGGAAAAATACAAATTAGTGACCACTGAGACAGTTGATGAAATCCTGAAGGAACACTCTATAAGGACTAAGAAACTGTTACTGAAGTAAATGCACGCTTGCGGATGGAAACTGCTTGTTTAGTTTTAAAAACCTCTATAGAAAAGTCTAGAACAAAATGGTAAACTTCTTATTGACCAGATTAATTTTACGTTCATCCTATTAAGCGATTATAAGGGAGGTCAAAAAATGGAATGTGAAAATGCAAATGAATGTCATTTTTATGCGAATGAAATACCAGTAGATAAGGGTTTAGGTGAGTTGCAGAAGGAAAAGTATTGTGAGGGAGACAAGACGCTTTGTGCTATCTATAAAGTGGCTTCTATAATAGGAACGGAAAACGTGCCTTCTGATTTGTGCCCTAATATGGTTTGTCGTGCAAACAAAGCAATTGAGGAATACTATCTGAATACAAGACAGAAAATGTAGCAGTTCATGAAAAACATAAGCGATGCACGTTAACTAAAGTTAAATGATTTGCATAAAAGCTCTTAGTATTTTTCTAGCTCTTTAACTATTATTTTATTTAATGTTTCTTCACTCCCATTTAGTTTTTGAATTGAAGGAAGGATCAAAGCCCAACAAACTGTTAATTTATAACTTCGGTTGCTCGCAAGTTCTTCCTAAGTCTGTCTTTACCGATATGTGTCCAGATCCATTGAGGGGTTTTCCATGGGTCTGAATGAGTTCGTACCATTTTTTGAAAGCCTCAATAAATATGATGGTTGTAAGGAACATCAGTATGACAGTAAGGAAAACCAGTAGATATAGCCCTTTAGGCAGATAATTGGTAACAATATTCAGGTATCCGGCACTGAAAGTAACTGGTATCATGAATAGTCCTGGTATGGCTGTGATGAGAGCGTACTTACCCTTACCCATAGCCAGTATCATAGTTGTGCCCATAATTAATGCACATGATGCCAGTAATTGGTTAGACATACCAAATATTGGCCAGATAGTGGTGATGTCTCCGGTGTAAAGCAGGTAACCCCATAAGGCAGTAAAAGCCAGGCTAGTTATAGCAATGCCTGGCATCCACTTTTTCTCGCTGAACTTAGGGATTGCTCTACCCACCATCTCTTGAAGGAGATACCTTCCCGCTCTGGTTCCGGTATCTACGGCGGTCAGAATGAATAGAGCCTCAAACATTATGGCGAAGTGATACCAGTAAGCCATTAGCCCTTTCATGAAGGAAACAGAGGAGAAGATATAGGCCATGCCCACAGCAAGAGAAACTGCTCCTCCGGTTCTTCCCTGAAGGGTTTCCCCCACAGCTGCCGATAACTCCGGAAGATGTACCGGCGCCATGCCAAGTGTGGCATAGGCTGAAGCTGAGGAATTTATAGCAAAGTAATCCTGTGGCAAAAGAACGCAGGCTGCAATCAGAGCCATAATGGCTACAAAGGCTTCAACCATCATAGCACCGTATCCAATAAATGGAATATCACTTTCGCTGGATATCATCTTTGGTGTCGTGCCGCTGGCAATGAAGGAGTGAAAGCCAGATAGTGCACCGCAGGCTATGGTAATAAAGAGGAATGGAAATACTGCACCGGGAACTATAGGACCTCCGCCGTGTACATAGCTGGTCACTGCAGGCATGTTCATTTCAGGGTGAACAAGTAATATACCCAGTGCGAGAGCAGCTATAGTTCCCAATTTGAGATAAGTGGATAGGTAATCCCTTGGGGAAAGCAACATCCAAACTGGCAGTACCGAGGCTATAAAACCGTATGCTGGAATTGATACCGCCAGAGCATTCTTGGAGAAAGTAAGGAGTGGTGCTATAGAAGGGCTGGCAGCTACATAAGGGCCAGAATATATTACCAAAGCCAGCAGGATTACACCTATAGCACTTCCACCTTTCACATCTCCCGGCTTTAGGACTCGAACGTAAAACCCCATGAGCAAGGCAATAGGTATGGTGCAAAAGACAGTAAATACACCCCAGGGACTGTCGAATAAGGCGTTGACAACAGATATGGACAATCCGGCAAGCGTCAGTATAAGGATGAATAATACCGCAAAGGAAGCTATTTTGCCAGCTTTACTTCCTATTTCCTTCTCTATGATAAGGGGCAGGCTTCGACCCTGATACCTAACCGAGGCGAAGAGCGATACCAAATCGTGAACCGCTCCTGCAACCACAGCTCCGATTATTATCCAGAGAGCCCCTGGAAGGTATCCAAATTGCGCAGCAAGAATAGGTCCAATAAGTGGCCCAGCCGCTGCTATTGCTGCAAAGTGATGCCCAAATAACACATATCTGTTGGTTTCATGATAATCGTGGCCATCTGCCATAGTTTTTGCTGGTGTCGGCCTGCTAGGATCAATCTCTAAAACTTTCCTAGCTATAAAAAGTCCGTAATACCTGTAGGCAAGTGAAAACACGCTCAATGCAACGAGTACAAGAAATAAAGAATTCAAAAACTTTCCTCCTTTGCTTATATCAGAGCCTAAACTAAGTAAGAATGTGGATCTTTAGCGCAAAAATACATTTACAAAGAGTATGAAGAGAATATTTTTTTACGGGACATTTTGTATACTATCTTTCAATTCGTTTTAAATACCTACAATAGAAATCTGAAGTATTAATTTAGGAAAAGTTTAAAATCCAAATTATATCCATAATTAAAACTGTCTAATATTATATCAAGACTTCCACAGTTGAGCTTAAAATAATAGGATTAATATTCGACTCAGATTCCGAATATAAAGTTCTAAACTGTTTTTTAGGGATTTATGGGGCAAAATAAGCCAAAAACCGCTTAAACACTTTTTGGAAACTAAAATTAGAAACATACAGCGACATCAAAAATTCACAGTGATAAATAAGTTAAGGAGCTTTTCCGCCATAAGCCCTAACATGCTTCCAGGCCTTATGATAATTGGCAAAACGATCATCATCTACGTAAATTGCTTCATTTTCCCTCTCATACAGTTTCCTGTCATTTCCAATTGGGCACACTTTGATGCATATCCCGCAGGGTGCAATGTAACGCTTGTTTAATTCAGCACTGTAAGAGGAACATGCTTTTTTATCTGTTAGTCCCTCAGGATAATCCTCCTTCTTAAGAGCATTTGTTGGGCACATTTTCACACAACGCATACAGCGAGTGCAGAGCTGTTTCTCCAGCATAGGATCCGAAGGCAGGTCGGATGTGGTCAGGATAGAACCGAAACGTACCCGTGGGCCATACTCCGGTGTGAGGACAGTATTATTTACCCCAAAGGTTCCGAGACCTGCGAGCAAAGCGGCATGCCTGTGAGAAAAGAATGCAACTGGGTTACGCAGGAGTACTTCAATATTTCCATACCCATCTCTAGGCACGAAAATAGATGGATATCCTCTTTTTGTCAGGAAGTTGGCAAGACGGTATGTGTACTGGTCAAGTAGAGTATTTACTGTATTGTAAAGTTCGCGATAATATATCGAGGGCGATGTCTCCAAAACTGGTAAGGGGATCGGCAATCCGATGACTATGACTGATCTTGCCTCTGGATATATGGATTGAGGGTAAAATTCTTCAGGTATCCATGGCAGGAATGGAGGAGACTTCCATCGTTCCACATTGGCAACCCCAACCAGGGGAATATCCATGTTTTCGCATTTTTCCAGGAGTGCTTTTTTTAGATCTTCGTTCATGGTTCATCCCTTCTTTGTAACTCAATTTTACTTTCTATCAGTTATTACATTTTCTGCCTTTATCTGTTCTTGAAGAGGTGCTGCAAAGCTAGAGTCCGGAGAAACTGAAGAGCCGGTAGAAATAAGGAAGACCAATTACTGCGAGATCAATCAGAAAAGATAGGCCAATATGGCTTGAGACCAATTCTCTGGATTCATTATCGATTTTTATCTTTGAATGGTCAGTGGATCTCCAGAACGAATATTCTTCGTTATCAATTTGAAAATAAAATCTAAAGCCTTTTTTTGTAGGCTTGAAACTTTTATATGCCAGTGATTCGGCCCGTTTTATAATTGTAAGAGAGATTACTGAAATAAAAATGTATTAATTCTATAAATCTGTTGTTCATTCCTATAATTGGTTCCAATGGTTAGCATCTGAAGTTATAAATACTGCTCCCAGTATCGGTAAGCTTTTACATAGCCTTCCCAAAGTGTGAAATCGTCCCATTTTTCAAAATCTTCTCTCCCTTTTCCCAAGCAGACTTTATTTTCAAACGCAGAAAAGTCCATATCATATTTTTTTCTCATTTCTAAAATCTTCCGGTTGTAATATTTTATTTTCTGTTCAGCCTGGTTGTGCAAAATCCATTGCAAGACTTCCTGCTCATTATTGTAAAGCCCACACTTTATTATTTTGCTTGTAGGTCCAAAGATTTTACTGGGGACTCTTTTCTTTTTTTTCACGTCACCCATATTACCACCTGATTAGACTTACTTGTTCCCCTTTTTATAACTTATATCTTCTTCTACTATTTTCATTAACAGCATACACCTTGAATCACTAAAGTAATTTTAAGTTTCATAAAAACAAAGCTAAATATTAATAATTGTTAACTTATACTCCCCCCAACAAGTTCTCGTTTTGTTCGATGTTGGATATATAATTTAAGTCACATGAACTTTATATAGTTTTTGGGATTTGAATGCTCTGTATAACAGATATAGTACTTAACATTAAAAGGAATATACTCAAGAATAGAGATGCTTGCAAATTGAGATTTTCTGTCTGCAATAACTTTTTCCTCAATCGATAACTTTTTAGTGGGTTTGCTAATCACGCGGTTTATACATTTCGATTTTCGAAATCAAAATCAAAGATAATAAAAAAGGAACAAATACTTAAAAACTTCAGAAGGTGGGGAAAAATGAAGATCTATTTCGATAATTGATACGGATTAATCAGAATTTAAAAGGCTTCTTACGGATACCTGTAAAAAAAGGAAATGCCAGTCAGGCAATGACCGGCAACTATCAGTTTCAATTAGATATAATGAAACTAACAAAATCAGGGCTAAGTCTGGTTTCCCTCACTAGCTTCTCAATAGTATCTTCGTCAGAAAGACCTTCTTCTTTAAGTTCCTTTATTCTGTCAAAAACATGCTGGGAGACTTCTGAGTATTCATTGATATCCTTTCTGTGTCCCCATACATCGCCCTCAAGTAGAGCTATATTCTGCATGGAAAGATACATCTGCGCAGAACTGGAAATTGTTCTCTTGTATGAGCTTGGGACATGGATCGCTTTTACTTCTGGACACTTTAGGATGAGTTTGAAGATGTCCTTATTGGATGGTCTGAATGCGAGGTGGACAATTTCCTCATCAAGTTTTAAAGTGTCTATTTCTTCTTTTGAGCTTACAACTCTAATTTTCATTTAATCACCGCTGTTTTCAAGTTTTTAGAGTTATTTGGGTTTCCTATTATTTTTAAGGGTTTCTTTAGTGTTTATAGGGTTTCTTTAGTGTTTATGGGGTTTCTTTAGTGTTTATGGGGTTTCTTTAAGTGTTTATAGAGTTTCTTAAATGTTTTTCAGGGTTCTTTTAGAGTTTCTTTGGGTTTCCTCATGTTTTTTAAATTTTTAAAGGTTTTTAAGGTTATTTTTACATTTCTTTCGGTTTATTTTTACCATTTAGGGCTTATTGAGTTTCTTTATGGTTCTTTAAGATTTTTAAAGTTTTTGTAAATATTTTAAATTTTCAGGTTTTTTCCTGATCTCAGGATTTAAGTGTTTATTTTTTTATAAATGTTTTTCTCTTTTAATCCGCTCCGGAATAATTTGAGCTCTATTTTCTAAAGTGAGATTTCGGAAAAGGAATGTTGTTATTTTATTTCTCATAAAAGATATTTGATAAGTGCTCAAATTCACAACGTTTTTTTAACCCTATACTTGCATTTTTCCTTTATCTTGAAAAGTAATCTGTCGGAGCAAATTCTCATTCTTGTAGATGTTTATTTTCAACAGTGTAAATATTTTGCAATTAAGGAGTAGTAAATATACAATGTACAATGCTACTATATAATATTTTCTATAAAGCTCATTTTAAAAAAATTTTACTATATTTAGCCTGTTTATATTTTTAAAAATCTTAACTATTACTTAAAACAAAAAAATAATTAATAAAGTTAAAAAAGGTTGAAAATTATTCTGTCATTTTAACTAGTTACAATTAATAAATATATATAAAATATGGACTTAACACTGCCGGTATTTCTGCCAATGATTTATCTTCCCTAAGAAATATATAATAACAAAAACCAGATTCTAAAACGGAGACTTTTGGAAATCATTTATTTTATTTCGTTTTATTTTCTTATTTTTATTTTGTTCAACTCTTGCTAAATATAAAATTAAAAAATTCTACCTACTTAACGCAATAATTTAAAGAAACGTGGGACTTTTTGCTATAATAAATTATCAATCCTCAAAATTACATTCTTATAGAATAAAAAAAATATGTGCTAAAGGAAAAGAAACATTCCAGATTTATGGGTAAATAAGATCCTATAAAGTCCTTCTGAAGAAACTCTCTGGAAATCAACATTCAAAAAAGTTTCTTAAAAACGTCTGTTTTAAGCTTATAGGTTTAATTTTTATCTAAACTAATATCTATTACAATATCATAAGGTGTGGAATATGATCACTCAAAATGTACTAAAGGGTGTGAAATGTGATGAAAGAATGGAAGTTTTGTATACTAAACTCGATAAGTTGAATATTACACGTGATCCTGGTTTTTTGAGAATATCAAAACTTTACTTCTCTTCAACACAAAAAGATAGAATTGGAAATGTATGCGACGATGTTGCGGAGTATAAACTTAAAGTAAATGTTGGGCCTGAGAAATACGATTATATTATGCTTACCAACTATGTGAAAGAGAAAATTCCCTGGAACACGGAAATAAACCATAATATAATAATTCTACCTGGACAGGCTTTAACTGAAAAGTTCTATTCTGAAATGGCAATATATTATGCCCAACTGGGATACAGCACATATATCTTAGACAGGAGAGAAACAAATATTCCTGTAAATGAAACGGACTTCAGTTTTATGGAAAACTGGAATATTGACAAGTATATGAGTGACATCTATGACAGTATCGTTATCTCAAGAATTCATACCGCTCTGTTAAATAATGAGCCTGTGGATAATATAGAGGTTACGGCAATCGGCCACAGTCACGGGGCATTGATTCTTACTGCTTATGCAACCAGTGAATACGAAGGTCTGTCTCTGGGTTCTGTTGACAGGATGGTGTCTGTTGATATTATTATAAAATACGATCCTAATTGCTTGGAATTAATACAATCGCAGGCTCAGGAATATGAGATAGTCTCTAAAAGTATGGAAAATGGAACATATAATGCTATCAATATGGCTGTTATGATGCAGATCGCCAAACTGGCTTTAACAGACCCTGAGGAAAGATCTTCCTTTGACGACAGATTCACAAACAAGCAAATTTTCAGGCTTATGGCTAGCCAGACATATACTTTTAATGCGCATCCCTACACTCCTAATTACCATTATTGGAGTGGGGACCTCAACGGGCTCCATTATGTCGACGAAAATCGCTTACTCAATCTGACTTTGACTGGGGGGGCTATTCCTCATACCCCAAAATATCTGGATAAATACATGGCAGGCTTAATGGGCAATATGGATGGCTATGAGATTGACTACTCAAAAATTGATTCTCCGGTCCTTTATATCGGACTCGGAGGCGGATTTGGTGACTACGGGGCATGGTGGTATATAAACGAAGTTGCAAAAATAAATAGCAGAGTAACCTCCATGAACTGGAATAACCAGGGTCACTGCAGTATTGTTATGGACTATAATTCTTCCGAATTATGGGAGATCATATACAACTGGATAAGAAACAATCCCATCTGAATTTGAGCTGGGTCGAGCTTTATTTGGATAATAAAACAAGAATTACAGCGACTGTCCAGCTTCAGGTTGAAGCTCCATGACTATTGGAGCAGGTTTAGTTCTCATAAGTGCTTTTAAGTAATATTTTGCCCAGAGATACATTATCAAAGAACCTAATCCGTTGCCTATGACCATTCCCCACCAGGCACCTACCTGTCCCATATTAAAGGTGACAGCTAAGAGCGCTGAAAATAGCGGGGTAAAGACAATAGTTCTCAGGAGAGTTGCAATAAGAGCATTCATACCTTTGCCTGCCCCCTGGAAGAAGGATGAGGAAAAAAAGCCAAGTGAAGCTATCGGGTAGAACAAACACATAACTCTCAGAAAATGGGCTAGATCGGCAGTTATATGAGTTCCTCCTTCGGATTTTGTGAATATGTACGCTATTGGTGTAGCAAAGATAAACAGGATTGCTCCAATTGCACACTCGATAAGAACACCAAGTTTCGTTGAATAAGAAAGAGCAACTTTTGCTTTTATATAGTCATGGGCACCAATTGCCGCTCCAGTTATTGAAATAATTGCCATTGCCATTCCCAACAAAGGAGCCATCGCAATTGTCGCAATTCTCCAGCCTGTAGAATAAACTGCAACTCCATCGGTATTGCTTACCAACACAATAATAAAATTTAAAAAAATCATTGACAAGGACATTGAAAGTTGCTGAGCTGAAGCAGGAACCGCAATTTCAAAGATTTCTTTTACTATGCTACTGTCAAAGCGGAAAATCTTAAAATTGAAGCTTATATAGGTATCTTTTCTAAAAAATAGCCAGTTAGCCATCATTAGAGACGAAATTAATATGGAAAGTAAGGTAGCCCACGCCGCACCCGCAATTCCCATATTCCAATTGTAAATAAATATAGGATCAAGGATCATGTTAAGGACTGCACTGACGATCATTGCGTTCATAGCTCGCTTCGAATCTCCTTCACTTCGAAGAATGGAGTTTGCAACGCTGGAAAAAAATATTATTATACTTCCAAGGAAAATAACCCTGGCAAAAGCTACCGCAAGACCTGTAGTCTTTCCGGCTCCTGTAAGGATGAAGAGCTGAGGGGCATATACATAAAATGGGATTGTGAATATAATCGCGCACAGGACAGTTATAATCATAGTGTGAACTGCGGCATTGTCTGCTCCTATCTTATCCCTGGCGCCGATCCTGCGAGATATAGCAGCTCCCCCTCCTATACCTATTCCATTGGACAAAGCCATGCTGATAAAGAAAAATGGGAACACGAAACCCATTGCTGCAAGGGCATCCGCTCCCAGTCCGGAGACCCAGTACGTATCTATTATGCTATATATAGTCTGTACGGACATCGCTATAATCATAGGAATTGACAGTTTCACGACTGCTTTTTTTGGATCCCCGAGTAATGTTTTTACACCAGTAGTCTCTTCTATTACTGCATTACTGGCTGGTATTGTCGTTTTATCCTGATCACTTTCCATAAATACGTCTTCCTTAAATAAAAGCTAGAGAAGCCCATAGGATTCAACTTTTGGACTTCTAAGGCAATATCTGAGCAGTCGTTTATATGGTAGACCTTGTGTAATAACTCTATCATTTAACGAGTTTTCATTATGATGTAAAATATTTATAGAGCATATAAGTATATTATATAAGTTATGAGTTTGGATATGTTCACTACAAAGGATATTGTTGAGGCAACAGCAAACTCCTGCGATAAAGATGAGCAAATTAGACTTCAAGCCTTATTACTTGTAAAAAACGGGCTAAGTCCGGCAAAAGTTGCAGAAGAATTTTCCGTATATCGCTCAACAGTTTACCGCTGGATAAAACGTGCTGAAAATGAAGGTTTACTCAGCCTTAAATGTAAAACTGGCAGAGGAGTAAAATCTTTTTTGACACTTGAGCAAATTTCTGAGTTAAAAAAAGCACTCTCAAAGCCAATCCCTGTAGACGGAGGCAATTCTCGTGACCCGGACCAAAAAAGGATAAATAACATATTTGTAAAGAGACAAAGCCCTGAAAACAGGTTAAATGAAATTTTCACTCTTCACCTGTAATTAACAACTTTTTGTTTGCAGTCAGTATTTCGACTCCAAGTTCTCTAAAATCTTTGTCATGGGTTACAAATACAAGATTTTTTGCACGGCAAATTTGAGCAAAAAGAAGGTCATTGAAGTCGTATTTTCCTTGTTCGAACATGTCCATAACTTCAGGGAAGTTTATTACCTGTAATTCCGGATCACAGGCAAGAGTACTTTTGAAAATCTTTTTTACATTATAGGAAATGTCCTGGGCAATTGCCCGATATTTCAGCGAACCTCGAAAATCCTTGAACCTGGTAAATTCTGACTGCTGTTTGAACTCTATCCTTGAGAAAGTATTGATGAATTCTGAAATTATCATGCAATTAATATAGATTGTACCTTTTGAATTCCTGATCTCTTTTAGTACCCTTGAATAAACATCTGACTTTTCATCGGGCCAACCTATGGGACCGTAAATATAGAGCCAGATATTTGTGTCAAAGAAGTAGCCTTTACCTGCAGGGAAACTATAGTCGTCTATAGAATGGACGTTTAAGGAAATAAATTTTTCAGGCCGATTTCTTCCGGCAAGAAGCCTCGGACGTCGCCTTAAAGGATAAACTGTTGCCGTATGGACCTTCTTATGCATCCTCCCCCCCCAGTACATCATTTAATGCTTTTTTGCAAGAGTAGGCATTCTCAGAATAGGTTTTAGCTCTCTCGAGAACTCTTTTAAGAATAATTTTGTCTTCTTCCGAAATATCAGTAAAAAAAAGACTGCTTTCAATCAATTCAATTGGAAAAGTTTCATAAAGCTGTCCGACTACTGAATTTAGGAAAGCAGGAGTAATATCACTTGTCCCTGCAAAAGAGATCTCTCACTTTCCGGTTTTCATTGAAAACAGCTGCGATTCTGTCATGTACTTTATGCCCGTCACAGGCTGCAACACAACAATCGATTCCTATAATATTGGCAACAATTAGCTTTGTCAGTTCTTCCGTAAGTATCCCCATATGCTTATTCTCATAATGGTTTAAAAACCTCAGGTTCAAGCTAAAGAATTCTATACCTGCAAAGTCTACCTTTCTCCCAAAGCAGCAATTATCTCCAAGCTTCAATTCTCCTCAAAATGAAATTATCTCCAATACATATTTCTTTTTGACTTGCTCAAACGATCTTCCTCATTCTGCCTTTTTAAAGAAAATCCACCCTTTTTCTTCTTTTCCGTACTTTGTCTTTATCAAAACATAATCACCTTTCAGCTCATTTCCATGCAAAGTCACGATAATCTCCTTTTCCTGACGTTTTCTGAGCTCAAAAGTTCCTTTGTCCCATATCTCAACCTTGCCAGCTCCATACTCTCCTTCCGGAATTTTCCCCTCAAAATTAGCGTATGCAAGAGGATGATCTTCAGTCTGTATAGCAAGTCTTTTGGTGCCTGCCTTTTTAGGCGGCTCTTTTGGCACAGCCCAACTTTTCAGCACCCCGTCCATCTCCAGCCGAAAGTCATAGTGCAAATTGCGAGCATCATGCCGCTGCACTACAAAAATGGGTGTTTCGGAGCTTTCCTGTGAACTATGAGCCGGAGGTTCGGATGTCTTTTCAAAATGTCTCTTTTTCTCATATTCTTCAAGCATGGAAGATCAATGGAAAATATGCTTTTGACTAGTATAAAGAATTACGTGGTCTATTCTGGAAAAAATTGAAGATGAATTAGATCGGTTAGAGGAAAATCTGCTTTCAAAATTGAAGGGCTAAATGAGTTCAATCAAGTCACTAAAATCGCTGAAAACGTGGAAAGGCGCGGAAAAACTGTTCTCTTGTTCTTTTCGGCCTTTTTTACTTTATTATTGCTTCAATTTTTGTATCTGTCCTCTTCCAGTATTTTCTGCCTTCCTTACAGCGCCGGTTTAAACAGAACTCTGCTTCGGGGCTTTCACCTTCTTCTTTTAACCTGAACATCTTCCAGCCGCAGGTTTCACAGGTTTTCTCAAGCAGGGTCAGCTTTCCGGTTTTAGGTACTGAATGAGTGTATCCGCACCGTTTAGTACACCCAAGGAAACGTGAATCTTTGAAAGTGATCAGAAACATGCTTCCGTCACATTCCGGGCAGGAACCGACAGTTTCCGGAGGATAACATGTCTTTTCGAGGTCGCATTTAAAGCACGGTCCTATACCTACAGCCCAGTTATACTTATTTCCAACCTTCAGAACAGCAGCTCCTTCCTTTTTGCATTCCTTGCTCCTGAGTACGGTCAGAGCTCCGGTTTTAGGAAGAGGGTGTGAGTTTCTGCAATCAGGATAGCCTGTGCAGCCGACAAAGCGCCCCGAATCCGTTTGTACGATTCTGAGCACGTGTCCGCAAGCCTTACAGGTTCCGATGTAGTTTTTCTTATCCTCAAGGGCAGCTTCGTCTTTGATCGTGCCTGCTATGCTTGAAGTCAGTTCCTTTTTGTGTGCTTCAAGCTGGGAGTACATCTCCCTGATTAAGGCAGTGCCTTCGTCAAGGCATAAGTCAAATTCTTTTTTTCCATCTTCGACTTCCTGGATCAGGGCTTCGATCTTTGCTCGGATTTCCGGTCTGATCAGGATCGGAACAGTAAGAGATAACCCTTCCATAAGGGTAAAGCCCGTATCAAGTATAGAGACAGTTTTCCCTTTTGTCTCGAAATATCCTCTTTTCTTATTGGTTTCGATATGAGTCGGAGCTGTTGCTTTCGTGCCAATTCCGTTCTTATCCATGAGAGTCAAGAGTTCGGCTTCAGTTAGCTTTTTGGGAGGGCTTGTTTTGGACTTTATATTGTTTAACTTTTTTATCCCTACCTTCTCCCCTTCCTCTACATATGGCAGAAGTTTATCTTTCTTGTTTTCAAAGGGATAGGCTTCCAGCCAGCCCGAGTCCTTAAGCACTGTTCCGGAGGAATCAAAGGGGTCTTCCTGCACGAGCAGATGAAGGTGAGTTTTCTCAAAAATCGCTGCAGGCATAAGATTTGCCAGGAAATGCCTTGCTATAAGGTCATAGATCTCCGGAGCTTGAGGGATGTGTACCGCAGAACTTACTTCCCCTCTCGAAGCAGCCCTGATCGGGTGAATAGGAGGATGGTCATGTGCGTCCTTTTCTCCGTTTTTCGGTACAATAGGAACGATAAGAATGGATTCGGCAAAAGGCTTATACTCTTTCTGCCGCGCAAAATCCAAGAGAAGGGACTTGAAATCAAAATCATCTGCATATTTATTTGTCTCTGTCCTGGGGTAACTCGTGAACCCTGCCAGGTAAAGCTGTTCTGCAACCTCAAGGGCAATTTCCGGGCTGATTCCAAGGAATTTGGACGCTCGCTTCAGGAATTCCGTGGTATTAAGGGGGTTGGGAGGGGTAACTTTTGCTTCCTTTACTGTCTTTTTCGCAACTAATCCTTCTTTTGATCCTTTTAACCTCTTAAAAATCTCAGCTGCTTTTTCTTTGTCAGAAATATTTCCTGCTCTGTGAATACCCTCGAATTCTCCCCCTTTTGCGGAAAAAATTGCCGTGATTTTCCAGAAGTCTTTTGTCTGGAAAGCCCGGATCGCTTTTTCCCTTTCGTACACAAACCCACAGGTAGGGGTCTGACAGGGACCGATTGAGAGGATATCTTTTGTCCTTGCCCGTTCCCTGACTGAAAGAGTAACAAAGCGAGTGAAAGCTGCGCCCATTTTCAGGTCCAGAATTTGCCTTGCCTCTGCAGCCATTGCCATATTATAATCAGGTTCCATCAGGTTCTCAAAGGCTTTTTTTACTTCCTTTGGAGAAAGGGCAGAAAAACGCGCTCGAGTAACCGGTACATTTGTAACTTCCTCAGCAAGAGTCTTGGCTTCAAAGCCTATGTTTTCGCCTTCCCGATCGTAGTCGCAGGCAAGGACAATCTTGTTTGCCCTTTTAGCGAGCTTTTTTACCGCAGAAGCATAATTCGCTCTTGTCACAAGCTTTTCAGGGTCAACTCCAAGAAGTACTCCAGGATCCACTTCATTCCATTTATTATACTGCTCCGGAAAATCGTAATTCATTATATGCCCGGATAGCCCCATTGCCAGCCATTCCTCACCCTTCCATTTAAATTCGTATGCAGGGAGTCCTTCGACGTCAATTTTTGTTACTTCCCCCTCACCCAGGATGCTGGCAATCTGGGCTGCGGCCTTATTTTTTTCTGCAAATGCGACAACTGTCATATAAAGTACCTTAGCTTGCTATGGAAATTTTGCTTTTAGGTCGGTATTATTTTTATATTGTATGGTATATAATAAGCTTGCAACATTTATATATTTGTCTTATTATATATTATTATATAACTTTCCCGCGTCAAAAATTATATATTACTTTAATGTCTGTTATATGGTTTGCTGTCTTTTCTTTCAAGACCGAAATACCTGGATTTATCTTCATAGGCAATTACTTTTGTTGAATCGTACATACAGTTTTTACAACATGTTTTTTTCGGTATTCCTTATTGGCTGAAAAAAACACTAAATCTGGAGTAACAATGACACTGATGGAAGATGCAAAGAAGGGAATCATCACCCCTTCAATAGAAGCCGTGGCAAAAGCCGAAGGAATCGATCCCGAAGTTGTCCGTTCATGCGTGGCAAAAGGGCTTATAGCCATCCCTGGGAATAACAGGCGAGAAACCATTCCTTACGGAATTGGCAAGTATATGAGCACAAAAATCAATGCTAATGTCGGGACCTCAAGGGACTGTATCGATATTGATGCCGAAGTTGAAAAAGCAAAGGCTGCAGAAACTTTTGGAGCTCACGCCGTAATGGATCTCTCTACAGGTGGAGACCTGGACGAAATCCGAACTCGCATCCTCAAAGCCGTAAATATTCCAGTGGGAACGGTTCCAATCTACCAGGCTGCAGCTTCCAGAAAAGTCGTTGTAGAAATGACATCCGACGATATGTTCAATGCTGTCAGGAAGCACGCCAAACAGGGTGTTGACTTTGTGACCGTTCATGCCGGTATCAACTTAAACTCCCTTGAGCGCCTGCGCCAGAGCGACAGGATAATGAATGTTGTCAGCCGCGGCGGTTCTTTCACTCTTGCCTGGATGCTGCATAATGGGGAGGACAATCCCTTTTATGCCGAATATGACTACCTACTTGAAATTGCAAAAGAGTACGATATGACTCTGAGTCTTGGGGATGGTATGCGTCCCGGTTGTATTGCCGATGCTTCCGACCGACCGAAGTTTATGGAATTCATAATACTTGGTGAGCTTGTAAAACGAGCAAGGGCTGCCAATGTCCAAACCTTTGTCGAAGGTCCCGGACATGTCCCATTAAACGAGATAGAACTCAGCGTCAGGGGCATGAAAGAGCTCTGCGATGGTGCTCCTCTTTATCTCCTAGGTCCCATTGTAACTGATATAGCACCCGGCTTTGACCATATCACCAGTGCGATCGGGGGAGCAGTGGCAGGGATGCACGGTACGGACTTTCTCTGCATGGTCACTCCCTCCGAACACCTTGCCCTTCCAACTCTCGATGATATAAAAGAAGGCCTGCTCGTAACAAGGGTTGCAGCCCATACTATAGATTTAATTAAAGAAGGCCCAAGAGAACAGGCCTGGAAACAGGATATAGATATGGCCTATGCTCGCAGGGATCTTGACTGGGAAAAACAGTTCGAACTGGCAATCGACGGCGCACGCGCCCGCAAGATTCGAGACTCCAGGAAGACGGAAAGTGATGCCTGTTCTATGTGCGGAGACCTCTGTGCTGTAAAAATCGTAAAAGAAGTCTTCGGAGAAAAGAACAGAAAAGAGTAAAATCTTTCTCTTTTATTTCTATACATTACTTCTTCTTATTTTTATTTTAATTCTCATTATAGTCTTCAAACAATTCTTTTAATTACTCTATTACTATAAAGGAATTAATATGTCTGAAAACGAAAGAAAATCTTGTATAAGTATCCGTATTGCGGAAATAAAAGATGTTCCTCTTATCCTCGAGTTCGTCAAAGGTCTTGCTGAATTCGAAAATCTTTCACATCTGGTCAAAGCTAATGAAGAAAGCCTGATGAAGTACATGTTCGGGGAAAAATCTTTTGCAGAAGTTTTCTTTGCTGAATTGGACGGAGTACCTGCAGGTTTTACAGTTTTTTTCCATAATTTTTCTACCTTTGTAGGAAAGCCGGGGTTATATATCGAAGATATTTTCGTAAAACCCGAGTTCCGAGGAAAGGGGATAGGAAAAGCAATGTTTCTCCATTGTGTTAAACTTTCAAAAGAAAGAAATTGCGGAAGGATGGAATGGGCTGTACTCGATTGGAATCCGGCCAGAGATTTCTACGAATATCTTGGTGGAAGTCTTGTAGACGGGTGGCGCATATATCAGGATGGATCAGGACAGATTCGAAAGTGCTCTTGAAAAGTGAACTTCACATTTTAGGACGATGTTGTTAGCATCAAATCCTTGACATTAATTTTCAAAGATATCACGATGGCTAACACCATCATAAAACTGAAAAAATCTAGTCAATAGCTAACAATTTAAAAATCATGCTGCTAAAAGACAACCTAATTAGATACGCTAAGTACTAGCCTATCGAAATTACTTTCCATTAGTATTTGTGGCGAAATAACCGATTCGATACATACTTGTACAGGTTAAATCGGTCATCTCGCCTGTGGAAATCATTTAATCAAAATCTAGAAATGCGCTTGTATCATTTCCTTGGATTAGGGGATAACCAGATACCCAGTTTTGACGGGGTCAAAAACAATTGGATATCCTGTCATTCACCCATGCATCAATACCGCCAGTCTGCTTTTTATCATCATGCATGTTATAGACATTTTTGTATCCGCTTTTACCAGAATTTTGCATGCATCGAGGCTTCTATGTCCTTGCTTGCAATAAACAATTATCTTTTTATATTTGTTACTTGGCAATTCTTTTATCCTGTTGCTCCAATAACTTGTCTTTGGTAATTTCCAGGATCTATTTTCCGGAGCATTTCTTAACTGGTATCAACTTTGCTCCTTCAATATGCGCTGTAATTGTATTCAACAGGGGTACGAACATCCAGAATAAACACATCTTCTTCTTCGATCATTTTATGAGCCTTACTAGCAGTTACATTTGAATATCCAGTGGATCGTGCGATGATCTTAGAATCTGCTCCTGCAATACCCGGTGTGATTATTAGAACCGCAATAAGAATTACAGCAAAAAATGGTAAATATTGTTTATTCAATCCTACTCCTCCACTTAATCCAATTTTTCTCTATATTAAACTCTAAAATTTTGACATATTTACCATTTTCAAAATTTAACATTAGATTTTACTGACAGTTGACAGCCATTAATCAAAACTCAGGAGTAAAAATCTTACCCTTTAAAATTCATGTTTATTATAAAAATGGCTGCAGTAGTCATCATTCTAAATAATACAACATTCTATGTAAATTTATTGTTCTATCAAAATTCATCTGATTCTCTTTTAAAAGATAAAGCAAAGAGTTTGAATGTTAAACAACATTCAAGATTTCTAGACAAATAAAAATAAGTTTTTATAAAAACATCTGAAGCTTCGTAATATGTTTATGCGTAAACAATTCGACACCAATTTTGCTGTCATTTAACTTTTCTTTATAAAGAAAGCTGAAAAATTCAGTCTGCAGTTAATAATCAAAAAAATTGCTATCAGAAATTACTTCTAATCATAGCTGGCTGGTTTCGATACTTAACCTAAGTATTTTAACGAAATAACCAATTCATGCATATTATTCGAGAAATCGATCATCTACCCTGAAAATACATACACTCTAAAATACTGCCTACCTTGTCGTTACATTAGGATAATTACTTGCCCAGGAATTTGGGTCAACTACAACCGGATAGCTTGCATTTACCCATGCTCCGATGCCGTCTTGCATGTTATAGACTTCTTTGTAACCAGCATCTGCAATAATCTGGCTTGCATCAGCTCCTCTTCTTCCACTCAAGCAATAAACAACGTATTTCTGTGGTCTTATCTTCTGGCAATTCATTCAATTTTTTCGCCAAAAGCTTGTTTTCGGATAAATTAACAGGATCATGTAGCCGGCACATTTTTTAATGGGATCAATGTTGCTCCTTCAATATGAGCGTAGTTGTATTCAGCCGGAGTACGAACGTCCAGAAGGAACAGATCTTCGTTTTCTAGCATACTTTTAGCTTCACCAACTGTCACATTCTTATACACATTTGGAGCATTATATTGACTCTTAACACATGCTCCTGCAATACCCGATGCAATTAATAGAAACAGAGCAAGAATTGCTGCATAATATGGTAAATTTTGTTTATTCAATTAGAGTCCCCCACTTCCATGTAATTCTCACTTATTTTAAATTCGAAAACGTTTTGTGTGTTTCATATTCGCCAAATCCGTAAATACTGGCTAAAACCAATTGACAACCAAATTTCGAAGCAGATCTTCAGGTCACATCTTCCTGCTGGACAAAAGAATGATGTTCCAGGCGCTGGACTCTTTTTTCATGATTCTCGATTTGATCTTTTATCTGCTCCAAAAGCTCATTTTCGGTGCTAATCCTTCCCTGCGCAACTTCAGTTTTTTCCCTTCCGGTTTCTTCAGTATTTTCCTGGGTCATATGCGTATGGGTTATATGCGTATATTTATCTGCTTCCATAACCGGTATCGTTTCAAACCTGCAAAGCCCGATAAAAGGAGAGATTGAAGGTGCAAATATTTTCTCACTTTCAGTTTCATAAATCACGAACATGCGATAGCCTGTCAGGTCTATCCACTCGTCGATTACCTTCATGCCTGTCGGATATTCGTAGTTTGTATATAATTCCCCAACCTTAGCCGAATCTTTTGGCTCCCAGGTGATTATGTCCATCAGTAACATAGTAAGGGGTTGATGTTATCTGTTTAAGTAGCTTATCTTTGCATGGAACAAAAACTAAACAGAAGAGATATGAAAATACCTTTAGCTGACCAAACCTGAGACGGATACACACCTAGAATCACGTGGGTCCGACTTCGTAGTCCAACCAACATTTTTTTAGAGGACATGCTTTGTCGGGGCCTGTCTCAGACTCCTTTCTCCTTATTTTAACTGCTTCCTGATTTTGAGCTCTGGAAGCGAAAATGCACAAAAGGTTATTAGAATATACTTTAAGTATGCAAGTACATTTGAATGCACATTAAATATATATGAATTACTTTAGATAAAATAGTTTGAGTTATATTAACAAGAGCTTGATTGAGGAGTAGAAAATGGAAGAACAAACAGAAGAACCGAAAGTGGAAGAACAAACCGACAAATCCAGAATGGAAAAACTGACCGAAGAACTTAAAGAGATGGCTTTGACCCTTGGAGCCTTTAAAGTGGGTATTGCGACGACTGAAACCCTTGCCGGAGGCCCTCCTTCTGTCGATCTTACATACGTGCTGCCAGGAGCAAAATCAGCAATTGTTTTTGCCCTGGCTTTTGACCAGAACCTCATTGACCCTTACTTCAGAAAAGAAGACCATAAAGCTCTTGACACCAACAAGGTGCGAATCACTACCCTTGCCAACGGGGTAGCCCTTGAAATTGCAGGGTTCTTACAGCAGTATGGGTACAAAGCTGTTCCCCAACTTGCAAATTTCGTTTACCGCCAGGACTCCGAAAACTGGCTGCTGGATATGCACCCGCCGATTTCCCACAGGTATCTGGCTGTCCGATCAGGGATAGGGCATTTCGGATATTCCGGCAACATTATCACTAAGGAGTATGGATCAGCAATTGTACTGGCTTCGGTAGTTACGGATGCAGAGCTTATCCCAACAGAACCCCTGCCGGAAGAAGAAAACTACTGTGACGAATGCAAGATCTGCCTTGCAGTCTGTTCCTCCGGATACGTGGACCCGCTTGAGAAGGTCACGGTAACCCTTGGAGGAAAAGAATTTAGCTACGGGAAGAGGAGAAGCAACGCTCGCTGTTTCCTTGTCTGCGGTGGGCTAACCGGTCTGAATGCCTCGGGGAAATGGTCTACCTGGTCTCCTGCTCGCTTTGAGATCCCCCAAAAAGATGAAGATTTTGTTGCTGCACTTCCAGGCACCATAGAAGCGTATACACAAAGGCCTAAGATCAAAGGCGGGTTTTTTATCTGCCTTATCCCGGGGAATCGAATGGAATATACCTGTTCAAGTTGCCATTTTGTTTGCCACCCCGATAAAGAGATCAGGAAGGCACGTTATAAGATGCTCACGGAAAGCGGCGTTGTCATACAGGAATCCGATGGAACCCTTAAAGCGGTATCTCCTGAGGAAGCAAAAAAATATATCGAGTCCATGCCCCCGGAGAGGAGAAAACTGTACGAATCAATTCTGGAGGAGCAACCTGTATAAAACAAACCGGGTTTTATATAAAGTAGAAAATGAATAAGTTTCATCAAGAAATGTAATGAAAAAATGATTTTTTTCGCTTTAGAAAAGATGAAATCTTTACTTTGTTTTTGCAAAGTAAAGAATTGCTTCAGATTTTTCATTTTTTACGATTTTATGTAATAAGGTAATTACCTGGTTTGTTTCAATCTTTCTTCTCTTTCTTCTGCAAACAATCATCAGCAAGCATAACTTTCTTACCGCAAAGATCGCATGTTCCTTCATCCGTAATACCTGGCTGTCTTGGAGCCTCTCCTCCGCAAATTCCACATTTTACCATGAAATTACTCCTTTCTTTCAATCCTGAGCGCCACTTAATATTTGTAATTGGTCAGTTATGGTTATATACTTAATCGGTATCAAAATATACTAAGTACGTTGCTATGACCCTGAGAGTTATACAAGACACAAAAAATATGTTAAGGCCCTAAAAATTGAAGAAGGATAAGTTGGTGGAGTTCAACCATGAAAGTCGGAAGTGAGATTATAGAAAAATCCTCTGCAAGCCCGGTAATATCAGAGGATCAGAAAATGGAGGAAATGAAGGCTATTAGGGAAAAGCTTTCTGAGATGCACAACGATATCAAGAAAATAATTGAATTTTCTAACAAACTTCGCTTCGAAGCTGCCCTCGAAAGCTCGAGACGTGAGTACTCTAATGTTCTTCTTAATCACCTCTTCGAAGATATAGAATCTGGTCTTGAACGCAATATGGTAAAGAAATGCCCTGAAAAGATAAATTGCACTTCCGCGTTTAAGTCTCTCCTGCAGCAGAATGCAGGACTCATTAAGCTTGGAAAAGTTGATGATACGCTAATCTCGAACAATAGAAAAAACTTGATGAACTGAGATGTGGAGCTCCTTTCAGCAAATGCGAGCAATGTTTTTCCGAAGTTTCGAGCCTCTTCATTAAACAGGTAAATCTTATGCATTCTATGCGGATTTACTCAGATAACCAGGAATGTAAATCCGATATTTCGTCAATTAAAACAGATATGATTATGAGCGAGATTCTGGAGCCTGTCTCAAATAACCATCGCCTGGATATTTTAAGGGCAGTTGCATTCGAAGTTAAATGTTTCTCCGCTTTTTCCGAACTGACGAGCCTTAGAGGAGGAAACTTGCTTTTCCATTTACAGAAACTCTTAGATAGCGGCTTGATTCTGCAAATGCATGAAAGGGGGGATTATATGATAACTGATAAAGGATTAAAAATTCTTGAGGGCTTGCAAGAAATTTATTCCTCGCTCCAATGCTCTCCATTGCAGAACCATGAAGATAATATTCTTCAGGGAGAGAAGGAATAAAGAGTTGACTCTTTGATTTGTTTAGAATAAGTTGATGCTGATTTTTAATTCAACCGCATAAGTCCCTTATTAGAACTTGACATATGTGTTGGTAATCATTTGCCTGGTCTTCACATCGATGATTTTAATGTTTACGGTGTCACCAGATACCGGTCCCTTTCCAAAAGCATTGTTTCCGTTAAAATCTGCCAATGGGAGCAATTTCGTGTCACCGATACTCATGTCACCAAGACTGGTAGCGTCAATAAGAACAGATTCGGCTCCGTTAAGAGATGCTTTAACCTGCGTTATGTTTGAATCTCCGAAACTAACCTGATCTCCACCAAGGTGTGTGAGTTTTATAGATGCTGGAACATCATTTGTAGCAGTGGAATTTTCTAAAATCTCAATACTTCCTTTCGGTGCGGATTGTACAGGTTCGTTATTGAACGCGGTTGATGAATAAATTGCAGCGAGGATAACCGTTATTGCGAGCATCAAAAGGGTGCCAACAACAGGAGATACTGCGAATCTATTCTTAAGTAGTTTTCTTGAGACCATAAGCTTCTTCTCCGTTAAAGACGCCAGACAGAAAGCCTGCATGGAAATCTTAAAATTTAATATACACGGATCCAATGATCGACTTTTATAATTTTATCATCACTGCTATCATTGATTGTGGGTGTAACTAATTTATACGTTTTTTATAAAAGATCACATTTTTATATTTTTAAATGTAAGCGGACTTCGTTTCAGCAACGATAAAATATCCGCATAGTAAAATTACATCCTAAAATACTTAAAACTTTTCATAAAGTTTTGCCTAAATTGTAAACTTTATGGTATTGCCGAAAACGGAAACATTATTTACAACAGGTAAATACAAGACTTGAGATAAGTGAATGGGTGGGAAAAATGAAGCTAAACTCCCACCCATTTGGTCTGGATTTTCTTTGGGCGATGGTATTAAACCCAATTTCTTGGGTGTTTACATATTAAATTTTTTAATATTAATAGTTTTTTGTACAGTAGTGAATATTTTAACATCTCGAAAATAATTGACCGATTTAAATTATTTTATCAGTTTTCTATTTAGAACAGCGAACTTCTGATCATTTATACCTTATTTAAGAGGTGATCAAAAATGGAATTTTGGGCTGGAAGAGTAATAATATCTCCCCGTGTTTGTTTATGTCTATTTTGATCTATTAGCCAGCCCTAATATAGTAGGGGGTTCCCTCGGCATAATATGTACGATCTAAAAATATTTATACTTTATTGCTGTACAAGTAAAAATTTTAACCACCTTAAAATTTATGATCAGTGAAAAATATAAAAATGGATATTTTTTTGAGTTTTTAAGAACTAAGAACTTTTCCAAGTTTCTACGAGTCTATAAATTTTTTAATCCCTTAACATACAGTATCCGAATTGGACCAAAATAACAGATTAAATTTATAATAAAATATTATCTATTCTTTTCTTCAAGTTTTCTAAAATCATTATTTCGTTATTAATACTATATTCCAAAAATTCCTTTTCAATCTGCAAAATTTCGAAATTGTAGTCTATTATTTGGGGTTTCATATCTATCATATTTTTAAAAATACCCCAATGTTATAAAAACATTTTTTTAAAACATATTAATTATAATTTTAAAATGGGAAATTATCCCATCAACAAAAAAATGATTTAATTTATTTATATTATTTCGTTTTTTAAAACAGAAGATTTGAACTGGAGAATATGAGAAAGTTAGATACCTTTCTGCAAAATCTAATCTCCAGTAAGGACCTTCACGTATCCATCTGGAAGAGTTCAGGCATGAACTTCCTTGTTCAGGATATAAGCAACCATTCCAGGGGTAATCTTGCTTTCCCTTGAAACTTTGGCTTCAATATCCTCGGTAGACTTACCCTCGTTTTTCATAGCCTTTATCTTCTCAATCACCGAAGATGGAATATTGTAGTATTCATTTATGTCTTTCCTGTGGCCCCAGACGTCTCCTTCCAGAAGCTGGATCCTCTGCATACCAAGGAACATTTCTATGGACTTTGAGACTGTACGCTTATATGATTGTGGCAGCTGGAGTACCTCTAGTTTTGGGCAGGTTTCTACAAGTCCGAAGATATCCTTGTTAGAAGGCCTGAAGGCCAGGTGAACAACACGCTCATTAGGGTTGAGAGTAAAAATCTCCTCTCTGGAACTAACTACTCGAATTTTCATATTTTACCCCACATAAAGTTTTTATTTGTACCTCGGTATAAAGTACTCTTACTTAATATATATATTTATCTCAATCTGGTATAATAATTTATAGAGTATTTTGAGCTTTTTAAGACTTTTAAACTCCCTAACTTGACTGAAAATAACTTAATATCGAATCCATCTTCATTTTATAAACCAATTTTTCTTCATTTACGTCGTTTTTTGTTATTACTTCATTTTTTATTATTTATTCCTATTGTAATTTTTTCAAAAAACTGCTTCAATTATCCTGCCTTTTGATTTCAGGATCTTTTTTATTTATTCGGCGGAATTTTAATTTAGTATTTCCAGTCTAAAAAAAGAAAATGACTTATTCTCAAAGTACTTCTTCCTGCCTGTGTTAAGAACATGTGAAGAAATAACTGATAATGAGAGAAAATAACAGAGATAAATTAAAGTCCCATGCAGAAACTCTCAAATCGCTCATGGATGACGCAATTCCTCCGTTCTCCCTTCGAAAACACTCCTTCCGTTCATCAGCATGTACGCATTATCGCTTATTTCCAGTGCTTTTTCCGCAGCCATTAGGACCTGCGATTGTAGTAACCTTACCTTTCTACACTATTGCGTTTATGTTAAAGAGATGTGCAGTTCCTTGTAACCTGCGGATAAATTTTCAACTCTCAGCGCCATTATACCCTCCACAACCTCCGGATTTTCTAATATTTCTTTGTCTCTCCCCTCAGCGATAATTCTTCCGCCGGACATGACGTAAACCTGGTCAACGTATTCCAGAATTATCTCCAAACGATGCTCTACAATTAGAAACGAAACTCCCGAGATAGAGAGTTCTCTTAGCTTTTTAAGTATATCATGGGATAAATCAGGAGCTATCCCTGCAATAGGCTCATCCATAATAACAAGTTTTGTCTGACACATAAGTTTTTCTGACACATAAGTGCTCTACCTATCTCAAGAAGCTTTAGCTGCCCCCCATTGAGGTTCATTGCCCTCTCGTTCCACATATGTTCTATCCCTAAAAGATGCAGAATTGAAAAAGCTCGTTTTACAAGCATATTTTCTTTTAAAAGCCAGTTTCTCATGAAACTCTGAATTATACTTTCCCCATAGTTTGCTTCTGTTATAAGCAGATTCTCAAGAACCGTAAGTTTTAGAAACGGTTGCGAAGTACTTTACCTTGTCTTAAGCTACAACGCCTCAATAATCGGGGGCTCCTACTAAGCGTTCCCGATGTCCTGGCATGGGTCCCAAAAGAGCTGAGGGTCCTTTCCTTTGCACTTCTCAGCCTGGGTATGGTGCTAATAGTTTACCTCTTTGTGGAAAGAATCCTCACCTCACCCTTCGGCAGGCTTTTGAAAGCAATGAGAGAAAACGAAGATGTTGTCCGGGCTTTCGGCAAGGATATTCTTATGCTCCGAATAAAAACTGCAGCTGTTGGATCGGGCATTGCAGCACTTGCGGGTGCTTTGTACCCCCTAACAAGCTCTAAAAGAGAAAAATGTGCAGTTTGTAAATGGTTTAAAAGATCCGAAACATGAATAAAAACATATAGTGTTTTGAAAATCAAAGTCCAAAGCTTAGCTTTCTTTTTCAAGTTCTGTCTTTATTTCCTCAGCAACTTTGCACGCGGCTTCTTTTGGGGATTCTGCATTATATATACTTCTCCCCACAATTACCCAGTCAGCCCCTGCTGAAATTACATCCGAGGCTTTTCCTCCCTGAGCTCCTACCCCTGGAGAGATAATAGTAAGTTTGTCACCAATAATTTTCCTTATCTTTTTTACACTCTCAGGCCTCGTAGCCGGGGCAACAATTCCGAAGGCTCCTGCTTCAGCTGCCATAGTGGCAATAGCTTCCGCAACAGGTCCCAGGTATTCGGTCCCTCCCGGATGACTCATCTCGCTTACGACAAATACATCTTTTCCGTATTCGGAAGCTACTTCAAGACAAGCTTCCAGGCTATCTCTGCCGGTAAAGCCCTGGACAATAACTGCATCGGCTCCTGCTTGAAAGACCTGGTCACAGATAAGACGGTTAGTATTCGGGATATCGGCCACCTTGAAATCGGCTATAATCGGGGCTAGTTTAGAAAGTTCTGTGATAATCTCAAGCCCTGTAGCAAGTACCAGAGGGTAACCCACCTTTACCGCATCTACAGATTCCCGGACGTCCTTCGTTATTCTAAGCGCGTCTTCCCTGCTGGTTACATCCAGGGCCAGAATCATGCGTGTGTTCTTTTCCATAAAATCACATCTTTGAAAGTCGGGTCCGTACCGCCGCTACCATCAGAGGAAGAGTGATAGTTGAATCAGCGTAAACAGTCACAGATTTTGCATTTTCTCCTACCTTTCCCCAGGATTGAGCTTCATCGAGAGTTGCACCACTCAAGCCACCAGTTTCCGGGCGGTCCATAGTAAGCTGGATTGCGTAATCAAAGGACTTCGGAGTTACAAGCATGGACTGCAGAATGTAGTTTTTCGGAACTCCCCCCCCAAGCAGCAGGGCACCTGTGCTCTCAGCTTCGTAGCAAATCTCCATGAACTCATGCATATCGGCAAAGGCATCTACATGCAGAGGGTTTCCTTCCTTGTACAGCCAGGCCTGGAGCCCTATCACAGAATCCTGCAGAGCGGGACAGTAAATCGGGACATCCATCTCGGCTGCGGTTTTCAAAATGGAAGAGTCATCTTCGAGATTTTCCCCGATTTCGGTAAGCACCTGCCTTATAGAGAGGTTTTCTTTCGGAAGACCGGCATAGACGCCCTGTAAAAACTCCTCAAGGTCGGTGAAGTGCTGGTCAGGAAGATACACGTCGTAAATCCTGTCTATGCATTCATGCCTCAATTGAATGTCATCTGCACAGTCCGTGCCCTTATAGTGGTGAAGACCCAGAGCTTCAACTGTGTCGTGTACCATATTCGCTCCGGTAGTGACAAGGACATCGATATGTCCATCTCTTATAAGGTCTGCAATTATTGTTCTCATGCCTGCCGGAGTCATTGCCCCAGCAAGCCCGAAGAATTTGGTAGTCTTTTCGGAAGCCAGCATCTCATAATAGATGTCTACAGCTTCAGCAAGCCTGCCCGCTCCAAAGGCACAGCCAGCATATTCCCGAACTAACTCGTCCACGCTCATGTTCGGGACTATTTTTGCACTTTTTACCGGTGTTGTAAGTTTTTTAGCAGAAGTTTGAGAATCCATTTTTTTCCCTCGAAAATTGAAAATGAATTATAAGACAAGCACAGGATTACTAATACGTTACCACTAGAAAATAAATGTAAGCTTATACAAAATGTTTGAGTAATTGAGTATATGTGAATTTTGCATTCTGATCCCATTTTAGATCGAATTTATCTTTTCTAGATCTAATCTCTCTTATATTGATCTAATCTCTCTGATTCTAGATGCAATCTCTTTTAATTTGGTTCATTTTTGATTCATTCCGAGATGTGTATTTATCCAAAAAATCTGTAACGAGGGGCAAAAGTGCAGGAAGAAGTAATAAGGTATGAAAATATCGGTATGACTTTCGATAACAATAAAATAAAGTCCTTCTCAGAGGAAAATCAGGAACAGGAAAATCCACCTTATTCAAAATGTTCCGTGGATTCAAAAAACAGTATAAAGAAAAGTTGTGGACAGAAAAGCAGTAGAAAGAAACAAAACTGGACTATTCTTCTGTATGTCAAGCATATCCTGTAATATCCTGTCCTCTTGGAGTACTTTTCCTTACACATTCTTCTCCATAATTCACCATATTTTCTACCGCATTTTTCAATATGGCAGGATAAATTTCGCCTACTTGTTCCCATACAGGCCTTCCGTGACAGAAAAACTTGAACGTGGGTGTGCCCATGACTCCGTATCTTTCCGTAGTCCACGGGTTTGATGCAATGTCAAGACGGGCGAAAATTACAGTATTTTCAAATTGCTGTGCATAGTCCGCAAAATAAGGTTCCATTGCTTTGCAATAAGGGCACGTTGGGCTGTAAAACATAACGATAACTGGTTTTGAAGAGTCTTCTACCATCTGTCCCCATGTCATATCATTAATTTCAACTATACTAGCGCCGTTCAATTAATATTACCCCCAATTAAATAATTATAAGACTGATCTGACTTTGGATTAACAAAATAGACATTTTTCGTAAATCAGTTGCCTATGCTTAATAAATCAATATTTGTGCTTCATATATTAAAGTTCACGCATCTGTGTGGAAATTGCTAAAAGATACTTCTTCTTAATAAAATCACACGAAAAAAAGATAAATAAAGCTAATATCAATTTTGATAACGGATAAATGAAGGGTCATATGATCATGTTTTAGGTCGTTTTATTATATTTCCGTAATAATCAAATAGATCTTCTCCCTACCGGATAATTACAGAATCAAAATTTGGAAATTTTGGAAAAATAGATGGATAATTCCTTGTGAGGTTCAAAAGACATGTGCCGTCGTGTGTTTCTGAAAATGTACAGGTTGACACTAGCAATTCCTCTTCGGAGAGGAGCCGGTAAACACTCAATTGAATGACTTGCCCAATAATCATATCTCATTTTTAAAAAGCTTAATTGCCACAGATCCTATGTTTGAACTAATTTTTATTTCATTAATCGTTTCTAGAGAAGTATTTTAGGAAAAATAAACAATAAGGTAAAATATTGGTTTTCGAGTCTAAAGAAGTAAATTTTGTGATGAGTAAAAAATTTAATTATACAGAAATTTTGAAACCGTATAGGTTATATATGTCCTCAACATAAAGAAAAAGTTGACGATTGAGATCCAAGGGGTTTTCTCTTTATCGTCAGGGTTGAATCACACAATTGGGAGCCAAATCAGAGGTGGCGAAAGGCTCCCAATCTCAACAATTTTTGAGACGTTCTCTCATCCAATATAAAATTTTCTTTCGAATACATAAAAAGTAAAAAATATTCCTATTTTATTAAAACCATTCTTTTATATGAAAATAATTGGTCTTGATATTAATAAGTTTTGCTTTTCACTATCCTTTTTTCCACAGATTAACAAGAGAGGCAAATTCTCATATGTTTTTAGTTCAATAAGGAATTAATTATTGAGTTTAACATCCTAGATTCCCGCTCACTCATAACGAGGTCGGCGGGTTCGCCCCCAGATCATGGTACAGCTGTTTTTGTTTTTCCAGCATCTCGCCCACTCGAAGCGATTTGCCTGGCTGTTCGAAGCATTCGATGACATCGAGTTTGTCCAATAGACCTGGCAACGTGTATTCCTTGAGAAGGCCTTTCACCTGCATCTGTTTTTTAATGTAAGACAGGTATATCAGTGCTACAAACTGGACAAACAGCTTCCCTTCAAGGCTCTGTTCCGATGAAACAAGAGCACGGCGCATATTCAGGCGTTCTTTCAGGTTGCCAAATGCCTTTTCTACAACATCTTTATTGCGGTAGAGTTCAAGAGCGGTAACCGCATCCATTGTCTCATTGGTAATCAGAGCAAAGAAACCATAATAGCGCTTGGCATTTCTGACGTTTTCTTCTCTGACCGTTACCTGTGTTCCCCTTATGGGCGTTGTCTTTATGGTGAAATACTTCTGGTAGAGCTTCTCATGTTCAGGAACACGTTTGTCAGATTCCAGCTCCTGTTTTAATGCAATCAATCGTCGGTCAAAAGCTATCTCATCCTCGGCTGCTTTTTCGATGTTGTAGTAATAGTGAATGTAAAGGCGATGTGATTCCTGAACAGTTTCCCCCTTGTATGGATGCTCCTGCGTATAATTCCAGGTAGTTCGAACTGTTCGGCAATAGAGCTCATAATTCTCATCGTAATGCTCAAAGCTTCTAAACGTATCGTAGATAGCATCCAACTCTTTTCGGATAAAAGTCAGAGACATCCTGACAGATAAAAGGAACTTCACATGATCCCTGTAGAAGCAGTTGATATTGTATTCACTATAAAATCCACGATCCATGACTAGTTTTACCTTTGAATAACCAAGAACATCCAGTTCTTCAAGAAGATGACGGACTGTTTTGGTATCAGGGATATTACCAGCGAGTTTTCTATAGTAGAAAGGGAGTTTTGACTCTTGCCCAAAGACCAGAGCCACATTCAACTGAGGCAATCGATCGTGCTCGAAGTTGTTGCCAAACTGTACTTGCTGGAGGGTTTCTGAGTAACTGGATAGGCTGGTTGTATCATAGGCCCAAAACTCTTTTTCCAACCTTCTTTTTCCCTGAAGGGTGAAAAACCGTTGTTTAGCCTCTTCGGTGATGCTTGCGAACAGCTCGCTGCTACGTTGTGAAGTGATATTTTTGCCATAAGGATGTTTATGGAGGATTCCCCACTTCTCAAAGCGGTATAGTGGTGTACTGTCTTCAAGGATAAGATAGTAGGCTATGGATTGGATTTGCTTATAAGTGTCAGGGAAACACTGTTTCAGGTCATGAGTGATCCCCAATTGATCACCGATCGCATCCAATAGGTAGGTAGCTCCATAAAAGGATCGATGAGCGATCTCAGCTGCCTTGGGTCCACGTTTAGCGGGTACCTTCTCATCTTGTTTCTTTCGGTTTCTTCCATCAGTAGGGACAATTTCTCCAGTTTCTCTATCCAACCGACCAATTAAGGTGCGTCTGGCACGTGATTGTTTCTTTTCTTTGTCCCAGTATGATACGGATTGATAGGCATAGGTGATGCCTGATCGTTTATCTGTTTGATAGACAATTGTCGCCACGCAAGTTCCTCATCGTTATGTATATATAACACATAACGAGGATATATAATTAACGCTCCGATAAACGAAAATCTTTAGAAAAAGAAAACTTTTAAATTTCAAGGGATATAAAATCAAGTATTAGCGGGCTCAGCTCGTTATTGGTCAACGGGAATCTAGGCTATAAACCTACTAAAAAAGATCAAATTGAAATTAAAAAAGTGTAAAAAGGAGATCAAGCAGAAGAAAGTGATACTATAGCTTCTGCCAGATCCCCGTTTGAGTTTTTAAGAGCTTTTCGGGCCTCTTCTTCTGAAACGCCTGTCTGCTCCATTACCAGTTTTACATCTTCAGCGGGGATTTCCATCTCCTTAGGGACTTCTTTTGCGTCGCCTACAATCTGGTAGGTTTCCGAGCCCTGGACTTTCATGATAGTGACATTTGCGTTCTCTATAACAATGTTAAAGTCCGCAGTCCTTATAATTACTTCCTGAACGTCCTGTAACTCTTTAACATCAATCCCCATTTGTTTCATCATCTGCTTCATTTTAGCCGGGTTCATTCCCCGGCCTCCCACCCCTCCCATTCCTGGAAACATAATTAGCTTCTCCTTTATTTTTGATTTTTTCTGCTTCTTCAGGTTCGGGTTCTCATACCTCAGCGCGGTTACATTACCTTAATGACATCCGCCACATGTACCGCATCCGCCGGCAGTAGGGTTACGAATAAGGAATCCTTTTCCATTTTCATCTTCAATAAAATCGATGCTACCATTTGAGAAACTTTTTTCGATATCTTGTGTCATAACGAGTTTGATTCCATTACTTTCCATCGTTACGTCATCTTCGTTCTTTTCATCATCAAAGGCAAGTCCATATTGAATTCCACTGCATGCGACCCCGGCAACAAAAATTCTGAGGGCAAGATCAGGTTTTCCTTCCTGCTCAATCAATGTTTTAAGCTCTGAAGCAGCTTTATCTGTTACTTCGATCATTTATATACCTCTTTTTTTGCTTCAAATAACACTAAAGTATTTATCTATTTTTATTTTATCGAGATTCGTCTAGTAAAGCTTAAAGATAATTTCCAAACTTTATATATTCTTGCATCTGAGACATATATACGTTTGGACACATATAATGTTTATGTAGAACTGGTATTTTATCCCTGAAGAAAGCCTTTCCATAAGAATCTCAGGAAGAGCAAAATACGGATTTCCAGGGGAATTCTATTTTTCTGCTGATATGTTACTATATTTCATATTTTATATATTTTTCTTCAAAATACTTCTCTGAATTTTTAATTCATAGAAATTCCGCATCTTCGTCCATAGGCTGTTCCAGAACTTTTGCATTATATGCATTTATCTCTAGAGAGTTGCGCTTTCCTTTCACTTCCCAGACAGGAATGTAAACAAGCTCAATATCGAGTTCTACCTCTTCAGGCCTTGGGCTGAGGCTTCTGACTTCATAAATAATGGCTTGCCCATCCATATTGTTGAAACGCATCTCACGTGTATTTTCCTCTATAATCAAATCAAGAATTATTTTTTGTGCCTGTTTCCTGTCGATATTGGGCCTCTTAACTTCGTATTGTCCCGCTGGAACCCTTGTAGGAACACCAAAACCTTCAATTTTAGTCTCCTCCCTTGATTTATTTAAAGCGTTAAGAAGGCCTTTACCTTCCCCGGCAATACTTAAAACCCTTGATCTGAATTTTTTTTCAACTTCAATCTTATAACTGTATTTCCAGAAAGGCACGAATTTCAAAACTGCATCTTTGGGGTTGCTAACATAGGGTTTTGCAATGATAATTGCCTGATCTTTAGAAACTTTTGGCTCTATTGAATGTATATTAAGCATTTCGTATGAGTCAACTTTAGGAAACTCTGCTTGTTGCTCTGCCTGTTGCTTAACCTGCTCGAATTCGTTTGAGTTTTTCCATTCTTCATAATCCCAAAGCAGAGATCTAGCTTCAGAGGAGGCTTTTTCTATTTTTTGTTGCTGTTTTTGAGGAGGCTCAGGCTTTTCGCTAAAGTAAAGTTTCTTTCTAAGCGCCTCTTCTGATTTCCTTTTTTCTACTGCTTGCAGTTCAAAAGTTGATTTTCTGGATGGATCCGATATTTCATTTATTAATTGGGTTTCCGGTCCGGTACAAGGACTTTTAGTTTTCTGCTCCATGTTTATGAGCACAACTCTTCCTATCTGAAGGGCCAGTTCATCCCTGTCCCAGATATGGATTCCAAGTTCAGCTGCGTAATTGATTAAATCTCCGGATGTCTTCTGGGTCATCACATAAATTCCTGTACAACCTTCTATCATCTCAGAAAATACTTTTATTTCATCATAATCTGGTCTTAAAGCATATCTGACATAAGCTTGATGTCCGTTTTTCTCAACAAGAATGTCACACCGGCTGGACTTTGTGACACTATAACCACACGATTTGAAGATATCGACAAGGATTTCTAAAAGGTCTTGCTTCATGATTCTCACACTCTATTAATCCTGCACAACTGAAATAACTTATGTTTATACTAAAGAATTGTGATTATTTTACAATGGTTATATGTGGATCTTTTCACTCCTAAGCTTCTCATTCTTTTCCAAGCATACAATTATTTAATAAATTAAAACCTAATCAAGTATATGAGTGGGATCAGGCTTGGAGCAGATTCTTTTTCAACTTATGAAGAGGGAATAAAAAAAGAATGGATTATCGGAAACGGGCTTGGAGGATATGCTTCCTCTACAATCATCGGCGCAGCAACGAGAACTTATCATGGACTACTTGTAGCTGCTCCGGAAACTTCTTCCGGAAGGTTTCTTCTACTTTCGTCTCTTGATGAGGAAATCTCCATTAACAAGGAGATCTATAAATTAGCTACCCATAAGTACCCAGGAACAATTTATCCCACAGGCTTCAGTTACCTTTCCAAATTCATACTCGCTCCTATCCCTCTTTGGGTTTACCAAACCGATGTTTTTACTGTGAAGAAGAGGGTCTTTATGATTCATAATAGCAACACTACCTGCATCCTCTATGATATCAGATCACGAAAGGAAGATACTTTGTTAAAAATATTCCCTCTGGTAAACTCTAGGAACTTTCATTATACTACTCGTTCAAAAGACATCCGCTTTTCTCAGAAAACCGATCCTATGGGAGTACAACTGGAGAGCTCTAATGGGTTCACTTTCTCACTTTCATCAAATCTCAAATACCATTCTGATCCTAAATGGTATTTCAATTTCGAGTATGATGCTGAAAAAAAACGAGGGCTTGCCTTCCAGGAAGACAACTTCAACCCGGGTTATTTTGAGAGCAAGCTCAAAATGGGAACCTCTCGCTTTTTTATAGTAGCTTCAACCGAAGATGTTTCTTCTTTCACTCTCGAGCAAATTGACGAACTCTACACAAGGGAAGTATATCGACAGAATCTTCTTGCTTTCAACTCAAAACTTACAGAATCTTTCGCCCTTAAACTTCTTCAGGCAACTGATTCTTTTATCATAAAAAATCCTTTTCCAGGGGATACTACTGTTATTGCAGGGTATCACTGGTTTTCTGACTGGGGGCGAGATACCATGATTTCTTTACCCGGCTTGCTTTTAATTCCCCATCGCTTTGAAGAGGCAAAACATATTCTTAATAACTTTGCTAAATACTGTCGGAAAGGCTTAATACCAAATGCTTTCCTTACTCTTGGAGGAGAACCAATCTATAACACAGTAGATGCTCCTCTCTGGTTTATTCATGCTATTAGTCGGTATTTCGCATATACAAAGGACTTTATGTTTCTTTCCGAAATCTGGGACACAATAGATGGAATCATAGACAATTACTCAAAAGGCACAGACTTTGGAATCGGTATGGATACCGATTATCTTATTCGTCAGGGACCTCAGCTTACCTGGATGGATGCAAAAGTCGGTGAGTGGGCAGTGACTCCCAGAGCAGGCAAGGCCTGTGAGATAAATGCTCTCTGGTATAATGCCTTGAAAACTGCTTTTAATCTGGGCACTCTTCTCGGTAAAGATGTTTCCTTATATGAAACTCTAGCAGCCGGAGTAGCTTCAAACTTTGAGAATGTTTTCTGGAATACGGAGACGAACTGTCTTTTTGATGTGGTATATCAGGATGAGACTGGGAACCAGGTTAAAGACCCTGCTATACGCCCGAATCAGATTTTTGCAATAGGTCTTCCCTATACCATGCTTTCCCCAGAGAAAGAAAAAGCAATTGTAGAAAGAGTTGAAAATGATCTTCTGACCCCATTTGGGCTAAGAACTCTCTCACCTGAAAATCCCCTATATAAAGGACATTATACTGGAGATGCCATAGCCAGAGATACTGCCTATCACAATGGAACTGTCTGGCCCTGGCTCCTTGGGGCTTATGTAACAGCTTACAGGAAGGTCCATAATTATTCTAAAGAAAGTCTTGTGGACATGAGGGCTCTTCTTCAAGGCTTTGAAATGCATCTTGAAACTGCAGGTATCGGTACCATCTCTGAGATTTTTGACGGTAACTATCCTTATTCCCCAAATGGATGTATTTCTCAGGCCTGGAGTGTTGCGGAAGTCCTCAGGGCATATGTAGAGGAAATACTTGGAATCAAACCTTAAATGGAAATAAAGGAAATACTCATAATCAAACTTTAAATGGAAATAAAGGAAATACTCATAATCAAACTTTAAATGGAAGGAAATACTCATAATCAAATCTTAAATAGAAAACCACATCAAATGAACAATAAGTTATTTGGGGAGACATAAATCTTAACGAAGTTTTACAGGAGATGACTGGTATAAAATCGATAATTCTTGCAGGCGGCTCAGGTACGCGGCTCTGGCCTCTCAGTCGGGAAATGTATCCTAAACAATTCTTAAAATTCGGTAAAACATCCCTTTTTCAGGAAACTGTATTTCGTTGTCTTGAAATTTCCGATATATCGGAGATCTTCATTGTAACCAACGAGGCTCAAAAATTTTTTGTTATCGGGCAGATTGAGGAAATTGGACATTCAATTCCTCCTGAAAATGTCTTAATTGAGCCTGAAGCCAGGAATACACTTCCAGCTATCTTTTTTGGAATGAAAGAAATTGAAACGAAATTTGGGAATTCAATAGTGGGAGTGTTTTCCTCTGATCATGTTCTCGATAGAGACGCAATGAAGACAATTTCTTTGGCTGAAAGTCTGACTTCTGATTTCCTTGTTACTTTTGGTGTTGTTCCGACTTTCCCCCATACCGGATATGGCTATATTAAGGCCTTTGAGGTTTGTGGACAGGGCTATAAGGTTTCGGAATTTAGAGAAAAGCCAAATTTCGAAACTGCGGAAAAATACATTAGAGAAGGCTGTCTCTGGAATAGCGGAATGTTTCTTTTCGAGACAGGGCTTTTCTTTGAGGAAGTAAAAAAACATGCACCTTCTGTCTATGCTTGTTTTGAGCAAGGAAGTAACATTGATGAGATTTACGCAAATGTCCAAAAAATTTCGATTGATTACGGAATAATGGAGAAATCCGATAGAGTAGCAGTTGTAAAATTGGATCAAAAGTGGAGTGATCTTGGAAATTTTGAAGCTATTTATGATGAATTTGAAAAAGATTCCGTGGGAAACGTTATCCACGAATGTGATCCTCTGTTACTCGATTCGGAAGGTAACTTTGTATATTCAAAAAAAGGTAAAATTGTTTCACTCATCGATGTTAAGGATATGGTTATTGTTGATACCAGTGATGCTCTATTAATCTGTCCTAAATCCAGCAGTCAGAAAGTGAAGGAAATAGTTACCGAACTTAAGGGTAGAAACGATGAGAGAGCATTTGTAGGACAGACTGTATACAGGCCATGGGGTTCGTATACATTACTGGAAGTCTCTCCCAAACATAAAATTAAAAATATTACAGTACATCCCGAACATAAATTAAGCCTTCAGCTGCATTATCACAGAAGCGAACACTGGGTAGTTGTAAAAGGTATGGCCTGTGTAGAGGTTAATGGCCAGAGATTTTTCTTGAGGCCTGGAGAAAGTACTTTTATTAGGGGTGGAGAAAAGCATAGGCTGTCTAATCCAGGAAAGATTCCGCTCGAAATTATTGAGGTTCAGTTAGGAGAACTTGTGGACGAAGCAGATATTGTCAGGTTTGATGATATCTATGGGAGAAACTAATAAAGTCCTATTTCAGGGCAAGAATCTGTAAATTTTTTCCACATAACATTAAACTGAAGAAATTTAGAAGCACTAAAATTAATTAGCTTCGTCTCTTAAAGCCCGGATTGTATTGTAAGTTGACCTTGTAGGTATTCCGTATACACATCTTTATGAGGGTTGCCCAGCTAGGCAAAAAGTGATAAGCTAGAACCTATTCTCGCAGGATTTATTAGGTTCTTTGCTCCAAAATCTGGAGGCTTCTAGCAAGAGGTTCAGAACGTCCCTGTCCATGTCAAAAAGGAAGGTTTTATGAGTTTTCGGGTCTGCTAGGTCATCCCCTGAGGAAGTGCAGCCGTAACAATTGCCTGCAGCGTTATTAAAAAAATAATTGTTAACTTCTTTAGAGAGTTGCCGATTAAATCAACTCTAGCAATGCCGAATTTTTCAGAAGTGGAAATAGAAAGATGGAGAGTATTCTAGAAGAAATTGTTATTAATTTTACATTGAGCCACTTGATTCCTGTTTTTTATAGCTCCATTTCGGCAACCATCATAAACATTAGAAAAAGCACCATAACAATAATACCCGTCATTGACTACACCTCCTGTGTACATAATGTTATATGACTGTCCTGCCTGGTAAAACAAATTATGACATATTAAAAACCAGAAATCTAACTACCACTAAACCTGTAAATGTCAAGCTATGAGCTTGAAAATAGGCCAGATATTGAGTAATGGCTTTAGTTTTGAAACAATAAACAATTACTAAGGAGAGAAGTTCTCCTTTTGCTTTCATTTTATTCTTTTAAATCATATCGTATTGCTTCACAACGTCATTAAAATCAATCTGTTTGTTCCCATCATAGTCAAAGTAGGCAGTCAGGTTATTCGCAACTATCCGATCCATATTGTCATGATATGCTATTACGTCATCAAAGTCCAATTTTCCGTTTCCATTTGTATCCTCATAGAGCCCATCATGGTCGGGGTCTTTCGGGGAATTAATGTAACCAGGAAAGACAGAAATAGCTGATTTAGAGGCATACATTGTATTTCCCTGAGGACCTATATTGATCCTGCCTCCATTTGGTTCAGGTTCATTTAAGTAGTCCGATAGAGGATATCCAGCATCTATGCACGGAGAGTTTATACTGTCATTTACCCAATTGAACCCACTCCAGCGTCCAGTTTTTGACATTAAGCAGTAGTTGTGGTTTTTTTGGTCCGCAAATAGAGGATCTACATAGATATCAGTAGTTGAGCTTGCATTTTTATAATTGCCTCCAGTATTATTGTAAAGGCAATTATTATCCAGCATAAAAGTATGTGTGTCAGGAAGGTTATTGATTATTGCATATCCTGTGTTGCTAGGATCTTTGGTTCGTTTCTGGGTATTTACAATTATGTTGTTTCGAACAATCGTTGTGTACCCACTACCTGTAGGAGCAAGAGCAGAGGCAATTGTAGTGGATACATCGTCAAAACCTAACCGTCCACGATCGGTGGCAGCAGCAGGGAACATACTGGTATAACTCACAGAAGTAGAAGTAGTACCTGTATTGTACATGTGGACAATAGCAGCATGATATACACCGTCAAAGACATTGTTTTCTATAAGGGTATCGTAAAATCCAGCTGCAACTATACCTCCTACCCAGTAAATGTTTGGATTAGTGCCGGTGTTATAGAAAGTATTATGATGAATATGGACATTTTGAGCCTCTTCTTTCGGATATGAAGTATTATCGATACCTATGATCCAGATTCCAGGCCCATAAGTGTTATTGATAGTGTTATTATATACCTCTACGTCGTTAACGACGTATGTTTGATTTGAGTATTGATCATGTCCTTTTTCAATCTGTATTCCTGGACCTCCAGCACTCCAGTCATAAAAAGAACCTATTACGTTATCGTGCAGTTTTACCTTATTCGTATTCCATATTCTAAGACCGCTGTTAGTTCTACAGGTTATGCGGTTATTCCAGGCCTCTATATCCTCAGACCTGAGTGCATACAAGCCGTCATGCCCAAGTTTGTAAATAGTATTATTGTAAAACTGAATATTTTTACCTTTGTTTACCCTCAGCCCGTCTCCGGTTCCGTCATGCATATACATATTGTATACTTTTATGTTGCTACTGTAAGTAAAATACATTACATTGTAATACCCTGTGCCCAATGTGATATTACTGTTACCGGCATAGTTACCATTAACCTCAAAACCCCTTACCGTAATATTGGAATTTCCCGAATCATTCTTCTGCCGTATCAGAGGTTTCAACGAATCCCAACTCGCATTGTTAGCCAGTTTGATCACTGCAGTAGAATCTCCTTCAAGAATAGTATTACTGCCAACTAGGAGGCTGTCATTAATTACATATGTGAATGGCCCTTTAAGGTGGACTGTCGTATATCCAGAATTGTTCGAAACAAATTGAAGAGCTTGATTTATTGGTATATGATCATTTGACCCATTACAATTAAAGTCACCAGTGCCGTCTCCTGCAACATAGACTACTGGTGCAGATGGAGTACTAAGAGCAACGTGAACGCTTAAAAGTAAAAACAAGCAAATAATGGAAAAGATGATTCTATTTTTTTTCAATTATCTTTCACCCTAGATAATCTTCATATAAATTTATCTCGCTCTGATCCTTAATAGACCTGTAATTTATAAAAATTTCGATTTTAACTGAAAATATCTTCATCATGGACTTTTAGAATCTCAATAATCTGAAATTCTTACTCCAGTAGAGCAATTTTAGATCCGTTCACTTCTGTGGTCTGAGAGCCTCAGATAAGTAGCCTTATACTTTTCTTTAACTTTCAGAGCTGAGAAAAGTTTTGGAATCAAATACTACTTTACCTCTGCATAATTCGAGAGTAGTCATTTCAGTTTTAAGGTCACAACCTTCTTTAAAATCTCTTTTTTGAGGTTTCTTAGATTGATGTTAAACTTCTAAACCTGTTAAAACTGGAATAAGGAACAAAGCACAAAACTTGACATCAAGTCCTTCTTAACAGTGAGGAAACGACTCTAAAAAAATATTAATCTCTTTAATCAAGTATATTGACTTGTTCATGTAAAGCTTTTTAGTTAGAGCATGATAGTAAACTTCATAAATTAATCGAAAGGCGGTGAGCCTATAATCGAGCAAAAGTTTTATGATAACATCAATGTGCTGGAATGTGCTGAGAAAGATGGGATAAAAATTGAGATCCTTGAGTATAAAAATCTGCGAGGGCTTCGGGATGTCAGCCTTGCAAAAGAGCTATACTATATTGAAAAAGCAGGAATGAGCCTTAAACAGGTAAAAATTACCCTTACGAACAGCGCAGTAACGACTGAAAGAGGAGCTCTTTACTTCCACAAGCAACATCAGTGCTCAATGTGATACCGGAGGAGTTGGATGACTTGCTAAAAAAATAATAAAAAATAAACTGACTAATGAATCTGCTTTCACTCCTACTTACTCGGGGACTGGTGAACTTTTCCTTGAACCAGGTTTTAGCCACTTCATATTGATGGAACTGAACAATGATTCGATCATTGTAGATAAAGGAATGTTTTACTGCTGTGAAAATGGGGTTAATATAGAAGCAACATCCCAGAAAAACCTGTCTTCCGGACTTTTTGGGGGAGAAGGTTGGTTTCAGACCAGAATAAGCGGCATTGGACTATGTGTACTTTCAATCCCGGTTCCTTTAGATGAGGTTTTGAAATATGAGCTTAAGAACGAGAGACTGCAGGTAGACGGGGACTTTGTATTCTTGAGATCATCCTCTCTCAACTTTACGGTGGAGAGATCTGCAAAGAGTCTGGTCGGAAACATGAGCAGTGGAGACGGCGCTCTTCAGACCTTCGAGGGCACTGGAAAGATCTGGCTAGCTCCTACACAGTCAGTATATAAAACGCTGTCAAGGTATAGTTACCCGTCTGCAAGTACCTCAATGAATGCCGGCAGCGGTAGAGAATCTTAATTCATCTCTCTTTTTCTCTTTTTTAAAAAATATAAATTTTTAACTTTTCTGTCGATCCAAAAGTTAGTTTCAAAGTAAACTCTGGATTTTTTTGTCATATTTATCTCTTTTTTTGTCTTTTTTTAAAGACAATACTTATATCGGTTTACTAATATTGAGACTAATAATATTTTTTAAATACTCACACACTTTAAAAGAAAAATTTACAATTAATTTGAAGGAACAGGTCAAATGAAATTAGAACTCATTAATCTCCTCCTATTTTCTGATAAAAGGAAAAATTTTCTTCTATTATTGGCAGAAGGACCAAAGAGTATTGATGAGGTTCTTGACCTGCTTCAGATTTCAAGAGTTTCCCTGCTCCCTCAGATAAAAAAGCTAAAAGAAGAGGAGTTAATTGTTCTGGAGGGAGATATATGCCGTCTTTCCACTATTGGTAATATTTTAGTTAACAAGGCGCAGCCTCTGCTGAATGCAATTAGTGTATTCGAAGAAAATGAGTATTTTTGGAGCCAACGGAAGCTGGACACCATTCCTATTCCTTTTTTGAAACGGATAGAAGTGCTTAAATGCTGCCAGGTGATTAGGCCGGGAATCGATGATTTATCATATTTTTTTTCAGAGTCGATCAGGCAATTCGACAAATTCGAAGAAGCAATGCTTTTTTTCTCATCTTTTCATCCTTCTCTTCCTCCTCTTTGTCTTGAACTCGCAGAAAAAGGTGTTAAGTTAAAACTTATTCTTAGTAAAAATTCATTTGAAAAGTTTAGCAAAGATTTTCATGGTGAGGGAGAGAAACTTCTTACACATGAAAATATTATTATTTTTTTGAAAACTGAAGAAAATATTGAGATGCCCGTAAGTATAGCAGTTACGGAAAGTAAATTGCTGCTCGGACTTGTCAATAAAAAAGGAAAATTTGAGGGACAGTACATTCTGAGCTCAGAATCCAGTGCTCTTAGCTGGGGTAAGGAACTCTTTGAATATTATGTGGAAAGGTCCAGAAGGATTTCATCATTTTCCCTTCTCTAATGAGCAAGATAATTGGGCAGGGTTTTACCCCTGGTCAATAAAAGAATCAATTTCTTTTTTCAGCATATTACTGAGGATTTTTCCATCTACTGTGCCTCTATATTCTTTCATGACAATGCCCATAAGTGGACCAAGAGCTGCCGGTCCCTTCTGTTTTATAAAGTCACCCTTTTGCCGGACCATTTTTTTGATAAAATCTTCGACTTCCTCCGGATCAAAAGTGCTCAGTCCAAGCTTTAAGACCACTTCCTTAACTGTTAGCTCAGGTTCTTTTGTAAGAGTAGTCAAAAGGTCTTGAATAGCTTCCTTTGCAATTTCCTGGTTTGAAATAGCTTTGAAAAGACCTTTGAAATGCTCATCATCAAGATTATCTGTCTCAGCTCCATTTCTCCGAATCTCCGGAACAATTCCTACAAGGGTCCTGGCTATCAGGGTTGAGTTTACGTTTTCATCATTGCTGTAGATGTCAATCAGGCTTTCGAATAGAGGGAGATACCTTGAATAAGCTATTTTTTCAGCAAGCTCTTTATTCAGGCCGCTTTCTGCGGCAAAGCGCTTTGCCCTATCTGTTAAAAGTTCAGGTACTTCAATCAAATCAAAGTATTCCTGTGATATTTCTATTTGATGAACATCAGTTTCAGGATACATCCTTGCAGCTCCAGGAAGAGGACGCATATAGGAAGTGTTCCCATCCGGAAGCGCCTTTCGAGTCTCTTCGGGAATTCCCTCAATAGTCTCCTTTGCCCTTTTAATAACGGCTTCAATTGCAAGCCAGGCTTTCTCAGGCTCGTCGGCAACCATTATAAAGGCATCATCCGGGGTCGCACCAATTGCATCTCTCACAGCCTGGACTTCCTTTTCAGTTATTCCATAGTTGGGAAGTTCATCGGTATGGAAAATCCCACCCACACCTGAAGTCTTAGCCCTGTCTGAAAACTCCGTACCTAATCTTCTTCCGGGCTGGATTTCCTTACCTACAAGGCCATTGAATTTTCTGAGAAGAGCAGCCAGAATCGTGCCTTTCTTTAAACCTTTTTGCAGGACTTTTGACTTTGTATCAATGAATAGGGCTGTGACATCATATATCTCCTCACAGGCAAAGGCCTTTCTCTCCAAAAGTTCCTGCCTGATGAAAAGAAGGTTAAGCTGCCTTTCAACTTCCCTGCGGACAATATCTTCTATAAGGTCGAGGGCCTGTACACCTTTGATCTCTACTCTCGCACCTCTGGCAATTGAGATATTCACGTCCTGTCTGATAGTCCCAAGCCCTCTTTTTACCTTGCCTGTAGACCTGAGGATCATCCCGATTTGCTCTGCAACTTCTCTAGCATGGCGTGGGGACTTGATATCCGGGGCAGTTGCAATTTCTACAAGAGGGATTCCCAGTCTGTCCAGAGAATATATGATCGAATCTCCGAATTCCTCTATTTTCTGAGCAGCCTCCTCTTCAACACAGAGACTGTCAATTCCACATTTTCCTTCAGAAGTTTCAATATACCCATCGCCTGCAAGGAGGGCTGTCCTCTGAAACCCACTCGTGTTCGATCCATCAACCACGATTTTTCTCATGACATGTAACTGGTCAACAGGCTTCATGCGGAAAAGCTTAGCAATCTCAAGAGAAATATCCAGGGCTTCCTTATTAAGTTCTCTCGGAGGCTCTTCATCGTTTTCTATAAGGCATGTTGTGTCGTAAGCCTTATAAATATACTCTCTTCTGATCTTGGTTTGTTCCACCGCAGCCCTGTCCTTCTCTCCCATCTCACTTTCCGTAGCCCTGAGATACCTGAAAAACTCAAAATTCGAGTCTTCTGTATTCCTTATCAGGGCCGGACACCTGCAGAAAAGCTTCTCCTTTGAATCCAGCTGCTGATGAATTTCAAGCCCGGCTTTAAGCCCAAGTTCACTATAATCATACTTTTCCATGTTTTCACCCGAATCTAAGCAGGAAGAGCCAAAATTTCCTTATGTTTTCATGAATCTCTTAAATCCAGTCATTCTTTTCTTCTTCCGGTTTATGTCATCGGCTCATATCTCTCATGTCCTTTATAACCCTTCTGCGCCCGATTCCTCTCTTAACTCTTTTAGGTGCTGCATTAGCTGTTATCGTTTATTTAGCAAGAAATTAAATGTAAAAGGTATGGCAGAACGTATAAAGGTATCCATTATCAAAAAATGTATTCCTAATAAAAGATTTTTAAGACCTATATCTAATATCAGCTTGATTTATCAGTTGATTTTTTATTAATTTATATCTAAAGAGAAATATAAATGATAAAGAGTTTTACAAGTAAAAAATAACGTTTATTAATCTTTTAAATTGTAAACAACTTCTAAAAAATCTCTTTTTTTGTTTAAAATGCATAGAAATATATTTGATCCAAGAAATAAGTTCTATAAATCCTTGTATGATATATTTGATTAATAATCTTAGATCTTAGTCTGCGATTGTTGTGATTGTCTGTGATTGCTTTGATTGTGCCGGTGATTGATACTGTAGGGGAGAGACAAAAGGGGAAATAAACTAAAAAATCAAGACTGGGTGAGATAATATGGTTGGGGGGTATAAGAATATGTCTGGTAGCTATGAGAAAAGCTTATCCAAACAGAAATATTTCTGGGCAGAGTTTTTTGCAAATAGGAGAGATGGTGGCCATAGATCTTCGGCTGAGGAATTTATTTCCAAGGAGGCCAGAGAAAAGCTATTCCATCTGGATGGAGGTGAGACACTTCTTGACTTTGGGTGCGGTGCAGGAGAACTTCTCACTTATTACGCCCCGGAATATGAAGTAATGGTAGGAGTTGATTTTTCCGCATCCATGCTTGACGAAGCTAGCAAACGAATTAGAGAAAAGAAGTGTAAGGACATATCGTTAATCCAGGCTGACGACAAGACAGTCTGGGATAAACTTGAATTCTCCTTTGATCGAATAACTGCAGCTGGAGTAATTCAATATTTGACACTACAGGAAATTGATAGCTTTATCCTAAATGCATCAAATTATCTTAACAAAGACGGTAAAATAGTATTGTTTGACATACTGGATCCCCGCTTATACCCATTATGGAAAATAGGGCTGTTCTCACAAGACGCGGATTTCTGGAAGATTCTACGCAAAGTCGGTTTTGAGTTCAGGACAATGATATCTGCAACCTTAAAAAATAGTTCAAATAACATTCTCGGATTTTCCCACAATCCCGACGCGATCAGGAGAATTGCAGATAAAAATGGTTTTGAAACTACTTTCGTACAATCAATGTATTACGAATAT
>CAWFUY010000036.1:0-98055 GCA_963818955.1 uncultured Methanosarcinaceae archaeon | reverse complement strand
TATTATCAGATGCGATATTATCAGATGCGATATTATCAGATGCGCACTAATTGAGAGAAAAAAATGGGAGTTAGAAATTATGCGTTTAAAATTTGGGAACCAAGGATAAGATTTTAGAGCGAGATTCGTATTCAAAGGCATTTTGCAGTATTATTTTAGAGGTTTCGAAAGGAATTTTTTGGTAAATACATGATCTTAACAGCTTTTTTTCATTTTAAAGCCTTATTATTTATTTTGGCAAAACCTCAATTTATAAACTATTTATCTAAAAAATAGGCTTCAACCAGATGAATTTTTAAATAGTATATTGGTCTACTTTTATATTTTTAGGCAGTATCCCACCATACATATTCAATTGAAAAACTGTTAAAATAAAATTAAGATTAATAGATAAACATTTATAGATTGTAAATTGTATCTACATATAACAATTAATAGAAATACTTAACAAAGTGGGGAAGAGTATGGAAATTCGAACAATTAGTTTTAGCTCAGAAGAATCTGGAGTATCCAATTATCTAGACACTGCATAGATAGAGCTCAACATCTATCGGAATTGTCCTTAAGATGCAGTAATTTATGTTCTTGAAGAGATATTTTGGGCTCCTAAATAATATCTAATTTTCAATATTTCTCGAAATGACATAAATGCGGCTATGTATGAGTTTAATATATATGTATTATAATATATAAAAAATGTTATAAAAATAAATAATTACGAAGTTTAGCTCAAAAAATGTATATTTAAAATGTATGTTTATAATGATTAGATGTTTTGAAATATTTCACTGTCTGGGGGGAGTGGGGTAGATGATAAACCGAAAACAAAAAATCTTCTTGCTTATGTGCCTTTATGTTTTGGTAAACATTCCTGTTGCATTATGTGCACAATCAACAATATATGTCGCAGGAGACGGCACGGGTAACTATAATTGCGATGGAAAAGACGATCAGGTACAAATTAACCAGGCACTTGAATATGCAGCAAATAATCCTGGTTCTATAGTGCACCTCAAAGGACCATTTGTTTATGACATAAAAAGCTCCTGTTTAATCGGATCAAATACGGAGCTTACAGGTGATTACAGCGTAAAACTTAAATTAGCAGATAATGTCGGATGGACAACAGCAGGCGCGGGAACTCCAATCATAGGTCAGATAGGCGGTAAAGGGACTGTTGTTCATGACATAAAAATACATGGGTTTGAAATAGATGGTAACGAAGGTGCTCAATCCGGATCGGGAGGAAAAGACCTTTATAGACTTATTTCTTTCCAGGGGTCCAGTAGCGCGTCGGTATACAATATAAGCATATATGATATGAATCTGCACGACGCGAAAGGTGAAGGATTCAGATGCACGTCTGGAAAAAACATTTACTATTATAACAACGTTGGAAACAACTTACAGCATACTTGTGTAATGTATTCTCGTGTCATAGGCGGAAAAATATATGATAATGTTGCCCGTCAATGTTGCAACGCTGCCGACAGATTGGATAATTGTCAGAACATAATAATTTCAAATGAAAATATATCTCCATATTCCGGCACCACAACGTATGCTAAGGATTCGGAAGGTTATGCGCTGTCCGATACAGGAATACAAATATGCAATGCAGCTTCTTCACCAGCTACTTCTAATATTACTATCCATGACTGTAATATCATGTCAGGGGTCAATGGTGTCTGGTTCGCCAGTTTGAACGATGCTTCGAACGTCAATTTCTATAATAATGTTATACACGATAGCGGCTATGAAAACGAAGGAGTTACCCGAAATGGCGGTATAGGGATTAATAATTGCGGCAATGGAATCACAATCCGGAATAATGATATCATCGGTTCTTATGTTGCAGGAATAAACGTTAATAGTGCAATTTCGGGCACTCGCAACGTAACGATCTCGAACAATAATATCAAAAATGGAAAAAACGGTTACGCAGTAAAAAATAGTGTCGCATCTCAAGTTAGTTTGATTTTAATTCATAACTTTATGTCCGGAAATCCAGCTAACTTTTATCCCTCGTCACTTACCGATACAAATCCGGCGACATCTCCAAACTCAAAATTGGGAACTGAAACATCTCCAGTCCAACCAGTGCTCCCAACTGCCAATTTTACCTGTAATGTCACAGAGGGATATGCCCCTCTTTCAGTTAAGTTCACAGATCTATCCAAAAACGCATCCTCATGGAAATGGGACTTTGGAGATGGTAGCAATTCAACTCGGAAAAATACAACTTATACCTATTCCACAGCAGGAAATTATAAAGTAAAGCTTACTGTGAGCAATACAAATGGCACAGACTCAAAGACCTGTAATATAAGTGTAATCAAAAAAGAGGAAATCTCAACTCTGTTAATCAAAAAAGACAACCGTCTGCGTGAGGCTTCTCCAGAGGAGGTCTTTTCGAATAGCTTATTCCTCGATTTAGGAGCAATGAGTGGAGTTGGCCGATACAGGGATGTTTTATCGTTTGATCTGAGTGGACTTACAAATGTCGCACAGATAAAGAGTGCAAAACTACTCCTCTTCTGGTACTATCCCAGCAAGTCACGGCTTAAGGATACTACGGTTGAGATATACAGGCCTGCTTCTGCGTGGAATCCCAATTATGTGAGCTGGAATAAGAGAGATAAAGGTATTGCCTGGAGTAAACCGGGAGGGAGCTGGTACGATAAGAAAAATGCATTACAGGGCAGTACTCCATATGCCACATTAACCCTGAAAGCCAGTGCATTACCAAGCAACAGCTACTGCGAGTTCGACGTAACTGACCTGGTGAAAGGATATGTCGGAGGCAAGTATTCAAACACAGGTTTCCTTATCAAAGCCAAAGTTGAAAGCGACAATTACATAGCTTTCTATAGTGCTGACAACGAAAACAAGAGCTTGGTGCCAAAACTGAAACTTACCTACAGTTAAAATCAGACATCGTGAGAAGTATATGACTCAATAATCAGCATTAAGACACCTATGATAAACACCGTCTGGCAGGTTGATACCTGCCAGCGTTGTAGTCGTTCGGTCTTTGCACAATGCAGTTAATATCCAGAGAGCATAAAAAGTCTTGGAAAGCGAAGTGAAAGTATTCTGTAACTTTTCTGTAACATTTTAAACTGGAGTTGAGTACTTTTATGGAAAGAGGAATTAAGGAGAATTAAGATTTATTTTGAGTTGTCCAGCTTGGTCGATGTTGGAATATTTCGCTCACAAGCTGCTATGGAATTGGTTAAAGAAAATCAACGACAATGCTGCATCAATTATACAAATTCTTTATATAAGTCACATCTCATACAATCTTCACAACGCTCGTCACCCCTATGTCTGCGGAGCTCGGCTGCAGCATGTGACATCTCTGCACGAGTTTTCTCGTGAAGATCTTCCAGTACTTTAAATCGTCTCGACTTAAGTTCGTGACAGTTTGGGTTTTTTGCAATCTCAAGATCGAGATTCCGCAGTTTCAAAGCGACATCGACAATGTATTTACTCTGGTCAATAATGTGTTCATCGAGAATTTCCATTTAATTACTCCCATCTTTTAATCAAATTTTTTGTTATTTGCTTATGATTAAATGGTTATTAATTATTCTATAAATAAAATATATAATAGTTTCTGATCCCGTATTGAAATCTTTGCTGACCTGCATAACACTTAGGTTGAGATTTATTGATGATCCGGAGCAGATGACGCAGAAGATTTATTTCTTTAATGAGAACTACCCCGAAGAGCTTATACAAATTGATCGATGCTTCTAACAGAAAGTAATTATTTAATTACAACTTGAAAGTATCAAGAATTACAGCATGAACGGAGGATATGTCTTGAAAATTGCAGTTGTGGAAAATGATCACCAAAAAACGAGTTCAATATTTGAGCCGGGGTTCATTACAATATATGAAGAAGACGGCGAGGAATGGAAAGTCCTGAACCGTTTTGAAAATAAGGTCTACACCGCGAAAGGTATTGCTGCGGTGCGTATGGTTGTGGCGGATGCCGTAAAACAGCTTGGTGATGTAAAAATACTGCTTGCACGTGAGGTCTCAGGGATAGCGTTCGGCACTTTTCAAGCGGCAGGGTTTGAAATATTTATCGTGGAAAATAACACTATGGATGTTCTTGACTCGGTCAAAAAGGAAATACTTGAGATAATTGAGGAGCGGAAGGAGAAACCCGGAGAATTTGATATTGTGCAATTTTTGGAACCTGGAGCGACTAAAGGTGATTTTGGTCTTAACTTGGAAGAAGTCCTGTTGAAAAATCCGGAGTTAACTTCAAAGAAAATTCTAATACCTTATCTGAAAAAAGGGGAGTTTAACAGGCTGGATGTTATTTGCAGTCATGTCCCTAAGTGGTTTAACACGGATTTAGGTGTCTTAGGATTTGAGTATGAAATTATAAATGAATTGCCGAATAGAATGACTGTTAGAATAAGTTATATTAAAAAATCCGTGAAATAGAGTAATTTTTAATATACATCATCCGGCTCAAAAACTTTCTCACCTACAACTTTTCCCTCCAGATTTCTATAAAAACATGACCTGTATCCCATATGGCAGGCCCCGCCTACCTGGTCCACAAGCAGCAGGATAGAATCCATATCACAGTCAATCCTGATCTCTATTACTTTTTGCGTATGCCCGGAAGTCTCCCCTTTTTTCCATAGTTTTTGTCTGCTCCTGCTCCAGAAATGTGCTATTCCCGTTTCCACAGTTTTTTCAAGCGCTTCCCTATTCATGTATGCACACATAAGTACTTCCTTGCTGACCCGGTCCTGAACAATTGCAAGGATCAGACCGTTTTCGTATTTCAAGGTGCCAAAATCAATCATGGGAGATAAATTGCCAAACTAGTATAAAAAACCACAGAGCTAAGTGGATGTAAGTGAGTGTTAGGAACAGAGCCTGACCCTGGATTCGGATGAAAAAGAAAAACTTAACGAGAGTTCAGAAAAAAATGTCATAATTTAGAATGCAAAAGGAAAAATGAAGATCAAAAGTTGAGAAAAAGCTCCTTCTCAGACACATGCCTTCAATCTCAAGCTTTCAACGGGCAGTTCTTTATGCTGTTTTTTATTTACATTAGCATCTTCACTCAGAATTTCAACTCAAAATCCAGCTTTATTCAGAAGATTAAGATAGTCTTCTTTTAGGATCGCACCTGCAACGCAGCCTGCCAGCAGGTCTTTATCGTTTCTCAGGTCTTCAGGAAGCTCGGCAAGGAGAACTATGTCCGAAATGTATATCCTGCCCCCCGGCTTCAGGACACGAAAAGCCTCCCTGAAAACTTTCTCTTTATCCGGAGCCAGATTAATTACACAGTTGCTGATAATTACATCAACCGACTTGTCCTCGACAGGGAGGGCTTCAATATCTCCAAAACGGAACTCAACATTGGAATATCCATACTTAAGGGCATTATTCTGTGCTTTTTCAAGCATTTCCGGAGTCATATCAACCCCGATTACCTTTCCGGCATCTCCTACTTTCTGTGCGGCAAGAAAGGAGTCAAACCCTGCTCCTGAGCCCAGGTCAAGGACAATTTCCCCTTTTTTCAGTTCCGCAAAAGCTGTAGGGTTGCCGCATCCGAGTCCGAGATTTGCATCCGGAACAACCTTAAGATCATCCTCTGAATAGCCAATAGACCTTGACAGATCCGGGATGCTCATATCACTGCAGCATCCGCTGGAACAGCAAGAGCCACCTCTTACTGCGATTTCTTCGTATTTCTTTCTGATGACCTCTTTTTTCTCGCTTGCATCCATCATCTCACCTCTTCTTTTCCACGATTCTTATTTATCAGCAGTCTCCTCTACAGAACAAGACTCCGAATCTCCAGTGCAATTGCAGCAAGGCTTTAGCTCATTGATTCCAAGGGGTATGAGTAAATCTCTTGTCCTCTCGTCCCTGATGGTATAGATGATATTTCTTCCTCTTTTTTCAGACTTCAGGATTTCAGCTTCGATAAGTACCTTAAGATGCTTTGAAACCGTAGATTGATCTTTCTCAGTAAGAGAGGAAAAATCGCATGCGCAATACCCATGCTCCAATAGGTAAGAAAGGATTGTAAGCCTCGTTCCATCTGCAAGAGCCTTGAAAAATTTAACCTTATTTTCAAGCATAATCATATGGATATATGCGCATATACCCATATATAATTGTGGAATTAACAAGAATATAAGCGAAAACATGAAGAAAAGACACAGCATACAACAAATGCAGCATAGAACAATACAGCATATAACAGATTTAGAATAGAGGAGATCAGTATAGAACAGGCATGTTATAGAACGATACATCCTAGGCAGACACATCAAAGAATAAACGCATATAGAGCAGACCTTACGGTACATTGCCGATGAGTGAATCTGATGAAAAAAATAAAAAGTATAAATAATACCGGGATAACGGTAATGCTATTCTCACCAGTAGGAGTTGAAGAATGAAACCTCTTGAGCACATTAGTTGTAAGGATTTTCCCTGTTTTGATGTAAATAAAAGCGGATATAATATACCTGCTGCAGATATACAGCCTGAGAGGGTCAAAGCGGTTGTGATTTCCGAAGCACCGCCTGAGAAACGGAAAGATTATTTTTATTCAGCTGGAGAACCTTTTTACCTGAAAACTACGCTGCAGGCTTTCAATGATGCAGGAATTTCTGTTAGCAGCTTGCAGGATATTCTTGACCTCGGATTTTACCTTACGACTGCAGTTAAATGTTCAAAGACTCAATACGGCATCTCGGCTGCAACTATAAAGAATTGCTCTCTGATTCTTGAAAAGGAGCTTGCCCTGTTTCCAAATTTGAAGGTATATCTCTTGATGGGAGACGTTGCGATAAAGGCTTTCAATTACATTAGCAAAAAGAAAACCGGCAAAAATACGATTCCGACTGGCTCAACATATAAAATCCGGAAGAATCAATTCTACTATGAAGGTATGAGGGTTTTCCCATCATATGTACAGACGGGGCAGAATTATCTGATTGAGAAATCAAAAAGAGTGATGATAGCAGAAGATCTGGCTGAGGCAATGAGCATAATAAAATTATAGGGCTCGCAGAAATCATAAAAGACGACACAAAAATAAGAACTCGATACGAAAATTAAATAATCTGCCCTCAAAACTCTCAATTTGCCTTTATTACTCCTTTTTATTCTTCATCCATCGACCCGGAGAAAGATTCGAATCTTTTCTCCTCCCCAAGGAGGGCTTTTCTTTCTTCCTCGTCATATTTATTGCAGCTTACAAGAGACATTTTCTTGCCTGTATGCTTTTTTCCATATGTTCTGAAGACTCGGTATCATCTGTGTGTGCCATAGACAATCCCATCCATTCTCCTTCTGTGTCAGGAGTTTAATGTCATAGGTTTAATTCACCCTTAAAAAAAAAAAAGTAAAATGTGTAAGGTCATTTGCAGGTATCAAGAAGTGATCTCTTCTTTCCACCCCTTGCTTCGGTTGGGTGGATAGGTTCGACATCAGCTACTTCTCCTTCTTCTCTCTTCTCCAGATTCTCTCCTTTTTCCCCTTCTCTTCGTTCTTCTGGCATTTGTCCAACTCCTTAATTATAACAAATCTTTCAGTTAAGTTTCTTTTTCGTGCAGAAAAAGAAACAAAATCTCGCTTTCAATAAAATTCTATTTGGTTTTCTTTTCATAGAGAGTTTAGCCGTTTATTGTCTCTCAGATCTGGCTGCTAGATCGGCTACTTTAGCACCGTCTAATAGTGCACCGTCTAATAGATCTAACTACTTTAGCACTGGCTCCTTATATCCCCCCTTCTGCTAATCAGCTCTTTAATTAACTAATTCTAGAGCTAACGCATAAATTTATTATACCACCAGATTTATTAAATTATTGGTAACAATTAAGCCTGTGAGAATACTGTTCCCCGGTAACTAAATTATATTTTGTAGGCTGATTTTAAGGTCTTTCAGTAATTGCTGGCAGTAGATTATTTTCGTTATTCTGACTGGTCACTAATTGAGAGTCTAAAACTTGAAAATGCAGCGTTTTTGTAACTTTGGTATTTTAAAAGTATCAAATATAGGAAAATAAGTAACTTCAACAAAAAAGATAAAAAGATTCAGGTATATTTTAAGAAAGAGAGATTTATAAAAGAGAGCTTGATTTTGACAAAAATTCAACAAAACTCCAGGCAGATGAAACAACAAAAATTATCTGGGAGAATATATATTCCATTAACCTGTATAAGGGAAAGTCCAGGCAGGGAAAAACACGCTAATTTATAACTGTGTGCCCCGCTGCTATGTAATTTATCGATCATCTCTCAATTATGCTTTTACTCAGGAAAATGTGATCTCATGGCATATAAAATACTCGAAAAAGAAGAAATTGCCCCTTTGGTGCATAAAATGGTTATTGATGCCCCTGACGTAGCAAAGGCTGCAAAAGCCGGGCAATTCATAATTCTGAGAATTGACGAATTCGGGGAAAGGATCCCCCTCACGATTGCTGATTTTGGAAAAGAGAAGGGCACGGTAACTGTAATTTACCAGGAAATGGGAAAGACCACAAAGCAGCTTGCAAAGCTTTCAGCAGGTGAATATCTGGAAGATTTCGTCGGGCCTCTTGGCACTCCCTCTGATGTCAGAAAACTGGGTACTGTTATCCTAGTAGGTGGAGGAATAGGAGTTGCCCCCCTATATCCTCAGGCAATAGCTTATACAGAGACAGGAAATAAAGTTATTTCAATAATCGGAGCTCGAAACAAGGACCTTCTCATCCTTGAAAACGAATTACAGAAAGTTAGTTCCGAACTGTACATTGCAACCGATGACGGATCAAAAGGGCACCATGGGTTTGTTACCGATATCATGAAAAGGATCCTGGACAGCGGAGAAAAAGTTGTCAGAGTCGTAATTATCGGGCCACCAATCATGATGAAGGTTGGAACAGGTGTAGCTTTGCCCTATGATGTCGAAATCCTGGTCAGCCTCAACTCTATAATGGTAGACGGCACGGGGATGTGCGGAGGCTGCAGAGTTTCAGTTAGTGGGAAAACTAAATTTACCTGCGTCGATGGACCTGAATTTGATGCCCGCAAGGTTGATTTTGTCGAACTCATGAACAGGCTTGCAATGTACCGCGGGGCAGAGATAGAAGCCTCAGAGAAGTATGAAGAAGAATGCAGGTGTGGACTGCATTGAAATGAGTGGATGAAAAATGAGTGACTTAAAAGAAGAAAAAGCCGGAAAAGCCAGGAAAGAAAGAACTCCCATGCCCGAACAGCCTGCGGATGAGCGCAGCAAGAACTTTAATGAGGTTGCTCTTGGATACACTAAAGACAACGCTCTTTCCGAAGCTTCCCGCTGCCTTGATTGCAAGGAGCCTGCATGCGTCGAAGGCTGTCCGGTTAATGTAGATATTCCTGGTTTTATCAAACTAATCTGTGAAGACAACTTTGAAGGTGCAATTGAGAAAATCAAAGACACAAATACCCTTCCTGCCATCTGCGGCCGCGTCTGCCCCCAGGAGACTCAGTGTGAAGCTCTCTGCGTACTCGGGAAGAAAGGACAACCAGTAGCAATTGGCCGTCTTGAGCGGTTCTGTGCTGATTATGAGCGCCAGAAAGGTATCACAATTCCTGAATCCACGAAATCTACCGGAAAAAAGGTAGCTGTTGTAGGCTCAGGTCCGGCAGGCCTTACTGCCGCAGCAGATCTCGCAAAGCTGGGGCACAAAGTAACGGTTTTTGAGTCTCTGCACAAGACTGGGGGAGTTCTGAGTTACGGCATACCCGAATTCAGACTTCCAAAAGAAATCGTCCAGCAGGAAATTGATTACATCAAAGAGCTAGGAGTCCAATTTAAGCCAAATTATATAATAGGAAGGATCAAAACCTTAGACGAGCTATGTGATGAATTCGATGCTGTTTTCCTGGGTACGGGCGCAGGCCTCCCGAGTTTCATGGGAATTCCTGGCGAGAATTTCAGTGGCGTGTACTCAGCAAACGAATTCCTGACCCGTGTAAACCTTATGAAAGCTTATGACCCTGCATATGACACAATGGTCAGGCATGGAAAGCACGTGGTAGTCGTAGGAGGTGGAAATGTTGCAATGGATGCAGCCCGCTCTGCCCTCCGCCTTGGTGCTGACGAGGTCAGCATAGTTTACCGCCGCGGAGAAGAAGAAATGCCCGCCCGCAGGGAAGAAATCGAACATGCAAAAGAAGAAGGGATAATCTTCAGGCTCCTCACAAACCCTCTCCGTATCCTTGGCGATGAGAAATTTAACGTCAAAGCTGTCGAATGTATCAAAATGGAACTGGGAGAACCCGATGAATCCGGTAGAAGAAGTCCTGTCCCTGTAGAAGGTTCGGAATTCACAATTCCCGCAGATGTTGTTGTTATCGCTATAGGCACTTCCCCAAATCCCATCATTTTCAAAGGCTCGGAAGGTCTTGAACAGAGTAAAAGAGGCACAGTAGTTGCAGACGAGGAAACCGGAGCCACTTCTAAGTGCGGAGTCTTTGCAGGAGGAGACGCGGTTACAGGTGCTGCAACAGTGATCAGTGCAATGGGTGCAGGCAAAAAGGCGGCACAGGCGATTGATGAGTATTTAAAAGGGAAATGAAAACGGATAATTCTGGTTCATAGAAGAGTTTAGGAAAGAGGATCATTGAGCTGCTGGAAGCATCTCAGACCGATTTCTTTATATATGGAAATGATATGTATAGAGAGCCATTAACCAGTTAGTAACCGCTAAGTTCTGAGAATATCTAGCCATTTTCCGGATCATACTTTTGATTTTTAGGAGCCAATAGCTGTCTGCGGATAGGGGAGGGTCCAGGTTTGGAAAAGCTAAGAGCTCGGGAATTTTGTCTGGAACAGCTAGAAGATTATGAAAGCGCAATATATTTTAAGTGCGAGAAATCCTGAAAAGCACTCAATTTGTTTATGCTCATCTATTACGGGAAAGCTACTGAGCTTCCTGAGGAAATCTTATTGGAAAGTTAAAATAGTTTTATGAATCTCATATTGGAGGAATCATTTGGCAAGAAAGAAAGTACAGAGAAAGATAGACGGATGGAAATCCAAGGAATGGTTTAATATTGAAGCTCCTGCCTACTTGAACAGGGCAATTGTCGGTAACACTATGGCAGGAGATCCGTCACTGCTTTTAGGGCGCAATGTTGAAACGACTGTTGGGGAACTCACCAACGACATGACCAAGAACAATACAAAAGTTATTTTAAGAATCAACAATGTAGTCGGCGAAATTGCTACCACGGACCTTGTCGGCCATGAACTTACTACCGATTATATCCGCTCAATTGTAAAGAGGCAGACTTCCAGGATCGACGCAAACATTGAAGTTCGAACCAAAGATGGTTATGTCATTCGTGTAAAGCCGACATGTTTTACTATTAAAAGGGCCCGCTCAAGTCAGATAAAGGCCATTCGGGAAGTAATGATTGACATCGTCAAAAGGCGCGCAATGGAGTCCGATTTTGAGAACTTCATGCAAGAAGCAATCCTTGGCAGGCTCTCAGCTGCAATTTACAGGCAGGCTAAATTTATCTACCCGCTCCGCAGAGTGGAAATCCGGAAAACTTACGTCGAAGCCATGCCGAAAGCTGCACCCACACCCGTAGCAGCTTAAATGGAACTATTTAAGAATTAGGAGCAGGAAAATCCAAAAGGATTTTCTATTCTCTAATCTCTTTTACAATTAACTTTTCCTTCTTTTACTTAACTCATCTTTTAGCTCTAGCCAACGAATAATCAGCGTAGATTTTCAAAAATTCCCTATCAGTTTGCAGGAGAATGGTCTCAAACATGGCTACATGAATTTTTTCTTTCCTGGCCACCTCAAGGAGAATTTTACGAATTTCTTCATTTTTAGTCAGGTTAGCCATTTGCTCATATATGTTGACAGCATCCAGCTCAGCGATCATTGCGGCTCTTAGTATCTCTTTATCAAGGTCTTCCGGTCTTATTTTATCAATATCTGCCAGTGATTTGGAAAGCCTGCTTTCACCCCCAGTCCCAAAATAAGTACGAAAAGTTATCTACAGCTTAGAGAAATATATCATAGATATGGAAAAGCAAATTAATAGCTTTTCCTGTTGGGTTCGAGTACGTAGGTTTTACCTTAAAATCTGTACAAAACCATGTAGTAAACTTTGGCTCACGGATTATGCTGTAAAAGTACTTTGTTTCACCCCCATCACTTTCACTTCCATCAGCCTGAAGTTATCTCCCCCTTAACCCCCTAACAGATAAAAATAGAAAAATATTTAACATAGTAACTCATTGCCGTTTTCTGCAGGTCGATTAATTCAAGAAACCATTATATTTTAAACTCCGGGTTAGTTATCGACTAATATATCCCTTGTAAAATCGGCCTGCCATCCACCTTGTAAAATCAGCCTGCCATCCCACCAGGAAAACTCATTTGATAACGAAAACATAAAAAATAGAAGATCTTTTTCTAACAAATCTGCCTTTCTGAAAACTGTCTGATAATCGAAAGGTCATATTCAGGATGCTACAAGTGTAGTCTTCTATCGTTTCTTCTACAAGAGCATCAGCTATTTTTCGTAAATTGTAGTTAAACTTGGTCTAGAATCGAAATTATTATCTGGAGAAAAAGACTCTAACAGTTTCATAATATAGCTATCAGCTTCTGAATAATCAAATCATTTCAGGATGCTACAAGTGTAGTCTTCTTCTTTTCTTCTACAAGAGTATCAGCTATTTTTCGTAAATTGTAGTTAAACTTGGTTAAGAATAGAAATTATTATTTGGAGAAAAAAACTTATAGAAAACTGAACGGAATAACAATTATGATTACATCTACCAGTATGATCCTCTCGGCTGGGTAGTATCAAAAGAATATCGGGACAGTTTTATTGCTTGGGGAAGCAATGTCTTTTCCTCAAAAGGGAATGAAACACTCAGGTCTATAGGATTTTATACTACGGACCTTGATACGGCTTATGATATCTTTGTTTACGAAAACCCTGCGGACGGCCCGATTATAACGGACACAACAGCCGAAAACCCATCCTATATGTATGGCTCTATCGGCAATTATACCGTTTCGCTTAGGGTTGGCAATAGAAATGGATTTGACTCCGAAACTAAAAACAATTATGTGACAGTGACCCCTCTTTCAATTACTTCAGCCAATCCGACGGAGAGTGTCAGTTCCGTTCAGGGAGATGTGCAGAAATTCAATATCAAGACAAACCATAACTGCAATATAAGCTGGTACCTCAATGGGGGTCTTGAGCTTAGCGAGTTAAATGTCAATAACAGTTTATATTATACTGGCAACCCTGTTCCAGGCTTATATAATGTGACCTCTCTTGCGGAATATGGAAATGAAAAGGCTGTGCATAACTGGGACTGGACAGTACGCGAGTTGAGTCCCTGGGAAAGTTCGACTTCCCCGGCAGGAAGAAATGTAACTACTTCAGAACTGCAAGAAGCTATTCATTATTATCAAAATGGACTACAAATTTCTCATAACAGTCCAAAAGTTACGAGAGACATGTTAAAGAAAATTATATTAATTTGGCAAGATTCCGAATAAAAAATTTTAGGGAACTATTAGTTTTCCGGGATTAATTTATTTATTTATTATTTATTTATTTATTTATTTATTTATTTATTTATTTATGCTGAACGGATATTATTTTTCTTTATTCAAAGTTTTTTCGACTTCTTCCCCGATTTTAACATTCATAAGAAAGTCATCAACAGTTGCAAGAAGAGAACCTATTTTTTCGGAGGAAAACCGCACAGCAACTCGTTGATCACTGATCGCACTTTCCATGCTTCTGAGGTTATCCGGGGAAAGAGCCTGCAGGATTCTGGCTGCGGATTCTCTTGATTCACGATCGAGAAATTCAATTGTACCTGTAATCCTCATTAAATAATCCTCAACTACCATTTTACTTTTATTAACTTACTTTGTCTTTCCTTTGCCAGATTTAAGGAATTGGTCCCCTATAATTCGATCTGCAATGCTCAGGAATACTTCTTCACTCCCATGGGGAATAGAAGCACCTGAGGCAACGTTATGTCCTCCACCGTTTCCACCGACCGCTTTTGCAGCTTCCCTCAGGGCAAATGAGAGATCCAGCCCTTTTGAAACAAGTTCCCTGGTGCCCCGGGCAGAAATTTTAAGGATACCTTCTGATTCATTTATGCAGATAAAGGGAAGTTCAGGGTGCAGGTAGCGGACCACCGAATTTGCAAGGTTTCCAGTAGAAACAGCATCATTAGCATTGATATACCAGATATTCTCTCCTTTGTGAATTTTCTCAATATTTTCCCTGATATTCAAAGTAAGCTTTTTCTCATATTCTTTTGTGAGGGAAAAGGCTTCATTGACAACTCCCTGATCTCTCAGGCAGACAGCCAGGGCTAATCCATAGATTTTCTGTTTTCCACATGTGCTGAGAACAGATATGAAGTCATAAACGTTTTTAACAAGTTCCCGGTTCAAGAGTAATACCTCCCCTATTACAGCTTCGACGGCTTCCGGGCTCGCCTGTCTGGAAAGTTTCAATGCGACAGCATTTACAAGTTTAGTGACTTCTTCCTCAGATAACTCTTCAATGTTTCCTGAAAGCTCAAGCTGGCTCAGAAATTCCCGGACTTTTGCCGGATTTCCGGTAATATCAAGAAAAGGTTCTGTACTGTATGCCAGCACTTCTGCGAGGTCCCCATCGCCAACTTTTAATCCTCTGCGAACGGAGATAACTTTAGCCTGTAGTGCTTCCTCAAGGATAAAAGCATTAGCTGTATGAAATAGCTGCCTGTCACCTACAGCCCCTGCAATTGCAAGCCCGGCAAGATCAACATTGCTTGCATCCATTTCCCGGGCTACAAGATAGCAGGTGCCTGATGCAGAAATGTCCGTAGCTCCGTCAATCCCAACTATATGGGCATTTACCACAGCCTTTGCATGAGACTGCCCTACAGGCTTATGATGGTCAAGCAATACAACATCAGCTGCCACCTTATTTATTAATTCCGGTTGTCCACTCCCCATATCACAGAAGATAACAAGTTCTCCCCTGGAGACACTCCTGTTTACTTCTCCTATCACAGCTTCATCTAACCTTCCTACTATCGAAAGCTGGAATTGGATTCCAGCCCGTAGCAGGGCATTGGCCATTATCCCGGCCGAACTCAACCCGTCAGCGTCATTATGTGAGACTATACGCACGAAACTGTGTTTCCGGATTTTTTCGGCTGCGTTTTTTGCCAGATTTATCAGTTTCTCAAGCTCGCTCAAAACCCATCACTCAAAGAGTTAAATAATAAAGTCATAGATTCTTATAAGTTAGAAGATCAAATAACGATCAATGTTACTGGATAAAGGATACCAGTATACTGGTTTAATAATATAAAACACAATGCCTCAGAAAATAAATCAGACCTGAAAATATAAGAAACTAAAATTCGGCATACATTGCAGAAAACATTTAGGGATCAAGTTATTAATAATAAAGTATATATGTGAAAAAGCAGGAGGATATACTATAAGCTTTGAACATCAGTAGTGTAGCGGTCATCACCGGGCGTTGCCAACGCTCGAACCCGGGTTCGAATCCCGGCTGATGTATTTATTTCAAATTACTTTTTTAAAGTACTGTTTATTTCTGAAATCTTTGATACGGAGAACCTTTTTAAATTTTTGAGACTTAATTTTTATAGATAAGCAGTTATTTATCCAATTGAAAGTCATTTTAACTAGGGGCATTGGTACGGGGTCAAAGGACATTGAAACAAGAACTTTTTTAAGTAAAGACACGAAAAATATGTACAGAATAAAAATCGCTATACAAATAAGCTTCATTTTCTGGTTCACGCTTGGAATTTTAATTTTTTATGCTACCTTTGCGCCGGCAGCTAAAATGTGGGGCACACTGCTGCTTTTGTTTTCGGTTGTAATTTTCACTCCTTTCCTGCCGGACGGAGCAGGCTGCGAGGATATGGAAACCTGAGTAACTGTGAGGGGAGATGAAAATAATTTATCCGGACAGATTTTTGAGTTCAAAATTTGACTCTTTTATAAAAAATTCTTTTTATCATCTCAGCCGTAAGAATGTACAGCCCTATTATGGCTCCAATTATTAAGATAACTGAGATCGGAAGAGGTTTGAAGCCAAAGAGGACTGCAAAAGGAGTAAATGGGAAGCTAACCGTGACCACTCCTATTAGTATGGTAGCTGCCAGCAGGTATTTTCCGGGTCTGCTCCTGAAGAAGGGTTTTCAAAACCTTTCTGGTAATAAGCGTTGAGGCTGGCATAAAGGAGGACTTTTTCATTCTGATTTCCCTGGAGATCCTGGAAAGAGTGGAGTTCCAGCTCCCCTTCGGTCAGAGTGCCTGTTTTGTCGGAGCAGAGCAAATTCATGCTTCCCAGGTTTTCAATGGAGGCCAGTCTCTTGACAATAACTTTCTTTTGAGCCATCTCTCTTGCTCCGTGGGAAAGATTAACGCTGATTATTGCAGGAAGGAGTTGAGGGGTCAGCCCGACCGCAAGAGCCAGCGAGAAGAGAAAAGATTCAAGGATCGGACGCTGGAGATATACATTGATCGCGAATACGGCTACCACCAGCAACATAGTAACTTCCATCAGGAGATGCCCAAAATTTGAAATTCCTTTTTCAAATTCCGTTTCCGGAGGCCTGAGTTTTAATCTCTCGGATATTTTCCCAAACTTAGTTCCCTTCCCTGTGGAAACTGCAAGCACTTTTCCGCTACCGCTAACCACACTAGTTCCCATCCACAGAGAATTTGTGCGCTTCGCAAGCGGGGTTTCTGCGTTCAGCACGCTGGCTGCTTTTTCTACGGGATAGGTCTCTCCTGTGAGAGTCGCTTCACTAACAAACAGGTCTTTTGATTCCAGAATGAGACAGTCTGCAGGTATAATATCGCCAGCGTTGAGGATTATTATATCTCCGGGCACAATCTCCTCTATAGGGATTTCGTTCTCTTCGCCCTCTCTGAGCACTGTCGCTTTTATCTGCACCGCGGCCAGCAACTTCTCAAAAGCATCAGCAGCTCCTTTTTGGTTTAAGGATATTAGCTCCATATTTTTGAAGGCGTTCACTACTCTCGGAACTTGTGAGACCTTCTGTCGTTGTCCAGAGTCTCTTCAACATCTCGGATGCAGGAATACTCCAGAACTCAAGCCTCTTTTCGGTACTGTCCAATGAGATATCTTCATTTTGCCTCAGTCTACCGTCTTCTTTATCTGCTGCTTGCCTCCCTTACCTGTTGCTGGCGCCACTTTTTTCTCAGGTTCCTGTAACCCTCAGATTTGAGGCAAGTTCCTCTCCTTCGATTCCTATTGTTGAGAGTTCCTTCAAAATTTCCGATTTCTCAAGGTATTTTTCAGTTCTGAACCCTTCCGGCTCTTCGATTTTGATTGTAATTTCCCCTTCGGTATATCCTCTCTTAATGCATTCTGCGACCAGTTGTCCGTACATGGAGGCAATTAGTTTCAGGCTGTCAAAGATCATATTCTCATCAATCGCATTTTTGCCGTCAAGCACAATACGCCTGAGAGTTTTTGATGCGACAGATTCCGTGAAGAGTTTTTTGAGTTTTGATATAAACAGTAAAACATAGTCCCTATTTAATGCAGAAGCCAGTTCTTCGTCTCCAGTTATTTCGTAATCCTTGTGGATAATAAGGTAAGTATTTTCATCTGCAGAAATTGTGAACCTGTTTTCAGAGTCCTTATCCTCAAGCACGGCTTTGAGGTTAGTTCCATCGCATTCGATACTCGTTAAATAAAAATCGGATATGTCTAAATTCTTCACTTTCCTTTCCCTGGATAGTATCCCTTTCTTTGACCAAACAGGCAGACTCAGGATTTGAAGGTCCTTTACTTTAAATGCATCCTGTGTGAAGTCCAGATCGAATTCATACTGCATGCCGTCAATAAAACTGACCTCCTTACCCCGAAGTATCTTATCCTTAACGGCAGCATAATAGGTGTTTTTGGCTCCATAAACACTGTTCTCAAAAAAAGGACTCAGGATTGAGAGAATCCTTTCATCAAGCTGCTGCAGCTCAATCATATCTAACTTATTTTGCCTATCTAGATCCTCAAGTTCTTCATTCTTTTTTGTCAGCACATTTGTTGAAAAAGTATCAAGAATGTTTGCCTTGATCTTAAGTATATTACTTTCTTCAATTCCTGCTGAATGGCTTTCAATGCAATCCTTTATGCCTTTTTCAAACCTATCAATTTCCTGAATTCTTTTATCAAGGTTCTCGGCTTTTTCTTTGCTCTCGATTTTTATCTGGATAGCTGACTTTTCCAGAGGTATGACTGCTTTTGAGATTGCCATGAAATTTTGCAAATCCTGAATAAAATCTTTCTGTAGCGGAAAATCACTAGAATCCTGAAAAGTATATCTCACTAAAAGACCCCCTCTTCTGAAAAGAGTAATTGTTAATAAATACGCTTGTTCTTCATTTTAAGCTTATCAGAGACTCTCAATTAAAAACATTTTCAGATTGTAATTGGTTATGCACTTGCAGATATAATGGTACTTATTTTCGAATTAAACATCTTATGAAAAAAAGTAATCGCAGGAAAGAAATATTAGAGAAGAGAACAAATAAAGAATAAAGACCATGCATATAAAACCGATAATTGCGATTGCTCTGATAATCTCTGCTGCTTTACTGGCCGTAAAGTTTTCTCCTCAAATCAATACCGAGCAGTTCGGAGAAGGTAGATACATTCACATTAATAGTATTGATATATTTTTTGACAAAACCGATGCGAATGTAAATGTAGAGTATCGTCTAAGTCCCTTTGCTGAAGCATATATGTTCTTATTCGGAAGCAAGAATCTGGAACCCATGATTAAGAAAATTTTTGCTAACTTTACCGAAGTGAAGGTCCAGCAGATAGGGAGTAATAGTGCTTCACTCCTGATAACGAATATCTCCAGACAAAAAGATCAATACTACCTTCATGATTCTCACAGATTCGGAATGTCTCCGGACAACCTTAATCTGAGTTCTCCTCAAGGCACAAGGAAATTACAAAACCCAAATTCAACTGAGGATTTCTTTTATTGGAAATAGCTGTGATTCTCTTCAAATAACAAACAACCCCATATTATCTAATGCCTTTATTGATCACGCTTTCATTTTTAAAAATATGTTTCGGAACGATATTCAGAAATGCTGAAATTTCAAACAAGTATATATATCATCTTAAATATCCTAAGTAGTGTGTTACCTGAGAAAACAGCCAGACAAATGTATGCAAAGAATCGCGAGAAAATAATCCAGCATGTGCGAAACAATCGTGGATACTTCAAAATAAATTTCTACAAAAATGGCGAAATAAAAATAATTGATGCTAATTCTGAAATTCAGGATGAGAAAGTCGAGTTTAGTTTTAAGTTAAAGCATCATCCATCTATGATGCATCAAATTTTGGACGCCGAATTTAACAGAGCTTTGGATGACTATATCTTCAGGCTCTAATTAACCTTTCATCTCGCATGAGAGCAGACGCATACTCTTTTAAGATACAATATACCTGGAAAGACATAAGCATTTTATTGTTTGCGTATCTTCATAAACAATAACATACAATATATGGTGGGGTGATTTTATGTATAAAAGTGTCAAAATTATGGGTTTGATCGTGGCATCCGCAGGGCTAGCTTATGTTGTAAAACAGGCAATGAATTACAAAGCACATCTCTCCGGGTGGCATAAAATAAAAGTAGAAGATGAAAAAAGAAAGGGCTCAAGGTATGGTTCAAACCCTATCCGGTATTAACTAAAAATCATACAGTTAGGGATTTACTTGAAAATAACTGAAATGTTATGTAAGTCTAGGTTACATAACATTTTGGTTTAGTATTTTTTACTATCTTTTACTTCTTTTAAGGTTTCTCCTCACTAAGCGGATAAATTGGTTTGTTTCTGATCCAAATAGCGTATTTTCCACAGTAGCTGCATTTCTTTATTTTGAGTCTTAACGCCTGCGTTCTTTAAATCAGCGATTGGGAAGCATCTTATACTTACATATTTATAGAATATTAACATATTTTTTACAGAGAATAAACTATGACACGCGACAAGGAATCCATTGCAGAAGAAATAAAATATTTATATTACACATGGTTGACAACTCCAGTAGAGGACATATATGTTAGGGAGTTGAATGACGGCAGATATCAGGGAGCATCTTTAATGGCGGAATGGACTGGAGTGCTTACATCAGATGAAATCAAAAAGTTAGAGAAAAATGTGATTGAAGACCTGGAGAAAACCAGGAAAATGGAATCTAGCTGGAAGTAAAGGTGAATCCGGTATTTGAGAAAATTACTTTGAACAAAAGAACACATTTATGATGTGAAAACATCGGATATTACGATGGAAGAATAATCAGGATTGGATAAGCTTATTAAGAGTTTCTCTAAAACTCTGTCTCATACACTGTTTCAAACAATTTCTGCTACTTTCTTTGCAGATGCTTTAAGCACTTCTTTTGCTGCAGACTCCGTAAGTCCTGCCCCCATCGCAATTTTCAGGGCGCTTTCTTTTGTGATCAGGTTCTCCGGCTTATGTGTGTCAGTGTTTAGCAGAAGAGTAGCTCCGACTTTGAGAGCAAGCTTTGAAACATGGCCGTTAGTCCTGTTGTGCCCGTTTCTGGCAGTTATCTCAAGGCAGACATCGTTCTCAGCTGCAGCCCTGGCATCTTCTTCGGTAATCAAACCGGGATGAGCCAGGATGTCCACATACTCGCAGGCAGCAGAAACTGCATTGGTTCCGGCTTCAACTGTCTCTGAAGTAGTTTCCCCGTGCACGATAACAATTTCCGCACCCATGCCCTTTGCTTTTTTCGCCAGGGGGGCAATCTTTCTTGGAGGTACATGAGTCAGTTCGACTCCGGCCAGGATCCGGATATCCCACTCTTTTTCAAGGTACTTTGCTTTTCTTGCAGTTCCGATGAGCTGTTCGAGATTGGTGTAATCGGCATGGTCAGTGATTGCAATAGCTTTGTAGCCGTGGATAACCGCCCTCCGGATCAGTTCGCTGGGAACCATTCCCCCATCGCTGAAAATAGTATGAGTATGAAGATCAATCAAAAGATCACCATATTTTAGACTGGATAAATTTCCCACAATTTTAATTTTTTCCCTCTGTTATTTATTAAATTACCTGGTTATATACCTTGTTACCTGGATAATGTTTTTCATTATTAATCATAAAAAGATTTATCAACTAAATCTCTATAGCTCTGTTGTGATTACTCGGGATTTTCGGATTTTCCAAGTCTTTCCGCAACATCCGCAAAAGCGAAATTAGGCTTCACGTCGGTAATTTTAATCCTGACTTTTTCACCGGGTTCAACACCCTTTACAAAGACAACGAACCCTTCAATGAGAACTGCCCCATCTCCGTTTGAACCTAGTTTTTCAATATCAACAACGAATTCATTTCCTTTGCGGAGAGGAGCCGTAAGGAATTTCTTTCCGATAACGTAAATTTCCGCACTCTGAGATCTGGAGGCTTTCGGAGAATAAGCCGCTGTTCGGACAAAGTTTTCCTTGATCCGGCCCAGGTAGTCGTTATACATATCTCCCTGGAACACTTTGACCACAAAATTTCCTTTAGGTTTAAGAATCTTCTTTGCACATTCCAGTGCTGAGCTTGCAAGCTCAATTGAGCGTGCGTGGTCATATGACCAGTTTCCGGACAGGTTGGGAGCTGCATCACAAAGCACCACATCGACCCCTTTTGCCCCGACAGCTTGAATAATCTTTTTTATTGTCGATTCTGCGTTTATGTCGCCTTGGATTGTTTCTACTCCTTCGATAGGTGCGATTCTTTGCAGATCCACACCGAGAACTTTGCCTCCGGAGAGTTCTTTTGCAACCTGCAGCCATCCTCCGGGCGCTGCGCCTAAATCGACAACCGAGTCTCCTCGATTGATAACTTTGTGTTTCTCGTTAATCTGTTTAAGCTTGAAAGAAGCCCTTGACCGGTATCCTTCCTCTTTTGCCTGATGATAATAATAATCTCTTCTGTCTCTTGCCATTGCTACCTTCCCTGCACTGAAAGCTGATATAATTTGCGCAATACACATTGCTGCCACTACTAAAGGTTCTAAATATATAACCCCAAGTATCAAAATATCATTTACGATTCAACTGCCGTCTTAATACTCTTAAATTCGTCTACACTGAACAAAACGATAGAGAAAATTAATACAAAGACGGCACCCCAAATTGCTTTAACTCCAATAAATAAAGTAAGCAGCCCACCCAAAATAGCTCCTGATACGAATGAAAGGTTTATAGTAGAAAATCGAATGGCTCGCAAAGCTGATTTATAGTCTTTTCTTGTGAATGCAATATAAGCTTCCTGTGTAGCTGACCGTAAATTTCCTGTGATCATAGTTGTATTATATGGGGAATCGACCAGTTTGCGAAATGAACATACCTGGACTGAAGCAACGAACGAAACGGCAACGGTTACAAATATATCAGGTATATTGTAGGGTATGAAGCCTATGGCAAACAGGACTGCAGTTTCAAGAATTAAAACCGCTCGTTCAGAGTCCGGCACATATAAGCGCAGTGAAGGCTTTTTTATTATCTCGGCAACTATTACACCTATTATGAATGCCAGAATAGGAAGAGCATGAAACACTGCTTGATTCCAATCTCCGGTTGCAGCTTCTATACCCATTAACACGACATTTCCGGTTTGAGCATTGGCAAAAACTCCGCCTCTTCCTACAAATGTATAAGCATCCAGAAATCCCCCGACAATTGCAAGAAGTATCCCAAGTTTCACAGATTCGGAGGTTAAATTATGTACACGTATTTTTTCTTCGTTTTTTTGCATTTGCATCATATCACTTAAAATTCAAAGACCCCGGAAATAGAGAAGGGCCCATCTCATAATTATATTTAGTATAATTATATTTAGTATATTTATATTTAATATATTATATTACATTATATTATATATAGAAATTCTTAAAGGAACCTGCGATAAGAAAAACATTCTTTTGGAATTGTTGTTAGTATATGAATCTATCCTAAAAGGGTTACAACTTCAATGCAGAACACTAAAAACTTCCTCAACGCCCGAATGCTCACCTGTGAGCAGATATCGGGCGGTCACTGACAAAAAAAGAAGGAAAAGCGGAAGAATAATTTGATGTTTGCATGTCAGTACTTATCGGAAGCAGCACCCACCATAGACCATTTCCCGCCTGCAAGCCCTCTGCCTCCTGCACTATTAAATTCAGCTATTTCTAGCTTCCAGCGGTTTATCCTCCATTTAGATTGCAGTAAATGGATGAACTAATCCCACTTTTAAAAACATTCTGAGAATAAACCGGCTTTATATAGCGCAAGTTTTCCGGTGTTGAACCTAAGAAAAATATTTATGCACATAATCACTTTAATATTTTTTTAACTGTTTGATTTGCAGTTAAGCCTTGATTACAGAATGAAGAGTAATTCATTTCAAAGTAATGATTCTTTCCAAAATTAACGTCCTGATTTTCCGGAGGTAGGTTGTACGGTTGGGAAACGAAATAAAAATTTTATGTCTTTCATTGGGGATTCTCATGCCTACATCCCTTATTCCGTAATCGGAATTTTCATTGTCCTTGCCGCAACCTTTACTTCAGTTTACCTCCTGAAAATGGATAGCGAAGTGGCCGAAACAATTTACACGACAGAGAAAAGTGACCCGAGGCAGACAGCTATCAATGTCGCAGCATCCGATCTTGCTCGCTGCCTTAACTATGCAGGAATGGAAGCCCTCGAATGGCAGGGAGAAAATCCCGTAATCATACCCGAAAATAGTCCGGTTGAGAGGGTTTCTGATGACGGTTTTATGGCTATCCCTAAAAATCAGAATTTGGAAAATGGGGACACACTTCAAGTTTCTATAAACCTGCCGTCCGATATTTGGGGAAAAATAGAGTCCATCTGGAAAAACAAGGACATCAAACTAATTGTCAAAGACTCCAAAGGACAGGAAATCAAAAATCAGAACTATGGTCAGGCGACCAGCTTTTTTCAACAGGTTTCTTTTGATGAAGAGATAATAATCCCGGATACTGCAGCTCCAGGTTATTCTTCAATTGAACTTTTCTACGGAGATGAACTAAAAGCCTCAGACTGGTTCATCATCGGAGTAAGCCCTATAAAAGAGATTACAGCAGACTCGTTTAACAAACTGCTTTCGGTAAACTACCAGGGAAATACTCACACCTTTATGGAATATGCCATCAACGTAGAACCTGACATAAAACCTGAACAAATAAAAATAAAAAAAGTACAAGGAACCCTGCAGCGAGAAATTAACCCAACTGACAAAAATTACACTATTTACTATGTCTTTGAGATTCCTGTTCTGAATTATACTTTTGTAGACCTAGAATCTGGAGAAAAATTCAACCGCAGCATTAAAGTATCCACCCTGATTACGTCCAGGGAACCTCTGCTTGAAGAACTTGTCCGGGAATACGAAGCCGCTCTTGGGAATTCATCGGGCCTGGATTCGACATCCAATCTCGTACTGGGAGCGACAAACCTCAGAACGTTCATATATGGTCCCTGGCAGCGTTATGCACACGGCCCCTTGAATATCCTGACCAATCCTGCCCTTTCAAGCTCTGTTAATGGGGCAACACTTTATACCCAGAAAAAAGTTTTTGATTCGGTCGATCCTCTCGCTCTTACATACACTTCCTACTATAACGGAAAAGTCCTTTATGAAGACATTTTCGATTCCGGCAGCAAAAAAACAGATTCAGGATCTGCAAGTTCTGGCCCTGGTTCTTCCGGCAATGCCAGCAATGCCGGCAATGAAAGCTCAGGAAATTCTTATGAAAAGGATAAGAGTGTAAACCTCACTACCACTTACAATTCTCTTGCAGAAAACAAGTCTTTTTCCCTAAACGTAGAAAAAGGCATCGGAGAATCTCTTGAAGAGACAAATACCTCTATTAAAGAGCTTTCGGACTCTTCCAAAATAACTGTCTCTGCATCGGATTACACAGACGGAGTGCTGGACGGCTGGGTCTTCAATGATCACGTATGGACAAAAGAAAATCCTGATCTTATCCATGACGTCACTAACAGCGTTTACACAGCTTCCGTCCAGGGGGAGATCCTGAGAGACGGTCCTGATCTTTTTCCAGAACCGCTCGACTCACGGATAACTCCAAATTTCGGAAGCAGTTCAGTCTCCTTCGGCGGGCACGACGTCAATTGGAATTCAAATTACTTCCCATCCGGAACGCATACAGGATCTCTTGTGCCGTCTTATTCCTGGAGCGACTCCATTACAAACTCTTATTCCACGTCTTTAGACCCTTCAATAAACCCCCCAAGAGGAGACGTAGCCAGTTGGTCCGTAAAAGGAGCCTTGGTCAGACTGCTCTCAACTGAGATAAGTGATGTGAAGATTGAGCCGCATCTCACTCACACAAGTAACGACAGCCTTCCGGTTGAGAACAGAACCGATGGATACCTGAACCGGGAAGATCACGTTTTTGACTGGAGAATCGAGTACGATATATCCTATACAATAAAAACCAGATGGAAAATAGACTACGATTATGATTACACCTACCAGTGGAGGACCAGGGAGAGGAAGGCGGATGGAAACTATACGACCGTAACTCATCAAGGTACCTCAAGCGGCTCAAACTCCGAAACCATAAGCGAGACCGATTCCGAATCTTTATCTCACACCGAAACCGAATCCGAGAACCTGACAATAATATACCACAAACGTCCTCCGGCAGGCGGCTATACAGGTTTATCGACCTATACCGATCCCATCGAACGCGAATATAAACAAACAAATTTCTCCCTGGGCGGGACAGAGAGATTTGACCCATGCTGTTCCGATGCTGCCGACAAATACAGGGAGGATTATGTAAATGTCGGGACAATCGCGAGCAATTTCCTGTTTTACCCTGACAAAATGAATCTGCCCCAGCATTCAGTCAATTGCGATGTCCCTCCATGGCTGCATAAGGTAATGGCAGAATACGTACTGGAAATGCTTGCTTCTATCGAAAAGGACAATCCGGCCTTCAATTATTCCCTTGTTGATTCCCCTGGCCGGAACCCGACAGACCTGCAGGTCGAAGCTGCCAGAAAACTTGTTCTCGAACTGGAAACTAACCGGGAAACCTATGTAAATAAAAGTCAGCACCTTACCCCTGAAGGGGAAATATACACCTCAAGCGATTCTGCCCGCTATATCGCAAGAAACGAGACCTACAACAAGCTGCTTCAGGACATCGAACAGAAAAACGGTAAGCTGGACTCTGACCTCAATTCCTACATCCTCAAAGCCCTTAAGAAAAAAGGCATTGATACCAGTGCGCTTGACAGCATAACCTCGGGCTCCATGACTCTTTTTGATAACCCTGCAATCGAAATGGCGTCCTCTGCACTTGGAAAGGATATGGGCATTATTTCGACAATGAATATTACCGGTCAGCCGGAAAGCAAATACAACTGGACTGAAAACTTCACTCTTCTCGTTGACCAGAAGCCGAACTATCTCTATCATGATCCTGATTTTGACCTCAAAAAAGAATACGAGTGGACAGATACAGCAACCGGACTGACGATTTATCCACTTGGCGTTAGGAACACTTGCGTTTTCACGACAAATATTTCAGAGGAAATTTCAGATGCTATAGATTCAAGTGGTGAATATGTAAAAACTGAGACTGCCCAGCAGATTAGTCAAAGCATTTCTATCCTGAATAATGAAGTTTCCCTGCTTGAGCAGAATCTAAGCGAAAATAATGCTTCCTTAGACACAACAAATCTCAATAAGGAAGTTTACAACTTGAAGCATGTTTATGCCCAGGAAATGAGAGTCCAAATAACTGAAGAAGTGACTGCCGAAATAAGTTCTAACCCTGTTGTTTCAAGCTGGATAAATAAAGATCACGTCCATGAAATCACATCAAGTTACCTTAATATTCTTTCTGACGACCAGTTGATTCAAAAATCTACAACAGACGAGCTCTCAGACGAACTTGCTGCTGTCATCAAAATAGAAATACGGAATTCAAGCCCTTCAGTTGGATCTGATGAGCTTGATGCCACTCTCAATAGAGTTGATTCTGATGTTAGAATCGGTGTTGCAAACGGCATTTGTAATGTCACCAAAAATAAAGGTCCGGCACTTGACGCCAGCTTTGGGAGAATCGATAATGAGCTGAAAAAGATGGCAAATGAAACAGTTGATAAATATTCCGGGGAAGTAGGAGATAAAATCTCAAAAAGATTAGATAGAACAATGGCAGCTATTCCCTGTGGGCTGCCAGTATTGCCTCCTCACTGGGTTTTTACAATAAATGTATGGACGTATGAAATTATGGGGAGATATCAAGTGTTTACTGTTATTGATAATGATAATGAAGTAATTCCTAAACCCTATTTTGGACACAAAGGACAGAGGTATGTGAGAAAAGACAGACAATACGATCACCCGTATAAAATAGATACTAAATGGAAGTAACTTAGGCTAGGAGAAATAAACCAATTACGTTTCAAGTTCACCGGATATTGCTGCAACAATTGTTGGCCCTGGTCCAAAGGGTGTTGGAGACAAAATAGGCGGGTACTACAGAAAAATCAGCTGGATATAATAGACTATCTCTAGAATTCGGTGGATAATATGAATCTAAAATCTGTATTATATTAGGATGCTATTCTTTATGCTATCTGTTACAAGAATAGCATCTGCAGAAAGTCCATATGGTAAAATAGATGTTTACTATAATGATAAACTCTTATCTGGAAAAGAAGCTGCAAAGCCGATTTTGAAAATTGGGGAGCCTTTCAATGTTGGATATTAATATGACTGTATATCAAAAATGTAAGTATGCCATATATGCTAAGTGAAATTGCAGAAAGATGATTTCTGAGATTGTTGACTGGTCCAACTTCAAAGATGAAAGATGTATCGGAGCAGCATGTAATGGAGAAAAACTCCTCGTAAAATGTATATGATTGGACAGTTAAACCTACTGATAAATGGGCTGGGGGATCTATTACCACTAGATCTCGTTTATCAAATTGACGATTTTGAAACAAAAAAATCTCTTGTTAATAGCTGATTTCACAATAGCCTACCCTTACATTTCCACCGAGCACTATAAAGGCGAAGTCCCCACTCCTAAGGAGCAAACCACTTCGAAAACGGAGCCTTCACCCACATCCAAAACTGCATCAATGCCAGCTTTCAGCTTAGTAACTGCTATTGCGGCGCTAGCACTTGTATATCTCAGATTCTCTCGTCATTAAATTAGTGACAGAAGATGAAATTCGCACCTATGAGTACGCGGTCCTTTTCGGTATTTATGCTCGAATGAGGGTTGATTCTCTGGAACAATAACTTTATTTTTATTTTTATGCCATCGTCCATGCAGCCTAAAGAACTTATCCATACAGCCATTTTTCTTTAGCCTATGTGATAGGAACCGGAGCAACATCATTAGCTTCCTTAACGGAGCTTGTCCCGCACGCAGTGCGGCTTTTCCATAATTGAAAAAGAAATAGAAAAGAGAATTCCCAGCGTTCCAGTTTCTAAAACTGAAAAACAGCTGTTATACCCAAAAATATTTTACATATTTAAGAATTTTAACATTTAATCTTTGATACAATTGCAGTGACCCAGAGGAATCAAAGTTGAGGGAATTGATATCTTCTCATTGTTCCATATGATGGATAAAACAATTAAACCAATTCGAAGTTTGCAGTACACGGTTAGTCATTTGGACTTGAAATAAAGGTGATAAAACCTTAGAAATTGAAATTATTTCTGGATAAGACACTATATTCCACTGTCGTTTATACTTTTTTGTCAGTGACCGCCCGATATTTGCTGCTTCGCAGCATGCGGGCGTGGAGGGAGTTTTAAGAGTTCTGCATCGAAATTGTGACTCTTTCTTAGATAGGTTCTAAACAGAGATTTTTGCTTCACCGGACTTTACTTTATCTGCGTCTTCATTCAGTCAACCACTTGCAAAAAAGAAGAAAAATCGGCAGCATAATTTGATGTTTGCATGTCAGTACATATCGGAAGCAGCACAAAGAGCGCAGTTTAAACTGATTCTCGATTTACAGACCTGTGATTTTTATAGACAGTGTGCCTGGTTTTCTGTAAAATTTGCTCTATAGTTTATGCATAAGCTTTATCTTAAGACCTAATGTATCATAAATTGGAATTTACAAAAAATTAGCGCACTGCCATTTATTTTCGTACATATGGTTGCATATTAAGGTACATCGGGACAAAATCGGTTTTTTTATTCTTCTCTGCAACTTTAAATTCGAATTTTTCATAGAAGCCGGTTGATTCTAATTTGGAATCCACCAGGAGATATCTACAGCCTATATTATCGCAAATAGATTCCACCTGAGCAAGAATAATTCTTATTAAAAAAGTTCCTATCCCTCGTTTTTCGAACCTGGAATCGATCGCCAGCCTTGCGATCTTAACCGCCGGATATTTTCGATATTGATAAGATACTATTCCATCAATTACACTTTTAGTTTCAATGGTGTCAGCTGCCAGGGAATAGAATCCGGCCAGATTACCATCGCAAAAACATAATCGTGTTCGATTGACTAAATTTTTTGATCTGCCCAGGCATTAGTCTTCAAAAAATCGTTTAACTCTTCATTTTTTCAGTTAAAAAAAGAAAGGTCGTCAGTTTCATCGACAGGCAGTACAATAAGTTCATTGTCGAGATTTTCATGCTCTAAGTTCTCTGACTTTTCGCTCGTTTTTCTCTACAATTCCTTGCCTTCTGCGATCATAGCTAAGACTAAAGGTGATGCTTTTGGTCGTCATCATATTCGATGAATCTTTTTTCATCCTCTCCTTCAAGGACTAAACCTAACTCAACCGGTTTAGCCATTAATTTCACCTCATTTCACTATTTATTACTTCGCTTTATTCATATTTAACTAACTTACCGGGGTGCAGTAAAGTCTCCGAAAGCTTCAAATTCATTATGAAAAATAGTTATTCCATGCAAGAAAACAAAGACCAGAGTACGGAATTTACAGGGACATGGCACATTTATGAGATGGAAATGTGGGATGAGGACTATTTCAATATGGACGTTCAGGCCTATATTGATATAAAGCCGAATAAGCTTGGGAATTTTCAATTCGGTTTGGTTTCCGGGGAAATAGACGGAAGGATCGTTGATTATGCCGACGACAACAGATTCGAATTCACTTTTGAAGGGAGTGAAGAAGGCGACCCCTGTTTCTGGTTTTGGTTGGGTAAGGATTAAAGAAAAAGATAAACTCGAAGGTGAGTTCAGGTTTCATCTTGGAGACAGTTCTACTTTTTTAGCAAGAAAAGCAAAATAATCAATCAAATTATCAATGATAAATCATTGAGAGATAGTTCTTTTTTCGAAGCTCAAAAAATGATAAAAATGAAATGTTACAAAACTTGATTGAGTCCCATCCGCAACAAGCTTTCAGAATATACTTTTCTTAATATCGTTTTTTACGGGAGGTTATGAAGAGATTGTATGTAATTGGGAGGGAATTGTATGTCTGGACTTAGTAAATTCCGTTTTTCCATAATTTATTTTAAACTTCAGCCGTTCAATGAATTTATTAAAGAAAATAGATCAAGAAAAAAAACTTTAAAATTGAAAATATAATACGGAAATGAGTAGATTTTCCGAAGTCCTAAAAGGATAACTTCAGGAGGTTTCGAAGTATGCTTTTTTCTAAGGGTCATCTTTCAATTGTTCTTAGTTTTTAGCAGGTATTTTTCCGAACTCACCTTTTGTTAGATTTTTATGTATAGAAGATTTTATAGCGTTACTAGAATCTTATTCCTTTCTTTCCTGAAAAATAAAGAATGCATTGTGAAGCAAAATTCGCAAGTGAATTTTGGATTTTAGAAGTCTTTCAGTCATTCTTTTAACTTTCTTATTCCCTCCTTTTGGTGCTTTGTGATTCTTCGTTTTTGGCAGGTGTACACTAACCTATTACCTATTTATATTATATATAATTTATGCAACCTTTGAAAAAATAGGATTTGGATTCGATGAATAGATAATACTGAAAGAAAATAATTAAAAGTGAAAAAGTATGCCAGGAATAAAGCTCTATATTGCAACAAGCCTGGATGGCTTCATAGCCCGGGAAGACGGCAGCATTGACTGGTTAATGGAGTACGAGAATAACCCCGAAACTGACTATGGATACGCAGAATTCTACTCGTCAATCGGCACAGTCCTTATGGGCAGGAAGACCTACGCGCAGGTCCTTGAATTTGGAGACTGGCCCTACAAAGAGAAGAAATCATACGTATTTACTGGAAAAAAAGATTCCCTGCCTTGCGAAAAAAATGTAGAATTCGTTACAGGAGACCTCAAAAAGTTTGTGCACCAGCTCAAAGAAAGTACTGAACAGGATATATGGCTTGTAGGCGGCTCACAGCTTATTAAGGCATTTCTTGCAGAGAACCTTGTACAGGACCTTATTATTTTCATAATTCCCGTCATCCTTGGGGGCGGAATCCCTCTGTTTGATCGCATTGGAAAACAAATCAAGCTCAAGACATTCGGGATAGAAAAATATGAAAATGGGATTGTTAGATTGGATTATGAAGTACAAAGAGGATAACTTTATTACCCGGATATTTAAGTTCTAAGCAACGTCGAATATTTTAGAATGTGTCGGCCACCTGTATACTTTACTTTTATTTTATTTTATTTTATTAGCTTTATACCCATTGATAGAAAACTATTTATATTATTAGAGTCGGTAATAGGTTACTGTATTCCTAGTATGAAAACGAGGAATTACGGAACTAATAAGTGACTAACTAATAGGTGACTAAGAGATGAAAGAAATAACAGAAAGAAAAGCTCCAAGACCTGTACATGGATTTTTATTCGGCAGTGGCATGCTTTTAACCCCTGACGAAATAAAAATCGTGGAAAGATATGGATTTTTGTTCAGTAATGGTATTTTTTTGACTCCTGACGAAACAAAAATCATGGAAAATCTCGAGGTCATCCATTCAACAAATTTCTGTATAGAGAATAAACCGGAACAGGACACATTGTAAAATAGATTATCAGTAAAAACACCGGCAAGCTCCAAACCAATAACCTCCAAAAGTCGACCTCCAATTAGGACTTACGCATTGAAGAGCAAAGAAAATCTGCAAATATCGCCCTGAATCCAAACTGTAACGGCCTGAAGTTTATGCTGCTGCCTCCTGATTCAACTGCGTAAGTCCTTTGAAAAAATACCACTTAAGAAAAATGCCAATCATCACGTTCAAATGAGGTATCAAAATGGAATATATGCTTGAAGAAGTCGAAAGGGATTACATGGAATTCAGAAAAGAAATGGGAGAGGAATAAACATTAAAAGTAAAATAACTCCCATTTGTTTAGCTACAAATCAATCAAACTTCAGAGATTTATAAGAATTTAAAACCGATATAAGAATTTAAAACCTATAATTCTGCCCTTGATTAACAGGTTAATCTTATTTTCATTAACCTGTTAACTCTATAAACTTACTAATCCCGTCAATTTGAGTAAAATTTCCTGTTCCTCTTAAATGATATTATCATGCCCAAGCCTCTTCTCACTAAAGAAACACACCTGAGTCAAAGCAGGAAAAAGGAGGGAATGAATGAAAGTTGCAGTTGTTTCAAGCGATGGTAAGGTTATTAATCAGCATTTTGGAAGAGCGTCTCGTTTTTTGATATATGAGATAAATTGTGGGGATATACAATTCATAGAAGCTAGAGAAATTACACCGCTGTGCGGTTCGTCAGATAAGGGAAACATGGACGATGTTTTGGGCAGATCTATTTCTTTGATTACGGACTGCAAAGCTTTGTTCTGCGCCAGGATTGGAAGGCGACCAAAAGAGGAGTTAAGGAAAAAAGGAATTAAGCTGATAGAAGCTCCGTTTTTTATTCATGAAGCTTTAAAAAATTTAGAGCTTACACAGTTAAACTGAACATTAATAGCAACAAGCTTTAACTGCCTTTTTTTATTTTTAAGCTGTTAGTGACTTATAAATTTCAAACCAGAGACATCCCCAAGACAAAGCAAATCTAAATATACTAAAACAGATATACTATCGAGTATTCTAGAGTTTAGACATGGGGGAATGTCGAAGTGGTATATAACACGCTTTAGAATAGGTAGAATTTCCATATTTGGGAATAAATTTTCCTATTGTGATAATTTAAAGATTATTTCAGGCAAATAAGGACAATTTAATAATACAATTGTACCAACCTTTGACATTTGGAGTAAAAAATATATATCGGCACTACTCATGATATATATAACTGATTCTACTAGGTCAAATTTATAAAAATAAGTCCAAAAACTAGAATCATAGACTGAAAACCCAGACATTTGCCTGGGAGGACGTCGTGTGAGAAGTCATGAAGAACATGTTTAAAACTACGGTTTTGCTTGCTGCCCTTACTGGTCTCCTTATTTTAATAGGAGATTATCTTCGGTGGTACGGGCGGAATGATTATTGCATTCTTGTTTGCAGTAATTATCAATTTCGGCAGCTACTGGTATAGTGACAAGATAGTACTCAAGATGTACGGGGCAAAAGAAGTTACCCCTGCCGAATCTCCGAACCTGCACAGGATCGTCGACGGGCTGGCTATGAAAGCAGGGGTGCCAAAACCCAAAGTGTACATTGTAGAGTCCGCGATGCCAAATGCGTTTGCAACAGGCAGGGATCCGAAGCATGCGGCTGTGGCCGTTACAACCGGAATTCTGAACCTGCTATCGCATGAAGAAATCGAAGGCGTGCTGGCACACGAGCTGGCACATGTAATGAACAGGGACACCCTGATCAGTGCAGTGGCTGCAACCCTTGCAGGTGTCGTCACAATGCTGGCTACCATGGCGCAGTGGGCTGCAATTTTCGGCGGCTTCGGCAGCAGGGATGATGACAACGGAGGAATAATAGGCCTTATTGCAATGGCAATCGTAGCACCGATTGCTGCAACCCTGATCCAGCTTGCGATCTCAAGGTCAAGAGAATATGCAGCAGATTCTGAAGGAGCCGCATTTGTAGAAAACCGTGGGCTCTTGCTGATGCCTTGCAGAAACTCGAATACGGGAACTCCAACTACAAACCAAGCATCTCAGATGTGCAGGCAAAGGAAAGCAGTGCACACATGTTTATTGTCAATCCCCTCAAAGGAGGCGCTATTCAGTCGCTGTTCAGCACTCACCCGGTAACTGAGGAGAGAGATCAAACGTCTGAGGGCGATGAGGTTCTGAGAAGATTTCTCGGCCTTTACTTCTTCCTTTTTTTAATTCCATTTTGCATTAATTCTTTTTAACTTTTTAATTTCGTTCTTTAATGTTTAATCTATTTTATTTCTCTTTTAGAGTTTTTTATTTCTTTTTGCACGCCGAAATTCTATTAAATTAAGCGTGCTATACGCTATCAAAACAAATCAGATATCCTTAGATACATTAGATCACAACACAGAAAGCAATTATAATATAGAGTGACAGATCTGAGAATTCTTAGGGGAATTTTCAATGGAAGATAAGTTTGAGATCGGCAGGATCATCAGAGCAAAGAATATCTCTGATGCATGGTACCGCGGGCTTAATATCATCTGGAATCATGGGAAGGTAATTACCGACGAGAGAGGTAACCAGATAAAGGAATTCATGGATTTGATGATAGTAATTGAAGATCCTTACATCAATAAGATTCCGGAAGACACTGCCTGGAATGAAGAAAGGCTCGAAGAGTACGCAAAGCAACTGATCTCGGGGGAAAACGCACAGGACTTCGAATACACATACGGACAGCGCCTTCGAAACTGGGATGGAAAAGTAGACCAGATCAAATATGTAATCGAAAAGCTGCAGGAAAGTCCCGCATCCAGAAGAGCAATTGCGATCACCTGGATTCCCCCGATGGATACCAAAGTAAACGAAGTGCCCTGCATGATGCTGGATGATTTTAAGATCAGGAATGGGAAAGTGCATCTCACTACCCTTTTCAGGAGTCACGATTTTGGAGGAGCTTATCCGGCAAACCTTTACGGGCTTTCCAGACTCCTGGAATATGTGGCGGACGGAGTAGGAGTAAAACCTGGAACCATAACCACAATCAGCATCTCAGCTCATGTTTATGACCATGACTGGGACACAGTTGAAAATATTGTAAAGAATGGAAACTGATCCTTTAAAATGAAAATTCTATCCCCAGCAAAAAATCTTAAAAAAGAGCTCTGATCAGACATGCGCATTTCTATCGGCAAATCATCACTAAGCGGGGAAGTCTTTGCCCCCCCCTCAAAAAGTTATACTCATAGGGCTATAACCCTGGCAGCCCTTTCAAAAGAATCGATTGTTCGCCGCCCTTTACTTTCAGCCGATACCCTTGCTACGGTCCGGGCTTCCGAGATGTTCGGGGCCTCGATTGAACTGAAGGAAGAGAATTTAAAAATTCATGGCTTTGATGGAAAGCCTAAAATTCCGGATGATGTAATCGATGCTGCAAACTCCGGGACTACCCTTCGATTGATGACTGCAATTGCAGCCTTGACAGATGGAATCACAGTGCTTACCGGAGATTCCTCGCTGCGTTCTCGTCCCAACGGTCCTCTCCTTGAGGCCCTCAACAAACTTGGAGCCAAAGCCTGTTCCACGCGGGGAAACGAAAGAGCTCCTATTATCGTAAGAGGTGGGCTTAAAGGAACAGAAGTGGATATTAGCGGTTCGATAAGTTCACAGTTCATCTCAGCCCTTCTTATTGCCTGTCCGCTTAAAGAAAGCAATACGACCCTTTCCATAATAGGGAAACTTAAATCAAAACCCTATGTGGATGTAACTCTTGAGATGCTGGAACTGGCAGGAGTCAAAATTCAAACTGGTAACGAAAATGGCATCAAATTTATTATCCCGGGAAAGCAGAAGTATGACTTCAAAGATTATACTATTCCTGGGGACTTTTCTTCAGCATCCTATCTGCTTGCAGCTGCAGCTATGATAGATGGGGCTGAAGTTAAGGTGAAAAACCTCTTCCCGTCTAAACAGGGGGATAAGCTGATAATTGAGATTCTGGAAAAAATGGGAGCTAATATTACCTGGGATAAAAAAGCCGGAACTGTAACAATCAAAGGTGGAAGACAATTAAATGCTATCACTTTTGATGCAGGAGCAACCCCTGACCTTGTCCCGACTGTTGCGGTTCTGGCTTCAGCTGCCGAAGGGACAAGCAGAATTGAAAATGCAGAGCATGTCCGATATAAGGAAACTGACCGACTTCGGGCTCTTGCAACTGAACTGCCAAAGCTTGGAGTCAAGCTCAAAGAAGAGAAGGACAGTCTGACCATAACGGGAGGAAAATTGCATGGAGCAACAGTCCACGGTTGGGATGACCACAGGATTGTTATGGCACTTGCAGTAGCAGGAATGGTAGCCGGAGATACAACAATTGACACTACCGAATCCGTATCTATCTCTTACCCTGAATTCTTCAAGGATATCCGGAGTCTTGGAGCAAAAATTGAGCAAATCCCGGAAGAATAAGCTAATCTCGATTAAGTACCGGAGTTATATCTAATGATCCGTTTCGTTAAATATCATCCTCGATCCAATACCTACATTATTGAAAAAAAAGCTTTTTTTGAGCACGACCTTAGACTGGACGGAAATGTGATTGTGGGACAGGATGTAAAGTTCTGGGGAAACCTTATAGTAACTGGCAGGCTTGAGCTGGGGAAAGGTTCGGTAGTTCAAGGCAAGGTAAAAGCCAGCAGTGCTCTTGTCTGTGCTGCAGTAAAAATTCTTGGTAGCATCGAGACGAAATCTGAACTTATTCTTTTTGACAGAGCGAAGATAAATGCAGCAGCCTGCCAGGGAGATATTCGCGTCAGGCCAGGATGTGCTATCGGCTCAGTAAAAGCTGAGGGAACTCTTGAGCTTATAGGAAAGGTATCTGTTAAACAGGTAGAACCATTAACAAAAGTGATTATCAGGGCGGAGGATAATCCTAACTATCCATAATGTTCTGTTTTTCCGTGCAGCTCACTTTTTGAACCTTTCTTCTTCCAGAAGCTTTAGAACAAAATCCCTTAAGCGGTTAGCTTCCGTACCGGTCCTGCATCTTGGGCGGGGTAGTTCCACATTTACAATCTCTCTTATCCTTCCCGGTCTTGAGGTCATGACTACTATCCGGTCAGAGAGAAAAACCGCTTCATCCACACTATGGGTTACGAAAAGAATTGTCACATGTCTTTTCTCCCATATTTTCAGCAGCTCATCCTGAAGGATGTTTCGGGTTTGAGCATCCAGAGCTCCGAAGGGCTCATCCATAAGAAGTACCTCGGGCTCGTTGGCAAGGGCTCTGGCAATAGCTGCTCGCTGCTGCATGCCCCCGGAGAGTTCATAAGGATAGCTGTTTTTGAACTGTTCCAGACCTACAAGATCTATATACTTCTCCACCTGCTTCCGGGCTTCAGCTTTCTTAACTCCCTGCATTTCCAGACCAAAGGTGATGTTATCAATAACGGTTCTCCAGGGAAAGAGGGAATACTGCTGGAAAACCATCCCCCTCTTGAGGTCCGGACCCGTAATAGGAACTCCATTGAGCGTAATTTCTCCCGAGGTCATAACCTCCAGTCCTGCGAGAATTCTAAGCAGTGTCGTCTTCCCACAGCCAGAAGGTCCGAGAAGGCAGATAAACTCTCCATCCTTCACATCAAAGCTTACGTTATGTAGAGCCTCGGTCCCGGATCCGTCTTCTTTTTTAGAAAAGATACGTGAAACATTTTTTATGCTTACTCTGCCCATCTCATACCACAGTTCCAGCTGTCCATTTCAGTAGTTTTGCGTCAACGTAATATCGGAAGAATCGATCGATAAAAAGACCCACGAATCCCAGAAGGAGCATATAAACAAGCACATAATCCATCCTGTGTAGATAATAATTGTGCCAGATCTGATATCCAAGCCCATTGGTACTAACCCCGAACATCTCTGCAGCAACAAGACACATCCAGCCCACTCCCATGGCAATTCGGATTCCTGCAACAATCGAAGGCATAGCTGATGGAATTGCAATGAAACGTATAAGGTTGATACTTCTGGTACAACCAAGAACCTCTGCTGCTTCGACATAAACTTTGGGCACGTTTTTAAAACCCGAGTAGGTATTGATAATGATAGGAAAGATCATTCCTACAAACACAACAAAGCCTGCAGCTTCATGTGTAAGCCCAAACCACACGATCGCAAACGGTATCCAGGCAAGAGGGGGAATCGGGCGCAGAATCTCGATAATAGGATCAATTGCCCGATCTGCTTTTTTGAACCACCCCATAGATATTCCAAGGGGAATCCCGATAATTAGCGCAGCAGCAATGCCTATCAAAAAGTGGAGCAGGCTTGTTGATATATCCTCGAAGACTAACCCACTTTTCACGATGGAAACGAAAGCGATTACTACATCATAAAAGCTTGGCAGAATAAATTTTTTATGTACGACTTTATCGGCTATAATCTGCCATATAATAATTACTGTTATAAGAGATAAGGCTTCAATACCCTTTTCTTCAATTGTTTTTATGAAACCAATTTTCATATCTAACTAAAAGGACTATTACTTTTTTATCTTTCCGGCACACTTCGTTTTTATTAAAAAATAAGGTCCAACTGCCCCTAATAAAAGAAAGGCAATTGAACACATTTAAATTACCTGTTTTTACTTTGTTTCATTTCCACTGACAGCTTTATCATAGAAGCTTGTATCAAATATGCTTTCTGCTGTTAGAGGTTTCTGTATATACCCGAGATCGGACTGGACTTTAGAGTAATTGACGACTGAATTTTCAATCTGTGCAGGATCTGTAATCCATTTTCCGTCCCATTCCTTAAAAGATTCCTCAACTGTTGCAACATCAACTGTCGTCTTGTTTGAGAAAATCTGAGCGGCTTCGTCCATATTCTCATTGTTATATTTTGTTGCCTTAATGTGCGTCTTTACAATCTGCTCCACAATATCCGGATGCTCCCTGATAAGTTTTCCACTCACTACGAGCACACAGCATGCATGATTCGGTTCCATCTCTCCAGATTGTACTATGGTGCGCCCGTTACCCTGCTTTTCGACGATCGTAGGGGATGGGTGAGGTAGGAAGACGGCATCAACCTTTTTCGCTGCGATAGCGGTCATGGCGTCTCCGGGAGTCATGGGAACTATTGTAACATCTTTAACAGGATCTATTCCATTTTCCGTGAGCCATTCTCTGAGGACAGTGTCCTGAATTGTTCCAGGTGGGTAGGTCGCAATTTTAAGTCCTTTTAAGTCCTTAGGGCTCTCATACTTGGATTCGTTCCTGAGCACGAGACTTGAACCATTTATCTGAACAGGCGCAACAATTTTTGCGTCAAGACCCTGGCTGAGAGCTGTAATCACAGGAGCTGACCCAACATAGGCTACATCCAGGTCTCCAGCCATCATAGCCTGCATTTCAGGGTCGCCCGTCGGGAAAGAATTCTCCTTAATATTCGTAATTCCAAAAGGCGCAAGATCCTGTTTCCACCAATCTTTTGCAGCAGCAGTCATATATGCGATTTGATGGGTACTTGGTTGATAACCGAACTTTACTTCTGTAACCGGGGCGCCTCCTTGAGACCCGCTCGCATTACTGGCTACTGTTTTATTATCGGATGCATTTCCCTTATTTTCATTATTGGATGCACAACCTGATACGAAAATAGATGCAACCAACAATATAGTAAGTAATATGCCTAACTTTTTCAAAGCTTCACCTCAATACTCTATAAATACAATTCAACACCTAACTAAAATAAATTTATGGGGCAATTTTCAAAGAAGAATTCCAGTGAAAATAAAAAGTATATACCTCGAAGTACTATTATTTTTTCAAAAGTAGTATATATATGTTCTCAAAGCATTTTTAGAATTATCCCAAATGTATTAATACGTTTGGATATATTTCTCATTTGGGACTTAACTCCTGTAGATTGTAAATATTTGCTCTTGTAATTGTGAATACATGTCTAATTGACTATCTAATTATAGGATTTCAGAGGTTACTTTATGAATGCTGCTGACAAGGTTATAAAGTCCGCTTTCGAATCTGATGAGGTATTTCAAAAAACATTTTCAGCTGTGATTAAAGAGGATCTTAACCTCACTGCTGTAGATTTTGCCAAAAAAGCCAATATCCCTCCGAGTACCCTCTACAAGATCCTGTCGGGTAACAGGGATCCGAATATTAAAACTCTCCGACAGATTGTGAAAACTATCCGTGAAATTAAGGAATCGGATAGTGGGGAATTTATCGCCGTAATTGCAGCTCGCTCAGTGCTTGATAACATCATCGAAACGAAGAAAAAAATCGGCGGCAGGCTGATTACAATAAGGGAATATTCTGCGACCTCAATGGAAGAAGCAATAATCGCAGCTGTTAATGCTGAGAGAGACGGAGCCAAGGCCCTGGTTTGTGCTCCAATAGTAAGCCCCACTGTTGAAAAAATTCTTAACATTCCTGTGACAACTATTATTCCCAAAAACAGTCTTATAGATGCTATCGAACTTGCACTTCGAAAAATGGATTGAAAATTAGAAAATAAAAAACCCGCGATCTGCTTGTCGCGGGAATTATGGTTTGATTCTTTTCTTTGTCTTTTTTCCACATTTTACTGTTTCAGGTTTTACTTCTTTAACTTTATCGAGTTAATAAGTTCCTGAACCTTTTCCTGAATATCTCCTACATCGCCGCCGCCTTTGGTAAAGTAATAAGCAGCTCCGCCTATAATTAAAAGGACAACAACTATGAGGACATACAGCAGTATTGGAGAACTTTCTTTTACTTTATAGGTGACTGTTTTGCCTCCTAATTCCGCTGTATAATTTCCTGGTTTTTCCTCTTTATGGGAGAAGGTTACAGTCTTATTTCCTCCGACACCAAGTGAAACTTCCTTTGATTCGGTTTCATTCCCATTTATCGATAACTTTGCAGTATAATTTCCTGCTGCATTACCTGTATTTATTATGGTAGCTGAGATTGTTGCATTCTTACCGGCACTTGGATCAATAGGAGTAACTGTCAAGCCGGATACATTGAAGATTGCTTCAAAATCCCTAACCTTCACGTCAATGCTATTATTATTGAAACCTTTCTTGAAAGCACTAACCTTCATTGTACCGTTTTTATCTGCCTTGTACGTGATAGTCCCATTGGATCCGGTTGCTCCCAGAAGTTGATCGTCAATTGTAATATTTGCACCAACAACCGGGTTTCCTCCAATCTTTTTCAGGGCTGTGATGGTTATGTTATCCCCGATATATATTTTCTCAGGAGAAACACCGAGGCTCATTTCATCTTTCGGGGCAACAACATCGATATTTTTGGACACGGTTGAGTATCCACTCTTTTCTGCGGTTAATTTCAGAGACCCTTCGCTTTCTGCGGTATATTGAACAATTCCATCTGAGGAGGTATTTCCTGTAATGTTTCCATTAACCTTAACTATAGCTCCTTCTACTGGATTCCCGTTTGCAGTAACTTTAATATCAAACTGACTGCCTGCAGCAATCTCATCCGGAACACTGACATTCAGTCCATGGGTCGACGAGCCTCCGCTTTTAACTTCGACATATGGGTAGAACCTGAGGGCAGAAGAATTATCAGCGGTCTTGAAACTGACGTTGTTCATGACAGTAGTGTTCGAGCCTTTGCTAAGCCCGATATCATCGGTGTTTTTCATTGTGATGCCGGAATCCGAGACATCTGTAACTTCCATCTTGTCGAAGTCATCCCCATTCTTAACTTCAGTATAATCTTCAGAGATCTGGAAAATACCCTGCACAAAGACTGCAGAGGTTTCTGCACCTGAGAAGACTGTCCCGAAGTGAACAATGATAAGAGGCACATCTGTAGCTTTGCCTATATCTGTTTTGTAAACATAGTCCTGACCGGAAGCAACAAAACCGTCATCAACTACTTTTCCGTCCTTTTCTAACTGAATCCAGACACTATTCCCATTAACATCAACCTCTTTGATATTCATAGAATAGCCCTCTTGAAGAGCAAGAGCAGAACCTGAGGACATGGACGTTTTGTCGTTATTATCAGCTAGAATCTTGACAAGAATATCACTTGAGAGAACGCTTACCTCATCAACGGATCCATTAACGGCATCATCAGGATACCCGGCAAAGTACTTGTCTCCCATAAATCCGAAAACTGTAAAATTGCCCCAACTCTTATGTTCGAAATTTACAGTTTGAGGACTGGATTTGTAGACCAGCTCACCTTCCGGAATAGTGCTGCTATCCAATTTTGTGATATTAAGACTCTCGGTTCCGATTCCCTCATCAATATTATAATAGAATCCTTCGAAATTTTTAGGAGTCCATGAGAAGGGGGAACTATCAGATACATCTCCATTAATTTTTGAATCGTACACAGTTCCGCGCAGTTCGTAAGTACCGCTTTCATTAGTGTCCACTACAGGGGCAAAACGTAGTATATTGTCATCAGCGACCTTTATCTTTACTTTGCCCATAAGATCGACTGTATCTCCCTTACTGAGTCCGATATCATTACTGTTTTCCATCTTAATTTCACTACTACTGATGGATTGTACTTCCATTTCTCCATAATCGTCGCTGTTTTTGACTTCCAAATAGTTATCCGAGATCTGGAATAAGCCCTGTACGAAAACCGCAGAGCTTTCGGTGCCTGAGAAGACACCTCCGAAATGAACCAAAATTATGGGTACGTCAGTAGCTTTTCCAAGGTCAGTTTTATATACATAGTCCTGGTTGGATGAAACAAAACCGTCATCAATCACTTTTCCATCCTTCTCTAGCTGGACCCAGACACTATTCCCGTTAACATCAACCTCTTTGATATTCAAAGAATAGCCTTCCTCGAGAGCCAGGGATTCTCCGGAACTTATTGACTTTTTATCATTGCTGTCAATCAGGATCTTGGAAAGGATACCATTAGAAATCGGACTTATATCTTCACCCACAGGTTTGGAAGCTTCGGTATAACCTGCAAAGTATTTGTCAGCCATGAACCCTATGACCTGATAAGAGCCCCAAGAACTGTAATCGAATTTAGTCAAAGCAGAACTTGTAGAATACTCGAGATCCCCCTCATTTATGGTTCTGCCAATACCTTTAATAGTCATGCTTTCAGAGGAGACTCCGCTGTCAAGGTCATAGTAGAAACCTGAGAAACTCTGGGCAGTCCAGGTGTATGTAGTGGGCATGCCATCTTCCCAGATCCGGTTTCCGGTAGAATTATCTTTAGCTGTTACCGTAATATAATTAGGCTTTCGTTCTGTTATTGGGTTTCCAATAGTTTCGTTATTTATAGTTAAATTAACATTGAACTTCCCTTCACTTGAATATGTATGTTCAGGATTTTGCTCTGTTGAATTAGTTCCGTCTCCAAAATCCCAAGTCCATGAAGTAGGATTTCCTGAGCTTTTGTCTGTAAATTTAACAGCTAGAGGTATTGTTCCCTGTTTAGGGGTTGCTTCAAAATCAGGTGTTAACTCGCTCCCGTTACTTGACACTGTTATAGTTTTAGTCACAGCAGAACCATTATTTCCTGCGCTATTCGAGGGAGTTAGCTTTGCTGTGAATATACCTTGTGTTTTATAGGTGTGTTCCGTTGCAATTGGTGTTTCCGTCATCGTAGCCATTATCTCCAAAATCCCAGTACGCATGAGTTGTTTCATTATTAAATTGAGCTTCAAAACTCACAGTTAGAGGTGCGTTTCCTGAGTCCGGATTCGCATTAAAAGTTGCTGTAGGATCTGCATATGCAGCTCCGCATAACAGTCCCAATGCCAGAATTGCTGTAAATATTCGCAAAATAACTTTATTCATGTTTTATCCTTCTAAGCCTTGTGCATAAATTAAATCTGTTAATTTTTAAAGTTCCTTTAAATCTAATCTAATCTAATCTAATCTAATAGCAATAATTAAGTTACAATCAATGATTCCTAGTTTCCTGAACTTCAGGTTTTAATTTGGGGGTTGCAGTTTTAATCAGAAGATTTATCAGCGAGTTAGGCTTTTAGTTGTAAATATCCTCGTTGTTCTATCGCAGTTAGCCCATACTCAGGGGATTCGAGCATGATGCCTGATCCATACTCTGTGCATTCTCCTATAACGGTTAAGTTACATATATTTTGTACTTTTTTTATCTGCTGCGAATCAATTGTCATGAGAAGTTCGAAGTCTCCACCTGTATAAAGGGACAGTTCTGTGAGCTCTGCGTGACCGGAAACAAATTTCCTTACTTCCTCGAGGATTGGAAGGGCACTTTCCCTGATTTTGAAGCCTACATGGCTTTCCCTGGAAAGATCGTACAGGGACATGGCAAGGCCGTCGCTTGTATCCATCATGGATGTAACTGCCCCGGATTCAGCCAGTATACGGGCTTCTTTCGTGCGGGGAACCGGTTCGAAAAGAGCTTTGAGGACGATTTCACTTACAGGCTTTTTAGATTGAAGGGCCTCAAGAGCGGCTCCGGCAGAACCTGTATACCCTGTAACGCATACCAGGTCACCAGGTCTTGCTCCCTGCCGCAAGAGAAGCTGGCTTTTCCTGGCCCTTCCCAGGGCTGTCCCGACAACTGTCAATTCCGCATGGGTATCAAGGTCACCCCCGATAATTGCAGTTCCGCAGAACTCAGCACATGCACGCATGCCTTCTGCAAGTTCTTCGACAAAAGCAATCTCGGTGTCTGCAGGCATTCCTATTGCCATAAGGAGCCCCGTCGGTTCCGCACCCATAGCTGCAATATCACTCAGGTTTACGGCTGCAGACATCCAGCCAATTTGCCACGCTGTCATTTCTACAGGAAAATCCGTTGTTCTGTGCAGCATATCCGTAGTAACAACCAGGCATTCTTCGCCATCCAGGTCAAGAACAGCACAGTCGTCCGAACCGGCACCGACCAGTATTCCTTTATGCTCCACCCTATCCCCTGAGATTTTGAAAATCTCAGATAAGCGAGAGATTAAAGCGCGTTCTCCAATTGAAGATACTTTTGTTTCTTTCATGGTCTTTTCTGAGAGAGATAACTTTTATTTTCTTTTTGGTAGATATTCCCCCTTTTCCGGGAGATTGTGCCAGGTATTAAAGAGAAATACCGTCACTTTTTAACAATATTAAACAAATAAATTTCTTTCTATATTTTAACCCGTGTTTTTCATCTTATGTATGTATAAGGCTTTTGTAAGCTTCAAAATCATTTGAACTTAAATTTGAACCAAAAATCAATTTTTTTGTAAAATTCCGGATTAAAAAAAGTGTTAACTAATTTTAATATCAGATAATTTCTGCTCCGGTTTCTTTTGTCCTTATTCTGACATTTTTAAGAAAATTCTTTGCCATCTTTCCCAGTTCAAATAATTCTTCTCTTTCCAAAACTCGTGTTTTTCTCAGACTCTCTTCCAAGCTGTGTTCAGGAATTCCTTGCTGCAGTACATAAACGACTTCCCGATTTTTTACATTTGTCGAAATCCAGGCAGCTATACTGGCAATATCTTCTTTGCTTCCGATAAAATCCCTGATTACTGTTGTCCGGAGCTCCATTTCCAGGCCGCCTGAATCTGCAATTTTGATTGTTTCTTTGAGAGAGGCTGTTATCTCTTCCGGAGTCTTTTTGACAGCTTCGTATTTTCCATAGCCTGCAACTTTTCCGTAAAGCTCCGGATAGTCAGGAGGCGCCTTTATATCGATAAATAACTTATCAACCAGTTTCTTCTTAACCAGTTCTGTTACCATCTCCGGATAGCAACCGTTTGTGTGAACACCGACTAAAAGCCCGAGTGTTTTTGAAGATTCTGCAAGGGGCACGACTGCCTTCTGCATAAGGGGTTCTCCTCCTGAGAATACAACCGAGCTCACAAAAGGGCTTGAACTTCGTATTTGCTCCCTGACAAAATCCAGTTCCACGGTTTCTGCCTTATCCAGGTAGGGATGATTCTGGCAGTAAGGACAGCGAAGAGGACATCCTCGAAAAAAAATAGTGATTGCAGCCTTTCCTCCCCAATCGAGGGTTGAGAGAGGAACAGTGCCTGCATAATTTACTTTCATAGTATCTCTTTTTCATTCCAATATTTAGAATTATCAATAAGTATTAATAAAAATATTCATCGTCCCTGTCATCAGAAAATAGCTATATAAGATAATATATTAGAACTAAGGAATAATATATCACGGTTATTAACAAAATAAAAGTTAATGGGAACTTCTTAACTGAGTTCCTTTGTACTGTATCGTTTTCTATCCAGTCAATTCCTGGCGTTTACCCCGGTTCCAGCCCTCTACGGACTGAAGATATCCGGTGATTCTTGAAAAGTGTTGCACGTTTGAAGATCCGCATTTCGGGCAAGAATCCATCAGGCCTGTGGACACATATCCTTCATCGGTGCACACAGTCATATCTCTTGTGAAAGCAAAATAACCCGTTTGTGTGTTCTTTGCTATATGCATGGCAAGCTCCTGAAGGCCGTCAGGATCAGGTTTTCCTTCTCCGAGCCAGATATGCATTATATTTCCGCCATCCACGATAGGGAAGAAAGTATGTTCATACTTAATCCTATCAGGCAAAGAGACATCTGCCCCGGGAGGGATGTGAGTGCCGTTGGTATAATAAACCGGAAGGTCGCGCGTCTCATTAAACTCTTTCTCGGCGGTTTTCATGTCCCCTTTAATTGTAAGTTTGGCTTTGGCAGCGTATTCCTTATGCAGGAGATCCGAAACTGCAAAACGCTGGGCTGTCGTTTCCGCAGGCGTTCTTGCAAGTGCAATTTTCATGCCGCTTTCCTTTGAAAGCTTCAGAGCATGCATTTTCATTTCGAACATAGTCCTGATGGCAAGCTTATATGCAATAGGAGATTCATGGATCTGGTAGCCCGTGTGATACTGAACCATCTCATTTATCCCCACTATTCCGATAGTATACACAAGGCTGTCAAAATCCACAGCTATTGCCCCTTTTTCCCCTGTGTTCGGGTCCTTTGGACACTGGGCTGCAAAAGGAATCCGGTTTTTCTTTATCAGGTTGTTCATCCATTTGCGTTTAATTTTGAAAACTTCCAGACCTTCATTCATGAGTTTCTTGAGTTCAGTGAAAAGCTTCTGGTCGTCATGTTCAGCCTTATATGCAGCCCTGGGACAATTTAAGGACAGGACCATCCATGAGCCCATTGAGAAATGCTTTCCGTCCTTGAAACGAAGCTTGTCGCCAAACTCTTTATCATCGGTAGGATTTACAGAAAATTGGTATGCACAACATTGATAACATGAGATTCCCTGTCCTGCACCCCTATATTCCGGAAGCTGGTTATCAAAATACGGAGTCCCGAATTTTGCAGCCAGCTCGAAGGTCATCCTGTACAACTCTTTATAAGTAGGAAGCTCAGGATGTGCTTTGTTGAAATTCTCGTCTTCTTCCATAAAGTCCGGTTCAATTGAGATTTCTGGTTTTGGGAAACTGAAAGGTTTGCCCCAGGCATCTCCTTCAAGCATTACGTCCATTAAGGCTTTGAACGCAAGGCGGACTTCTTTTTCGAATTCCCCATAGACCTTAAGAGGAGCCTGCTTTCCGTCCCAGATTTTACCCATGGCAACAATCGGGATGTCCCTCCAGAGTTTCGGAATACCCGGGGAGAGCTGTACCGATGAAAAGACAGTCTGTCCACCTCTTGCACACATCATCTGCATCATTTCATAGACGAACATCTGCATAAGCTGCCGGATTTCTTTTTCGGATTTACCTTCAAGATAAGGAGCAATAAAGGTCAGGAAATTGTAAAAGCCCTGTCCACCTGCAAAATTTGTCTGTGCCGACCCCATGGCTTTTACTGCGTGCAGAAAAGCTACTTCTGCGTTTTTTGCAGGCTTTGCCACACTGGATTGAGTCCCTACGCCGTCCGGCATGAGCCCATAGTAGAAAAAATACCGAAGGTCCCAGTCCTGGCAAAACGGCCTTGTACCCATGTATTCGAGGTCGTGGATATGTATATCTCCACTCAAATGCAGGTCCGCAAGTTCTTTTGGCATAAGGAGGAGATTTTGCTCTTTGGACATCTTGTCGGCTTTTCTTTTATGAGAAGTTTCGGCATTGTTGAGCTGGTTCGCGTTGTCATTTGCCTCAAATCCATATCCGGTGTCGATTTCGTAAGCGTCGTAGACAGATGCCCCGATTCTTGTCATTATATTTCTCCATTCCACATGCCCCCTATCAAGGAGAATATTATTTACTACTTCTCTGATAAGTGGACCTGAAAGGAATTTGAGATTCATCTTCCTGATAATTTTTTCCGCTTCTTTAGCGATGTCAACCGCTTCTTCTTTTGTGATTGAAGGTTTGTTGTAAAAGATCTCGCTTAATTTAGTCTCCTTTATTAGCTGATTTACAATCATATTCCTATCCCAGTTGACCATGAAACCGTCTGAGTTCCTTACTTTTGGAAGGACAGAGACGGAAAGCCCATCCAGTGTTTTTTGCACTGGCTGATTATCGGATAGATGGTCATTTTTAGAGGGGGAATATTCAGAGAACCTATCTAGTGTATTTTTCACTGGTTGGCTATTAGATAAATTGTCATCGGGTAAGAGAATCTCGCCTGTCATTTTCTCATCTTCGGTCTGTAATATTGCGGTCTGTAATATTGTTAAGAATGGATCCCCAATTTAGGATAAAATCTTCAATTTAATGAAATTCGCTTTGGTGGGTGAAATCTATAAGTTTCTAGTTGCAAATTTCTAATTTCAGATATTTGTGTCACAAAATTCCCATAAGTTTTTCGGAGTTTACTTCTCCTCCGAGGAAAAGATCCTCATGAGTTAAAAAGGTATCATTGATCTGTAAAACAGGTGCGGTTACCGTAAAAACTCCATTGAAACGCAGTTCTGTCAGGGATTCCGGAGTAGACATATCTGCTACTTCGAATAGCACTGAGTTTGATTCCAGGAATTTTTTCAATTTATTACATTTAGGACAGCGTTCCGTTGTGTAGACGATTATTTTTGCCATGCTTTACGACCTTCTGTTTCTCATTACTATTTCTTAGTTATACTGAACTGTTATACTGAACTGTTATAGTGAGGTTTGATTTCGGCGCACACTTTGAATTTATTTCTATGGTGTTGGGAGTGAACACCAGGCGCAAAGCGCATTACGGCTGGAAAACAAAACCCCATGGGTTACCATCCCTCAGCTAACCCCTTAATATATGTATATTTTCAAATTTTTCAAGCACCAGTCAGCAATATCGGAATAGGGCGAAATAATTAATTAGTGCCCATTGATACTGTTTATCACTCAATTTGAGTGAAGATTAGCTTTTTTTCAGGTAAATACCCTAAATGCCTTAGCAGTTTATATTCGTTTTTCAACCCATCTTTGAATACAATAAAGATAATAACCATTTCGTTTTGTACAAATAAAGATCTTATTTGTTACCAGACCTGATAACAAATGACTCATTCCTGTTTTTAGAAAATAGACTAATATATAGCTCGTGACCTTTTTCTCAAATCAATCAATTTTTTAGAAAATCTTTAATTTACCATAATTCATTTAGAATCTCTAATTCCTTAGAAAAGATTGGAAACAAAAAAGCGTTATATTTGACCAGTCATAAATTGTCAAGCACAAAAAGAGGTGTCATCTCATAGAGAATCTATTGCCTTCAGGCTGTAAACCTCTCGACGACCTTTTGGACGGAGGGTTTGAGAAGGGAATCGTAACCCAGATATTCGGAGCTGCAGGGACAGGGAAAACAAATATTTGTATCCAGCTTGCAGTAGAATGTGTAAAACATGGGCAGAGAGTAATCTACATAGATACCGAAGGACTTTCTCCTGTTCGGTTCAAGCAGATTGCAGGGGAAAATGCAAAAGAGATAGCAAGAAGTGTTATAATTTATGAACCCCTGAGTTTTGAAGAACAATATGCTGCTGTAAGAGAAGTGGAGAAGATATCCGGGGAGAATATAGGACTCGTAATACTGGACTCTGCAACTTCATACTACAGGTTTGAGCTTGAAGACGAAGAAACTGGCATTAGGAGTCGAAGAGAGCTGGCCAATCAGATTGGGTTCCTGCATGCTCTTGCCCGTAAACACAGCTTTGCAGTAGTTATAACTAACCAGGTATATTCCGACATTGTCTCGGGAGGGGTGCGCCCTTTGGGCGGCAATTCACTTGAACACATATCAAAGACAATTATCCAGCTAGAAAAAAAAGGTGAAGGACTCAGGCGTGCAATTCTCTTCAAACACCGTTCTCGCCCTGAAGGCTCAAGTATTGAGTTTAGAATTACAGCCGATGGGATACGTTAACGTTCCCGTGTCCCAGCTATAAACTCCTCGGTCCGTCTCCAGGCTTCGTCGTCAGGATACTGGATCGCCGGATGTTTCATAAAGTAAGATGCAGGAGAATACAGCACTCCTCCGATTCCACGGTCAAGGGCCAGCTTACAGCAGCGAATAGCATCAATTACCACGCCTGCGGAGTTAGGAGAGTCTTCTACGGAGAGCCTGAGTTCAAGGTTCATGGGCACATCCCCAAAGAGACGGCCTTCCATCCTTAGGAAGCATACCTTATTGTCCTTTTGCCAGGCTACGTAGTCACTGGGCCCGATATGGATATTTTCATCATCAAGCTTTTGAGACAGTACGGATTGAACGGCTTCGGTTTTTGATTCTCGTTTGGAAGCGAGCCTGCTCCTGTTAAGCATGTTAAGGAAATCAGTGTTTCCCCCAGTATTCAACTGATATGTCCTGTCAAGCTTTACACCGCGTTTTTCAAAAAGGTTCGCAAGAATCCTGTGAGTAATTGTAGCCCCAAGCTGGGCTTTAACATCGTCCCCGATGACAGGAATATTCAGGGCTTCAAATTTTTTTGCCCATACCGGGTCACTTGCAATAAAAACAGGCATATTATTGATAAAAGCCACCCCGGCCTCGAGGGCACAATCGGCATAAAAGCGGACAGCTTCTTCAGAACCAACAGGCAGATAATTGAGAAGCATCTCCGCGCCTGAGTCCTTAAGCTCATTTACCACATCTGTTTTTGTAGCTTCCGATTCCCTGCTTACAACGAATGTGCGTTTCTCTTCGTAGTTCTTCATGTGTTCAGAGACACCGTCAAGAACCCTGCCCATTTTGACCTTAACACCTGTTGCCGGGACGTCAGAGCAAAAAATCGCTGTGCAGTTAGGGGGAGCAAAGATAGCTTCAGCTACGTCTTTTCCTACTTTCCTGGCATCAATATCAAAAGCAGCAACAATTTTGATGTCACTGGGTTTGTACCCCCCAAGATCCCAGTGCATCAATCCGATAGGCTCTTTATTATCGGAGTTATAATACTCGATGCCCTGTATCAAAGAGCTTGCACAGTTCCCTATTCCTGCAATTGCTATTTTTATTTTTGTCATAAGCGCTTACTCTCCGACTAATACCCTGATTTACTAATACCCTGATATTATAAACATAATAGAATGACAAATCCTAATTAAAATTTAAAGACATGAATTCACAGATTCAAGATTCTGAGATTTGGAATTCGTACTTGTGAAAGTATGATTCTTCCTGTATCTCAACAATGGGTTTTAAATCTTCTCTTATTTCTGCTATTACCCTATAAATCTATATATCTAAGTTTGCATTTCTGGAAAAAAAAGCTTTTAATCATTTATCACAGATACTTAATTTCCCATTTTTTCTTTATTATTTTTCTATTTAAAGATGATGAAAGCTCCTGTAAGAATTCATATTAACCACTCAGCTTGTCTGGAAAATTAAAGGAAGATGGTCAACAGGCTATCTCAGGGCACACGTTGAATAGATTTTTATTGAATGGGAAACTTGAAATGAAGTTGAAGGTTTTTGAGTCGTGATTTAATGAGGACAATTGATTGGAAAAAAGAGTCAAATTCAGTAGTACTGGTAGATCAGACACTGCTTCCAAAAGAGTACAGGATAATTGAGTGTAAAACTTTAAATTCACTCTGTGAAGCTATAATATCTCTCAGGATAAGGGGTGCACCTGCTCTCGGCGCCGCAGGAGGCTTCGGGATTGCTCTTGCTGCTTTCCTGAGTGAAGCAAAATATCTGGAGGCAATGATAAAAGATTTGGAGCTTGCTGGAAAAGCTCTTAAGTTGACCCGCCCTACGGCAGTGAACCTTGGATGGGGTGTGAATAGGGTATTGAAAGCAATTTATGACGCACCTGATGTCCGGGGAGTCAGGGATATAGCCCTTCAGGAAGCCCTGGATATTGCCGAAGAAGATGTGGCCACAAACAAGCTGATAGGGGAACAAGGTGCTAAGTTATTGAAAGACGGCGATACGGTACTCACACACTGCAACGCAGGAAGGCTTGCTTGTGTAGATTGGGGTACAGCGCTTGGAGTTGTGCGCACGGCTATTGCCAAAGGCAAAGAGATTAAGGTTATCGCCTGTGAAACCAGGCCCCAGAATCAGGGAAGCAGGATAACTGCCTGGGAACTGATGCAGGACAAAATTCCGGTAACCCTGATTGCAGACTCAATGGCTGGATGGGCAATGCACCAGGGACTCGTAGATAGTGTACTTGTAGGAGCAGATAGAGTCACTCAGGATGTTATTTTCAATAAAATCGGAACGTACACACACTCCGTCCTTGCAAAAGAGCATGAGATTCCCTTCTATGTAGCAGCCCCGGTATCCACTTTCGATTTTAATGGCTGGGAAGGTAGCGTAAAAATAGAGATCCGAAATCCGGATGAGTTACGATTCTTCGGATCAGAACAACTAGCCCCAAAAGATGTCGAAGTCTTTAACCCCGCTTTTGACGCGACTCCCATGGAGAATGTTACTGCGGTAATTACGGAAAAAGGAATTTTTTATCCCCCTTTCCTGCTGGATGAAGTTCTAGTTTGAGAAGCTCTCGTTTCAAGAAAAATAGCGGAATTAACAATACCTTAAACACAGGATACTGAAAAGAATTTTCTGCAGGATTTATATATCAGAAACGTAATTAAGGGTGATTACTGAAGTTTATGAATGGATGATTACGAAGTTGAAAAAAATTTAGTACTCACGTTCATTTTCTAATTTCTAGATAAATATTTTAATAGTTGCTGTAGCAATCTATATTATCAAAGGTATGGAATTCTATTCAAACAATTTATTCCTACAAGCGTTAAACTCATTTACAGGTGTTAAACTCATGGCTAAAAAATCAGGTTCCGGGCTCCAGTCTTCTGCTGGGCTCATGCGTTATTACGAAGCCGATAAAAATGCAATTCACATCCAGCCAAAAACAGTGATGATTGTCGGCGCAGTTGTGGGCATCGCGATATTATTTCTAAGTGCTGTAAATCACGTTTGGCCGTAATTACACTCTTTAGGGCAGGATTTGGTTCCCTTGGGAAAGAATAATTCGGGGAAAAAAGAAAACAAAAAAAAGTTTTCTTCAGGAACCAAAACATTTAAACCTAAATATCTACTCCTGGGTTTTCTTCTGTTACTGGTGGGTATCTATGGGATTATGTATAATCCCGCTAACTCAACAAATGCCTCTACTAACTCTACCAAAGCTTTGGCGCAGTGGGAGGTTTCAGACTCAGGAGTCTTATCTTTTTCCCCCCGAGAAAAGCCTGTATTTACTGCTCAAACAATAGAAGATAAGTATGCCCCTCAAAAACCGGATACCGTGAAGTTGTTATCCTTTGACAGCAAAGGAGACAAGATCCAGGCTCTTTTAAGAATACCTGCAAATTCCACCTCTTCTTTGCCGTATCCCGGAATAGTCCTACTTCCGGGAGCAACCGTAAGTAAGGAGGCTGAACAGGGTCTGGCCGTCGAACTCTCAAAAATGGGATATGCAACCATTGCTATTGATCAGCGCAATCTCGGCAGCATAAATTTCGAAAAGGATCTTGAGCTTTTCAAGACTGGTGTTGAGCCAGTTGAGTATTCCATGGTCTATGATGCCCTTAAAGCTGCAGACGTGCTTGCCGCCCAGCCTGAAATTGACCCGAAAAAGCTTGCAATCCTGGGGGAAAGCAATGGCGGGAGATTTGCCGTTATTGCCTGCGCACTTGATCCGTCTCTTAAAGGTGTTGTCGGAATCAGCACTTCAGGATACGGGACTGAAGATATTAATCCTGCTTCAGCTAAAGATTCCAAGACTTATCGTTTCTATCGCTCAGTTGATCCGGATACTTATCTTCCTGACCTCCCGCCTGCAAAATTTGTGATGATTCATTCCCTCAATGACCCCTTAATTCCTTATGATTCAGCAGTAAAGACCTTTGCGATAGCAAAAGAGCCAAAAGCAATGTATAACGTTAGTGATGCAGTTCATGGATATACAGGTTCCATGCGCCCCTATCTTGAAAAAGAATTTGCGACAATCTTTTCATAATTTTAACCTGTTGTGTCCTGACACTCTATAACTTATTCTTTTCAACTTATTCATCACAGACACTTTTAAGTTTTTTAGAAACAGCTGGGTTAATAGTTAGTTCAGGAAATGACTTTAGATAACACTGATGGAACTGCAGATTTAGCTGGTTACCCAGCTATCCCCTTTAGTTCATCATCACTGAACAATTCTTTGAGGTCCATCAAAGTAAGAAGTCCATTCTCAAGTTTTCCCACTCCCTTTAAGAACCTTGAGTCATCTTTTAAAGCTAATAAACGAGGTATCTCTTCTATATCCTTGGTAGACAGATACTTAACTTCACTGACACTATCAACAGTTATTCCTACAATAGTATCTTCTAATTCAATTACTATAACCCTGGTGCTGTCATCATTTTTTTTAGCTTCTTTACCAAGTCTCTTTCTTAGACTTCCGATGGTAACTATTTGACCCCTTAAATTCAATACTCCTTCAATGAAACTTGGTGCACTTGGAATACTGGTAATCTGAGTAGGTAAGATGATTTCTTTCACCTGAGATATTTCAACTCCAAATCTTTCTTCGTCAAGATTGAAAACAATTACTTGAATATTACTATCCAAATTAACAGTTTGACTATGATAACTCATGTTTAATCACCTCAAAAGCAATAGAAGTTATCAATGTTTTATTACCCACATTTTTACCATCACACTCAACTTTCGTTCCATACTAACTATACACAATGCTATAGCTATTTGTGATAAAAAGAAAGCTGAAGTTCCCCCATAGTCATACTCGTCGCTGACTTTTTACGAAAGTATGGATTTTATGTATGAAAAATTAAGATAATTTTGGCAATGAAACCGGATACAGAATCCGTAATATTGATACTTCTTCATTGCCAAAAACCCTATTTATATCGAAATTTTTTTGTTTCTTATTTCAATTTCCCATTTATACCGCAAATGCTTCCATTTCGTATTTCAATTTGTTTGAAAGGTTAGCAATCTCATGAATTGAAGCTCCAATCTCTTGAATAGAAGCACTTGTCTCTTCCGAAACTGCTGCAAGACCTTCTGCTTCTCTTTGGACCTCTTCTGTCATAATGTTCCCTTCTTCGGAAGCCTTTACAACATTTAAAGATATCGTGGCCTGTTTTTCAATTGCTTTTGTGATATCGCTAATATCATTTGTAACCTGTGTGGCATTTTTGATAATTGTATTGAGCGCATCCAATGTCTTATTTACACTATTGACACCGTCAATTATCTCAACATTTGCAGTATTTATTGCATCTGCGGTTTTCTTGCTGTCTCTTTGCACTGAATTCACAACATTTTCAATAGTTTCAGTTGCGTTTCTTGCTTTAGTTGCAAGGTTCTTGACTTCCGCTGCGACGACCGCAAAACCACGTCCATGTTCCCCTGCACGTGCAGCCTCAATTGCTGCGTTCAATGAAAGCAGGTTTATCTGGCTCGTAATGTCATTTATTAAGTTGAACAATGCCGTCTATTTGTTTTATCTGCTCTGTAAGGTTGTTTATTCCGACTACACTTTCCCTGGCTATCCTTTCTACACTCTCCATTTTCACATTAGTATCCTTGCCAAGGGTCTGGGCATTTTTCCCAATGCGTACAACTTCATCTGCCGCAGAGAGAATTCCTTTTGATGTAATTGCGACATTCTCATTGGACTTTGATAGTTCGACTATCTCCCGGTTTATGTCTCCAATCTTATTGAGAAGTTCTCTTGTTAGTTCGGAACTCTTCTGGCTGGACGCGGCGACATTTCCGGCAGCTTTTGCAACTTCGTCCGCACCCCTACTGGCTTCATCAGTACTTGTTACAACATTTATGGTTACGGACTTTGCAGACGTTATAATATCACTCACAGAGATTCCAATATTATTGAGAACATTCTTGAAATTTATGAAATCTCCTTCAACACGAAGTTTTTCATCAACGCGGGCTTTGAAATTACCAGTCGAAAATTCATTTGAAACCCTAATCGCTTCATTCACTGGCCCGATTACGGAATCAAGAGTCCTGTTTACTCCAACTACTATCTTCCTGAAATCACCTTGATGCCTGGCAGCATCCGCCCGGATATTCAATTTTCCGACAATTCCTGCTTCCGAAAGCATCAGAGAATCTTCTACAAGAATATTTACAGCAGAAATACATTTGTTGAGGTTGTTCTTGATTTCATTAAAGTCCCCGTTGTAGTTGTCAGCAATCGGCTTTGGAATATCACCCTGGCTGATGCGTTCAACATATTCAGCTGCAACATTCAGAGGACCGATAACAGCATCAAGAGTCTCATTAACACCTTCTACAACTTTTCTATATTCCCCCTGGTGTCTGGTTGCATCTGCTCGGGTATCCAGACGTCCAGCTAGAGCGGCTTCTGAAAGCATTTCTGTGTCTTCAATCAGGATGTTGATGTTCTCCATAGCCTTGATTATAGCTGGCATTAGACGGTCCTGATCACTACGCATTCCAATTTTCTTTAATTCCTCCAGCCGGGAAGTATTTCCAACAGAAATATGCTCGAGCACATTAGTAACATTCAGTACTCTAGCGCGGACTAAATTGGTTGCCTCTGCCATAGAAGCGTAAATTCCAACATACTCGCCTTCTACACCTTTTGTCTGGTCGTTAACAGCCATACGCTGCAGTATATGGTTGCACTCGACAAGGCCCTGCAGTCCATCGATGCAATTGTTTAAGTTATTCTTGATCTCATTGAAGTCTCCGTTGTAATTGTCGGTGATCTTTTGTGGGACATCTCCTCTAGAGATACGTTCAACATACTCGGCAGCTACATTCAATGGGCCAATTACCGCATCAAGAGTATCGTTTATTCCCTCCACGACCTTCTTAAACTCTCCAGGATGTCTAGATGCATCTGCCCTGATGTCCAGCTTTCCCTCTACTCCTGCCTTTGCGAGCATCTCGGTATCCTCAATAAGAAGTTTAACGTTCTCCATTGCCCGGATGATGGCTGGCAAAAGTTGATCCTGCTCGCTTCTCTTACCGATTTTCTTTAAAGACTCAAGCTGAGAACTATCCCCTACAGAGATGTTGTTGAGCTGGTTGGTTACGTTCAGCACTCTAGCACGGACTAAATTTGTTGCCTCGGCCATGTTAGCATAAATACCTACATACTTGCCTTCTACACCTTTTGTATTATCATTCACAGCCATGCGGTTCAGTATGTTGTCGCACTCTGCAAGTCCCTGGAGGCCATCTATGCACGAGTTGATGTTATTCTTAATCTCGTTAAAGTTGCCGCCATAATTATCAGTGACAGTTTCCGGGATGTCACCATGACTTAAACTTTTGACAAAAGACTGGAGCATCTCAAGTTGGATTTTTTGGTCTGTAAAATCCAAAAATACTCCGGTAATATCAGACGGCTCCCCTTTGTCATCACAAACTACATTAGCTTGTTCTTGAACAAAAACTGTTTTCCCATCGGATTTTTTAATTCTGTATTCAATTTGATAGGAAATTTTGTTTTTCTTTGCATTTTTTACAGCCGCATCTATTATTTGTAATATCCTCTGGAAAAACAATATCAAACCAGGAAATTTTCTTATTATTAAAATCCTCACTTGAATAGCCCGTTAGTTTCTCTACATTTTTACTTATGAAATCCATACCCCAGGACAATTTTCTCGATGTTCTGAAAATAGTTACTGGAACATTGTTACTTAACCAGTTTATATTGTCTGTCTCGAGCTGAGAATTGTCTGGAAATTTTTTAATAGAGTCATTGTGTTTTTCATTACCTGAATCAACTATTTTTTACTGCCATATGTGATGTTTCCCCCAAATCAGTTCATACAATACTATATAAATTATTTATTATAGTATTGTCAAGCATGTATTTAAAATTATATAATTTAAAGAGTTAGTTAACTTTTGAGATTCCACTATGTCGATTAATTTTATTCAAGATAGCTTATGAGTATCAATTTAAAAAAATTATATGTATCACGCCTTCTTCACATATTTTACCAGACTTACAATTATTCTACAATTATGACTGTTTTCCGTATATGGGAGATTGTTTTTTGGATGTCCAGTAGACTTCATTCAGTATATTTATCTGTTATGTTAGAGACTTTGGTAATAAAAGATATATAATGTTTTAAAGTTGTGGTGTTTGGAGTCAAAAATAAACTAAACGACTGAACTCCAGAATATAGAACAAATAAAGAATAACTGATCTTTCTTAGAGGTGGATATTTGAAGAACAAATCTGGATCAAGGATTCTAATGGCATCGAGCATCATGTTGGTTTTCTTAATGGTAATGACTTCAACTGCGCTTGCTGCCAATTTTGATGGTACGTGGATAAACACAGATAAATCGACACGTGGAATGGTCGAATTTACAATCAAATCCGGAACGTTCCATGGTTATGGAGCCTGTTCACCTACTCCTTGTGACTGGGGTGCAACTCCATTGACTCTTTACTCAACATCCGTAAGTAATACTAACAATATAGCCGGAATCGCTCAATATAATTTTGGCTTCTCAAAAACTATAGTTAGTCTAAAGATGGTCTCTTCTAAGCTCATAACGGCAAATTATTACACTCAATTTACGGACGGAAGTGGAAGACACAATTACGTAGAAGAACAAATGTCATTCAAACCTCTGGTTCTGTCCGCACCAAAACAGAGTTCTCCAAAAGATGGAGCTGTATTCTCTACTTACCCACGCACGACTGCACTGAAGTGGGATTCTGTAGAAGGTGCTGCAAGTTATTCAGTAGAGGTACAGTATTATGATCCCGGCAGCAAGCAGTGGGTTTCATATATCAGTAAAACCGGTCTAACAACAAACAGCTACACCTTTAATTTTGTTGGTGCTCAACCGGGACACTGGCGTGTTTGGGCTGTAGGTGTTGATGGTCAGGTAAGCCCCAAGAGTGGATGGTGGACTTTCAGATATACGGTTTGAAATTAAAGAACATCCCACTCTATAGATTTAGTATCTTTCATGTATGAAAACAAAAACTCAAACGATGAAAACACCCTTGGCAAAGATACACTCCAAAGCAATTCAATCTGGCTCAAATTTGTTTGCCAAGGTTTTTATATTTAAACTTAAGTTAGCTCCTACGATATAATTTAAATGATTACTAATTGACATTCAAATGATGCCAGAGCAAAAAATCTCAAGCCTGCGAGAACTTTATGGAATAGGTGAACGAGTAGCCGATAGGCTGATTGAGCATTTTGGGAGTGAAGATGCGGCTTTAAAGGCTATTTGTGAGGGTGATATAGCTTCTCTTTCTGAGGTTAATGGAGTTAGCCATAGTTTTGCCCTTGCCATTTCCAGGGATGCCCGATCCAGAGTCGATGGGTGTTCAATTTCCGATTTTCTCAAGACAAAGGAAGCCCTGGACCTTTATTCCCGCCTGATGGAGCTAATAAAAAGTTTCGTTCATACAACTTATGCAAAGGACAAACTGGATCTCTTCTATCCGGTTCCGGCTTCTCGTCTGGATCTTGTAAAGCAAAGGCAGGCTTTTGTGAAAGAATATCTGGAACTCGCTGCTGTCTTTTCTGAGAACCCCGAATTTATGCAAATGCTTTCCAGAGTTCGAAAACTCAAGCCAGTACCGGGAAACTTGAGGATTAAAGATAGGATAATTCTCTGCGGAAATCAAAAAGTTCTGGAGACTGCCAGGGAAAAGTTCCAGTCGTACTTGCCTGTACAGGCTGTTGAAGATCTCTCTGAGTTTGTGGACCTTGCAAGAGGTTACTCCAATGTGACTGTTTTTGATGATACTTTCCTGAGTTTCGATCTTCCGGAAGATGTCGAACCTGAGTATTTCCAGGACCTTTCAAAAGCTGAATTATGGCAGGTCTTGCCTGAAATAGAATTGGCTTATTTTGCGCGGAACCTGGATTGCGTCCGAGCTTGCCTGGGGATAGTTTGTGCTTTGCGCTTAGAGGATTTCAAGCTCTTTGAAGAGCTTTCCGGGGAGAGACTTGGTGAACTTGATATGGCTCTTTCAAAGCTTGGAGAAGATGGGAAAACTGTTGAAGGACTTGATCCGGAACTTGACCGGCTCGAAAAAGCTTTGCAGAACCTTGATCCTGCACTCACCTTAGCCCTGAATGAAGCTAACCAGCGAATGAACCGGACTCTTGAGTCAAGCTCGCTTACTTTAAGTGGACAGGAACTCATTAAGCTTATAAGCGGGGGAATGGAAATAAAAGACCTGCTTGCGAAGGAACTTAACCGAATTTACAAAAGTGAGATTGAAGCCGTAAAAGAAGAACTTGTTGAAAAGCTCAGTTTTCAAAAGCAGGAAAAATTGATGCTTGATTCCCTTTTCGCTGATGAGATATCCTATCCTTTGAATGCAGACAGGTCCAAATTGCAGCTTTTAAGGCAAAAATTGACCAGAGAACTTGAAAAAGTGAGACTTTCCAGAAAAAGGGAGCTTGCAAGAACCTTTTCAACTTTTCGGGAGCCTGTAGAAAGACTTGTAAGAGAAATTCTGGATTTTGATCTTGGTTTTTCAATAGCCTGTTTTTCGGCAACATTTAAACTCGGATTGCCTAAGCTTATTCAGGAACCCGGAATAGGATTTATTGACGGAGAAAATCTCTTTTTGAGAGCTCTTCATGGAAAAATAGATCCAGTCAGTTATTCTGTTGGTAAAACCGACTTTTCTCCTGCAGGTCTGGAAAATAGGGTTGTACTTTTAAGCGGTGTAAATTCCGGAGGTAAGACTTCCCTGCTTGAGCTTCTTGCCCAGTGCGTGATCCTTGGTTATATGGGATTTCCCACGCCAGCAAAAGAACTTGAGCTCGGGCCTGTTGAAGAGTTCTACTATTTTGGGAAATCTAAAGGAACTCTCGATGCAGGAGCCTTTGAGACTACGCTCAGGCAGTTCTCCGTACTCTCAGAATCATCCGGAAAGCTGGTACTAGCAGATGAACTTGAATCAATAACCGAACCGGGAGCTTCTGCCCGAATTATAGCAGGAATCCTCGAATACCTATCCAGAAACGAACAGAGTCTTGGAATTTTTGTTTCCCATCTTTCCGAACTGATACTTGAGAATACCGAAACCAAGATCAGAGTAGACGGGATTGAAGCGGAAGGTCTGGATCCTAACTTGGAACTTATAGTTAACCGAAATCCGGTTTACAATCGTATCGCACGGAGTACTCCCGAATTGATTGTGGAAAGGCTGCTAAGAAAGACTGAGGGAAAAGAACGAGAATTCTATGCCCATTTAAAGAACAAATTTAAAACAGGTAACTCATCTTAAACATCACCTATCAAATTAGAACTGCAAACATTGTAACCCAGCATAAGTCCTTTGTTTCATATATTGAAATACTTCCCTACTTGACTCGTTTTCTAATAGATGACATGTTCTATTTTTTTAATAAGCTTTTATTTATAATCAGCAGCTCTTAATCCGGATCGGGTATCCTTTTAACCGGAGACTTTTTTCCATCCTTTGAGAGCAGGACTACCCGGCTAATTTCGGATTCATCTGCAATTTCGTAACCCAGGTGTTTTGCAAGTGTTTTTGAGAATTCCATTACCTCTTCATGGGTCGGCATAGAAGAGCGTTCGAGTCTGAGCCGTGAAAAACCCAGGTGCATATATGCTTTTATCTCCACAAAATCAGGCGAGGCTTTCTTGATCAATTCGGCATAAGCTTCCGGTTTGAACATATTTTCGCCTTTGACCAGGGTTGTCCGAATGACAGTCCTTGAGTTTTTCTGTTTCAGCACTGACAGCGATTCATTAACCTTTTCCCAGAGTGAAGCTGATCTGGGTTGGCAAACCTTCAAATAGGTTTCAAGGTCAGGAGCGTCAAGGCTCATGTACAGCTGGGAAGGGAAAACCTTTGCAATCATCTCAGGAATTGTACCGTTTGTAACCAGAAAAGTTGTAAAGCCTTTGCGTTCGTATTCCTGGATAAGCTCTGGCAGGTAAGGATAAAATGTGGGTTCTCCGGAAAGGGAAATTGCAACATTATTCGGCTCACTGCTCTCTAACCAGCGCTCCTTAATTGCATTTGGGGAGCCGCCAAAACCAGTTATCAATTTGCGCTGACAGGCAATGCTTTCTTCAACAATTTTCTCAGGAGAATCCCATTCTTCAGGAAAAGTAACCGGAATTTCAGTAGGACGCCAGCAAAAGAGGCAGCGCTGGTTACATACCAGGGTAGGAGTCATTTGGAGGCAGCGGTGGGATTGCACTCCGTAAAATTTGGATTTATAGCAGAAACCCTGACCGTTCATAGCGTGCCTTAGCCAGAGACAGGTCTTTACGGCCGAATGGCGGCCTGCCAGGGCATATCCCTGTTTTTTAAGAAGAGCCTTAAAATCGGGGATATCAAAGGGAAAGGAGCCCTGCTTTATTTCTTTAGGAGACATTTTGCGCATATTAATTCTAGTAGTATATAAAAGGTAGGAAAACAATTTTAAAGCAATTTTTCAGTCGAAAGTCAGAATTTTATAAGTACAGTCCGCAAGGTCGACAATTGGAACCCTGGCAGGGACAGGTGTAAGATTCACACGCTTCTGGAATTCGGTCTGGCCCTGCCAGGTACCGGAATTGACAAGCAGGATGTTTTTATAACGCTGGATTCCCATAGTGTGGACGTGGCCTGTATGTATAATGTCAGGCAAGGGGTCAATTACGAAATAGTCCTTTTTCTCCGGGGATATGGAAACCCTGCTCCCATATGTTGGAGCAAGATGTCTGCGTTTTACCATTTCAAGGACGGCTCCGGCAGGTTCCTGATATGTAACTCCGGGAACGCTTGCCACAAGGTCATCTATCGACCTGCCGTGGTAAATCAGGATGCGCACACCATCCAGTTCAATAAATGCCGGATTCCCGACGAAAATAACATTTTGTGGAAAATCCGCCTGAATTTTTTCAGGTAGGGCGGGCTGGGGTTCGGCCTGGCGGACAGCATCGTGGTTTCCTGGACTTATAATCACACGAATATGCTCGGGAATTTCCCTGAAGTACTCTGCAGCCTTCTTATACTGATCATATACATCCAGAATATCCAGCTCCATTTCCTGGTCAGGATAGATCCCGATTCCATCAACAAGATCTCCAGCAACTACAAGATAACGGATACTTGCTGCCAATTCCCTCATAACTTCGGAGTCGGATTTTCCCTTCAAAAAGTCGAGGAAATCCAGCCAGGAATCTTCGAGGAACTGAGAACTTCCAACATGCACATCAGAGATCAGCACGACTTTACCATAAGTTCCGGTTTTGCGCGTAACATTATTAGGTACATCGGGCTGGACTATTTTTGAGGCAATCATCAGGTTTCCGTCATTCGTTACCGAACCCGTCACTCCGATGACTTCATCCAGAAGGATCTTTGAAGCTAATTCAAAAAGTTCCTTATCGGCATTTCGGATCAGGACTGAAAAGGAGCCCGTCGGGTCTTCAAGAGTGAGGATTCTGTGACCATTTGTGGTGCTGCTGGTATCTGAAACCATACCGATAATCGAGATTTCCTCAGGACTTCGATCTCTTCCATAGCGAAAATTTCTCCGTTTTAGACTCTCCATTGGGCGCGCATTAACTCGACTCCTTATTATCTCCGAAAGCCTGCTGTATCGATCCCTGAAATACTGTACAAATTGCATATATTCCCCGATGCAGGTAGAGTGTCCTGATATATCGGTAACCACGGTTACCGGATTCGGGCCAGGGTAATTCTTATAACCTTCATCCCTGAAATTAGAAGATGAGCCATTTTCTGAATTAAAGAAGGATCTATCTGTCCTGGAAATCCTGTTTGAAGCAGTAGAATTCTCACGCCCGAAAAAAGAGAAAGCCGGTCTATTCCCAACCTGTGAAGCCAGCGGAGAAAAGACTGATTCAGGGACTGGCCTCGTTTTGGAAAGCGATTCAGAAGCAAGATAAGAGTCAGAGACCTCATCAGAGGAATCGTCATCTATCTGGATATCCGGAATAGAACGGATATCCGGAATTAATTGGGAAACTGAAACCGGTTCAGGAGTTTTATCCTGTGTCGGAATAAAATTATGAACAGAATTTTTGCAGGTTTCCTGATTATCTTCAAGGATTAGCTTTAGGGCCTGGTAATGGGCTTCAAAACCCTCAAGATCAATATGTTCGGTTCCTATTACAATTACGGAGTCATCAACAGTTGAAAGGATATATTTTAGCAGGCTTTCGGGCGAGTTACTTGATTTTATAAGTTCCACAGCTTCAGGGCTTATCTGATACTCTCTCTCCATAACCGCCTTTATAATCTCGCCTTTATCCATTGTTTTTACCTGACCTTTCTTCTGACTCTTGTGAAAATATTCAATTCAGATTTCTAGAAGCTCTAGCAAAAGAGATGTTTAAAATATAAAAGTTAATAAGATACAAAATTAATGATCTCGTAACTTACAAAACATTATTTATATGATATTTCCTGGAGAAGACGCAACATTTATATTTATTAACTGCTGCCTATTAAGAGTACCTATTTACACAGTTAAGAATCTGTTTATTTCAACTAAACATGCTGAAAAAAAGTACTGAACTAATTTTTACATAAGCTAAAGAATAGAAAAAGCTAAACAAATAATATCAATCCGTAGATTTAATTTTATAAAAGATAGTCTGAGTCAAGATAATTATTTTAGGCATATTTAATTATTATAGGTAAATTAAGATCTCAAATTTGAATCTTGAATTAAGAACTTTAATTAAAAAATTATTCAAAGACATAAAATATATAAAATTAAAATGAATGATAAAGGCTGATTATGACCAAAGTTAATAGTAAAATGAATGCCCAGGAAGAGGAGAACTCCTGGGTTTCCCTTGGAAAGGACCTGGTATCGGTTGCAGCCGTTCTGATAATTTTTATGGTGCTTTCCAAGCTGATATTCGGGCTCTGGACTCCAATGGTTGCGGTGGAATCAGGGAGTATGGAACCGCATATGCAGATAGGGGATATTATTTTTATGAAAAGTATAGATCGTGTGAATATTACCACGAACGAAGAAGGGGAAAAATCAGGTTATAAGATGTTTGAAAATTATGGGGACGTGATACTTTACCATCCGTATGGACAGGAACGCGCAACTCCGATAATTCATAGGGCAATGTATAGGGTAGAAGCCGGAGAACCGATGTGGGAAGGAGGGCCCCTTGCTCCGTATTCCGGTTACATCACCAAAGGAGATAATGTTGTAACCAACAGCCATTATGATCAGGAAGGACAAATAAGCTATCTTATGCCGATAAAAGATGAATGGGTTATAGGGACAGCACAATACAGGATTCCTTACCTGGGATATGTAAGGCTAATATTTTCAAAAATTTTCTAATATAATTTTAAATTTTTTAAAAGTCAGAAAAATGAAGCTCAATAAATTGAAGATTGGAAAGCTTGAAACTTCAGGAAATCTTCTTCTTGCACCCATGGCGGATGTAACAAACCTGGCTTTCAGGCTGCTCTGCAGGCAGCATGGAGCTGACCTAACGTACACGGAAATGATCAGTGCAGATGCCCTGGTCAATGAAAACCGAAAATCCTTGCTTAAAGGATTGAGTTCTCCGGATGACCGCCCATTTGGGGTTCAGCTTTTTGGGAGTTCACCCGGGAAGCTGAGAGAAGCTGCTATCTTTATTGAAGAAGAGTGCAAGCCTGAAGTAATTGATGTCAATATGGGTTGCCCAGTAAGGCGTATAACAGGAACGGGTTGCGGCTCAGCTCTTTTAAACTCGCCTGAACTTGTGTACGAAATAATCTCGGACCTGAGTTCTACATTGAGAACTCCTGTTACTGCAAAGATCCGTATCCTGAAAAGGGACGAAAAAACACTTGAGCTTGCGCGCCTGATAGAAAAGGCAGGAGCTTCGGCTTTGACCGTTCACGGCAGAAATGCCGAGCAGATGTATTCAGGAAATTCGAACCTTGGGGTTATCAGGAATGTCAAAAAAGAAATTTCAATTCCGGTAATTGCAAACGGCGACATAAGGGACGAAGCATCTGCCGAAAATACCCTTGATTTCACAGAGTGTGACGGGCTCATGATAGGGCGTGCAGCGATGGGAAACCCTTTTATCTTTAGAAGGCTCAGGCATTACCTGAAAACCGGAGAAAAACTTGAGATGAACAGGCAGGTTCAACAATTGGAAGATTTTAAAACATATGTCACCCTGCTGGAGGAGTATGATCTCTCTTCATCTCTGGACCTGCGGACACACGCACACTGGTTTACAAAAGGGTTGCACGGCTCACGGCAGATCAGGGAAAAGATTAATAACCTAAAAGATGGAAAGGCAATTGTAGAATTGATTAAAAGCTCTCTTGAAGAAAAATCATAAAATATTTCGTTTTTTTGAAAGTATGTTTTGTTTACATATAATTTGGGTCAAAAGGGGAGCATGAGACACGTTAACCTAAATTAAGTAAATATAAATACACCTAAATATAATAAGAAAATGGAAAAGTATATATACACATTTCTAGATTTTCACCGAAAGGCTAATAATAATCTACATTATTATCCATGAACTATCGGGTGCCAAAAGGTGAATATATAACCCTAAATATATTACTTAAAATATTCTTATAATCAGTCATTTAAATCCATTCAGGTTAACAATTAGCCATTCTGGCTTTGATTCCTGGATTTTTCCTGTGCACTTTGCATGGTGTCTGAGAAAAAGTCGGGTGCTGATAATTGTTTCTGACAAAATCTAAGAATAAAATAGTGTTGTAGTTCGAAAAAAAGGAGAATCTATATGAAGGAAATCAGGATACACGGTCGTGGAGGTCAAGGCTCTGTCACCGCGGCTGAATTGCTCTCTGTTGCAGCGTTTGAAGATGGGAAGTTCAGCCAGGCCTTTCCCGCCTTTGGAGTAGAGCGCAGAGGTGCCCCTGTACAGGCATTTACCAGGATAAGTGACAGCCCGATAAGGCTACGAAGCCAGATTTATACTCCGGATTACGTTATTGTTCAGGATGCAACTCTCCTTGAAACTGTTGATGTTGCAAGTGGAATAAAAGATGACGGAATAATTATTGTTAATACGACAGAAAAACCGGAAAGCTTAGGGCTTAAAACAAAAGCCAAGGTCATTACCGGGGATGCTACGAAAGTGGCAATGGACATTATCGGTCTTCCTATTGTAAATACTGTTCTTCTTGGAGCTTTTGCGGCTGCAACTGGAGAAATCAGAGTGGAATCGATACAGAATGCAATCAGAGCTCGTTTCCCGGGGAGAGTAGGAGAAAAGAATGCGGAAGCGATTCAGAAAGCTTATGAGATTATCAGGGGGAAAATGAATGAGCACTGAAGCTGGCCAAGATCGTGTAAGCCCTGAAGTCTTGAAAACCGGTCAGGAGAAGAAAGATTTGAAGCCAATTCAGGCACGAGTCTGCGAACCCGGTTCCACCCTTAAAAATAAAACCGGCGGCTGGAGAAACTTCCGTCCGGTATATATTTATGAAAAATGTACAAAGTGCGGGCTTTGCCAGATAGTATGCCCTGATATGTCTATTAAAAACAGGGAAGATGGCTTTTTTGAGTATGACTATGATTATTGCAAAGGTTGCGGCATCTGCGCAAATGAATGTCCTGCAGATGCAATTGAAATGATTCTGGAGGAGAAATAAATGATTGATCCGGCTAACAGAAAAAAAATGGTGGTGGTAGAGGGTTCATATGCGGTGGCTCATTCTGCAAAAATCTGCCGGCCAAATGTAATATCAGCCTACCCGATTACTCCCCAGACCCATATTGTTGAAGACCTGTCTCAATTCATAGCGGATGGAGAGATTCCAAACTGTGAATATATTAATGTAGAATCAGAATTCTCGGCAATCTCCGCACTTATTGGAGCTGCAGCAGTAGGCGCAAGAACTTATTCAGCCACAACATCCCAGGGACTTTTACTGATGCATGAAGCGCTATTTAATGCTTCGGGCATGAGGCTACCAATTTTAATGACCGTGGCAAACAGGGCAGTAAGTGCTCCAATCAATATATGGAACGACCATCAGGACTCTATTGCACAGAGAGACACAGGCTGGCTTCAACTCTATGTAGAAGACGTTCAGGAAGCGTCAGATACGCTCCCCCAACTATACAAGATCGCCGAAGACAACGAAGTCATGTTGCCTGGCATGGTTTGCATGGACGGATTTATCCTCTCTCACGTTTACGAGCCTGTGGTTTTGCTTGAACAGGAACTGACTGACGATTTCCTTCCACCATTCCAGCCCGAAAATATTCTTGACCCGGCAGATCCCAAAGACCTTTGGAGCCTTTGCAGCCCCGGACACCTATGAAGAGTTCAGGTTCCTGCAGGAACAGGCAACGCAGAAAGCTCTTCCGAAGATCGAAGCTGTGGCAAAGGAATTCGAGGAAATATTCGGCAGGTTCCACGGAGGGCTTGTTGACGGATACAGGCTCGAAGATGCCGAAATCGTAATCATGGCTATGGGCTCTGTCCTGGGGACCGTTAAAGATGTCGTGGACCAGTACCGGGCAAAAGGAGAAAAGATTGGAGTATTAAAGGTCAGATCTTTCAGACCTTTCCCGAAAGACCAGATCAGGGAAGCTATTAAAGATGCACATGCAGTAGTCGTACTTGACAAGAATATCTCCATAGGAACAAACGAAGGCGCTCTCTTTTCAGAGACAAAAGCCTGCCTCTATAACAGCAAAGTCCGTGTACCAGTTATAGGCTACACTGTGGGTCATGGAGGCCGTGACATCCGTGTGGAAAGCATTGCAAAGGTTATTGAAGAAACCAAGAAAGCTGCAAAGTCCGGAATTACGGTTGAAAGTCAGTTCCTGGACCTCAAGGAGGAATCTATATGACTAAAACTGCTCTGCAAACATATATTTCGTCCGGGCACAGCGGGTGTGCCGGCTGTTGTGATGCCTTTGCTGCAAAATTCATGCTGATGGGCACAGGCCCAAACGTTATTGTGGTTAACCCTACAGGCTGCCTTGAAGTAATGTCCACGCCTTTCCCGAATTCATCCTGGCAGGTCCCCTGGATTCATTCCCTCTTTGAGAACGCAGGTGCAGTTGCATCAGGTGTGGAAGCTGCCTTGAAAGCTATGGGCAAAAAGAACGACACCAAAGTCGTAGCAATAGGAGGCGACGGTTCTACTATGGACATCGGACTCGGTGCCCTCTCCGGTGCTTTTGAGCGCGGACACGACTTTACCTATATCTGTGTGGACAATGAAGCTTATATGAACACCGGGATCCAGCGCAGCAGTGGGACCCCATATGATGCGAGCACCACAACAAGCCCGGCAGGAAAAGTCTCCTTCGGAAATCCGCTCCCGAAAAAAGATATGCCTGCAATTATTGCAGCCCACGGCTCCCCATACGTGGCCACAACCTCAATAGGTTTCCCGAGGGACATGGTTCGCAAGGTGAAAAAAGCCACGGAAATCGTAGGACCAACCTACATCCATGCCCATGCCCCCTGTACCACAGGTTGGGGTTTTGACACCTCCAAGACCCTGGAAATCGCGAAACTTGCAGTTGAAACCTGCCTCTGGCCCCTGTACGAGATGGAAAATGGGGAGATCACGCAGGTCCGAAAAGTCAAGGACCAAAGGCCGGTTGAGGAGTACCTCAGAGCTCAAAAACGGTTTAAGCATCTCTTCACCATGGAAGGCGGCGAAGAGGAGATCAAGAAAATCCAGGCAACGGCTGACTGGAACATAAAACACTACGGACTTCAGTAAAAACTGAAGCTCTATTTTTTATTTTTTAAAAGAGATACTTAGATCAATTATCTCGGAATAATTGCCAATTCTTATCGGCGGACCCCATGTACCGTAACCTGCGGAAACTATTACCTGATATTCCCCTCTTCTTAAATAACCCCAGCTATGTTCGAAAAAGTGTTTTGCAAACAAATTATTCGGGAAAAACTGTCCATTGTGAGTATGTCCCGATAACTGCAAATCTATTCCATTACGCTGGCCTTCCTCCAGTTTATGGGGCTGGTGGTCTAATAAAATAATAGGTAAGGAGTGATCGATTCCGTCCATTAATCGGGATAATTCCAGGCGCTGCTTTCCGGTCATATATCCAGCCATACGTTCGTTTCGACCGACGACATAAAATTGATTATTTACTTTTATATGCTCGTCAATCAGTACGATGGCACCTGCTTGCCTCAGATATTCTGCAGCAAGTTCGCTATTCCCCCCGATATATTCATGGTTTCCAAGCACTGCATACACACCGAATTTAGATTTTAATTTCCTGATTATTTCCGGCATTCTCTGGTTTAGAAACAACTTTACATCCTCATCTATGGTGTCCCCGGCAAGGAAAACTATATCCGGTTCAAGTTTGTTAATACTGTTAACCATCTCTTCAAGACGGCCGTTATCCATAACCAGACCAAGGTGTATGTCCGATACCATAACGGCATGAAGTTGGAGCAAACCATTGGCTGTTTTATTAATAGTAATATCGTAGTGTATTACGCGTGGATGCCTGGCATTCCAGGTTCCGTATATTAGCAGAGCGATTATCAGCGATAAAATCCCAAAGCCCCAATACAAAGACGGATATCCTGAAGTCTTTGAAGGATAGATCAAATAAACCATAAAGTGCAGGATATCGGCAACTATCCAGAAAAGGAGCGCGTAATAAGTAGCTGCCAGCCAATAATCTCCTGTTATGGCGACCAGATCATTTACATGTCCCGGGAAAATTCTTCTGCCCAGCTTGGCTGCAAAAAGCGATATCGCTAGAAGGGTATAAGCAGCCCAGTAGAAAAAAGAGTAAGGTTCAATAAGGTTCTGTACCGATTTAAAAAAATGAAAACCCACAAAATAGTTTACGGCAAGATAAATTGAGAAAAAAACAATAAAAGCACCTATAAAAAACGGATTGATTGCCCCGTTATTTCTCCCGTTACCTGTCATTTTATCCGGTCTCATTTACTGCTTTTCCAATAAGCAATATGATTTCTATATCGACACTGCTATCTGCTTATCAGGTTTATACGTTTTTGGGTAATAAAAAATGGAATCTATTGCCAATTTGGCCAGATTCCCTGAATCCCTTATCTCATCTGTTTGTATCTGTTTTATACTCAGCAGCGTTAATAATTACTTTTTTGAACTCGTATCCCCTAATGCTATCGAATATCCAAAGTTGTTAGTGTTTTTCGGAAGGATTGAGAGTTTCCAATCTCCTTTTGCTCCGGAAACAGTGTAGGTTTCAGCATAATGCTCGTTGTTATTCTGATAATTATTTTTGTCCGCAAGAATTGACAATTGATAGCTACTTCCTATGTTTACAGTGCCGCTTTCAACTGATTTTAAAAAGGCCATATTCACATTTTTGGAATTACGTGTCAATCCGAGTTTGAAAGATGGTTTTTCTTCCTTTGGTGAGACCCTCAGTCCTAAAGCCGAGTTAGAAATCTCAGAAGAAATTTCAACCGTTATCGGAGCATTAGTTACGGTATTGAAAGTTTTGACAAAAGGAGTAACTGGCTGCTTCCAAACATTTAATGACAGACCTAGTTGCGGATTAGACCCGTCAGCTGGTTTTCCGTCAACGTTCATGTCTATAGATCCATAGTAAGCTCCGGATATGTTTTCAGGAGCACGGATCTTGATCGACATATTAGCGGATTCGCCGACCTTTATGGTTGAAGGTGCCGAAATTTCAATTCTGTCGTTGCTAAATGCCTGTCCATACCCTGAATTGTAACTGGTAAGTTGAGGATCTATTGTGACATCACTGTCTGCTATGTTTTTGATATTTACCCTGTATTTGTATTCTTTCCCAGCCTGCACGGTATCAGAAAGATAAGTCGTCTGAAGCTCAATCTTTGGCTCGGATTGGACTGTAATACTGAGTTTCATTGAGTTGACATAATCAGTGGAGTTTGGTAAGAGATCATCAGTGAAGACAATTTGGCCCTGATATGTTCCACTTTCTACATTCTCGGGAATACTCTCTATGACCTCAAATTTCTGTATTGAGCCAGGGGCTACTGTCGCACTTTGAAGGAGAAATCGCAACCCAGTCTTCATTTATGTTGTACTGACTGTTAGGTATGGCTACGGTCGCACTTTCAGGAGAAAACTTAACCCAGTCTTCATTTATGTTGTACTGACTGTTAGGTATGGCTACTAATTTCGGGGTTAAGGTGATAGTCTCATTTCCTTTATTGGTGAAGCTTGCAGTAATACTGACTTTGTTTCCGGCTATAACGTATTCCGAATCAAAACTCGGATCTACTTGACTATTGGTTGGAGTTGTGTTTTCTATAACATCGCCTGCAACCATTATGCCTGTTACTCCATTCCCTGATGATACATCAGTGTCTACAACACTATTTGATCTAATACCAGCAGGAGTTACAGTCTCTACCGCGAATGCGGTCTGTGTAAATAACATACAAAATATCACTGCAGCAAATAATGATACTGCTTTCGTGCCTGTACTTTTACTCATACTTGTTGCTCCTTTCCGCTCGAATTTTGCTCTAAACATTGATTCGGATTAATCAACAACTAACTAATTTATTTAATTAGATTGAATCAAAAATTCCTTCAATTCCATTAGAGAACCAGGATTTGGGGGACAAATCTTGAGATATATTCGAGCATTAACTGTTCCCGACTACTAATATTTAATTAGTAAGTGGGGATGCAGTAAAATACTTTCAAAAAATATTTAAATGTTTGGGTTATACCTGTGCCCGAAATTTTTATTGAAAATAAATTATAAAATGAAGAATAACCTTCTTTGAAAATTATTTTGACTTTTCAAATTGGTTATCTATTAAGTATTTCCTGGTTCATCTCTTTTTATCCCTTTATGCTATTGGCACATTTCCAAACGTTATTCTTTTTTTTAGAAAGATTTTAATATTTGCATGATGATATTAATGACTGCTCAGTAGATTGGTTTTCTGAATGAATGTTCCCGTAGAAACAATGAGATTCGGATAGAATAGGACAAAATTTAATAGGTTGTCAGTAATGCATCAAAGTTCTTACGATAAAATGACTTTATTTAAGGAAAAGTATCTTTCCGAAAAGCTCAATGAAAGATTGAAAATATATGACATTGGAAGCGGAGACGTAAATGGGACATACAAACCTATTTTCAATGAACCTTCCTGGGACTATGTAGGAATAGATACAGCAAAAGGAAAAAATGTGGATATAGTAATTAATAATCCCTACTACTGGAAGCAGATTGAATCGAATTCTGCGGATGTAGTTATCTCAGGACAGGCTTTTGAACATATTGAATATCCGTGGCTCACGATTTTAGAGATAAAAAGGATCTTAAAACCAGGAGGAATCTGCTGCTTAATAGCTCCCGGGGGAGGGCCTGACCATAAATACCCCGTAGATTGCTGGCGATTCCATCCGGATGGGTTCATAGCATTGGCAAAATGGACTAAACTCAGTGTGATGGAAGTCTACGCACAATGGGACAACAAAAATTATTCGGATGGCAGTGATATCTGGCAGGATTGCGTTCTTATATGCAAAAAAGATAATTATGACAATTTAGTAAAAATGAAGGATTTTCTAGTAGATAGAATGCTACGCTGCTCTCTAAAACTCGTTACATTTTGAATATAATTAGATTTACTCATTTCTCCGCACAAGACATTTTCTCAACTGTTAAAAGTGATGCCCTTACCACCTAATAACGCTATTGACAATAATCCAGCTTATAGGAACGGTTAGGCAAAAATAGATTAATTCGTTAGCTATTTTTCCCGAATAGACTAAATCCATTATTGTTTTCTTTCTTAACGAAAGAAGCCCGGTTAAAGCGATTACCAAAGAGATGAATAAAGTTACTAAAAAAAAGGGTTGTCCATATGGATTTACCATTCCTGAAACCAGCTCAACATTTGTCTGGAATTTAGCGTTGCTTATTTTTATATGATGCATTCCTGATACTACAGGTGTAAACGAAACATATTCCGTAGTTGTTCCTGATGAAGCACGTCCCCTTACTGCGGATACATTAAGTGTTTTCTCAAGAGAGTACTCTCTTTTTTGCGGATCAATTACATTAACCTTCAGCAATTCGGAATCAGTGTATGGTTCTCTTGCCTGAAAGACAATAGTCAAAATCTTGTTTTCATAGAGCATTATATCGGCGTTAATATCTTTTGAATTTATATTGCCATTAAGATCCTTCGAAACGTCGACATAATCACTTAAAATGTGTTCACCTTTAATATTTTCTTCATAAAAAGGAAGAGATCCCAAAAACAATAAATTAAAGACAGAAACAAACCAAATAACCTTAAGAATCGAGCTAGTTAATCCACTCATTTCCGTAATTTTCTCACCGGCACAATAAGTCTCTCTATGTTCCCATTAATTCCATTATATTATCCGATAGCGTTAACTTTTAAATCGAACTTATCGTATATAAATAATTGTATAAGTTAAGAAGAGAATCGCTTTTATAATCTTCACCAGTGCATTTTACACATTTTTCGCTTTCTTCTCTATGCAGTTCTATTCGGATTTTTAATTCTTGACGGTCTCAATGGAGACTCCGAAATTTATTCGTTATATGTTTCCAACAAAAATATATTTAATGAATGACTCAGCACTTGTTTCAGATTTCCGGGTTCTCATATATCTTGAAACTCATCTCAAACCCCTCTTTCCCGGAAGTCTTTATCAAAATTTCATATTCATTTAAATTAATTTAATCCGTTGAAATTATTAAAGAGGTATTTATTTAATAGATGACATACAATACTTTTTTACAGACTCCCGGTAGAAAAACCTCCTACACCTTGGCATGGCACAAACCTCCTACATCTTGGCATAGCTCTTTCCTTTAAATAATCAACCCATTCATTCAGGGAGTCTGTATCCTTAATTTTTCCATTTATAAACTCAAAAACAACTACATAACTATATGATTATTTTATTTTTGTACCCAAATTAATTTTACTAAAAAATTATTAAAGAATATTTATCTTATTATCTGTATTGAGGCTCTATATATTTCGAAACTTCTACATTTAGAAAGCGTTATTTATCTTTAGATATAACAAGTAAAATGCACTTGCATAGCAACACCTGTAAGAAACTCTTTTTGGAATTCAGTGTTTAGAAGTCACTGAGTTCCTTGTATTTTCCTTTTGTTAATACTTGTACCATGCTTTTTCTCTCAACTGCAGAGCTTCAATCAAAAAAATTCTACTCGTACCTTTACCTGTAGCTATAGATATTTTGGAAGAATGGAAGCAGAAAATTGAAGAAAGAGAACAGAAAATCCGTCAGACCATTTTGATATGCCCGTGATAAATGAGAAATAAGTCGGAAAAACAGCACAGATGACAGTCCTTAAAAATCTAATCGAGCACCCGAACGAACCAACCTACATTTCAGGAATAGCTAAGGAAACCGGATTGTTGCACTCAATTGTATCAAAAGTTATCACACCATTGGTCATGTCAGGTATCGTTGTGGAAAAAACTCTGGGCACGATCCGAACTTTCCGTGTGAACCCTGAAAGCAAGGCTGCAGATTTGATAACAGATTTCTTCAAAGAAATTAACCAGGTAATTAGTAGGTCTGAATAGTATTTTGGGTAGTGGGTTTGAATCATTAAAAACCGAAAGCTTAAGGATCTCTCAAATATTCAATGAATGCATGAGGTGTACTCGCTATTTCGGAACTGATCTATAAATCAGGGACACGACCGAGTAATCTTTAAAAAAGATACAAAAGATAGATGAACTTAACTTATAAAAAATATTAAATCATATCTTCTACTGTAACATACTACTTATTTAGGTCTTTCACTTTCGTCTGGTTCGTCTTCTATGTTTATTTGTTCTCCGGTATCCTCTCTTTCTTCTTCTATGGATTCTTGCTTATCTATTAATTCTTTTTCTTTATTATCATTCTTTACTTTTTTTGCTGGCATTTGTTCACCCCAATAATATATTCTGTAAAGTCCATCATCATCTTTAGGTTAGTCACAGCAATTAAGAATGACGGAAATTTAATTTCAAGAATTTATGTACCGATATTGTCTTTGACGTTTTTAGGAATGGAATTATAGCCATTCCCGAAGGAAAACTTGAAGTTATTTTTCAACCATTCCTAAGTAAGTCCTTTAGAATCATAAATACGGAATAAGAAACATCAAATCTTCAGGCAGAAGCTTCTTTAGTCAGGATATAAGCAACCATCTCAGGGCTGAGTTTACTTTCCCGCGATATCTTTTCTTCAATTCTCTCAGAAGGTGTTCCCTCAGATTTCAGTTCCCTTATTTTATCAACTACTGATGACGGGATACTGTAATATTCGTTAATGTCTTTCCTGTGTCCCCAAACATCTCCCTTTATAAGCTGGATTCTCTTCATCTCAAGGAACAGTTCTATGGACTTTGAAATAGTACTCTTGTAAGATTTAGGCAATTGAATTACCTCAATTTTCGGACAAACTTCAACCAGTCCTAGGATATCCTTGTTCGAAGGTCTGAAAGCAAGGTGTACAATACGTTCATTAGGATTGAGAGTGAAAATCTCCTCTCTGGAACTAACTACTCTAATTTTCATGTATTTCCCCCACTGGAAATGTTTTTGTAAATCAGATCGTAGGACATACGCGGTTGAACTGAGAAATCAATAGCATTAGACCTCTAAATGTTTAAAATCCGAATCACACTACATAGCTTATTGTACTTGATTTTGTACCTCAAGTGCGTAAGTCCTAAATAGCAGTACCTACGAGGTATTGGGAGCCTTTCCGCCTCGGATTTGGCTCCCGGGTTGTGTGATTCAATCCTGACGATTGAAGAGAAAAACCCCTTTAACTCTTAATCGACAACTTTTTCTTAAGGTTTAAGAATATATTAAATTAACGACTTATTAATTTTTAAACATTAAAACATTTTGATAATAGCAAATTCTTTAATTTAAGTATTCATTAAATACAATTTATAAAACTTAATGATATATAATAAAAAATTTAGACTATTTGGTGTGTTACTTTACGTTTCTTGCACACCAATTTTAAGGAAAACAGAAGAAGTTTTAGAAACTGTAAAAAGTATTGTGTAGCCTACGGGGTTTGACCTTCTGACATACGTCACCGAATGCTGGAAATTTATACTATAGAATTTACATTCCGACCCCCCTCCAAAAACATTTTAAACCTATTTTGTAGTTTGGAGACCCTGGTTTTTTACGTAATAGCATGCTAAACAATAAAAAAGAAACTAATCTGTACGTTTCATCCCTAATTAGTTTTCAAATTAATTGCAATGTAACTGAACAAGATAACTCATATACATTCTATGATTGTTTCGGCTCTTCCCTATTCCTTCTAGATAAGATACTTTTTCAATTTACCTGCGTTGGTTTTTGTGACGATATCCACACGAAACAGCGGAGAGCCAAAATAATTATGAGTAAACTGACTTTGAATCTAAGACTTGTTTTTTAATTTGAAGCTTTATTATAGGTGCATTTTTAGTTTGAAGCCCACTAAAAAATTCAGGTTATTTTCATTTGGGTACATTTTACATGGATAGCAATTATAAATATAGCCCATAAAAGAATTATATAATCAAGCATTTTCTACTCCTGTATATAGTATCGTCTCATAATTTTTAATTAAAAATCACAAAATGGGGGATCAATGTATTGATTAATTGCCTGTAATTGCTCTGCAATTGTTAAAGGCCTATATTAAATTATCCATTTAGAGTCTTTGCACGTTAATTTTCTTGAACCTAGGTTCGAATTTGCAGGAAAGAAAATGAAAATTATCTCAAAGGAACGGCAGTGTCGCGAATTTACTGTAAATTTGAAGTCCAGTTTTTGTGTATTGTGGAAAAATTGATCCTTCTAGATGGAATTTTCTACCAAATAACTTTTTGAGATTTGTGATTTTACAGAACTTATGTTGTACTGTCGATTCTACGATAAATCCTGATCGTGAAGTATTTCCTCATAAGAACTGTTAATAACACATAATAGCCACCTATTGATTTATTTTCCTGGAATATACGGCTCATTATTGAATATCACTTTTTATAACAATACACTGTTAAGAATACATGATAGAATTAAATAGTTTATAAATAGAAAAAGCAGTATAATTTTTTCCAAAAAAATAATCGATTTTAAAGTTTTGAATTCTATTTAGTTGGCAAATTGGGCTTATTTAAACATTCTACACTCGATTCTTACTTAAAATAGTAGATACAGATTAAACACCTGATTTTATCGAGATCTATAAAAAATCAGAATACGTAAATTAGTCATAAAAGTAAGTTTATCTTTTCTAGCCAGAGATTTATATTAATTTAAAAATATACTAATGATTATGAATATTTATTCCACTTGTTTTATATAAATTATTATTATCTAATTAAATATACGCTTTCGACAATAAGAATTAAATTGGCTAGTCTCCAAGCGAGAATCTCTAACTTGAATGATTAATAAAAATCGTTGTCCTGAGCGTCAAAAATGTGATCTGAATTCTCCACGATATGAATTCATCAGATGCAATAAGGGATATGAATTCTTCGTGGCATGAGTTATTCAAATGTAAAATGAATATAAAAAAACAAGTGAAATCAAATAATAAAGTAAAATAAATATGGAGGAAAATATATGGGATGTGGATTTGGTGATGGAATTATAGGTAGAGGTAGAGGACTTGATGGATTCGGCCTTCTTGGCGGCGGATGTGGAGGCTGGGACGGAGGCTGTGGATGTCGCCGTGGCTGTGACGATGACAGGAGAATTGCTGTCATAACTGCTATCCGCGCTGTTGTTGCAAGAGGCGATGGCTGTTTCGATGGCAGCTTCCTCTGAATCTAAGCGCTATTACCTACAACGATCGGATCACTGACTGTTGACTAGTCGAGCAATTTACTAAGCTGTCTTGATAGATTGTTAACTGTCAGATGTTGGAGAATGAAAAACAAATTATGTGTGGCCACACCAACCTAAAAACGGGTATAATTGAGCCGCACACTCATTTTCCTATAGATCTATTTACATTCGGGGTGAAGACATGGATCCTTTAGAAAAAATATTCGGAAAAACAGCACAGATGACAGTCCTTAAAGATCTGATAGGAAAACAGAACGAACCAACCTACCTATCAGGAATAGCTAAAGAAACCGGATTGTCGCACTCAATTGTATCAAAAGTTATCACACCATTGGTCATGTCAGGGATCGTTGTGGAAAAACCTCTGGGCACGATCCGAACTTTCCATGTGAACCCTGAAAGCAAGGCTGCAGATTTGATAACAGATTTCTTCAAAGAAATTAACCAGGTAATGGGTAGGACTGAATAAGTTTTTTGCGTAGTGGGTTTGAATCATTGAAAACCGAAAGCGTAAGGATCTCTCAATATATTCATCAAATGCATGAGATGTACTCTCTTTTTCGGAATTGATCTCTAAATCAGGGGCACGACTTTAAATGAGATAAATGACAAATCGTATTCGACTTATGGTTCGTTAATATTGGATTTTAAGTGAACCCACAAAAAATAACAATCAAAGATATTCAGATGTTAAAATGTTCTTGCTGCCGATGTAGGATTCATTTACAGCTTGGTGAGTGCCAGTTGGGTGCGGTATTACGAACTTCAGAAATCTGCATCAGTAGAAATACTACTTTAAACAATCGATTAATTATGGAAAAAAGAGAGACATAATGACTTATCAAAATTTATCATCATGTCTTTGAACTGAAGTTTTGTTTTGCGGAAAAATGTACATATGATGAATGCCTATTTTTAGCTGATGTGATGGTTATTTAATTAAACCAGTCACCGAGGAATTTATTGCGGAATTTTTTGCCGCCGCATTTGTCGTCGCAGCCACAGCTGTTTTCACAACCCTTTCCAGAAGCCGTTACATGCACCGCCGAACCAGCCTTTCTTTTCACCGCAACCGCATTTGTCGTCGCATCCACAAGCACTAGCACCACAAGCAGCAACGCCACATGCATTACATTTGTTACATCCATCATTTCCCACGAATGGGAATCCGATAACTCCTACCATTAATATGCCTCCAGATTTATAGATTTATATTCGTTTTTGTTGTTTGCTTTTCATACATTTTGAATATCGGAGAAAATGAACTTATTATCATCCGCTCTCCAAGTCAGGTTTTTTTATGGCAATTATTCTTGCAGATAATTCTCTGAAGTGTTCTGTGTGTTTGGAGAGGAACAGATTTTATTATAATTGCCATAAATACAATATAATATATAATACTTAAATATATAAAATTAGGCGAATGAATTTTTCTTACATATGATAGTTCTTAAAAAACTGGATAAATCATGACCGGACAAAGCAAACTTAATTTTGTATTTTTTTTACATATTCCGATTTTTTTAATTTCTCGATAAGATCAAAGATTTTAATCTATGATTTAGAAATTAGATAAAAATAGAGCTTTGATGGTGTAAATAAGCTATATTTGTCAATGGTTATCAATTTCGGATATTAAAATAGATGGAATTTGTTGAAGAATGTATGCAACTTCTTTTATTTTCAAACTATGAGACTTTAGACATTTCTTAGTAATTAGTTATCCTTCTAAATGTGATCGTTCTTCGACCACTCTATAGTTTATTTTCGCACGTGCGTTCTGAATCAATATGAGAGCGTCGTAAAAGTCTATTTGATTCTACAAATAGGATAAATTTAACCTTAATACCGGAGTTTATATTTTGCAACATAAAGTCGCATCTAGCGACGCACAAAATGTAGGTACAATAAGAAAATAATGAAGTTGAGAAACAATTCAAAGTATTATGAGACAAAAACAGAAAAATATAGAACTAACTGAGGCTTTTTACTGCCTTCAATGATTGCAAAAATTTGCAATAAATTCAACTGGCAACTGACTGCACTCAATCAAAGATCAAAAAAATAATAACAAGTCTCGGAATTCAAGATTTGAGATGTCAAAATAGAATTATACCCTTTCAGATTTATTATTTTGAATTATATTGGGTTTAGTATCCTTGTTTAGGAATACTAAGTTCCAAATTTTAAAGCTGAATGAGTATAATTGGGCTTGTAACTTAATTAATTTTTTATTATACTGTAAATAATCATAGCTTAGAGCCTTTGTTTTATGAGATCTTTGAAACTCCGGTCAATACAAAAAGTAGGATAGATCATTTTTTCCTTATGTATAGGTTTCATGGCAAAACCTGTGTAACTACAAATCAGAAAAATATAGCAATTTTCTTGGAATTTACAGCAAATTTGCGATACTGCCGATTTAAATCCTTAATATGCGTTAATTTAGTTGAAAAATTTCTGCAACTTTTTTTATTTCTAAACAGTGCAACTTCAGCCTTTTTAGACACAAGTGAAAAATCCTTATAAATGGCGACGATTCATAAAGTAGGTTTTTTACTACTGTAAACAAATAAAAATAATAATAGTTGTCTATTAAGTTTCCAATGTTATATTTTATTTGAGCATGCGACGTTTAAGAAGTTATAATCTGTATCAATTCCTTTACCCACCTAAATCTTTTTTCTTGGTCTAGTTTACATTGGGATCATCAAAAAAAATCGAAATCTACCAGCTTAATTTTTAACTCCAAAATATCTGGCTACAAAGAAACACCTAACCTATTGCTAAATCCGACAAAATTAGATACTTTTTCAAAGAGTTTGCTTCTATAAGGAATCAAAGTCCTTTTAGCACCTTTTTGTAATAAAATATTGTACCAATTAGTATAATTTGTCAAATTGAGGCATAATTAATACAAATAATTTATAATAATCATTGATATATAAATCCTGATTAATATTTCTGTATATATTATATTTTTTGAACAATAATATTCTATTGATACAATTTGGAATCAACTCCATTGGCATATAAAATGAATATCAAATATACCAACATCATAGCCTTTCAGAATTGAATATGGGTAATTGGTTGGTAAGGTAACATCTGTAGTGTATGTGCCGATGGAAAGCAGATTAAGAAACCAATAATCTAAAAATTGTATCAAATTAAGCAAAATTTAGGGGAGTAAACACATGAGAAAACAAACATTTGACAGAGTAAAAAAGACAATTGGCATTTTATTAGCAGTCTTTTTGGTAGTAACATTGACAGTTGCTTCAGCAAGCGCATGTTCTACCAAGTCGGTTAAAAACTTGAAGCCGGTTAATAACTTAGGCAATAACTTGGGCTACAACTTAGGCAATAACTTGGGTTATAACTTGGGCAACAACGGTTGGTTAGCAACGGTTTGTTAGGTAACGGTTTGTTAGGTAACAATGGTTGGGATGGCTATAACAATGGTTGGGATGGCTATAACAATGGTTGGGATGGCTATAACAATGGTTGCGATAGCTGTAACAACGGCTTCGACAACAATTATTAGAATTGAACAGTTGGTTCAGTAATGATAGGACTTGTTGACTATTGACAAGTCGAAAAATGGACTGAGCGGCTTAGAGACATGAGAATAAATGTCTCTTCGTTGTTTTATGTATGTGTAATCAAGAGTCACTTTCTAGATGTGATAAAACATCACCTTTCCAGCTAAAAAAAATCATTTTTCACACACAAAACAGCGAAAACCAAAGTTGTTATTTTAAGTCCTATTAACTATGCTCCTACATACGACAGCAAATATATCCCAAAATAAAAACTTTTATATAATGTTCCTTATGGACACAATCAAGAACGAGTGCCAAACAGATTAATATCTAACACAATTTGTTATTTCTTTTACTTACAATAAATATGGATTGGCGGAGTCAAAGAAAAGTCAACTAACAGCATATCGCGAAAATTCAAAGTGCATACTTTGGTGAATATAGAACAGATTTCGTTTATTGTGATAAACAAAACGTGAAAGAGATTACCACTTAAGAGCCTATCAGAAATGTTTTGTGACCCATGTAACTATTACAAATGGCAATATGCATAACCGGATAATCCAGTTATCAAGGTCATTATCGACTTCTCGGATATCATCAGTTACAAAAAATATATATTAATACATTTTAATAATTATTTTAGAACCTGTCTTTTAATAGATATGATTATTTATATTCTGAAATTTATCTAATATGAGACGGAAGGAGGTATAATATGGTATGTCCGGTTTGTGTTGTTGGAGGAGTCGGATTAATTCTCAGTAAAGTCTTTGGATTTCCTGATGTCGTTGTGGCTTTTATAACAGGAATGCTGGCGACTTCGACTGCTTATTGGATGAATCACATCATTGCTAAAAGATGGCAGAAAAGGAATGGTCAACTTGTAATTCTCAATATACTATCAGGGATTATGTGTTTGTATTCTCTCAAATGGATTGGATTGTGGTAAAGTAAAAGAGTAGCTTTCACCAATAAAAGGGATTGAAATTTTGAGTTCATCCAAAAGAACGTGAAATATTTGGATGACAAGCACAATATTTTCTTGTTCTTCAACAGTCATTAATTCATGGGTTACTTGTTACTTCTAATAAATATTTTTTAATTTTTGAATCAGTAAAAGGGAATTTGTAGCATAACCAGCAGTATCTTGTCCCAGACCAGTCATTTGAATCTTCCATGAACTGATGCGTCTGACCAGATTTCAAAACGTAAGAGTCGTGTGCCCGGAACAGTTCTGCGCTTTCTTTTGACCAGAAGTCGAAATCCATCTTTCCACACCAGTCCTTGGAATGAACAAATTGTTTTTCATATGCACTATTTAGATACACATGCCTGCCACAATCAGAAGTGAACCTTGCCGGAGAAGTTGCACACATATTCAAAACTGAATATAAGGGCAAGCCTGTTTATATACTTACATTAGACGAAGAATTTGATGGAGAAATAAAAGTTACACAACAAGAAACAAAATCAGACTTGGAATTAAGAGTTGAACAGCTAGAAAAACAGTTTTACAAACACTTAGAATTAGAAAACAAGGAAGAAAACAGCAGTGGGCCCGCTGAGATTCGAACTCAGGACCTCCGCCGTGTGAAGGCGACGTCATAACCGTCTAGACCACGAGCCCATTGTCACTTGTTAACACTCATATGGATGTGCAGCATACAATAGTATTTATCAGGTATAAGTTTATCGGCTCATGTTAAATAATCCAGAAGGATTTCGCTCTATCCTTTTCTTGATCCTTCTCTAAAGCCATCTCTGAACCTTAAAATAGCAACATAAATTAGCGTAAAAAATCCTGCCGTTGTCATCAGGCCAGCGGAATAACCAGCTTCAGACCCTGTATTTGGCCCATTACCGGAGCCTGTAACTATCAGATTTATGAAGTGCCATTAGCAAAGGCGTTAAAAGCAGTATTTTTCCCATTGTTTCGAGGGCATGCAGGTAATCTTCGGATTCCATATAACTTTCTCCCTTTAACAATAATTACATCTTTCTCTTTATATAACAGTGTTCTGGATTTCGTCATATTTCGCGGTCAAGCATACTATCAATGTTCTTTACCAGAGTTTGTAATTTTTGATTCCTGCTGAATTTTAGGCCAGGTTTTGCATTTTTAAAAGATGCATAAAGTCCGAAATTTCCAGCTTTAGACAGTCCGTATATCTTGTTTTTTATATCCTTAATAATAATTATATATTCAGGTGTTCGAGTATGGTAGTAGTTGGACTTTCACGCAATAAAGATACCCTGGAATCGGTAAAGGCAGCAGTGGAATTAGCGGGAGGACTTGGAATAAAAAAAGGGTCCACCGTACTGATAAGGCCGAATGCGAATACTGCGGACCTGCCACCGGGGTCGACAAACCCGGAAGTGTTGAGGGGCGCTATCCGGGCAGCAAAGGCATGTGATCCTGAGAAGGTTATTGTGGCCGAAAAATCAATGACCACGCTTGAGACGGAGAAAGTGCTCAAGAAGCTTGGGCTCTGGCAGGCCGCAGAGGCTGAAGGAGTGGATGAGATCCTGACCTTTGATCAGATGAAACGACGTCATGTGGAGCCGAGGGGAGCTTATTCCTGGCAATACGGGTTCGATGTGCCTGAGTTTCTGGAGTCGATTGATTATACAATTGCTCTGCCGGTGATCAAGACTCACTGGACTGCAACTTTTACCATGGGACTCAAGTCACAGATAAGCATTACCTCAGACCGGGACCGGCGGCAGCTTCCTCATGGGCAGGGCTGGGACACTCTTTTCGGAAATATGATAGCCGAGTCAAACCTTGTTCACAAGCCGGATTTTTACATTTCGGATGCGACAAAATGCTTTGTTACGGAAGGCCCGAATATTGGGACCTTGAGGGAACCTGACATCGTGCTTGCAAGTTCGGATGTGATAGCGAACGATGCAGTCGGGCTTGCCCTCTTGAAAACTCTGGGCACGATTCCCAAAATCCGGGACCATTCCGTATGGGCCCAGCCGCAGATTAAAAGGGCTGTAGAACTTAATTTAGGAGTTCACAGCCGGGAAGAAATAACCATAAAAAGCGCGGGAATAGAGGAAATAGAAGAAATTATTGCCAATCTTGCCTGAAACAGGTCAATAACAGGTTTTCCGGGAGTAAATGCCTGGAGTTAGTTTCGAGGTAGGAGTTCGTTAATGAGGAGTTCTTCAAAAAAGAAGTAGTTTTTCTCCTCTCATTTTAACCTCTCTTCACTAATCTGTAAAAAAAGTTACACGTCACCATAATTTATTTATTTTTAATGACCTCATAAGCTATGGGGTATTTTCAATGAAATGCGAATCTTGTGGAGCAGATAGTGAAGATAAATATTGTAAGAAATGTGGTGAGATACTGGATCACCTCGTCAGAGAAATCGGAGAAAAACGCTGGGCGGCAATGGATGATTGTGCTTTTATTTACCCGTATGTGCAGCGGGTGGCTAATGGAGAACTTACGGTTCATGATATAATTCAAATACTTGAGAAAGAGGAGTAATTTCTCCCTTTAGATATCTGGAATTAAAGTTCTTATTTGGGGAACATTCTCAAGACACTCCATATTTACATGTCCTCCAAAGTGGCTTTAACCTTTTTAGTGGAGGAGCCGATTAATTTAATGTTTCCCATTTATGCTATGGAGTCTAATTCTGCAGATGAGTTTGAGAATTAGGGTTGAGCAGGTCAATTTTGAGATTGAACTCAGGTCTTTCAAAATGAAATTTTAGCAAGCCTTTGGAGACAAGCTCTTTGGAGACTAAGCCTTAAGGTTATATCTCTTTAGCTTTTACATTATAGTGTTGAGCAGTTTTCTTGCTATAAGGAACTGGTGCGTAATGAAACAAAAGGCCAATGCACTTCTTCTGGCGTTTTTGCTTGCTGGAATGCTCGTGACTTCAGGGTGTGTTCAAAATGAGGATCAGAGACCTGCAAGTAAAGAATTACCAGGTGCTGGCAAGGGGAATGAGAGTATGAACATCCAAAGTATAAAGGTTTTTAGCAGCGCATTTGGATCCAACAGTACTATTCCAAAAAAGTACACATGTGGTGGAGCAAATGTAAATCCGCCTCTGGAATTTCAGGGCATTCCTGAAGAGGCTGAAAGTCTGGTCCTTATATTTGACGACCCTGACGCTCCCATGAAAACATTTACTCACTGGATTGTCTGGAATATAGGACCCGTTGCAAAAATAGACGAAGACAGTATACCTGGTATTGAGGGTATAAACGATCTCAGGAAAATAGGATATGGTGGACCGTGTCCTCCCTCGGGTACCCACAGGTATTTCTTCCGAATTTATGCACTGGACAAGCATCTTGAGCTTAAAGAGGGAGCAAGCCGAAAAGAACTTGAAAACGAGATGATAGGACATATCATCGCCGAAGGGGAGCTGATGGGAAAGTTCAGTAAAACTTGATATTGGTGAAGGGGGGCTTTTATGCAAGAAGAGATAAAAAAAGAGGAAACAGTTGAAAATAGTGCGGACTTTTTTGAAAATCCCGGGAACGACCTGGAAAAAGCCACTTTTGCTGCCGGCTGCTTCTGGGGTATTGAAAAAGCATTCCGACAGGTTAAAGGTGTGGTTGCAACCGCTGTCGGATTCAGCGGAGGGCACTTCGAACGCCCTTCCTACGAACAGGTCTGTACCCTCAACACCGGGCACGCAGAAGCCATCAGAGTAATTTTCGATCCGAAAATAGTGTCTTACGAGACTTTACTTGATGTTTTCTGGAAGATCCATGATCCGACTACAAAAGACCGACAGGGACCTGATATAGGGAATCAGTATCGATCAGTCATATTTTACCATAATGAGGAGCAAAAGGCTGCTGCTTTCGCCTCAAAGGAAAAACTTGAGCAGTCCGGAGCCTTTAAAAATCCTATTGTAACCGAAATAGTACCGATTTCCGCATTCTATATGGCTGAGGACTATCACCAGCAGTATTATGAGAAGAAGGGGTTCCTGCAGAATGTGTTCAGGGGTTTGAAGAAATAAACGGTCGGATTAAAGGGACTGTTAAAAACATGTCACTTCAGGTCATTTAGGAGCCTGAAAAAAACCAGACTCCCAGCAATTTTTGTTCCTTTATTTTGGGCTTTTTACTTATCGGTGTATGCTTCTTGTTACCTAGTTCAGAGCTAACGCATCCATAATTCTAATGAAATTAGGGAACAAAGATGGAATTAAGAAGGATTCTTAAATGACACTCTTTGTTATCTTAAGCTGATTTCTGCTTTTTCGTACTCCCGTTTTCATGATGTAATAGCGAAATTAAAGACCTGTATTCAGGGATTTCCGATGGTATAGATGATGCTACCTACAAACGGCAGATCCAACTTCGGACTTTTCAATTTTTATACAAGAAATCAAGATCTAACCGAATTTTAATTTATATTACATAACTTTGATATATATCGCACTACATACTAAAAATATCGACTTTACATTTTTTGAGGAAAAGTCATGCGTGTTGTAATTGCAAGTGCTGTAGCTTTAATTTTACTGGGAATTGTAATCTTCTCGATTCATTCCGGCTCCAATAGTGGGATTACTTCGGATGATAAAGGCATAATTCAAAAAACGGAAAATAATAGCAGTTCTCCTGAAGCTCAGAAAGATTGGGGCAGTTTTAAAACAGTATCAATAAATTCCGATAAACTCAATAAATCTTCAGTTAATGAAAATCCAGCGGAGAATATTTCAGAAACTCGTATTTCAGAGACTGGTGGGAATGGTATATTTGAAGGAATAAAACTTAACAACAGCTCCATTACGGCTCCTGAACCATGTACCGAATTTAAAACGGTAATAGTAAACCCTTCAAAATTCAATGAACTGGCCTCGAACGGGACTTTAAACCTTAACCTCATGGGAAATGATTACGGACTTAAACTTAAAGTTCGAGAGACTCAAAATCCAGATGTAGTTTCTTATATGGGATATATTGTCGGAAAGCCGCAAAGCAGTGCTTTTTTCACAGTAAAAAACGATTCAATCAACGGATGTATCAATGTTGATTTTTTCAATCAAACATACGGGATCGCTTCAACTGATGAGAAATATAATGGAAAAATAGTTCATATTCTTTGGAGGTGTTACGGTGAAAAAGGAGACAGAAGAAATTAAGAAAAATGCATTCTTTAGATCCGTTGGTATTTTCCGTGAAAAACAGTGATAAAGAGAGACATGAAATCAGTATCGAACTCTTAGATTTCTTCAACAAATCTGTTTTCAAAGAAAACTACTCAATAGGTCCTGGAGATGAAATCTTCTCACCAGAAATAATTGTTGAACCTGCATACTACAAGTATGAAATTATTCTGGATAATAAATTCACGTTTGAACAAAGAGTAACGGCAAATTATGCAGCTAATTTAGGTGGTTCAGAAAAATTGTACCTCACTATCCGTGATGACCCGGAGAACCCTATTGAATTTTGTATGGCAATTGCCTAGGTGAACCTCCTTTCATTTTCCATTTAGCTAAGGAGAGATATAGGCTCAAAACCAAACTTTCTTTTTTTCCAAATTCCGGATAATTATATACCTTCCCTTATCCTATTTTTCCCTATGATTTTTGACCCGATTACAGTCTGCAACCTTGAGCTCCAGAACCGCTTTGTAAGGTCTGCAACGCACGAATTCATGGCTGAAAAAGATGGAAAGCCCACTTCCAGGCTAGGAGACCTCTACGAAGAGCTTGCAAAAGGTGAGGTTGGGCTGATTATAACCGGATATTCCTACGTGCTTCCCGGAGGGCAAAGCGACATTTACCAGCAGGGAATTTACGATGACCGTTTTATTGAACCTTACCTGCAGATAACCGATAGGGTGCACAGGTATAAAAGTAAAATCGTGCTCCAGATAGTGCATGGAGGGAGGCAGGCTACTACTTCTGAAACTTATCCTGTACCTATGGCTCCCTCTGCCGTCAAGGACGGACACGCAGCTGTCATGCCCAGGGAAATGACGGAACAGGAAATCCTGAATATGATCAAAGCCTTTACAAAAGCGGCTGTCCGGGCAAAAAAAGCGGGTTTTGACGGAGTACAGCTTCACTGCGCCCATGGTTTCCTCTTAAGTAACTTCATTTCCCCGTATACGAATGTAAGGACTGACCGCTGGGGCGGCTCGGTAGAAAACCGGGCAAGAATAGTCACCGAGATTACCAGGTACATTAAAGCACAAGCCGGGGCTGATTTTCCGGTTCTTGTCAAAATGAATGCAACCGACGGTTTCCACCTGGGTTCTCCTAAGGCAGAACTCGGAATTACTGTTTCGCAGGCTGTCGAGACTGCAAAACTTTTCGAGCAGGCAGGAGTATGTGCAATCGAGGTTAGCGGAGGGATAAGTGAAGCAGGTGCGGTAACAATAAGGACTGCTATTACATCGCCTGCAAAAGAAGCTTATTTTAAGGAATACTCAAAAGAAATAAAAAAAGCCGTAAATATCCCCGTAATGCTTGTGGGAGGCATCCGATCCCTTCCTGTTATGAAAGATCTGCTCAAAGAAGGATTTGCAGATTTGATTTCTATGAGCAGGGCATTTATCTGCGAACCTGATCTTGTTTTAAGACTTAAATCCGGAGAAGCCAGGAAGACGAAGTGCCAATCCTGTAATCTTTGTTTTGATCCGGAAGGTGTAAGATGTAACTTTGAATTTGACCGGAATTAGAGCGACTAAAATCAGGATTTAATACTCTTTTTTGGGAATCGAATTCTCTCTTATTTAGAATGTTAAAAACAAACTCTAACGTATATTTTTTATAATAGATAGATGCAAAAGAAATAAGCCTGTAAGGCTATTATAGGGACTCTGGTTTACATTTTTCTGCTGGGTCCGCTAAAATAAAAGAGTTAATGAGGAATAGAATAATGTCTGAAGAGAACCGTGTCGGCAGCAAGATACGCCAGCTTAGAGAAGCTCAGGAGATGACCGTTGAAGAACTGGCTGAGTCCAGTCATTGCAACGCGGAATTAATCCAGCAGTTAGAAAACGGAGCCCTGGTTCCGTCCTTAACGCCTCTTTTGAAGATTGCCCGAGCTTTAGGCGTCCGTTTAGGTACTTTTCTGGACGATGTACCTCAAAGCGGACCTGTAATTGTCAAGGCAGGGCATTATGAAAACGTAGTCCGTTTCTCAGGGAAGACCGAGAGACCGAAGAAAAGTGCTCTGGAGTTTTATTCCCTTGCTTCGTACAAAGCAGACCGCCACATGGAACCTTTTATCATTGATATCCATCCCACTCCGGAAGAGAGCCATAAGCTTTCTTCTCATGAAGGTGAGGAATTTATCTATGTACTGGCAGGAGAAATCGAGATCCTCTATGGGAAAGATGTTCATAAACTAAACATCGGAGATAGTATTTACTATGACTCGATTGTTCCTCACGATGTCCATGCAGCAGGAACAGAGGATGCAAAAATTCTGGCTGTAGTTTATGCTCCTCAGTAAAGTTGAGCTTATGTATGGAAGGAAAAGGAGAGAATAATAACTTAATATGTATTTACGGTAAGTTTATTTAAGGAAATTAAATTGAAGCATTATAATTCAGGGAATCCAAAATGTTTATAACAACTGTCAGTCCGCGATTTGGGGACATAGACGGGCTTGGACACATAAATAATACTGTCCTCCCGGTATGGTTCGAAATAGGAAGAAACTCCGTTTTCCGGCTTTTTTCACCGGAACTTAATCTTAGCCCTGATGTATGGCATTTAATCCTTGTCCGGACCGAGTTTGATTTTTTGCGCCAGATGTATTTCAGATCTGATGTTGAAATCAGGACTTTTATTGCGAAGATAGGGAACAGTTCATTTACTGTCGGACACGAAGCCTGGCAGGAAGGCGAACTTAAAGTGAAAGGGCAAGCAGTACTGGTTTATTATGATTTTAAACTGCAAAAAGCAATGCTTCTTCCTGATTCGATTCGTGAAACTCTTAAAAAGCATATGTTTTCAGCGATGGATACTGCTGAAACAGATACGGATTCTCCTTGCTCGGTTTAGTTTTGCCTTAAAGAACGCCCGTAATTTAACTTCAATTTGGTTTCAAGCGTGTTAAACTCTGCTTAGACCAATAGTTTCATGTAGTTAATGCAAGTGAGAGGCTGAAACTATGCATCTTATAGAAGATTCTCTAGGTCAATATTTTGAAAAACAGGTTGCAGTAGACCCCGACCATGAGTTTATGGTTTATCCGGATAGAAACTTGCGGTTTACTTATGGGCAGTTCAACGAAAGAGTCAATAACCTTGCAAAAGGATTGCTTGCTATAGGGATTAAAAAGGGAGACCATGTAGGAATCTGGGCAAAGAATGTTCCTGACTGGCTTACCTTCATGTTTGCCACTTCGAAGATCGGAGTAGTACTTGTTACTGTAAATACCGCCTACAAAAGCCATGAAGTCGAATATGTCCTGAAACAGTCGGATATGAAAGCCCTGGCTATTATTGATGGTTTCAGGGATGTTGATTATCTGGAAATTGTCTATGGGCTGATTCCTGAGCTCAAAAATTCAGAGAGAGGGCGTCTGAAAAGCAAAAATTTTCCGCATCTGCAGAGTGTGATTTATGTAGGTCAGGAAAAGCACAGGGGAATGTACAATACCAGCGAAATTCTGCTCCTTGGAAGTCATTATCCCGATGATGAGCTTCGAGAAATCCTGGCAAGTACAAACGGCGATGAAGTTGTTAATATGCAGTATACCTCGGGAACTACCGGTTTTCCGAAAGGGGTTATGCTCACCAGTAAAAACATCCTGAACAACGGGCTCTCCATAGGCGACCGCCAGAAGTTCACCTCTGAGGATCGGCTTTGTCTGCCAGTGCCCCTTTTCCACTGTTTTGGTATTGTGCTCGGAGTTATGGCAGTTTTAACCCACAGGTCAACACTTGTTATGCTGGAAGTTTTTGACCCACTCCTGGTACTTGCCGCAGTGCAAAAAGAGAAATGTACGGCACTATACGGCGTACCTACAATGTTTATTGCCGAGTACACTCATCCAATGTTTGAAATGTTCGACCTTTCTTCGCTAAGGACAGGAATCATGGCTGGTTCTACCTGCCCCGTCGAGGCAATGAAAAAGGTTGTAAAGGACATGCATTGCCATCAGATCACCAGCGTTTACGGGCTTACTGAGGCTTCTCCCGGAATGACTCAAACAACTGTGGACGATCCCGTCGAACTCAGGGTCGAAACTGTAGGAAAATGTTTCCCTGGAGTTGAGGTTAGGGTCGTAGATCCTAATACAAATCAACCTGTGTCCCCAAATACTGTTGGAGAACTCTGCTGCCGTGGATATAATGTGATGAGAGGCTACTATAAGATGCTCGAGGAAACGAAAAGAGTTATCGATGAAGGTGGTTGGCTTCACAGCGGTGATCTGGGAACCTGTGACGAAAACGGATACTACAGGATTACAGGCCGCATAAAAGATATGATCATTCGTGGTGGCGAAAATATTTATCCCAGAGAGATTGAGGAGTTCCTGATTGCCATGACCGGGATCAGAGACGCCCAGGTAGTGGGCATTCCTGATGAAAAATACGGAGAAATTACAGGAGCTTTTGTAATCCTGGACAAAGCTTCTGACCTTACTGAAGCCGATATAAAGGATTATGCAGCTGGCAAGATTGCCCGCTATAAAGTTCCCAAGCACGTATTTATTGTGAATGAGTTTCCATTGACTGCAAGCGGCAAGATTCAAAAATACAAACTTAGAGAACTGGCTATAGAGCTTCTCAAAAAGCAAGAAGAGGAAGTCATTTAATTTGGATATGTTCGCAAGGACTATATCTCTTTTAATCTTTTCTTCCATTTTATTTTTTAAAAGAATATCTTATCTTCGCTTTGAAAATTTAAAGCTATTAAAAAATTAATCATCGACAATTTATTATTAATCACTATTGAATTGCAGATTATTGAAAAACAAGCCCTTATTCAAAAGTTTATTGAAATACAAAATAAGAGCACTAATGAATATTTATCGCAATTTATTATATATATGGTATTAGCGATAAAAAGTGTAGTTGTAAGGGAAGCGCAGTTGAGCAAATTAGTGCAGGGCAAATGGGGATTAGGGGATTCACCAGATAGAGGGTCAGACTATAAGTACTCTCAATCTATTGACAAAGAACCAAACATTTTATTGTTTCTCTTACAATTGTGCGAAGAATATGTGGGGAGTATTCTTAAAGGGGTTTCACATGATTGAGAGTCAGGGACATTGAAGGGCTCTCAATCAATACCAATAATCCGTTACACATTATCCTATCACTGTCAATTATGTAATCCTTAATATTTCTACATTTTTAAATTTATTTTACTTTAAATTTGATTTAATCTCATTTTATTTGATTTAATTTCATTTAACTCATTTTAACCATTTAAACTCTTTCCAAAATAAGATCATGGAGATTGTAAAAATATAGAACGCTATTTTAAATGTTAAATTTATATAAAAATCCTTTTAATTACTCTTATAGTGAGATAAAAATACTGTTGGAGGAATGAAAATAGCTGATAATTCCGATAAAGTTGCTGAGAATGTTGAGGGACCTTATTATTGTGACTACAGTTGTATCGCGTGCCACTTATGTGTGGATACCTCACCCGAGAATTTCAAAATGACAGATGATGATTCCAATGCCTTCGTATATAAGCAGCCGGAAAACGACGAGGAGAAAGCAGCTTGTGAAGAGGCGTTAGAAGCCTGTCCTGTTAATGCCATAGGAAACGATGGCTGAACCGGATTTTCACAAAAACATTTGTTAAATAGGTTGTATTAATCTATTCAGTTAACTTTTTCGTCTTTCAAAAGAGTGATCCGTCAGATTGATCGAACCCAAATTTATCAGTGACTTTTACTGGAATTCAGGATGCAGACTCGAATAATTTCAATAGTATAACTTATATATACCTGAAACTTATTAACCAAACATCCACGTGGTAATGCTCACAAAATTATACTGCAGTCTGAGCTGATTTACTACATCTTTAAACTTATCAGAAATTTATAAAATCCAAGACTTATTATTTGTCAAAGACTTATTATTTGTCAAGGTTTTCCCTATTGATTCTTCGCCTTTACATAAGTTACGATAATTGTTATTGAACCTTAATGGTGAGTACAACTTGATTTCGGAGACTTTAAAAAAGAAGATTGACCTTTTTCTTTTGGCTTTAGGCTTTTCTCTCATGCTCGGGATAATGGTCCTTGGGCAACCTTTTAGAGAAACTGTCGGGCAAGCAGTAGGAGTATTTATGAATCCCTTACTTGCTCTTGTCGGACAGGAGAAATTCCATCTGATGCTTTTAGTTATGGCGTCAATTACTGCCATTTATGCATCACTTATCCAGAAGTACACGATGGACTGGGAGCTGATGAGAAATACCCAGGAACGCATGAAAGCTTTCCAGAAAGAATTCCGGGAAGCACAGCTTTCCCAGAACACTTACATGTTGAAAAAGCTTGAAGACCAGCGCAAGGAAATGATGGAAGACCAGATGAAAATGTCTAAGCAGCAGTTCAAGCCAATGGCTTATATTAGTATTATTTCCCTTCCTCTCTTCATGTGGGCTTACTATTACATTAGTGGTCATGGCGCTGCTACAATGGTTTTTCCTTTCTGGGGCAAACAGCTGCTTACTTCTCAAGCCTTCGGCCCATTTCAACACTGGCTCTACTGGTATTTTATTTCCTCCCTGGGGGTCAGCCAGCTTATTAGAAAGGCATTGAATATTGGTGGGGTTTGATGCAGATAACGGTTAGCGGGCTTCCTGGCAGTGGGACTACAACAATCTCAAAACTTTTGGCTGAATATTACGAACTTGAATTGATATCCTCGGGCGAGATATTCAGGAGAATGGCTAAAGAGAGAGGAGTGACGCTTGCAGAATTCGGAACTCTGGCTGAGAAAGACCCTTCAATTGATCTGGCTATAGATAAAAATCAAAGAGCTATAATTCGCTGTCAAGATAACCTCGTTCTCGAAAGTAGGCTTGCAGGCCATATGGCTTCAGGAGTTCCCAATGTACTGAAAATCTGGATAAAGGCCCCGTTACCTGTCCGAGTGAAACGTATTCAAAAACGGGAAAAAGCGGCGTCTTTTGATGAAGAGTTCAAAAAAACAGTTCTAAGAGAAAAATCCGAAGCCCTTAGATATATAAATTATTACAATATCGATATCGGGGACCTTTCGATTTATGATATTGTAATTGATTCCGAAAGATGGAACCAGTATCAAACATTGGATATCCTGAGAGTTGCTATAGATTCCCTCATCGGTCCAAGTTGAATATCGAGTCTGATTTTATAAAACTTGATTTTAGGAAGTTTCGAAATTATAGGAGTTCTAGAAATTTATGTCGTCCGCCGGTAAGTTACCATCCGAAATCGAAAGAATTCTTATCCGGAAGTCCGGCGCCTGGACAAATCCATCTTATGGTTGTTATCCGGAAAAGCGCCCTATCCTTGAGTATATTGAAAAAGGAGTGGTGAATCTCGATAAACCCAGTGGACCCACAAGCCATGAGGTTGCAGCCTGGGTAAAAGGCATCCTTGGAGTGAACACGGCAGGACATGCCGGTTCCCTTGATCCGAAGGTTACAGGGCTTTTGCCTATCCTTCTCGGAAAAGCTACGAGGGCTGTTCCTGCTATACGCCTTTCGGGGAAAGAATATGTTTGCCTCCTGAAGCTCCACAAAGAAATGCCTCCGAAATTTGTGCGGAAGGTCATTGGGGAGTTTACGGGTCCTATCTACCAGATGCCCCCTATAAAATCCGCGGTAAAACGCGCGCTCAGGATAAGGACAATATACTATATTGATATCCTTGAAATCGAAGGCAGCTCAGTGCTCTTTCGGGTAGGATGCGAGGCAGGAACTTATATACGGAAACTCTGCCACGATATAGGGCTTGCTTTAGGCTGTAATGGGCATATGCAGGAACTCAGGAGGACAAAGGTGGGCCCTTTTACAGAAAGGACACTTATCACCTTACAGGACCTGAAAGATGCTTATGTTTTTTGGAAAGAAGAGGGGGATGAGTCCGAAATCAGAAAGGTAATAATGCCTATGGAATCGGCGGTATCTCATCTCCCAAGAATTGTCTTGAGGGATAGTGCTGTAGATGCTATTTGCTCTGGAGCTGCGCTTGCAGTTCCGGGCATCACCAGCATCGATTCGAATCTTATTAAAGGAGATCTGACAGCACTCTTTACCCTTAAAAATGAGCTGATAGCCCTCGCAAAAGCAGAGATGAGTACGGAGGAGATCCTCAAAGCGTCCTCCGGTATTGCAGCTTCTCCTATCAGGGTCATGATGGAAGCTGGAACTTATCCGAAAGGTTGGACTTAAAAAAGAGATTAGTGTCAGTTATAACCTTTAAAACTCTTTTAGCTCATGGTTTCCTTGAAGAAGATTTATATATCACTATTCCTTTATGGTATAAGTCGTGCCGAGCTTTTGCCGAGGTAGTCTAGTGGTAGGGCGCAAGCCTGGAAAGCTTGTGGGGCTTAGCCCCTCGGGAGTTCGAATCTCCCCCTCGCGCCAGATTCTCTTAACTCAATACTTTAGCACTTTTCTCAGATCAGTTAACACTTTACTCAGATCAGTTAACACTTTACTCAATTATATACCTCAGATCAGTTAACGCTTTTTTACTATATCTCACGTGAAGTCTTATCCAACATGAATCCTGGGTGCAGATAACCTTATATATCGGCACAATCATGTAAAGGAACTCATCAGTATATGCTGTAAAGAAGCTCCTTTAGAGAGCTGCTCCTGGGTTTTTCGCATATTCTTTAAGGGTATTCGATCAGGGGCTAGCAGGATGCTGTATGCACTCCTATGGAGGAAGTATATGGTAGAAGCAAAAAATAACGAAGAATTAAGGCATCTTGTTCGGATTATGAATACCGATTTGCAGGGAGCAAAACCCGTGCAGTACGCTCTTACAGGTCTACCTGGGGTAGGGGGAGCGCACTGCAATACTAATTGCAAGGGGTGCAGGGGAAACCCGACTGCTATACTTGGATACCTGCCGGATGAAGATGTGGTAAAGCTCGACAATGCAATCG
>CAWFUY010000035.1:0-60556 GCA_963818955.1 uncultured Methanosarcinaceae archaeon | reverse complement strand
ATTTGAAGTCTAAACTTAAATCCCGGTTAATTTTTTCTTAGATCATCAATTGATTTCCTTGATTAATTTCCTGTGCGCTTCCATTCCAGGATATTGCCAAAGATATTTGCACCGTGAGGTTGTATTCTGGGAGTTCCGATATCCAGGTCATCATCCATAATGAACAAATAATTGATAGTTGCCATCCACATCCATGTAGCGTCTCCTTTTTCTGAAAATCCTGTTTTCCCATCCCAGGCAGCCAGTTGCCAGTTTTTGTTAGCTGTATCCTGGTCAGAACTGGTTAAGGCTGTTCTTAAGTAGTTGTCCACAACAGGATTGCTGTACATTATTATGTTGTTGTAGTTTGAAGGGTCGTAGCTTTTGCTGTAGTACCTTAAGTATAGCTCAGTTGGGTCAAGTGAACCATATCCAAAAACATTCGGAGTCGAATGACAAAGGGTGTCAATTTCATTCCAGCTTTTACCCTCGACTTTAATGTTTATGCCCAACTTTTTAGCTTCCTCGCCTACGGAAACGGCTAAAGCCTGTCTCGTTTGATCAGTTGCAGGGTATGTTAACATGAACTCGGCTTTTAAACCATTTTTCTCAACAATACCGTCACCATCAGCATCTTTCCAGCCGCCTTCGGCTAAAATTTTCTTTGCTTCTTCTACATTTCCGTCTTCGAAAATAGCTTCTTTATTACCCCAGGGTAACTTATCCACACCTGTAAATTCCTCTTCACCCTGCCCATTTAATGCTCCGTTGATCAAAGCCTGCCGGTCTATTCCGATATTCAGGGCTTTTCTTATTGCAGGATCGGCAGTTATGTTATTTCCGATTGCATATCCATTTTCAGTTTTTTTGCCTGTATTAGGATTCATTGGGAAGCAGATCCCTCGAGCATCAATAGAATCAAGAGATACTATTTTCATTCCGTCTACTTTCTGATTTGCATATGAAGCAGGAATTTCAGCAATGTCAATTTGTCCGGACTTGGCTGCCGCAAAAGCAGCATCAGAACCCATAAAGAGCAATGTAATCTTTTTAAAGAATGGCTTTTGACCGTAATAATCCGGATTTGCTTCAAAGATTACCTGTTGACCTTTATCCCACTGCACGAATTTATATGGACCTGAACCGATTGGATTTTTGCCATAGTTTTCATTATAAGCATGTTCGGGAACAATACCAATTGCTGAAAGTTTATTGATGAATGTAGATTGCGGATCATTTAAGTTAAATTCAACTGTATAATTATCAATGGCTGTAGCTTTTTTCAACATGGATGAATCTACATTACCGCTACCATTTGCTGCCAGTATTAAACGTAAATGCTACATCCTTAGCTGTTAAAGGCACTCCATCATGGAATTTAACATCATTTCTTATTTTAACTGTCCACTTTAATCCATCACTGCTAACTGTATAATTTGTAGCTAAATCATTAATCAGATTTGCCTTACTATCTCTTTTGAAAAGAGTACTCTGGACAAGGGGCTCATGGTTATAACCCCATCCGGTGATAGGATTGAAGCCTGCTTCCGGCTCCCCGCCGTGGGTCCCTATAGCTGCAATCAATTCATCGGAAGCTCTGGAAGTCGAGCTAGCTGGTGTAGAATTGGTTGCAGCATTGTGAGCGGCATCCGATGAAGAATTTGAAACAGAATTGGATGCAGTATTGGACATACAACCGGATGTAGAAACGATAATACCAATAACTGCAATAATTACAAAAATTGATCCAATCAGTAAATATTGCTTGTTTTTTCTAATAAAAACTCCTCCTCGATTTTATAAAATTGAATTACTTTGAAAGTGGTCCTATCAGTGGCATTTCTGTCGTGGAAATTCGTCTTAATAATAAATTATTTACTAAAAATACAAATAAGGTGTTACTTTTTACACGATTATTAAGATTAATTTATTAAAAACAATTTTGATATTTATATTTTCCTAAAAAAACGTGTTACTTAAGTATTTATTCAACTAAATGGATTGTTACTAAATATTATTTTTCTGAAAGTTCAAAATTTTTTGGTTCGTCAAAAAAATTAGTTTAATTTTAAGGCTATAAGAATCACTAAATTCATTGGTGCATTGCCATGTCCCAAATGAAGCTTTGGATCGGTCTTCTTCCCTCGGTTGAAGATTCCTACTTCTGTTGTTACAAACTTTGGAATCGATATACATTTGATCCTGAACTTTTTGCACCCAGACCCGGCCTGCTTTTCTCGTGCAGGCAGGGAAGAAGGAATTCTTAAACTTCTGTTCTTTAGGTAGAGATTTATTCTTAAGGACTGACGCATTTGAATTACAAGACAGGAAGATAGATTTGAGGTATTTATTCACTAATAGTTTGAAGGAACGGTTTTCATTTCTTGCTTTAAATGCGCAAGTCCTACTCCATATCTGGGTATTATTTCATACTATCAGCTAATATTTAACATTTTTGTTGTATTTATTGTTATAAAATATTAAATCCATTTATTATAATCTTACTAGTGAGGAAATTCACTTAGAATTTGCTGAGAATGCGACAAAAGAATTGTAAGTGAAATAAGGTTAAGTCAGCATATTACAGATTTGCAAAATTATATTTAATGTAGAATATAAATAAATTACTATGTGAATCTAAGTGATACGTAACTATATGATTCACATAACTCTGTTTTACGAATGAAAGTATTGGAAGGAAATTTTGGGATAATAATATGAATTCACGGATACTCAATTTGATTAAAAATAAAAATTTCGACACTGAATGTGAAATTATTAGAAGGTTATTAAAAAAAAGTAATACCAAAATCTATATATGTAATACTTGACAATCTGTGAATATCTTAACATTTCTTATAAAAGAATTAGCAGAACGTTGCTAATATTTGAAAATTTAAAGACAGTTTATTAAAGACTCTCGTAAGATTGCTTTATGGTGAAAAAAAATCTCTGATAAGATATTTTCCATTTCACAAGATCACTTAGTAAAATGAAAGAATTTTCGTTGGATTGTTGAAATAACCAGTAAGGAAGAGAGAAAAATGCACATTCCAGACGGATATTTAGGGCCATATACCTATATAGCATTTTGGATCATAATGATCCCTATCTGGTATTACGCCGGAAAGAAACTAAGCTCAGAGCTTAAGTCCAGACAGGTCCCTATGCTGGCTCTATCAGCTGCATTCACATTTATAATAATGATGTTCAACGTGCCTATCCCGGGAGGCAGTACAGGTCATGCAGTGGGAGGCGCAATTATTGGTATAGTCCTGGGCCCGTGGGCTGGAGTAATATCCATTTCCGTTGCTCTTGTGATGCAAGCATTGATGTTTGGGGACGGAGGAATAACAGCAATTGCTGCTAACTGCTTTAACATGGGAGTGGTGATGCCTTTTGTTGCTTACTATGTCTATAAGCTGATTAGCGGAAACTCGGATATTAAATCCTCTAAGAGAGTTATTGCTTCGGCCGTAGCCGGCTACTTATCTCTAACCATAGCAGCTTTCTTTACCGGGGTTGAGTTTGGGATACAGCCCCTTTTACATCAAACGGCTGCCGGAGTCCCCATATATATGCCTTATTCATTGAACGTAACTGTTCCTGCCATGGTACTCGAACATGCTCTTGGATTCAGCATCCTGGAAGCACTGGTTACTGCACTTATTTTTGCATACATCCAGAAAACGGATACCACTATACTTTATGGAGTAAAAACTGAAGCGCAAAATAATAAAATTAAAAGACAAAATGAAAAGAGCAGTCCCAACCTGAGGTGAGAACATGGATAAAATTGTTAAGAACTTAGCCATTGGTCTGCTAATACTCATAATTTTTACACCTTTGGGCCTTTTAGCTGTAGGTGAGACCTTCGGTGAATGGGGAAATGAGGAACTCCAGGAGAAGCTCGGTGTTGTGCCTTCCGGATTGGAGCAGCTCTCTGGAATCTGGAGCGCACCTTTGCCGGATTATGCCTTACCAGGTGGCGGAGATTCCATGACCGTGGCTTCCGCAGCGTATATCTTGTCTGCAGTAATAGGTGTTGTAGTCTGTGGTGGACTCGTGTACTTTGCAGGAAAGAAGATCGCCAAAGATTAAAATTTTCCAACAATTATATGATTTACTATAAGAATGGATCACATCTCTCCCATTTTGAATAACTTAATTCTCCGATGTGTGTTTTCCAGCAAGATCACAATTTCTGATTTACTGAAAAACACATCCTTTTTTCACTTTGATTTATAGTTTATTTATAGAAGATTTGAATGCAATATTTTATATAGCTAGCTGGAATTTAGGCTTTGGAATAGGTAAATGATGATCCCTGATTGGATGAAGGAGGTGGACAGCAGTCCATGCAGATGCTCTGTGACACCTCACGGTAAAAAGAGTTTTGTTGGGAAGACAATTGATAGTATTTTGGGATTTATGGAAGAAGCCTTTGTCTCTGAGAGCTTCTCTAAACGCAACGGACTACTGCAGAGCCTGGATCCCAGAGCAAAACTGGTTTCCATCCTGGCATTGGTATTCACAACAACTCTGATCGGAGACCTCAGATTACTGATCCTAATTTATATGCTTACATTACTATTTTCATATCTCAGTAAGATCGAAGTTTTATATTTTATAAAACGCGTATGGCTTTTTATACCTATTTTTGCAGGTGTAATCGCCATACCTATGATCTTCAATGTTTTCTTACCTGGAGACCCTTTTATCATGTTAGCAAATTTCGGCTCGAATTCGCATCTTGGACCAATTTCACTGCCTGAAAGCCTCTATATTACCAGACAGGGTCTCAATGCTGCTGTGATATTTACAATGCGTGTCGCAGCATGTGTATCTGCCGTAGTATTGCTTTTCCTAACTACACCTCAGCCGATACTTTACAAGTCTCTGCGAACTGTAGGCGTTCCCAAAATCTATGTCCTCACGCTTGAGATGGCTGACAGGTATATTTTCTTGTTGATGGATCTGGTGCGAGAGATACACATTGCCAAGAAAGCCAGGACTATAAAAGCCAGAGGGATGTTCGAGGAGCAAAAATGGGTTGGAGGGCGTATAGGCTATACTCTGATCAGGTCACTTGATATGAGTGAAAAAGTCCATAAAGCAATGATGTCAAGAGGCTACAACGGCGAAGTCAAGATTATGCAGGAGTTCAAGATGCACAACCGCGATTACATCGCATTGGCAATTGCGGTATCTATGTGTTTAATTCTAGTGTTGATCTCCCATAACATCATCAGGTGATACGAAAATGGGAACCATCTTTGATGTAAGGAATGTGTCATATACATACATGGGAAAAATAGACGCCTTAAAAGATATCAGTTTCAAAGTCAATCAGGGAGAACGGATATCAATAATGGGTGCAAACGGCAGCGGCAAATCAACTCTACTTGCACTTTTGGACGGGCTCATATTTCCTACTATGGGAGAATTCCATGCATTTGATAATGAGGTAAGTGAAGAGATTTTTGATACAATTAAAGACAACGAATTTCGATCTTATTTCCGAAAAAAAGTCGGATTTGTATTTCAGAATTCAGATATTCAACTTTTTTCACCAACCGTCTTTGAGGAAGTTGCTTTTGGGCCCTTGCAGCTCGACATGAGTCAGGAAGAAGTCAAAACTAGAGTTATGGAGGTCCTGGAAATAATAGGAATAACTAAACTCAAAGACAGATCGCCTCATACTCTAAGTGGGGGGGAAAAGAAAAAAGTATCTATAGCTACTGTGCTGGCCACCAATCCAGATGTTCTTCTATTGGATGAGCCTACCGCAGGACTGGACCCGAGAACACAGCTATGGCTGATAGAGTTTTTACAGGAATTGGGCAGAGCTGGAAAGACGATAATAACTGCAACCCATGACCTTGATACAGTATCGCACATCAGCAAAAGGGCTATAGTCATGAGCGAAGACCACAAAATTGTAGTTGATGGAGATGTGGAAATGGTAATGAATAATCTGGAACTTTTACTTTCCACGAATTTAATCCACGAACATATGCACATTCACGGCAAGCTTATGCATAAGCATCTGCATTTCCACGAAAAAGAGTAGACGCACGAACACAAAACTTAAGTTATCTTCAGCTTCACAGAACAATTTTACCTATTCCTTTCTGCCAATTATCACCTTCTTTGCCTATAGTTTTCCTCTTTTGCTAAGAAAATGACACTCGAAGGGCAAAGATCCTTGACTACACATATCTCACACTTTGGTTTTCTTGCCTGGCAGATCTTTCTTCCGTGATAAATCAGGGTCATTGAAAAGATATCAAAATTTTCCTCTGGCACAAGGGACATCAAATCCTGTTCTATTTTCTCCGGGTCGATGTGTTTTGTAAAGCCTAACCTTCTTGAAACCCTTTTCACGTGAGTATCTACAGCAATACCTTCAGTTATCCCAAATCCCCTTGCAAGTACTATATTTGCTGTTTTTCTGCCAACGCCGGGTAAAGCATCCAGCTCTTCCATTGTCTTCGGGACTTCTCCATTGTGGCGCTCGACAATAATCAGGGCAGCGTCTTTGATATTCTTTGCTTTGTTTTTGTAAAAACCTGTGGAATAGATATCATTCTCAAGTTCCCTGAGGTCAGCGTTTGCATAATCTTCTGCTGTCCTGTATTTTTTGAACAGGTTCTCAGTTACTTTGTTAATCTGGACATCCGTTGACTGGGCAGAGAGCACGGTTGCTACAAGCAGTTCAAGAGGATTATTATAATTAAGGGATGGCTTTGCATCAGGATACTCTTTCTCAAGAAGAACCCAGATTTTGTTAAAATTGTGTCTGTTGTCAGGAATGTCATAATCCTGCAAAAGATCCGGCGTATTAGATTTTTTTTGCTTCTCTGGCATGAAAACTCCTGTTTTTCTTAATGCTTCTACTTTCAAACTAACTGAGAATATATTTTTGAGACATTTCTATTTGATTTACTTACATTTTCCGGAATAAGGCAGTAGATGTGAGCTCGAGTCATTTTTAAAATATTGGAGAAGGTTTGGTAAGTGCATAGAATCCTTACAGCATATAAGGAATATCCGAACATATAGTAGGATAGGAGAAGACCAGCTTTTTAATATCCGATGCCTTGAGTCCAAGGCGCATAACTGCAGCAAAAATATTGATAGCTTCTCCGGCGTTCGGGCCAAGTATATGGGCCCCCATTATACGGTCGTTTGTTTCATCAATAATTACCTTTGAAGCTGCAAACTCCATTCCTGCTCTTCTACTTGAGTTCCAGTCGCTTCGGTCTCGGAATATTACCTTATATTTGTCACTATCCTTAGCGTCGCTAATCCCCACCGAAGCCAGGACAGGTATGGTGAAAATTGCACCGGGAATTCCGGTATAGTCTGCCTCAGCACTATTCTCATTAAGAACATTAGCTGCCGCAACTTCACCCTGCAGGACAGCTACAGGAGTTAGCTGCATGCCCTCCGATGCACAGTCTCCACCTGCATAGATTCGGGGGTTTGTGGTCCTCATGTACTTATCAACTGCAATGGTTCCCTTCTCAATCCTGATGCCGGCATTTTCGAGATGTAAATCTTCGATATCCGGAACACGGCCAACTCCATGCACTACCATACCCGCACGGAAGATCTGAGTTTCTGAGTCGGTACCAGTTTTATATCCTGTTTTGACAACAAAGCCGATATCATCTTTTTCTACAGAGACTGCTGGCTTGTCTGTAAGGATTCTGATTCCTGCAGCTTCAGATGCTTTTAAAAGTGTGTCAACCATATCGGCATCAAATTGCCGCAGTAGCCTATCACTTCGGTGTAGAACTGTGACCTCTGCCCCGGTCCTTCGTACAACATGTGCGAACTCTAAGGATATGTAACCGCCTCCGACAAAAATAACCTTTTCAGGAAGTTTGTCAGTTTCCATTAGCTCCTCGCTTGTGGTCATATATTCTTCCCCGGGAATATTGAGCTTTCTGGGTTTAGCGCCTACGGCAAGGAAAATAATTTTCCCTCTAAGCTTTTCCTCTCCGACAACTATAGTGTTCTTGTCCTCAAAATGAGCCCTCCCATGATAAGTATCAATTCCCACATCTGCCAGATATTTTTCAATAGTTATGGAATAACCTTCAGTAAATGTCCTCTTAAACTCAATAAGGGAAGGCCAGTCAATTACCAGGGGAGTTTCAATTCTTATGCCTTTACCTCTAAGTCGATTGATCAGGTCCGTATTATGAGCTATATCCGTAAGTACCTCTTTCGGGTCACAGCCCCTCAGAGGACAGGTGCCCCCATACTCTCTCGAATCAACGATGGCAATTTTCAATCCAGAGCGCGCAACTTTTCCTGCAAAGGTTCTGCCTGCAGTCCCTGTCCCGATAATTACGACATCATATTCTTTTTCCATTGTTCCCCTTCCTTCATTATCCACTCACCTTCTTAATAATATCAAATTAAAGCTGTTTCCGTATTTGTTTTTGTTAATTCATACTCTATTTCCAGAAATAAGTAATTCCCCTGAGCTTATTTTCTGAAGGAATTGCCGGATAAAAATCCTAGCTGAGGCAAAACAAGTGCAGACTATTAGGTTTCCGCTTAGAAAGGTAGAAATAATCAGGTTTAACCATAAGTTTTATAGCTAATAATTTTTAAACCAGCTATATTGGTGATTTTTTGGTAAAAAGGGCATTGCTCAGCGTTTCAGATAAAACCGGAATTGCAGAATTTGCACGCGGGCTAGAATCACTTGGCTTAGAGATAATCTCAACAGGCGGGACAGCAAAAACTCTCCGTGATGCAGGTATAGATGTTATTGAAGTCTCGGATATTACGGGCTTTCCAGAGATGATGGGAGGGAGAGTCAAAACACTCCATCCGAAAATTCATGGTGGACTACTCTGTCTTCGGGACAGCAAGGAACAGATGGCCGAAGCTGCAAAAGAGGATATATCCCTTATTGATTTGGTAGCCGCAAACCTTTATCCCTTTGAGCTGACAATTTCAAAAGAAAATGTAGAATTGGGAGAAGCCATCGAAAACATTGATATAGGAGGCCCAACTCTTCTGCGCTCGGCAGCTAAGAACTACCGCTCAGTGATAGTAATATCAGATCCGACGGATTACGGGCGCGTACTGAAAGAAATGCGCTCAAGCGGGAAAGTTTCTGATTCAACTCGAGCTGCCCTTGGAGTTAAGGCGTTCAGGCACACTGCTGATTATGATGCAGCTATTGATACTTATTTGAGCAGGACTTTGCTTGGACAAGAAGTGCTTCGCCTGAAGTTTACTGACGGCGTAAAATTACGTTATGGAGAAAATTGGCACCAAAAGGCATATTTTTACAAAGAGCCCCAAATTGAAGGACCTAGCCTTGGAAAAGCGGCCCAGCTGCATGGTAAGGAACTTTCCTATAACAACTTTGTAGACGCCGACAATGCCCTCCAGACGGTAAAAGAACTTGGAAATTCAACTCCCGCAGTCGCTATTGTTAAGCATAATAATCCGTGCGGACTTGCGACTGGTAGCACACTATCAAAGGCACTTAAGGCTGCCTGGGATGGAGATCCTGTTTCAGCTTATGGAAGCATAATCTGCACGAACGAGATCTTTGATCTGGAAGCTGCTACTTTTTTAAATGGAAAATTCGTTGAAATAATTCTTGCTCCTGATTATAAGCCCGATGCTCTGGAATACCTGAGAAAAAAGAGTGAGAACCTCAGGCTTTTGAAGTTGCCTGAACTTAGAGAAGCTTTCGGGACGGAATACATTTACAAATATATAATCGGAGGCATGCTTAAGCAAAGTCGGGATATTGAACTCTATGAAAAATGGGAGTCTGTTACCGATATTCCCTATCCTGACGAAAAAAGAGCTCTCTCAGAGTTCTGCCTGAAAGCCTGCAAATCAACTAAATCCAATGCAGTAATTCTTGCCCATGAATATGAACCCGGATTTTTTATGGTACTGGCTATGGGTGCCGGGCAGCCGAACAGAGTCGACTCAATTCGTAAACTTGCAGCCACAAAAGCTGTAGAAAACCTGCGGATAATTTACGCACAAGAGAATCCAGGTATTCCCTTTGAAGATTATTGCAAGAAAGTTATGTTAGAGTGCGTTATGGCTTCAGATGCCTTTTTCCCATTTGATGACAGCATAATCCATGCTGCAGAAAGCAACGTTCGCTACATAATTTCTCCCGGAGGATCTATACGTGATGGCGAGGTTATTGCTACTGCAAATCGTCTGGGAGTTGCTATGGTCTTTACAGGCATGCGTCACTTCCTCCACTAAAAACGTTCGTAAAATAACGAATTATCGAGGTGCAAAATCTTATTAGTTCTGCTTTCTCAGGGCACGACAAAATCCTTCCATAAATTTCCCATTCGTTCAATTATTCGAAGCCAGATGCGTAAAAAATAATGCTTCATATATTTAGAAAATTTTTTAATACATGTTAGCGCATATGTTTATTTACATCAAATACAAAAAATTGCAGAATTTCATCAAATATGGATTTTATCCTTATCTCATGCGATTAAAACATACTGAATATATTTATTGTTTTATTTTTAAATAGCCTTTTTTTGCTTATTTTTACTTTCTTAGTAATTTATCAAATGCTCCCCTTAATGAATATTAATTTTTTACCACTGAGTTCCCTCCTGTCATCTGAATAGTCAACTCGAAGTTATGTATTGATGAAATAATCTGATACCATTGAAATACGCATTTTAATTAGTTACAAAAAGAGACTATTTAGAGGTTTGATTTAAATTTTCGTGAGATAGATACATAATAATCTGTTGGAAATATAAAAAGATGCTAATAACTTAGCTTACATTCAAAAAAGATAATATACATTGAATTCATATTGATCTCATTAACATTATATTACCAGGATATAGCAGTCACCTCAGTTCAATATAAAGACTGAAGGGAATAAAAAACTTAAATTTCTGTTATTGTTAATCAAAATTAGAGAGTTTATTTATGGGTATAAAACTTAAGTCGTCTCCAGAAACAGTTATAAAAATAATGGGCTGGTAAAAATGAAATCCACCGGACTTTTAAGCATTCTAACCTTTTCTGAGAAAAGAAAAGATATTTTATTTCAGCTTGAGGAGAGTCCAAAAACTCTTACCGAAATCAAAGATTACTTCCAAGTAAAATCGCCTGAGATCTTGCCACGCCTGAAAGAGATGGAAGACGCAAACATGATAGTCAAACAGGATGGAATGTATCGTCTAACTTCTCTAGGCAAAGTATCAGCTATTTATTACAGACCTTTTTTAGATACCCTTACGTCAATAGAAGCGAATGAGGATTTCTGGAAAACTCATGATCTTGATGCAATTCCGGATACGTTACTGAACAGAATTCAGGAACTTAAAGATTGTAGGGTTGTAAGAAACGAACATGAACATATTTATGATTCCCACAAATCATTTATGGAAAATGTAATGTCTTCTACTCAGTTCATGGGTTTTGCATCTATATTCCTTCCAAGCTTTCCAAAAATGTTTTTGGAATTGGCTCAAAAAAATATTCCAATTTCCATTATTATTACTCCAAATGTTTTTTTCAAAGTAAAAAATGAACATAGTGCCGAAATTGAGGAATTTGTTAAATATAAACATACGAGTTTTCATGTGTATGACAATGCAAAAGTCTCTTTCGCAGTAACGGATCGTTTCTTATCGCTTTCTCTTTTTTTCAAAAACGGAACTTTTGACCCCAGAACTGATCTGGTCGGTTTTGATTCTTCTGCAATTAAATGGGGAGAGGATCTTTTTAAGCATTTTAAAGAGAACTCAATTGAAATAAAGAATCTTTAAGCTTTCCTTAAAGCTTTCAGATGTGAAAATCAGAGGAAAGATAAAAGGATAGAGGTAGTTTTACCATACATGAGAATTTAAAGTGAGTTGATTCTCATTATCTGAGCTCATCGGCGTTGTTTTTAATCTAAGACTCACTTCATACTCGTAAACATCTCATGCAAGTAGAGCGCCAGCAATTTGCCTCAGTGCAAGAATTGAAACAGACTCTCCATGTACAAGAAGCTTTCTTCCGAATTTCTGGGTAGGAGTTTCCTCTTCGGATTTTGCGTGATTCTGGATAGAGGTCAAACCGCATATTAAACTGTAGAGAATTATCAAGGGTTCAAAAGCGATAATTCCGCTGATTAAGGCGGCACCTAGAATTATATGAGAAAGTAAGTACATTCCGACAAGGAGCTTTCTGGTATTCTGTTCTCCAAAGCTAATCGGAAGAGTTTTGATACCAGCAAGAGTGTCACCTTTTATATCTTTGAAATCAAAGATAGTAGAATTTACAAACAATTTGACCCCAAAGAAAATTAAAACCAGAACAACTGGAATTATCCTTCCGCAGTTGCTACCTGCCAGTCCCGCAATGAAGAGACCCCATGTAAGCCCTACAACAAGGTTTTTGACTCCAAATCCACCTTTTAGCTTAAAAGCAAATTTTCCTATTTTTATACCTTTACTGTAGAGATAACAGATTACAAAAGGTATGAATGCAATAACTAGCAGGCCTTCTTTTGCCAGTATATAGCTACCCGTCAAAAAAGTAAGCAAACATACAGCAAGACCTACCTCTTTTCTTGAACCGTTTAGTTCCGTTCGGTTTACAGCATCTTCTTCGGATCCTAGAGCCCTATCAAGTGTATATATCGTGTAGATCACAAGCCCTCCTGCAACACATATAGGTAAACTGGACTGGACGTGAAGTAAGAGAAAAGCCAGATGGATCCTAATTGCTCCTGAAAACGCTACTAGAACAGAACTTTTTAATAGTTCTACAGTGGCGTTGTTTTTCCCATATTCATAGATATTCATTCGTCGGTGCTTGAAAAAACGTTCAAAACTTCCAATGACTACATTCGTGCCCATGAAACTAACATTCGATCACTTTTTAATATTATTAACTCAATATAAGATTTTAGCATCTGTAGAACATATAAGGAATAAACTAAAATTAGAGAAATAAGCTAATAATAGAGAAATTAACTAAATGTTATATTTATGGAAGTATGGCATTTATCTTAAAGACTGGTAACTAAGATAATTGAGAAAAATATGGGATATACAAGTAAATGAAAAGTCATTTGTTACTGTTTTTCTAAGAATTTAATAATTAAAAGATTTAGATTAAGTTTAATATTTGACAAAACTATATTAAAAACATTCTATAATAAATCCAATAGATTTTAAAGTTATTTATATAAGTAGAAATATTTAATAGCGGCCATATTATAAGTTTTAATGAAATTATTTTATACAGATTTCTAAATATTAACTGTATTAAATAATATATCCATTAGAATTAACAACATTATTGTCTGCCACGAAAGGATATCCTTCAATTTTCAGCAGCTAAAATATTGAACGGATTTCTAGAAAAACTGGATCGGGAAACAAATATGAAAAAATTGGATTAAAAACAAATTCAAAAAAGAAAGGAGGGCAAAATAGCCCGACTATTTTTTCAATAATTTTTTTATAAAATTCTTATTGTAAAATTACAAAGGAATTATTTTCCTTCCATACATCTCATTCAGTACCTGACCCATTGCACCGTAAATTGCTGCAAACCCTGTGAGAATTCCTTCGTAACCTGCAATATGAGTTATGTTAGGGTTGGCTGTAAGGACTCCGGCAGCAAGCAGGAAGAACAGGATGGCCAGGAGCAGGAAAACTACCTGAAGGATTCTTGATGCTTTCAGTGTGCCTATGAACATATAAAGGGTGAAAATTCCCCACAAGATGAGATAGGCGGAAAAGTCTAACGGGGTTAGAGCTAGCCCTGCAAAATCAGGACCTAACTTTGGGAACAGGACAATTGCTACCAGACTGAGCCAGAAAAGCCCATATGAGGTGAAAGCTGTAGCTCCGAAAGTATTTCCTTTTTTCCATTCCTCGATCCCTGCAATAACCTGACCTATCCCACCGTAGAAGATGCCCATAGAAAGAATTATTCCTCCCAGTGAATAGAAACCTGCATTGTGCAGATTCAAAAGCACAGTGGTCATGCCAAAACCCATCAAACCCAGAGGGGCAGGGTTTGCAGTTAGGTCCGCGATTTTTACATTGTTTACGCTCATAATATCTTTTACTTCGTGACTCATGAAATCCAATCCTCCTTCCGTTAGCCGGAAATATATCCGGAACATCTAATAAAGATACATAAAGACAATCTGCCGTTTTTGAGGCTTTTTTCGCCTCTGTAAAAAATGTAATTGTTAATAGTTATATAGAATTTTCGATACTATGCTACAGGAAAGCAAAAAATTGTCTTAACTTAACATGTTAGATAAAGTGGAAGAAGGTAGTTTTAAATCATAATTTGTTTTGTTCAGCAATGTGATATTCAAGCTAAAGAAGCTCAAATAGATGACGGGAAAGGATGGACTATGTAATAAGGTCAAAGAAAAACAGATCAGTTATCTCTGTTAAAACTGGAAATTTAGCAATTGGTTATTAAGGATTCCATCAGGAGAGGTGACGGGTCATCTAAAAGTATATATTTTAGTAAGATATTTTGGATGGTTTCCAAGGTTGGTTTTAATTTTGTTGAATTTACATTTATTCACTTACAGTCTAGACTAAAACACAATAATCCCGTATCTTAATCTGAAATATTATTTGCCGCAACTTGCAGTAGCACTTCTTTGTGACCTTGTATGCTTTTTCCCTAAATAGCATTTGCCGTGACCCAAGCTTATAATGCATACGCTTCTTAGAGCATGTCTTAAAATTAAACTTGATCCCACAATTGGGATAGGACTCATGAACTTGAACCGAAAAATGATAGTATCAGACCGTTAAATGTCTAAAATGTTAATTTGAGCTATAACGCCTAATGTACCTGATTTTATGCCTCACGTGAGTATAGTTCTATAAAATAAGGGCTCTTCGCTATTCCCTATTATTAAGATGATTTTTCAATTTAACTGTGTTGATTTTTGTGATGATATCTACACAAAACAACGAAGAGCCAAAATAAGTGATAATCTTAAGGTTAATATGTACCCAAATTTCTGAAAAATTTACGATCTGAACTTAAAGTTATCATTGCTCATTATCTAATTGTAGAAATGATTTGAATTTTAAGACACCCCCTTAAAGGGTGAAATAAAAAGAGTTCTTCGGCAAGGACTGTGATAATTCCTTTTTCCTCGCTGGTTCAACTCTCATTCGAAGCAATGTAGAGCCACCTTATGCAATATTATCTGAGATATTATAAGACTAATACTCATAAAACTTGTTCACTTTTGGATCAGAATAGAGAAAGTTTGAGCATGTGAGAAATGGAATGTTTTTTTATGCTCCTGATTTTGTAGTTCGACCATGAAAATCCTACTTATATTTCATTTTTGTAGTCATACGGTTAAATGGGAAGATTATTTCCCGAAAGAAAAATAAGTTTTTTAATGATTTTAAAACGCTTGATTTCTCGTTAAGCTGACATTCCGCAGATGATTCTGTTAAATTTCACCATTTTTCTTGTTATCGTTTTTCTTGGAAATTTGCTCTCGATTATTCAAACTTGTGTTTTCAAAATATCTCACTCTTTTCGATCATGTGCCTTCATTGAAAGCTTTTAACCTCTATCTCTAGAGGCTTGAGTCGAGATAATTATTTCAAATAATTGAGCAAATACCTAAAAACGATAGCAAGGAAAATGTTAATTTTTGGAGGACATCTGCGGAATGTCAGGTTAAGAGAACATGTACTAAGAATAATACTTTTGAATAGTACAATAATACTTTTGAAAAGTACAATAACATTTATAAAGTAAAATAACATTAGGGAGTTATATGAAAAACTTTTCCGAGAGAAAATCTCAAAATGGAAACTTATGGGGATAATAGTACGAACTGTAGAACTATACATATTAACTTGATAGAGGATAATTTAAAAAATTTCACGCTAACCGGGATGGGAACTGGAGAGCTTGTACTCTTTGCCCTAAATGAGATACAGCTTTTAGGTCTTATTTTAACTGCTAGATTCAGGCTTCAGGAGTGAATTGTTTGCTCGAAGTCCTCATTTACGGCGCTGTTATCGCCCTTATATTCGGAACTTTACTCCCTTTCCTGCATTGTAGTAAAAACACAAGACAGTCTTCTTTCTGCTTATCTTTAATTTCGTCAATTTTTCTCCTGGTTTTTGCAGGCACGGCTCTCTACACCGGAAAATATCCCGCTTTTCCAGCCTTCAGATTTCTTCCCGGAATGGACTTTACCCTGGCTGCAGACAGGCTTTCAGCAGGTTTTATCCTACTGATTGCAGTAGTTGTACCCGGAGTTTCAATTTATTCCCTCGAATATGTAGAACATGCAAAAAGCGAAGCTAGTAAAAAACATGCAGGCAGCTTTGACAAATCTATTTATTCTTGCCATGCTCATTGTCGTGCTTGCAGGAAATATGGTAAGCTTCCTGGTTTTTTGGGAAATAATGTCCCTTTCTTCCTTACTGCTTGTGCTCCATGACTATTCTGCGGCAGAAAACAAATATGCAGGCTTATTTTATTTTGTGATGACAAGTCTGAGTACAGCCTTTCTTTTCCTAGGTTTTATAAGCTTGTTCAATTTGACCGGCTCTGCCGAATTTGGATATTTGGAATATCCCGCAAGTGTCCTGACTTTGCCCTTCCTCTGCCTGTTCCTGGGATTCGGAATCAAAGCAGGAATTGTCCCCTTTCATAAATGGCTGCCCTATGCCCATCCTGCAGCCCCTTCAAGTATCTCAGCTCTTATGTCAGGAGTCATGCTGAAGGTTGCAATTTATGGTTTCTTGCGTTTTTTGCTCTCAGTTTCTGCCCCTGAACTCTGGTGGGGTGTACTCATCCTTATAGGGGGCAGTCTCTCGGCTATATTGGGAGTAATTTATGCTCTCAAAGAAAACGACATAAAAAGGCTGCTCGCCTACAGCAGCATCGAAAACATAGGTATAATTTTTATGGGTATAGGCCTGTTTGTAATATTCAAAGTTGAGGGGCTTGAAGCCCTTGCTCTGTTAAGCCTTGCAGGAGCCTGTTTCCACGCTTTTAACCACGCTCTATTTAAAAGCCTCCTTTTCCTCTGTTCGGGTTCAATAATCCATGAAACCGGAACGCGGGATATAGAAGCTTTGGGAGGTCTTGTAAAACGCATGCCGCATACAGCCTTTCTCTTCCTGATAGGTTCGGTTTCAATTGCCAGCCTCCCCCCAACAAACGGCTTTGCAAGTGAGCTAATGCTTTTTCAGGCTTATTTCAATTCTTCAGCTCTTACCGACCCCCTTATAAAAATACTCCTTATCATAACTCTCTCGGTTTTTGCTCTTACCAGTGCGCTTGCGACAACCCTTTTTGTGAAACTTTTTGGAATAACTTTCCTTGCCCTCCCGCGGACTAAATGCTCAGAGGCAGCCGCTGAAGTCCCAAAATTCATGCTGGTGGGAGCAGCCGTACCTGCAGCTCTATGCATTCTTTCTGGACTGTTTTCCAGGCTTCTGATTCTGCTTGGCTTTAACCTTGAGATTCCTGACATGCTATCTCTCGGACTGATTCTTACCGGAACCTGCGGGCTGGTTTGGCTTGCAGTCCGTAATTCCGGCCCTTTAGGAAGCCCAAGGATAAGCAAAGAAACCTGGGGCTGTGGGATTCTGGCCCAGCATCCGACTATGGAGTACACCTCTGCAGGCTTCTCCGAGCCCATTGTAGTCATATTCAAGAAGATATATAGGACAGAGATTTTCAGCACCAGGGTGTATGCAGATACAAAGGAAAGTATCTTTAAAAGCGGAACTGCCAAAATTCAATTAATAAGATTCTTCAGAGAGTGTCTTTATCTTCCTGCAGCTTATGCAATCAGCCAGATATCTTCCCAGGTTTCAAAAATGCAGAATGGGAAGCTGGACACTTATATGCTCTATGTCTTCATTGCAGTACTTACATTGATGATATTTACAAGGTGTTTCGCATGAATGCTTCATTCATCATTTTTGCCCTGCTAAATACTGGCTTCGTCCTGCTGGTTTCGCCTCTCTTTATGAGCCTTATCAAAAAGGTCAAGGCCTATGCTCAGGGAAGAAAAGGCCCACGGCTCCTGCAGAGCTATTTCGATCTGCATAAGCTCATGCAAAAGGAAGTCGTATATTCTCCGAACTCCTCTGGAATCATGAGAGTTACTCCCTACATCAACCTTGCAGTCCTTCTCGTGGCCACCCTTTTTGTCCCTATTATCTTTATCCCGGAAGCACCTGCAGGAATAGGGAACATAATAGTTTTCCTCTATCTGCTTGCAATAGAGCGGTTTTTTATGGCATTATGCGGGCTTGATGCAGGCAGCACTTTCGGGGGAATGGGCAGTTCTCGCTTAATGAGCCTCTCGGCTGTGATCGAACCTACAATGGTAATTGCCTTTGCTGCGCTTGCCTATGTATTGAAAACCGTAAACTTTCACGAGATGTTTGCAATAACCGCCGGGTCTCAAATTCCCGGAAGCCCGACTCTGATACTTATTTCCATTTCCCTTTTTATTATCATTATAGTGGAAACGGGAAGGCTTCCTGTGGATAATCCGGCAACGCATCTTGAACTCACAATGATCAATGAAGCCATGATCCTTGAACAGTCGGGGAGAAACTTAGCTTTAATAGAACTTACCCATGCAGTCAAGCAGATAATCCTGATGGCAGTCCTCATTAATATCCTGGCTCCCTGGGGACTTGCAGTAAAGCTTACTTTCGCAGGACTGGTGATCTCATGCTTTTACTTCCTTGTAAAAGCTAGCTTGCTGGCAGGATTAATTGGGCTTTTTGAGTCTTCGCTTGCAAAAATGCGGCTTTTCAGGCTGCCTGCATTCTACATGATGGCCTTTTTCTTTTCCGCGCTTACCATCCTGATGGAGGCTTTTAAATGATCTTCTCTATCCTGACAGATCCGACATTCCTCGAAGATACAATCAGAATGCTTTTCGTTTTTGTGCTGGTCACAGCAGCTTTTATTCTTTTCTCAAGGAATATAGCCTCATTGCTGACTGTCTACACAGTTCAATCCCTGCTGTTGACCTTAATCGCAGTGTTTCTCTACCTGATACAGGGCAGCCAAACTCTGCTTGCAATAGCAGCCCTGACGCTTGTTAGCAAGGTAATATTAATCCCACTATTTATAAATCTGATAGAAGAAAAAATCAAAATCAGCAGGGATATGAAATTTAACTATCTGGAACCTACAGCATCCCTTCTTGTAAGCGTGGCCCTGATCCTGCTTTCCTATGTCTTCCTCTCTGGTTTTTTCAATGAATATGTCCTTGGAAAGCTATTTTTCATCGGAGCTGTTATAGGATTATCTCTGACTCTAATGGGAATGCTTGTGATATTCAGCCGCAGAAAAGTGATTACAAAAGTTCTCGGGTATCTCACAATGGAAAATGGAGTATTGCTATTTGGAATTTTTGTTGCGGATCTGCCCTTCATCATAGAAATTCTGATTATAATAGACCTGATGATTCTCGTACTCTTAACAACCATCCTGGCAATAGGTCTCGATTCCACGATTGAGGAATACCACCAGCGTCTTCAAAGACTTAATATCTGGTCAGGGGGAAAATTATAATGATCATACTCAGTTATCTGGCAGTGGGAACCATATCCCTTGCCTTTATCCTGCTTTCAAAATCTCATAGAGCAATGAATGCTTTTTCGATTTTGCATACATTTGCATTTCTCGCAATCGGAGTTTTTGCATTGCTAACTACATCTGTCCCGGCTTTTGAGGGGGAAAACAAATATTTTTATGTGGACCATCTCAGCATCTACGAAGCTCTGATTGCAGCTTTGCTGTTCTTCTTAGCTTCTGTTTATGCAAACGGCTATGTGGAAAGTCTGATGCAGGCGAAAGAATTGCACAAGAATAACTTGAAAATCTTTTACATGGCTTTCAGTCTCTTGCTTACGATAACGACCTTTGCTTTCTTTTCCGATAACCTTGCTCTTTTCTGGATCTTTGCCGAACTGACAACTGTTTTTTCAGCCGTACTTGTGGCAATCCTGTCTGCCAAAGAAAATATCGATGCTGCCCTCAAGTACATATTCATAGCATCAGGTGCCATGCTCTTTTCATTCATAGGACTGATCTTTCTGTATACGCTCTCAGGAGAGGTACTGGGTAGTGGAACCCTTAACTGGACAGTACTGATGGCAAATGCGGCCCTTCTGTCACCTAAAATGCTGACTGCAAGTTTTGTACTTTTATTTATAGGCTTTGCAGCAAAATCCGGGATTTTCCCTTTCCACTCCTGGCTTCCAGATGCTCATTCAAAAGCCCCTTCAGCAGTAAGCGCAATTTTATCCGGGGTCCTATTGAATGTAGGCATGTATGGAATTCTCCGGATGTACTCAATTATTCGACAGACACAGGCCGAACATCTAATTTCTCAATTCCTACTTGGCTTTGGGCTGCTTACGGTAGCAGTTGCGGTCCTGAATATGCTTTCGCAGAAAAATCTCAAAATGCTGATAGCCTTTTCAAGTGTGGAACATATGGGTATCCTTCTTATCGGTATAGGAGTTGGCATGCCTGTCGCTCTCTTCTGGACTCTTTTTTATGTCCTGGCCCACTCGCTCACAAAGGCCTCGCTCTTTTTTTCGGCAGGTATCCTGCACAGGCAATACGAAAGCAACCTAATTCAAGATATTCGAGATGTCCTATCTCTCCAGCCACTTGCAGGGTGGGGCTTTATCATCGGGAGTTTTGCGGTCGTCGGAATGCCCCCCTTCCCTATCTTTTCGGCCAAACTCTTCATCCTGCTGGAAGCTTTCCGGTTTTCGCAACCCCTTGTCCTAACGATTCTCCTATTACTGGTTATTGCATCAGCTGCATTTGCAAGATTTTTGATCGAGGCTTTTACAAGGAGTTCAAAAGGCACTGAATCTGGTGAAGCGGAAGAACCCCTTTCCCCTTATATAGTCAGACTGGGGATGAAACTTCCTATTTTATCTATTATTTTCGTGATTTTCGCACTTGGGATTTTCTTTCCGCAATTTCTGGAAAACCTGTTGAACGGAATAGTGCACGAGCTTGGATACATTTAAAAAAGAGGAAAAAAGATGATTAATTCAGATCAGAATACAGAATGTTTCTCGACCCCGACAGGTCTGAGATTAACGGATAATCACCAGATTCTAATGAATCCCACAATTCTGGTAACGCAAGAGACTACAAATATATTAAATGATATTTCGGGCAAACAATCTCAAATCATAAGGATGAATAATAATGAATTTTACATCTCTCTGGGGGAAGAGGCATTTTTGGAAACTGTACCTGTTATATCCCAGAAGGGCTTTGTCTTGGTCAGCTTGTTCTGTGTACAGGATTTTGAGGGGAATCCTGATTTTACTCTTTTTTATGTTTTCAGGTTGAAAGGTTTTTCCGACATGTTTACATTTATGCGGCATGTCCTTGCGGAAACGACTTCTATTGCTACGATTTTTCCTTCTGCTTGCTGGTATGAGCGAGAAATCCGGGATGGATTTGGGATAGAGTTTACGGACGCCTTTGACAAGAGAAAGCTCTTTCTGCATGAGGCTTATCCTGAAAACTTCCATCCTCTCCTGAAATCCTTTAAGAATGGGAAAATTCAGGCTGTCGAAAATCCTAAAGAAGCGTACACTTTCAAGCAGGTGGACGGCGAAGGTGTGTACCAGATTCCTGTAGGGCCGGTCCATGCAGGAATAATTGAGCCTGGTCATTTCAGGTTCAGTGTAATAGGAGAGCCTGTTTTCAACCTGGAAATCCGCTTATTTTACAAGCACAGGGGCATAGAAAAACTGGCTGAAGGAAAAAGCCCCTTAGAGTGCGTTTCTCTTGCCGAAGCCGTGAGCGGAGACGAAAGTGCGGCAAATGCTACTGCATTTTGCATGGCTGTAGAGCAGATCTGCGCGATAAAGGTGCCTGAAAGAGCAGAATATTTGCGGGCTGTAGTGCTGGAACTCGAACGCATTTACTCGCTGCTTGGAGACCTTGCAGGCATGGCTGTAGATATTGGCTTTGCTCTTGTGGCAAGTCCTTTCTTTATAATGAGGGAAGAAGTCCTGAGACAAAATGAAAAGCTTACAGGCTCAAGGTTCCTTCGTGGAGTTATGGTGCCTGGCGGGCTGAAAACAGATTTATCTGATAATTCCTTAAAGGGACTTCCTGTTTTCCTGAAAAAGTTATCTCACATGTTTGAGCAGGCCTTCGAGAAAGCTATGGCCTCATCCTCCCTTATAGACAGATTTGCAATGACGGGCAAAATAAAAAGGAAACTTATTTCTCCTCTAAACCTCACAGGCCCCCTTGCAAAGGCTTCAGGCAGCCCTGCAGACATCAGAATTGATAAACCCTATGGAGCCTATAAGAACTTTGCTCCGAACCTCTCAATCAGGACGAAAGGGGATGTGCTTTCCCGTTTTGAGGTAAAAGCCGACGAGATAAGAGCTTCAGTAGACCTTATCCAAAAGTTCATAGAAAAAATGCCTGACGGCCCCATATGTGCCGAGTTTAATTACGACTCAGGGACGCAGGCCAGAGGTTACTCTCTCGCTCTTGTAGAAGCCCCAAGAGGGCAGAATTTGCATTGGGTCTACTTGAAAGGTGGAGTTGTTGACCGCTATAAGGTCAGAACCGCATCTTTTTGTAACTGGCAGGCCATCGAACATGCAGTAATTGGGAACATTGTCCCTGATTTTCCCCTGATCAATAAAAGTCTTAATCTTTCCTATGCAGGAACTGATCTTTGAGAGTATCTGGAAAAGAAACATGCGAGGTATAATTATGGTAAATCCTCTTTCCCTATTTCTCCGTCCAAAAGTTACCGAGACCTTTGAATTTCGGGACGAAGAATTAGAAGCTATGGGGGCTGAAATTAAAAAAGAAATCCCGAAAATTTTCGGGCGCAGCCTTGCAATCCGCGAACTTGATTCAGGCAGCGACAACTCAACAGAAATTGAAATATCAAACCTGGGAACGCCTCATTATGACGTTGAAAGGTTCGGGATATCTTTTGTGGCTTCCCCCAGGCATGCCGATGTCTTGCTTGTCACAGGCGCAGTCACACTAAATATGGTTGAGGCCGTGAAAAAAACCTATGAGGCTATGCCCTTCCCGAAATTTGTAGTAGCAGTCGGAGACGACGCCTGTGATGGTGGGATTTATAAAGGATCCTATGCCGTGCTTGGCGGGGTTGACAAAGTTCTGCCAGTAGATATGAAAATTCCAGGAAACCCTCCTTCGCCAAAAGAGATTCTGTGTGGGCTTTTTGCCCTGGTAAGGAAAGCCTCAAAATAATTTAAGGAATTATTTTATACAGGAGAAAGTTACGATTGTGATATGAAAATTGCAATCGCCTAGGATACAATAGGTTTTGTGCAGTCTTCGGTAGTTTAGAGTATTTTTCAGCTACGTTGAACGTATAATATTTCCACCGCTAAGATTACACAACACTTTAGTAACATATTAACACTAGCATTAGTAACGAAATTACTTTTGGATTAATAATTCAGTTGAAGTTAAATATGTTATTATGTTTATCAAAGTTATTTAAGAATGAGCTAATCCCAAAACCGGGTTATTTTCATATTAATAAGAGTTTTAGAACCATTCTCATGATCAGATATTCTTTTGGTTATTTGGAATTTGAAATTCAGGGATGCACTTCTGAGTTTTGGGATCAGCTCATTCTTAAATATTGCCTATATTATTTTGTTACAAACACTAACCATGAGGACATATTGTAGAATGCGAAGTGACGTAATAAAGGAAGTGAAAGGGCGCTAAATTTAGTTAAAAAATCAACATATGGACCTAAAGGACGGTTTCAGAATAAAATACCGAATAAAAATTATCCAGAAAGTGAAAAAAATATAAGTATCTTTAAAATTCTTTTATGGAGATTCTGACGTGGCTTATATGAAAAAGAAAATAAATGTTGTTTTGAAAGATGATGTTTCGAAGGAACACGAAGAGTTTGAAGAACTTGCTAAAGATATCTTAAAAATACATGATAAACTGTTGAAGATGGGATTTGAGGAAATTGCTGATGATGCATTAGAGATACATAACAACCTTTTGGGAACAAAAGAGAAAGAAGCTAAACATGATATCGATAAACAAATAAAAAAACTTGAAAAGTTGAAAGATGAATCCATTAAGCGACTAAAAATTGAGATGGGAACAAAAAATATATCTGATGACACATTGACATCTTTAATTGAGTCAATGTCAAAGAATTTTGATGAACAGATAAATGCATTAAAGAAAACTGTTCTGTGAAGTCTTCGGTAGTTTAATAGATGATACTCATTTCGAAAAGGCAACTGTCAATGTTATTCTGATTTATGGTGAGAGTCTCCCTTATTAATTGGTTGATATTTTAATACATCTATAGCTCACTTTGCCAATCGAAAAGTTACAGTAGATCACAACACTTTTCGGATAGGCTCTAAAATTGGTGGTTTATACTAACCCTCGACAAATATATAGACAAATATTTGATGACGCGGATTTTGACTATTCCATAAAAGGCAAAATTTATGATTGCGCCGGTCGGAGGGGAACTGCCATATAAACAGTGAGTTTGCCACAAGCTACGTCAAGAAGCAGTATATGCGGCAACCATTATTCATCTACCTTTTTTACACGGAAATGCTTTCAATACCCATTAGTATTTTCCATTTTTCGTCCATTTCTCTTCCATATCGCTTCTTTTTCTCTTCCATTTTTCCTTCATAGAAGGATATTATGTGCTGGACTCAATTGTGAAAGAATCAAGTTAATTTCTTTAACCTTAACTCCGCCATTTATAGGGAATAAGTATTTCCAACTCAGAAATTTCCAACAATAATAACCTCTAATATGAGAACTTTGGTTTGCTTTTTACATTCCCTAATAGGGGATGCATCATTCTAAATAAAATGAATTGCAAAATGTCTCATGATGCTGAATATTGGATTAATATCCAATACTTACTCCCTAATTCGTCGGAGTTAAGGCTTTAATTCGCTCGCGGGAACGATCATATGGGATTAAAGCCAGAGGCTTCATAAGCATGGAGAACAATAGCTACCAGCATTAAAAGCATAGTTAAGCGGAAACGTTTTAGTCCACTATACAAAGACATGAGCCGTGTTTCAATACATTATAAATATTTAAATACGAAAAGATATAACATAAACCAGATACCTATTCTGGAATCTTAAACAAGCTAGTTATACACAGGTGGAATTTTCTTAGTATGAATCCGGCAAGAAAAACTCTTATGCTCATTATCCTCGACGGTTGGGGTTATAGGGAAGCTAAAGAAGGAAACGCTGTCCTGGCTGCCAGAACTCCAAATCTTGACCGCCTGGAAAAAGAATGTCCCTGGTGTTTTTTAGAAGCTTCGGGGGAGGCCGTCGGCCTTCCGGAAGGGCAGATGGGCAACTCCGAAGTTGGGCATCTGAACATAGGAGCGGGAAGAGTTGTATATCAGGACCTGACCCGAATAAACATCTCCATCAGGGACGGAGATTTTTTTGAAAATCCGGCCTTCCTGAGTGCAATTTCAAACGCCCGGGAAAAGGATTCAAGCCTTCACCTTATGGGCCTCGTCTCTTACGGAGGCGTTCACAGTTATATGACTCATATTTATGCCCTTATTAAACTTGCACAGGAAAAGGGACTAAAGAAAGTTTATATACATGCTTTTCTGGACGGGAGAGACGTACCCCCTAAATCCGCTCTTGAGGACATAAAGGAACTGGACGCGTTTTGCAAAGAAAATGGAAATGCTAAGATCGCAATGATATCAGGGCGTTATTATGCAATGGACAGAGATAAGCGCTGGGACCGGATAAAACTTGCTTATGATGCCCTTACTTTTGGAGTTGCCCCCTATAAAGCCCCAGATGCCGAGACTGCAGTTTCCGAAGCCTACAATAGGGGAGAAAACGACGAATTTATAAAACCTACTGTAATCACCGATTCAGAAGGAAAGCCCGTAGCGACAATACAGGATGACGATTCTGTAATTTTCTTCAATTTTCGGCCAGACCGAGCACGTCAGCTAACCTGGGCTTTTGTAAATGAGAGTTTTGACAGTTTTGTTAGGGAAAAGCATCCGAAAGTTTACTATGTCTGCATGGCTCAGTATGATGAAACTCTTGATTTGCCTATTGCTTTTCCTCCGGAAGAACTGGAAAATGTGCTTGGAGAAGTGCTTAGTAAACATGGGCTTATCCAGCTTCGGATTGCCGAAACCGAAAAATATGCTCATGTGACTTTTTTCCTGAACGGCGGACAGGAGAAATGTTATGAAGGAGAAGACCGTTGCCTGATTCCATCTCCCAAAATAGCCACTTACGACCTCAAACCTGAAATGAGTGCGTACGAGGTTACTGATGAGGTTATCAGGAGAATCCATTCTGGAAAATATGATGTTATTGTCCTTAACTTTGCAAATATGGATATGGTCGGACACACCGGATTTTTTAATGCCGCAGTACAGGCAGTTGAAACCGTAGACACTTGTATGGGCAGGACTGTTGAGGCCCTTAAAGAAAAAGGAGGCGTAGCACTTATAACTGCAGACCATGGAAATGCCGAGCAGATGATAAACCCGGAGACAGGGGAGCCGTTTACTGCACACACAACATATCCTGTAAAATGCATTTACTTCGGGAACGATAAGATAAAAGCCCTTAAGAATGGAAAATTGTGTAACCTTGCCCCGACCCTTCTCGAACTTATCGGCATACCAAAGCCGCAGGAAATGACAGGAAAATCGCTTCTTATAAAAGAGTGATCTAAAAAGAGAAGCCTCAGTGGGCTTAAGATTTTTCACCATTTTTTAATTTTTTAATCTATTTTTGTCTTTTTTTAGCTTTGTGATTATTTAACAATATTTAAAACTTATAAGCGCTGATTGTAAGTACTATATTAGGAAAATAGACATCAATAGCTGCAAAAAGTAAGTAGAAAGGAATAGGTTTTTGAACTTTTTTCCGGAGTTACACAAACATGATCAAAATAACTACTCCTTGTCGGCTTCACATCACTCTTATCGATATGAATGGTGAACTTGGAAGGGTGGATGGAGGTGCAGGATTGACCCTCTCATTCCCCAATATTAAGATTTTTGCAGAAGAATCTGAAAAAATCCAGATAGAAGGTTTGCAGGGATTTGCAGACCGGATGAGAAGAGCAGCAGAAGTCCTTCTTCCTGAAGGGAAGGGAATAAAAATCAATGTAGAAGAGTTAATTCCTGCTCATGTGGGGTTTGGCTCGGGAACCCAGACTTCCCTGGCTGCCGCAGCAGCAGTTAATGAACTTTACGGGCTTGGCAAAAGTGTTAGAGAACTTGCATTTGCAGTAAAGAGAGGAGGAACATCGGGCATAGGAGTAACTGCCTTCGAGAGCGGGGGATTCGTAGTTGATGGGGGGCACAGGTTTAAAGATAAAGGGGCTTTTATGCCTTCTGCGGCGAGTAAAGTTCCTCCGGGGCCGGTTCTTTTTAGAGAAGACTTTCCTGACTGGGATATGGTTGTTGCAATTCCCAATGAGAAAGGCATGCATGACCAGGAAGAAATAGATATTTTCAAAAAATTTTGCCCTCTCCCGATAGAGGAAGTTCGGGAAGTATCCCATGTTGTACTTATGAAAATGATGCCTGCAGTAATAGAGGAAGATATCGAAAGCTTTGGAGATGCGGTAAATCGTGTCCAGACTGTGGGATTTAACAAAAGAGAGAGCCTTATCTGGCCGGATTTTGTAAAGAACATTGCATCCTTTATGCGCAGTCGGAGTTACGGAGCCGGTGTAAGCTCGTTTGGACCGGTAGTTTACTCTTTTGTAGATAATAAAGCTGAAGGCAGGCAGCTTCAAAGTGAAGTCCAGTCTATGCTTGATGAATCTGTAGGCGGAACCGTGTTAATGACAAAGGCAAAAAACACAGGTGCTGAGATTTCCAGATTGTAATCTGAAAGCCTGAAGGTTCAGTTACTTCGCTTACCTTTTCTACATTGCTGACTGCCCGACGGATTTCATCAACAATTTCAGGATCTACTCCATCAAGCATACGTGAAATTAGAGGTTTACCCGCTTCCCAGGCTATTTGCAGGATTAAAACTGTAATAAGAAGCCCTATTAAGGGGTCTGCAAGTGGATATCCCAGCCAGAGACCGTAGACACTTATAAGCACTGCAAGGCTAGCAAAACCATCTGCCCGTGCATGGTAACCATCGGCAATAAGAGCAGCACTCCCTATCTCCTTACCCACTTTAATCCTGAACTTTGCAACCAATTCATTTCCCAGAAAGCCGACAATAGAAGCTGCAGATACTGCTCCTAGATATTTTACTGGCCGTGGAGAATAAAGCCTGAAAATAGATTCATAGGCAGCAGCTGCGGCGCTGAAAAGGATTAAAAAAACAACTAACAAACCTGCGAGGTCTTCTGCCCTGCCGTAACCGTAAGTAAAACGTTTGTTCTGCTTTTTCCGAGACAGAATAAAGGCAATACCTAAGGGAATTGCAGTTGCGGCACGGCAAAAAACAACTTGACTGCATATAGTCCTCTGTCAGTGGAGAAAAGCTCCGGGTTTATAATCCCATGTCTGTGGGCATGTGTATGAGCATCTGTATGCCCATCACGGTATGATCTGGGTTCCACTTTTACCAGCTCAAGCCTCCTCATACCAGTTAAATAAAAGATATAAAATTTGATTATTCATTACAAAAAAGGATTATCTGTCAATTCCTTTAAACTGCAATTTTCTTTAAAACCACTGGTCCAGGGTTTTCTGCTTTGCTCCTGTGGCGGCATAAAGTCGTTCTACAGCTTTTTCCACCCTATCAACCGAAAAGCCATGATTGTCGCAGAGGAATCCGATGAGATTTTCCGAATCCGGTTTGCTCCATTTGACCTCGTAATCGTCTGTTACCTCAGGATGCATAAAGATTTCCCTAATCCGGTCCACTGCTTCGATCTCTTTCCCTTTATCGCGGAGCACAGCATGGATATCGCCGTGTTTTTTAATGAGTTTGAGAGCTGTTTTTGGGCCTACTTTTTCCAGACCTTTATTGTAATCTGTCCCCACGCAGATAGCAATATCTATAAGCTGTTCCCTGCTAATCCCGAGAGCTCCCAAAGTCTCGTCCAGTTCGATTATTTCAGGTTCGACTTCAACGTAAATATTCTTTCCGGGAAGCTTACGCTTCCCTGTAACAGCAAGGTTCCGGATAACCTTTGGAGCTCCGAAAAGAAATGAATCATAGTCCTGAGATGCTACACAGTTAGCGTCCTTTTTGAGAACCATATATGCAGCCTGCGCTTCACCTTCACAGGGGGCTTGAACAAAAGGGACACCCATGATGCTTAGCAGATATTTCGAATCTTCAACAATCTCCAGACTCACCTTCGAGGACGCTTGAGCATATTTGTAGGCAGCTTCAAGGTCTCCTTCAGCTTTTGCATTCTCCCATTTTTCACTTGCAGATTCTCTTATTTCTTTCCTACGGATAAGGGTTTCTGATTTCAGGTCAGGGGGTTTACCGTCAAAGACATAGACAGGCTTGATCCCGGCCTCAACAAAGCTCACCGTTCGGTAGAGCAGGCCTGAGAGATGGGAGGTCGTTCTCCCCATGGAATCTACCAGAGGACTTCCATCCCGCTGGCGGATGATGCTTAAAAATTGGTGAAGTATATTAAAAGCATCAATCGCTACTACCTGATTTGATAGCTCTGAAAGTTCAACTTTTCTTTTCTGGAGAAGATCACCTATATCTGTGCCCATGTTTTCCCTCGATAACCTGGAAATTTATAATGATCAGCAACTTTACTTTCATCTTCTATCCATTTTAAATTACTCATGAGAAATATCAAAGGTGCCAACCGGAACAAAACAGTGTGGAGAAGAATTAGATGACGATCAAGCTGTGTAGTAAAAGAACAGCAGTTCAGAACAGGAATTTTTCCAAATATAAAATGGTATCTTGTAAATTTCCAGGAACAAAAAATCAGGCAGTAAGATCAAGTCGAACATCGATTACGGAATCTTCATTTGCTTCAATTTTAGATATTGTCAGTAAATTCCCTTTTCTTCCTAACAATGTCGCTTTAGTTACCTGGACCTGATGACCATCTAGCTGCTTCTTATTATTGTTTTTGTGAATAACCAGGATTTTCTGGCCCACTTCAGCCCCTTCTCCTATTTTAGAGACAATATTTCTTATAACCTGTTCAAAATCAGAATAAATTAAAATTTCCGACTTATTTGCAACCTTCTTAATAATACCAATCGGCTCCAGATTGAGGTGCATATCAGCTTTCCTTCTATACCTGCTTACACAAGTAATAAAATACTTCAACTCTAGGTAATAAAAACTTACTATATTCGATATCTGAACCATTATATCTAAGATGACTTTGAGTTCAGATATTCTGTTAGTAAAGGAGAGCCAATATATATAATTTGCGAGACCAGGTATCCTGCCCTTGGAATTTCATGAAGAGTATGAATTTTGTATAAGAAATTAATATAATTTATTATTAAACTGAAATTTGGGAGGGGATACTCATACTCTAAACCAGGTGAAACAAGAACGTCTATGTAAAAAATTATTTAGATACAGTTAATATTTATTTATTATGTACAGAGTGGATATTCATATGTAGGAAACGATGCCATTGTAGAATTGTATATTATCAAAATCAAAAATGATATTTAAATGTTGGAAAAATTTCAATATACAAAAAAAATAATTATGAAAAAGTCAATGGTATTTTCTGCGGTTGAGTTCATAAATCGCATTATCAATCTTGCTTGAAAGCTCATTCATCCTTTCTTCAATATTTGTTCCTGTATTATCCATGTTAACTTTAAGAGTACGATCCTTTGCATCTATTTTATTTTCAAACTCCTGGAGCTTGTTGTTAATAGAGATAAGCATAACAGCTAGCGTTCCAACCAGAACCATAACCGAGAGAATTATCAGGGGATTTGTGGATTTGTATTCAAACCTATTAAGCCATTCAAATGACAAAAGGAAGGATGACAAAACCATCACAACAAGAAACACTGTATCTCTAGTCTCCATCGTATACCTCGAATATACCTGTAAAATTTCTTGCAATACCAAAGTTTTCATGATATAACATGTTCAAAATTGATCGAACATGAAAGGATCACTTGCTAGCCATAAAATATGTTCTGAAAGGGGGGAGGAAATTCAAAAGAACAAATTGAGGCTGAGCAGGAGTAAAACTAATAAACTGATGCTCCAGCGCAATATAAAAAAGTATCTAATTAGTTTCGGAAGCATCCAAAGGATGTTTAAAGAATAAACTTAATTCACGATTCGGAGGAAAGGATTATCATAAAAGCCGACATATGCCGTAAATTTCCATAAACAAGTATTGTCTTTAAAATATATAACCATAAAAATATTTTTATAATACACCGAGGTATGTAGAAGAGGTTATATATTTACAATTTGAAAGGACAGAGATGAAAGAGATAGAAAATATTTAAGGGAATAACAAATAGGCATCTGCTAAGAATAAGGAGTTTAATTCTTGAGTTCCAGCAAACATTCAATAAAAGATTATTTCCCTTTTCTTTCCATGGCGGGACTGCTTTTTGTTGTGCAAGTCATTGCAATTTTATTATCCAGGCCAATGGAAGCTAGTGGAATGCAGGCTTTTGAGGATCCAAATCAGGTATCAAATTCTATCTACTATATATTATTGATCCTGGCTTTCACCCTATTTGTCTTGATAGCAATAAAAAAAGATATGAAATGGATTATCAGTCTTCTAATATATTTTTCCATTCTGAGCACTCTATATTATGTATTTCTATCCCTGCTTAATCTCCTCCCATTCATATCAGAGTTTAATGCCATCACTATTTCGATTGTGATATCTGCAGTAGTGACGGTCTTGCTTTACAAGTATCCTGAGTGGTATGTGGTTGATTTTGTTGGAGTTTGCGTTGCAAGTGGAGTCAGTGCCTTGATAGGAATTTCCCTATCGATAATTCCGATCGTAGTTCTCCTGGTGCTGCTTGCAGTCTATGATGCCATCTCAGTTTACAAAACAAAACATATGATAACCATGGCTGAGGGACTTATGGACCTTAAACTTCCAATTTTGTTTGTAATCCCAAAGCATTCGAATTATTCATTCTTGCACGAAAATTTTAAAGCCGGAGAAAAGCGTGAAGCTTTTTTCATGGGTCTCGGAGATGCCGTAATGCCCACTCTGCTGGTAGTTTCAGCAAATGTTTTTATTCATAGCAGTGGAGGAATAATCTCTTATCCAGTACTTGGGGCAATGCTTGGTACTCTTGCAGGCTATGCAGTACTTTATACTTTCGTAATGAAAGGAAAACCACAGGCAGGCCTTCCCTTCCTGAATTCAGGAGTAATCCTTGGATTCTTCATTGGTGTACTGCTCTCAGGAGCTTCAATAATTTGAAAAGGAAAGTTAATTTTTTTAACAACTTCTTTTCAATGTTTTCATTTTTGTTATTTTCAGGGCAGTTTTCACAAAGATTTTTTTATTTTACGCTCAATCACTTTACATGATTAAAAGAATTGCAGTGGTCTTTGACAGTGCGGGAACATTACTGCACATGTACAGGGTTGCAAAAGAAGCGAATACCGGAAAAATCCTTGAGAATATAGAGAGCACTGCCCTTGTCGCGCAAAAGAATGGTTGTGGGCTTGTAGTTCTTAATACGGCAAATGATGTAATTCTGAGCTCAAGGAAAGATATGTCTTTATTCGAATTTATAAATGAGTTCGGAGTTTCATTAAGTATAAGTTGTTCAAAAGGAAATGTTTCCCCGGAAACAGCATATGAAGTTATAAAAGGAATAGCCCCGTTAATGGGTGATTTACATGAGGTATTGGAGATGGTCGCATCTCACTGCCCAAATATTTTTTATCTCGCAACAGGCCTGATAGTTGACTCGGAAGCAAAAAGCATACCATATACACTTGGCACCGGAGGACGGGTTTTCAGCACCACACTGCAAACTATCCAAGCTCTCCACGCAATGGAAATAGATACGTATATAGCATCAGGAGATGGCATTTTCACCTTAAGTCAACTTGCTAAATTTATAAATGTTCCTATTGAAAGAGTCTATGCCTATTCGGATACCTTGAAAAAAGAGAGAGTAGTGCTTGAATTAAAAAGAAAATACCAGAAGGTAGTTATGGTTGGCGACGGGATCAATGATATATTGGCGCTGAGGGCAGCAGATGTAGGAATAATGACAACTCAACAAGGAGATAAAAGACCCAGGGAGCTTAGAGAAGCAGCAGATGTTATAATTAATGATATAATAAAAGTTGTGGATGTAGTAAAAGGGTTGTAGATGTAATAAAGGGGCTCTAATAAATCCATAAGGGCTAAAATCGAGACACAAGAAGGTGTAGCTTATATATAAAAAATAATTTATATAATAAACAGAATAAGTGCTAGTTCGTCAAGTTTGGCAGATGAGCTTGATTTTAGATGTTAACAGTGAAAAAATAATGCGTTATGTTTATCTAATGTTTATTCTTATTTAGTTGTTGCTCAAATTCGTTAAAACTATTGTCCCTGTTAATTTGTCACCTATTGAAATAATTACTTTTCATTTGAGTTAATGCCAAAGAAGGCAATAACTAGCTACCAGAAGTCATTGCGCTCATAATTGCGGAGGAATAGAATGCCAGTATTTATTGAAGTTAAGAATTTAACCTTAGATTACAACGGTTTTAAAGTACTGAAAAATGTAAGTTTAAGCATCAATGAAGGGGAAGTTGTCGGAATCCTGGGAAAGAGCGGATCAGGGAAAACAACTCTGATGCATGTGCTGCGCGGTACCGAGTCTTTCGAAAACATCTCAGGTGAGGTTATTTATCACTTAGCTCGTTGTGAAAAGTGCGGATACGTAGAACTTCCCAGCAAAGTAGATCAGAAATGCCCTGTCTGTGGAGGAACGCTTAAGGCTTTTGAGGCCGATTTCTTAAAGTTCTCACTTTATGACCCGGTAAGAAAAGATATTACTAAAAGAATTGCAATCATGTTGCAGAGGACATTTGCCCTTTATGGAGACGAAAGAGTTATTGTAAACGTTATAAACTCCCTGACCGAAATAGGGTATCAAGGGCAAGATTCGATGAGAAAAGCGGTTGAGCTGCTGGAAGAAGTGAATATGAGCCACCGAATGATGCATGTTGCCAGAGAACTTTCAGGTGGAGAAAAACAGAGAGTTGTACTCGCAAGACAGCTAGTAAGAAATCCCATTCTTCTTTTAGCTGACGAGCCAACCGGCACCCTTGATCCTATGACTGCAAAACTGGTACATAATGCCATGATCAGGGCAGTGAAAAATCATAATATGAGTATGATCCTGACCTCACACTGGCCCGAAGTTGTTGAACTTCTGGCAGATAAAGCGATCCTGCTTGAAGATGGAGAAGTGGTTCAGGAAGGAAACCCCCTTGAAGTCTCTGCAGCCTTCATGAAGGACGCATGCATGGAGAGACAGGAAGAAAAGAGTTCTTTGGTTGGAGAGCCTATTATTAGGGTGAGGGAACTCTCAAAACGTTATATTTCAGTAGACCGTGGTGTAGTAAGAGCTGTTGATAAAATCTCTTTTGATGTAAAAGAGGGGGAGATCTTCGGACTGGTGGGGGTTAGTGGCGCAGGAAAGACTACTACCTCCAAGATTCTTATGGGAATTCTGCCCCCGACTTCCGGCGAAGTGGAAGTCAGGATAGGAGATGACTGGGTCGATATGACAGAGTATGGAGTGGACTATAAAGGACGAGCAACTAAATACATGGGATTTCTACACCAGGAATACGGCCTTTATACTCACAGCACTGTAATTGATAACCTTACCGAATCTATCAGCCTGGACTTGCCTTTCGAACTTGGTGTCCGAAAAGCCATTGTCACACTTAAGGCAGCAGGATTCGAAGCAGATAAAGCAAAAGCTATTTTACCCAAAATGACTGATGAACTGAGTGAAGGAGAGCGACATAGAGTTGCCCTTGCACAGGTCCTGATTAAGGAACCGAGAATCGTCATAATGGACGAACCTACAGGGACAATGGATCCGATTACAAAGATTTCGGTGGCGTCCTCTATTCTTAAAGCTAGAGAAGATGTAGGGGAAACCTTTGTGATAGTTTCCCATGACATGGATTTTATAAATGAAATCTGCGACCGTGTCGTACTTATGCGTAATGGAAAAATTGTAGAGATAGGTAAACCTAAAGAAGTACTTTCTCAATTAACTGACGAAGAGAAAATCCAGGCTGCAGAAGAATTATAAACATGCTGCTACCTCTTAGTATAGAAAAAATATTGAAATGAGGTGCCGATTACGAGTGATGAGATCAGCGTAGAGGTAAACGGTCAAAAATATATTTTGCCTGCAGGCTCTACCCTAGGAGACGCCCTTAAAGTATCCAGAGCCCCCCATAACGACGGTACAGCTATAGGGATTATTAAGGAGACTGCTGAGAAACGGAAGGAAATTATTACCGAATACGCTATCAATACTCCAAAAGGGGAATTCAGAATAGAGATTAATAAACCTGAATTACCCTCCGGAAAATTATGGGCTAAGCATTTTAAAGAATATGAAGGAAAACCTGTTCATTGGGCGACTCCAGACGCTCTGGCCTTTGGACCTTTTGAAGCTGAGATCAAACCTTCGCGCGGAAGCAAAAGTTTCAAAGAATTCGATGTTCTTTTCGGAGCAGGAGGTTTTGATCCTCGAAACACTCACCTGATCTTCTCTCGAAAGAGACATCAAGCTGAGTATGGAACACCCGAAGACACTGTTTTTGCCTCAGTCGTGACCGGGAGAAATACCTTATTCAGGCTCTCGAAAGAAGACATGATCCTGAATATCGAGCCGGTTTTAGAATGGGAGCAGCTCTCGGAAAAAACCTGCACATCTGACCTCTCTACCCCTCTTGAAGACGGATACAGTATTTTCACCTATTTTGAAGTGGAGCTGTCCAGAGACGCTCCCCTAGGAGCAGAACATTTTTATGCCCTTACCCGAGAAGGAAAAATTGATGCAGATGTGATTACCAGCTCATTTATTTCGGATGACAGTTTGAAAGGAGAGCCCATTCCATATGAAAATTTCGAGTCAAGAAGTGAAGGTGCCATATCGATCCGTACAATTGGATATGGAGCAGGCAGGATTTATATATCAAAAGATGAGAGACCTTCAAGTCTAGTGCATTCGGTTGTAGGGCATGTGACCAGAGGTATTGAACTTATCAAACTCGCAGAAAAAGGACAAAAACTATCAGTCGAATGTATCCCACCTCAGATTGTCCTCCTGGGACACAGTTTCCAGGTGGCTGAACCTGTACTTTCTTCCATAGGAGTCGAACTGGTAAAGGACGGATACACAGGTGAAGATGCAGTAATTGTCCGGCAGGATCCTCCAACAACACTGGAGATTCTCGGGGAAGCAAAAGTAACTGCCTACGCAGTTTCAAGAGCTAAACTTATCGGAGTCGAACTTTACGCCGAAAAAGCCCCGAAATCTGTAGATTTCTTCCGACATGCTCTCGGACTTAAAACAAAGACCGTAGGAAAGCTGCCTGTATTTATGATATACGATGATACTTATCTCTTCAAAACAGAGAAGGAAGTTGTGAAATATAAAGAGATCCTTCCTGAGAATTCGCCCACAGATAAAGTGCCTGCCGGGGAGATAGGAATAACAAACCAGGCGGCAAAAAGGATGGGGACCATCGGAGTCAGACTAATAGACGACGATCTCTTCGGTCCTACAGGAGAGAAATTTTCTTCAACAAACATTATTGGTCGGATTTTGGAACCGGAGAAACTAATTGGCATCAAAAAAGGAGATGCTATTTACATAAGTGAAGTCGGAAACGGGGAAAACGCAGCTAATTCGACAGAATAAGAGATCAACAATCTGGTAATAATTTCAGAATTATAACTAATAATATATATGAAGTGTAATATATATAGCCACAGTACACAAGTGAATTATATCGAGCTATAAACTTATAAAAGTCGATCTAGAAAAACTCGTAAAAGCTGGTCTAGAGAAATAAGTCAGTTAAATCTAATAAACCAGCATCTTTAATGTAAATCTGATTGATAATTATCCAACCTTACCACACATTCTTAAGAATATTCAATTATAAATTTACGCAGGTGAAGTCTCCCAAAGTTAAGGAGAGACGAAACATGACGGAAGCAAAAAAAGAAGAGGTTACAAAATACATTGTAATCAGTTCGGATGAAGTGTTGCCTTCAGATGTAGCTATGATCATTTATGAATCCGAGTTTCCGGTTACGATAAAAGAGACCTGTTTTGGACTTATCGTTTCCGGACAGAAAGAAGATGTCCAGGCAGTGGTCGAAAAAGTTCGACAGCTGGATAAGAATCATATTTTTATTAAAGATAGGGGCTTTCCTGCAGGAGATGAAAGGCGCTGCCGTGCAACCCGTGGAGGGGGCGCAAGACCTGGGTTTTACTTCCTGAGGGAAGAAGTGAAGATGCTTCCAGCTATAGGGGCCGCACTTGATGAACTTGAAAGAAAGGAACCTGTAAAAGAGAAACGCAAGGAGAAAAGCAGGCTTAAAGTTTCGGACTTAGAAAAAGTTATTGAGAATGAGCTTGCGAGGTGAAATTTTGGCAAAGGTCTTCATTTATCCCACAAACAGTCTTATTCTAGCTGACCTGGTAGAGCGCTTTGGGCACAAACCTCTTACCATGATGAACCAGATCAGGGAAAAAGTAACAAGTATTGGCCTGGATTCCCCTCCAATAAATGTCACTCCTGAAGATCCAAAATTGGGACTTAGATATGCTGCAATTGAAGTCCCACCTGGAGTAAGGGGCAGGATGGCCTTGATAGGCCCCCTCATAGAAGTAGCAGAAGCTGCAATCATTGTTGAAAACCCACCGATTAACTTTGGGTGTATTGGTTGTAACCGCACAAATGAACTGGCTAAATATCTAATCCGCTCAAAGGGAGTACCGGTTTTGGAAGTAAAATACCCTGAGTCCGACGAAGAAGCCCGTGACTTTGTGAACAAAATCGCAGCTTTTCTAGAATCACTACCTAAAGAAAAAACAGATGAAGCTGAGAAGATTGTAACAGAAGAGCCACCAGAGCAGGAGATTGTAAAATGAGCGCTGAAGAAGCAGGACTTGTCAAGATTGCCCTGGTATCCTGTGGTTCTGAATATTCCGGAGTTCAGGCTGAGTTTGATGCAGCTGCAGCTCAGGTTAGTGCAAAGTTTGTTTACCCTGAGATTGACGTCGCATCACTGGAAACAATAGGTAGGGATTTCGGACTTGAGGTTGCAAGCGGAGACTTGAGGCTTATGATGGCACGGGCAAAAGCTGTTGTCGAAGGCACAACTAATGTCGATGGAGTATTCATTACCACATGCTTCCGCTGCGCTGAAGGGGCTATTGTCCGAAATGAGATTAGAAGGTACATCCATAAGCACTCAAACATTCCAGTAATTAGCTATTCATTTACAGAACGCACCAGTGCAGGCACTCTGCTCACTCGTCTGGAAGCCCTGACCACTGTTGTTAGGCGCAGGCACTTACTTACAAGGGAAACTCAGACAGGACTGACTGCTGGCATAGACTCCGGGTCGACAACTACGAAAGCAGTTGTTATGAGAGATAACAAAATAATAGGCAAAGGTTGGGTGCCCACAACGAAGGTCATCGAGAGTGCAGAAGAAGCATACTCGCATGCCTTAAAAGAAGCCGGAGTTTCCAGGGAAGAAATCCAGGCTCTTGGCACAACAGGATACGGGCGTTTTCTAATAGGAAACCATTATAAGGCCCAGCTTATTCAGGAAGAAATAACTGTCAACTCAAAAGGGGCAGTCTATCTTGCAAACAGGCAGAAAGGAGCGGCAACTGTTATCGACATAGGTGGGATGGACAATAAAGCGATCACGGTTGAAGACGGGATCCCAGGGATGTTTACAATGGGCGGGATCTGTGCCGGAGCCTCTGGGCGTTTCTTTGAAATGATCGCAAAACGCCTTGGAGTAGATATTACCGAGCTTGGAGCTCTGGCAGTCAAAGGCATGCACGAAAATGTTTCCATGAACAGCTACTGCATAGTCTTTGGTATCCAATCCCTTGTAAACTCCCTTGCTAAAGGGGCCACCCCGGAGGACGTGGCTGCTGCAGCTTGCTTCAGCGTGGTAGAACAGATTTACGAGCAGCAGCTGCAGGAAGTGGACGTAAGAGAGCCGTTGATTCTTGTAGGTGGTTCTTCCCTTATTGAAGGAGTTCCAAAAGCCCTGGGGAGACTGCTCAAACTTGATGTCCTTGTACCTGAAAACTCCCACCTGATCGGGGCCGTAGGAGCAGCATTGCTTGCTTCCGGCTTTGTGGAGGAGTGAGTAAAAGATGGATTCGCTTGAAACTTTTGTTGTCGAGTCCGCAATTCCTTCGGAGCAGGAATTTTACAGAAAGATTGTCGAGGACAATCTTGTGAGTCTCAAGCTTGCCCCGGCAATAGGAAGAATAAAAGTAGTGCTAAGACCTGAAGATTCTCTTTTTCAAATGGCGATAATTCTCAGGAATGTGGGCACCAAAATTACGACGATTGATATTGCTGATATAGAAACAAAGCCCGTTGCTCATGAAATTCTAATTTCTATTAAAAAAGAACAGTATATTCCTGAGCTGCTGGGCAAACTCTGGGAACGTTACGGAAGACAAAATATAAGCCAGCCGGACCGCTGGACAGTAGCCATACATACGGACAAAGTAGAGGAAGAGGCAGCTTTTCTTGGAGAGATGAAAATTGCGGATCCCAGGCATAAGCTTCATGAAAACCTGGTTGATTTTTCAATTAGGGTTACTCCGGAAGGTTTCAGAGTCCGATATCACCTATATAAAGGTAGCAACTTTATCTTTGTAGCTTCCGAAGAAGCATTAAAGCAAGAATGGATCAAAGAGGCAGAGGTAATGCTTGAAGAACTGATGGAAGGAGGAAAGAAGTAAGATGCCAATACTCCTGCCCTATCTTTATAATGGCGGCGTCTACAAACATGGGTTTTTAATCGAGTTGCTGGAAGACCTGGGAGGCTACATTATTCAGAAAGTAGTTACCGGGACAGAAGTCAACCTTATAATGCTTATCCCTGAAAAGGATGTCGCGATAGTAGAAAAGCAATCTAAAGAACTGCTTGGGACCCTGACGGAAGCTCCTCTTACCGGTGTTGAGATTGCAGTCGTTTCTCCTACCCTTGCTTCACATCATCTTCCGCATTCAGCCTGTGACATAGCAGAGAATCTCCGCCACCCGGGAGCCAATACTACTATGATAGGGCTTGCCAGAGGTATGGGGCGAAGAGTATCATTGTCAATGGACTATGAAAGAAGACTAATCAATGAACATGATATTGCAGTTTTTACTTTCGGGTCGTTCCGTGACTGCATTATAAACAAGAAACCAAAGCTTTTCGAGGGTATCGAAATACCAATTGTAGTGACAGGGGGTCCTGACCTGAAGACCGAAGAAGTTCCCGGAGCAGATCTCTACGTTGGGAACATTGGAAGGACTTCTCACAGACTAAGAAAAACAGAAGAGGTTAATGCACTCAACAGGCTAAACGAAGAAGTTGGAAAAATTGCAGATAAAATTCGCAAAGAGCAGGCAAGAGACCCACTTACAATAATTCCTGCCCGAGTCATGAAAGAGATCGAAAACCAGGTTCCTGCTATCCAAACAGTGCTTTCTCCCGCCCCTCTTACTCTAAAGCTTAACGGAGTCAGGGTTAAACTTCCTTATGATGAATTCCATGAAAAAATTGAGAACCTGAAATTTGACGAAGGAGTTATACTTTCCGAACTAGCAAATGTTTCCAGATCAAAGATGAAAAATTATATATTGATAAAAATCAAATCTAAGTCTGACGTCGGTTTTGCAATTTGACCCAGATTCTATGAGTAAGAATTACCCTTTACATTTCTACTGGGTTCGTGTCTTTTCACTTATCCTTTAAACTGTAAAGCTTACCGGAAAATGGCGTCTAAGCCCGGTTCTACGCTAAATATACAGGTGAATTCGTATGGAACTTGAGGATATCGTGGAAATTTTGAAAAATGATCCTGATAAAGCCGTTACTGAACTCATTGAGGATGTCCGGAAGCAGTATGGCGAAGTCCCCTACATAACAAATTTTATGAAAGATTTTCCTGAAATTTTCATCCCGAAAACAATTTATGATAACTCCATCATGCGAGGACTGCAGGGCCTCGACCAGGATACAGTTGAACTTATTTCAATAGGAGTGGCTTCTGCCCTCCGTTGCGACCCCTGCCTGAAAATTCATATCAGGGTTGCAAAAAGAAGAGGGATTGATAAAGAACGCATATTTTATGCGATTATGATAGGAGCGTCACTAGCTAACGCAGCAGTACTTGCCGAGAGCACCAGGGCTCTTGCCTCAGAATTTCCGGATGAAAATGAAGACGGTAATGACTATAAAGGGAGAAATCCAGACCATTGTCTGTGATCCGAATTGTTCAATCTGTAATATCTCCAGAGATCTTAAATGAATAATAAATGAGTAAATAGCAAGCATATGAATATGTAACAAGAGATAAATCAGTAAATTGCATGTAAATCCGCAACAAGAGGTGAATCAACAAACTCGAGCTTAAAATTACATTGATGTTGTAAACTCAGTTTTATTCATGCATCACGCTTGAAGAAGCTTTTCTACAAATTTTGTTATTGGGATACAGGACTTATCCCAAAATCCACTTACTGATCAATCTTTACCTGCCAATATTTCACTTAATTTTCAATTCAATCGTTCAATTACTTTACAGTGACATTAATAATCTTTTCCGCCGTACTATTACCAGCAGAATTCTTTACTGTGAAAGTAACTGTGTATGTTCCTTTTTTAGTGTATGTATGTAGAGGGTTCCTGACTTGTGAAGTGTTTTTGTCCCCAAAGTCCCAGGATCTGGAAGTAATTGTTCCTTTGTTGTTATCTGTGAATTTCACCGTTAAAGGTGCTTTTCCTGAGATTGGAGTTGCGCAGAATGCAGCAACAGGAGTTCTCAATCTACATGAACTATTTACAGTTATGTTAACGGTATCATTACTCGACAATTCCCCATCGTTAACAGTCAGGGTTATTTTTCTGTCCTCCGCAGCAATAGATTATTTATTATAGAAGGTTGGTTATATTATTCTGAATAGTATGCAGAGAATAAGATTGTGTTTTGTTCTGTTTCTGATGATAACCATTCTACCTATACTTTCAACTGCTTCTGAGAATAGTCCCGAAAAGTTTTCAGATCATCCATGGAGCCATTCTCCGATTACGGTGTATATTGATGATAAAAACGTGCCTGAGGACTACAGCCCCACGTATTACACACAGATAGAAAAGGCTCTTAAATATTGGGAAATCGGAGGAAACGGAAATCTGAAATACACTCCTGTTTTTCGGATTGTGGACACAAGAAAAGCTGACATCCGGATCAGATGGGTCGAAAACCTGGAAAAAGTTGAAGGTGCTCGTTCCGGAGTGGCAGGCTATGCTAGTCCCGTTATAGCAGAGGGACGATTTGTAAGGGTAGATATAGTACTTGAGGTAGGTAACTATCAGGGAAAGTCCTGGGCCCAGTATGGAGATTCAACGATGCTTTCTATTGCAAAACATGAGCTTGGGCACGCCCTTGGTCTGGAACATAGTAATGACAGGCGGGATATCATGTATCCGCAGGATGATCAAAGAGACAACATAAACCCTATCCTGTTGAGCAAATATGGTTCCCTGCTGAAAGCAGCATTTTTTATCACTCTGGCGCTTCTCCTTTTCCTGGGAATAAGCTGGCAGCGCAATAAGAAAAAGAGGAAAGCACTTGAAGATGAATACTTAAAATGAATTCTTATTTTTATTTAAATAGGTAAGTCCCTTGTTTCTCTATTCTCATTGGCGAATCTCTTGAAGAAGTCTTTGAAATATGTAGGTAATGTAATCATTTCTAGAATTCTATCAAGGGGAACCCAGGAGTATTCGGTATGCTCGTGACTCAATACTACATCAGAGGCGATATATCCTCCGTCGTATACAATAGCAATCACCCTTTTTTCAGGAAGCTCGAACATGATATACCCCCCTATCTCCCCAGGGACAATTGTAATACCGGTTTCCTCCCAGACTTCCCGCACAACAGCTTCTTCAAGGATCTCTTCGCGTTCCAGTTTCCCCCCTGGGAGGTCCCATTTACCCGGGTTTGTAATAGAGTCCTCCGATCGTTTGAGAAGCAGGAATTCACCTTTATCGTTCCGGATAGCTGCGTATACGGAAATTATGTAAGGTTTCTCCAGATTCATGTAAGAATATGTGAGATTAACCTTTCTTAAAGGATGGCTCAATCAATATCTTTAACTTGATCAATCTATGGAATTTCTTTAGTCTGCTTCCAGGCCGAGGGCATACATTCTTTACTCCTGCGTCAAGATTCCTGAATTGAAAAAAGAGTTTAATAATTTGGAGCGTTAAGATAACACACTCATCCAGGAATTCTTAATAAGCAGATCCGGATCCTTTTTAAAAGCAGAGATATAATTTTTATAAATATGTAAAGTCTACCTTATAAAGTATGAAAAAAGGAAGAGGATCAAAATCACTATCGAGATGTAAATTATCCAGTTTGGAAGCCCACGAGACATAATTTATAATATAATTGTGACTATAAAAATTTTACTGAACATTCGGTAATTGGCAGAGTATTCTTGACTGCATAATCTTATTTTTATCCAACGACAAAGTTAAAAACAGTTTATAAAAATATTATTCCAGTTTTCTTAGAAATATTTATATTAGAGATTGAGCTGCGGAAGAAATCTCAGAATATGATATTACAACGTAAGTTAAGTATAAATTACAGGCATCTTCCCTTTTATTTAAAAACTGATGAGAATCAGTTATTAAAACTAGAATTATTTTAGAAGAAATTGACACTAAAAATATCGCTAGTGTCTTTTCGAACATATAGAAATATCTACCATTCAGATAAAATCGCTATTAGAGGAGGAGCCATTTTTCAGGTGTACTCAAATACAGCTGATAGATAACGGGAAATCACTCTTCTTTTAAAGACAGGCCAGAGTCAATTAGAACCGATGTTAATAGAGAACATTTAAACATTATAAGTAATTATATATATTAAAATTTTTAACCAGTATATAAAGAGGGGAATATTTGAAAAATAAGGAAAAGCAGCTTTTGAAGACCTTACTTTTAATATCATTAATTTTTGTTTGTTTAATTATATCTTTTTCTGTAGCTCTGGCAGCTTCTACACAGCTCGCAGATAGTAAGCTCAGCACAGAAACTGAAGCCAGCAACAGCGAATTAGTGAAAGGTGATGCTAACGGATCAGTTGAGAATCTCACCACTGAATTGTCTGTGGATAATCCCACCGGATCAGTTACTGACGTCTACAATGACAGGGTAGTTTGGGTGGATAACCGTAATGGAAAGAACGATCTTTACATGTATGATTTATCCACTAATAAAGAAACACAGATTACAAGCAGTGGGTCAGCAGCCAATCCCGCAATTTACAGTGACCGGATAGTGTGGCAGGATTCTCGCAATGGGAACTGGGACCTCTACATGTACGACTTCTCCTCTCAAAAGGAAATTCAGATCACTGCCACCGGATCAGCTTTCTATCCTGATATATACGGTGACAGGATAGTCTGGGAAGATCACAAAAACCTGGATATCTACATGTTTAATGTCTCCACCTCCGAGAAAACTCCTATCACTACAAGTGGAAACGCACAAAATCCTGCAATTTATAACAACCGGATAGTGTGGTTGGATGGACGCAACGGAAAATCGGATATTTACATGTATGATCTCTCTATTCAGAAGGAAACGCAGATCTCTACAAGTGGAAAAGCATCCGTCTGGACTAATGGCTTTGATTCAAGTGGTCTTGCTATCTATGGTGACAGGATAGTGTGGCAGGAGAACGATTACAATGGAAACTCCGATATTTACATGTACAGTCTATCCACTCAGAAAGAAACAAAAATCACGAACAGCGGATCAGCATCCCATCCTGCAATCTATGGTGATAGATTAGTATGGATTGATTCTCGCCCCTCCAATCTCTGCATGTACAATCTTTCCACTTCCACAGAAATTCCACTCATTCTCGGGATATCGGCAGAAAGTCCTGCAATTTACAATGATAAAATAGTGTGGATGAATTATCGCAATGAAATACCATATCTCTACATGTACAATCTTAGTTCGGGAATTCCGCTAGAAACTTCGTCTGAAGCTAATTTCATATGTCATTTCCCTGAAAACCTCCCCCCTGTAGCTGCTTTCTCAGTATCTCCTCTCTTTGGAGAAGCCCCTCTGAATGTTACCTTTACTGATAAAACCAAAGGTATCCCTATTGCATGGCAGTGGGACTTCGGAGATGGAGTAAATTCAACACAGCAGAATCCAACTCATATTTATTCCGAACCAGGAGCTTATACCGTTAACCTGACAGTAAGTAACGCACATGGTAAAAATTCTAAGACAAGCGAGATAGATGTAAAAAAAGCCTCGTCTACGGGGCCATATGCTTATATTCCGAACTCCATGGACAACAATGTCTCCGTAATTGACACTTTTACAGACTCCGTCATAGCCACGGTAGATGTAGGTCACTCGCCCTGGGGAATTGCAGTAAACCCTGCAGGCACAAAGGCATATGTGACAAACTCTGGTAGTGATAGTGTTTCTGTAATTGACATCAAAACGAACACTGTTACAGCTACGGTAAACGTAGAAAGCAGTCCTTTTGGAGTTGCTGTCAATCCGGCCGGAACAAAGGCATATGTGGCGAATGGAGGTAGCGGCACGGTCTCTGTAATAGATACGGCTAAAAACACTGTTACAGCCACAATAAATGTAGGAAGCCATCCCTTTGGGGTTGCCGTTAATCCGGATGGAACAAAGGTATATGTGACGAATGTAGAAAGCCACACTGCCTCAGTAATAGACACAGCTACCAATACCGTTACAGCGACTGTGAATGTATTGAACTCTCCATATGGAGTTGCAGTTAACCCTGAGGGAACAAAGGTATATGTGGAAAGCAATGACATGGCGACCGGAAACGGCACTGTGTCTATAATTGACACAGCTACCAACACTGTTACAACTACGGTGAATGTGGGACGCTATCTTTATGGAATTGCAGTCACTCCGGATGGTAAGAACGTTTACGTGTCACAGGAATATATGTCGGAAGATGGAAATAACACAGTTTCAGTAATCGACACCGCAACAAACACTGTTACAGCCACGGTGACTGTGGGGAGTTATCCTGATGGAGTTGCAATTAATCCTGACGGGACAAAAGTTTATGTAGTGAACAGTTTTTACGGTACTGTCTCAGTAATTGATACCGCCAAAAATACGGTTATAACCACAGCGAAAGTAGGAGGCTCCCCTCATGCCCTGGGGCAGTTCATTGGAGGAAAAACATTGCACCCGATTGCGAATTTTAGCACCAATGTCACCACTGGTTATGCCCCTCTTTCGGTCCAGTTTAATGACTTATCGGGAAATGCAATCGAAAGGAACTGGAACTTTGGAGATGGAACAACTTCTACAGAAAAGAACCCAACCCATGAATATTCAACATCAGGAAATTATACTGTAACACTTACCGCAAGCAATTCCTATGGAACAGCTTTGAAAACAGCCGAGATAAAAGTACAAACCGCCTCTCGAAAGACCCCAGGTGGATTTAATTTTTTAATTCTCATAATGATTGTGTTATATCTGTTAAAAAAATCAACTCGAAACCAGTAAGAATGTAACAAGCAAATTATGGAGATTGGAAAATGGACGAAGGATTAGGATTTGCATTAATAATTCCAGTATTTTTTTTATTGATTCCTATCAGTATCTCGTCTATTATTTTGTACATAATCTTAAGAGACAAAAAAGTGAGTATACTGGGGTCAATTATTGGACTGCCATTTGCTTTCTGGGTTGCATATTCAATCGCTGTAAGTGAGGGAGAGGGCATTATGTGGCATCTTGTACGCATGGATGTTATAACAATGTCACCTTTCGCTCCTTATATAATGGCTATCTTATTTGGTATGCTTACGGCATTTATAGGGTTAATTTTCGTTAAGGTTGGAGGACTTGTGTTCAAAAAACTAACCTGAATTCTGAAAAATGAAATTCTGTTTCATATGATTGTTTATCCATTAGTAATAATATTCAGGCCACTGGCATCCATATCTGAGCAGGATATATTCGCTATCCTTTATATTTTTGAAAAAATATTATACTAAATATTTTGATATTGACTTTATAGTGACAACGAAAAAGCTGAGACATATTCTTTGAATATCAAAGTCATAGTTCGGTTTCAAGAATGAAGTGATCGGAATAAACTAAAGTCACTAAATTTTAAGGGGATTGTAATCTTAAAATACATAGGAATTAGGGCTCCGCATCTCGAACATTTAGTCAACTGTACAACAATTCTTCCTGAAAAGAATCCGCTCCGCCAAAAGCTGCTTTTTCAGCGTCCCCAACGTCAGGATACACTCCATTGAAAGTAACATTTACTGATAAAAGTACAGGCTCACCCAACTTCATGGAAATGGAGTTTTGGAGACGGCACATATTCAACCCAAAAGAATCCTGCACATACATACAGTAAAGCCGGAAAATACACTGTTGCCCTGACGGCAAAGAATGCTAAAGGCAGCAGTACTAAAACGATTTCAGGATACATTGTGGCATCCAAAAAATAAACATATCAAATAAAAACATTTAAAACTAAAAATATAAAAAAACAAATAAAGGATTGGAAAAATAGAGATTCATATGGACGGCAGGATAGGAAAAACAGTTTATGTAGATCTTGATACCGAATCAGTAAATGTAACCAGGACTGATAAAAAATTAATCCGCAATTATCTGGGCGGCAGGGGACTCGGAGTAAGATTGCTTTCCGAGCTTGCAGCCCCCGACACGGACCCTCTTAGTCCGGCCAATCCTCTCATTTTCACTTGCGGACCACTTACAGGCCTTGCTCCGATGGCTTCAGGAGCAGTACTTACGTCTAAGTCACCTCTTACAGGCACGGTATTTAGCTGGAATGCAGGAGGAGGTTTTGGGAGAGAATTGAAGAAAGCTGAGATTGATGCCCTGATCATTATTGGAGAGGCAAAAAGACCTTCTTGTATCGAAATAAGGGAAGGGAATGTAGAAATTGTGCCTGCCGAAAATCTCTGGGGGAAGAACGTAAAAGCCTGTACTGAGGCCCTTAAGAGCAAAGGAAGTGTAGCCTGTATAGGTAGGGCTGGAGAAAAAAAGGTTCTTATTTCTTCTTTTGTCATGGATTCCATCCACAGCGGACGAGGAGGCCTTGGGGCTGTTGCTGGTTCCAAAAAGCTGAAAGCGGTAGTTGTTAAAGGGGAAACAGAACTTTTTCCTGCTGATCCGGCACGATTTGATACGCAGAAGACAAAGGTATTGAAGCTTTTTGAGGCAAATCCCGTGCTTTCCAAAGGATTTGCAAACTATGGAACGCCGGCACTTGTAAAGCTGTTAGGTTATATGAACCTCATTCCTTGTAGAAATTTTTCAAAAACCGGAACAACTTTTGCAGACTTATTTTCCGGAGAGTATATTAAATCCGGTTTTGAGCTTGAGAGGGAAAATTGTCCGGTTTGTCCGCTTGGCTGTAAAAAGAGAATTAAGGAGACGGACCAGATTATACCTGATTATGATTCCTTATGGGCTTTTGGGTTTAACCTTGAGAACCCGGACTTCGATTCCGTAATTAGCGCGGACCGGATTTGCAGGGATTATGGGCTTGATCCAATCTCTGCAGGCTCAGTGCTGGGTGCATGTTCCGAACTCAAATCCAGGGTTATTGAGACAGATGAACTCGAAACCCTGCTCAAAGGAATTGGAGAAGGAGATGAGAAAGGAAGTGGGACAAGAAGATACCTTTCAACCATTGGGAAAGTAGAACTGAGTATGGACGTAAAGGGGCTGGAACTTGGAGGTTTTGATATAAGAGGAATCAAGGGACAGGCCCTTGCTTATGCTACTTCCTGCCGTGGAGGAGATTACCTGACCGCTTTCATGACCGGACCTGAGGTGCTTGGAAAGCCCCTTATCCTTGACCGTCTGAGCCTTGAGGGAAAAGCCGGTATTTTACAGGTGTTTGAAAACTTAACTACTGCACTGGATTCTCTTGTGCTCTGCCCATTCTCGATTTTTGCCTTTAGTGAAGAGCTCTGTTCGGCTCTTTTGCTTTCGGCTGCAGGTCTGGAAATTACACCTGTCGAACTCCTGAAAATAGGAGAAAGGATCTGTAACCTGGAAAGAATTTATAACCTGAAAGCAGGCTTTACATGGAAAGATGATACCCTACCTGAAAGGCTTTTTGAAATGAATGGAGTGGAGAAGGGATATGGTTTTTCCAGGGAGGAGTTTGAAGCCGCTATTCAGGAATATTACCATTATCGCAGCTGGGATGCATGTGGAATACCTTTACCTGAAAAGCTTAAAGAACTTGGGCTCAATTGTTGAGAAATTTCATACAAGCGTTTATATACTCAATGATTATTAATCGTATTAACTCTTGCCTGCAGAATGATTTTGCAGCTACCCTGGATGAGTAAAATCTTAGCTTTTCTATAAAGGACCGTATGTGAAGTACGGATAAAGAAGAGACAGACTTAAAAATCAGAAAAGCATTTCTATACTACTTCATAGAACTGAGCCCTGGAAAAACTATCCGGCAAATCCAGCACGGCTTTTACAGCTTATTTATAAATTTCTATAATTTATGGGAGAATCTTTATGAAACAGCAAGTTGAAGTTAAGGATCTTAAAGAAGGAAAATACGTAATCATTGATGATGAAGCATGCATTATAAAAAGTATTGCTAAGTCCAAACCCGGGAAACATGGAGCTGCAAAAGCTAGGATCGAAGCTATTGGTCTTTTTGACGGTCAGAAGCGCTCCTTCATAGGCTCAGTTGCAACCAAAGTTTACGTTCCGATTGTGGAGAGAAAGAATGCGCAGGTAATCTCAATTACCGGTAACATTGCACAACTTATGGACATGGGAGACTTCTCAACCTTTGAAATCGTAGTTCCTGATGAGTATAAGGACAAAGTCAAAGAGGGTGAAGAGGTTTCGTACATTACGGCCCTCAGCAAGATAAAACTCGACATCAGAACATAAATATTCACAAATCAGGCGAAGATTCAAGTGAAAGCCTGAACCGTTCTTTTTTTAAATAATATTACGTAAGGTTAGATTATGTTTTTACCGAACTCCTTTATAGATGCACTTGCAGACTACGAATCTGCACATTACGTTATCTTCGGTGTGCCTTTTGATAATACCTCCTCTTATCGGGCAGGCAGCCGATGGGCTCCTGATGCCATGAGACGGGCTTCTGCAAATTTTGAGAGCTACAACCCAGCTTTTGATATAGACCTTGTAGACCTCCCTATATATGATGCCGGAAATCTGGAGACATCAGCCTCGGTCGATGAAACTCTGAAAACCCTTTATGAAGCCTCAAAAGAACTCCTGAAAGATGGAAAAGTCCCTATTATGCTTGGAGGAGAGCATTCCCTGACATTTGCCACGGCAAAGGCCTGTGCCGAATTCGCAGGAGAAGATTTTGGGGTCCTTATTCTGGATGCTCATTTCGACCTCAGGCAAGAATATAGAGGATTCAAGCATAACCATGCCTGCGTTTCCAGGAACATCCTCAATGATGTTACGAAAAATCTGGTTTCCATAGGAATCCGAAGCGGACCGGAAGAAGAATGGGTCTTTTCCAGAGAAAATAACCTTAAATATTTTACAGCTGACGATGTCGAATCAATTGGTATGGTAGAAGTGCTCAAAGAAGCTCTTGAATGGCTTGATTGCAGTCAACTATACCTCTCCCTGGATATGGATGCACTGGATCCGGCTTATGCGCCTGGTCTCGGCACACCTGAACCATTCGGCCTGAACTCCAGGGATGTCAGAACAGCTGTTCGAACTCTTGCTCCTTTCTCAATAGGTTTTGATATTGTAGAAATCGCTCCAGAGTATGATTCAGGGCAAACTGCAATGCTCGGAGCAAAAATTATGAGAGAATTCATAGCTTCCCATGCAAAGAGCTGCAGAAAAGAATAAAATTAGCCTTGATTTTAGTTAAATGAATTTATATAAAAAATAAACTAGATTTATATTAAAATAACTGTGAAAAGGAGAAGTCTCATCCCGGACTTTTCCACTACTCAGTTAAGCTTTTTTCCAAACTTTCGGCTCATTTTATGCTCGCCAGATAGCTATGATCTTATCAATTGCTATGTGCGTATATTTTTCGTCCTGCTCGAGAGTGAGCACATTATCTGCACAGGCTTTAACCCTTCCCCTGAAAATATCAGGACCTCCGCAGTAAACATCTACATTTTCATCAAGAAGATGTTCCACTATAAAAGGCTGCATTTTTACACCTCAACTAATTCGAAATTTTAAATTACTGCGACCATATAGCAATTATTTTGTCGATGGCTAGATGGGTATATTTTCCTTCGTTATTGAGAGTGAGGACATTATCCGCACAGGCTTCGACTGTTCCTCTGAAAACATCGGGTCCGCCACAATAAACATCTACATCCTTTTTCAGATAGTGTTCTACTATAAATGATTGCATCAAATTCTTTCCCTCTCCTATCTTTGCTGTCCGTTTATTATCTGCCTTTTTTATGATACACATAAGCTATGAAGCAGTGAATATCGTAAATTAGAATACACTTCATTTCTTATAAATATATTTAAAAACGGAAGAGGATTTTTCGAGACCTAAACAGTTAAGAAAAAGAGTGCATTTGCTTGCAAAAACTTAAACTTCATTATTTAGATGAAAATTGATATATTAATCTTCAAAAAATAACAATAATTAACTATTTTATAACATATTTTTTATAAGGTGTTTATTTTTTAGTACTTACTAATAATTATTTAACAGATTCAAGAAAAAAATAAATTATTTCCTAAAATTATATATTAACGTCAAATTCAAAAATCTATGGATTTTGAGATAATCCCTTCAGTCGGATATAAATAAGTTGAAAATAATATAAAGAGAAAATACAAATAATTATATTCCCTATTAACAATTCTGAATAATAAACTTAATCAGTATTATTATTTTGTGAACCTGCCGAGGAGAATTTGATTGACCAATGAGATCAACAAAAATTGGGTAAAGTTAGGTGAAGGATTGACGAAGGTACAATTAGAAAAAAAACAGTATGTATTGATAAAAAAGACCCTTCTCATTTTACTGGCAATCTCAGTAGTGACAATGCTAACACTTGTAGCTGCAACCGCAATGGGTATGAAAAGTCCCGGTTACGAACAAGGTTTTGAGGCTGGCTATAGAGCAAGCTACCAGGCGGCTTTCGACGGAGATTTGTATAATGTCAAAGCTGGCCTGGGTGACGACGATAGCTACAACGACGGTTACCAGCATGGCTATGATGAAGGCTACCCTTCAGGTCAACAGGACCGCAGCAGTCGGACGATAATAAGCAAAAAATAATGCTAGAATGTTAAAAATCAAGGAGTACTCATTCTAAATGGAATTCTCAGGTATCCTGCTCAAAAATACTTCGAATCTCTTCAAGTTGATGCAGAGGACTTATTACAAGTATTATGTCATCAGGCTTAAGTTCAGTGTCGGCCCTCAAATCGTACATTACCCTGTGGTTTCTGGAAATTGCAAGAACGGAAATCCCATATTCTTTCCGGAGATTAAGGTTTCCCAGAGTTTTCCCGGCAGCTTCCGAATGTGTCCCAATTCTGATGCTTTGAATTTCCACATCTGAAAAATCAAGGGCAAGCTCACAGATACTTTTTCGACGTAGCTCAGGACTTCGAAGCATCCGATAATGGTCAGCCCTGAGTTCCTCACCCATGGACTCAATCTCGGTCCTTGGAACCATATACCTGTTGAGTACTCTGGAAAATAGTTCTATAGAAGACTCGAATTCATCTGAGATAACTTCGTCAGCTCCGACTGCATAAAGTCTGTCTATATCGTTCACAAAATGAGTTCTCACAATAATATGGGCATTGGGGTTCAGTCTCCTGGCTGCTTCAATGATCCTTCTGGAATTTGCAGGATCGCTAATAGTTACTACAACTGACTTTGCAGCCAAAATGCCTGCATGCTCAAGCACGGCTTTTTGATCTGCATCTCCATATATAATCGGTTCACCTTTTAGTTTTTCATGCCGGACAGTCTCAGGATTTATTTCTATTACAATGTAAGGGATTGAAACTTTTTTTGCAGCAATTGAAACATTTCTCCCATTGATGCCAAAGCCTATTACGACCAAGTGATTCTCAAGCACCTTTTCCTGCTCATCTTCACGGAAATTCCAGTATCTGTTATATAAGAGTATTTTCGGAAGAGGAAACCTATCACTGAGATTAACGGAGCGATATCCCAGTCCCATAAAAAAGGGTGTCATTACCATGGAGAGTACAATAATAGCCAGGAATTCCTGATGAATTTCCTTGGAAATAATTCCGTTTGCATTAGCCACATTCGCTGTAATCAGGGAAAACTCCCCTATCTGAGCCAGAGAAAAGCCCACTAGAAGCATCGTATGCAGGGGAAACCCTATAATAAATGTTATTAGAGCGTTGACAAAGGTTTTCATAAAGAGGACCAGGACAGTTGCCGCGAGGATAAGAAAAAGATGAGCTCTTACCAGGTCCAGGTTCAGCAGCATGCCTGTCGAAATAAAAAAAATGCTCATGAACATATCCCTGAAAGGAATAACATTTCCAAGTGCCCGTAAGGCATATTCAGATTCGGAGATGATCAGTCCTGCAAGGAATGCTCCGAGAGCAAGAGAAAGACCTGCCAGGGAGCTGATCCACGCTACCGAGAGCCCTATTACAACTATGCTTAGCAAGAAAAGTTCGCTATTTCGTGTCTTTGCTACCTGGTACAGAAAGAAAGGAACCAGATAACGGGAACTTATCAGAGTGAGAAGAATAAGCCCGATCCCCCTAAACACCAGCTCGAAGATAGCGTGCTCAGTGCCTGTCTTTCCTGAAATAAGCGGGGTAAGGATAATTATGAAAACTGCAGCAATGTCCTGGAAAATAAGAATCCCAAGTGCAATCCTTCCATGGGTGCTGTAAATCTCCCCTTTTTCCTGTAATAGTTTCAGGACAATGGCCGTGCTACTAAACGCCACGATAAGCCCGATGAAAATTGCAGCTTCAGAAGAGTACCCAAGCCCCAGAAAAATAAAAGCAACGAATACAGCTTGAAACTAATACCTGCAGCCCCCCTCCCAAGAATATGATTCTTTTGAGCTTCAGGAGTTCATTCAGGGAGAACTCCAACCCTATTGTAAAAAGAAGCAGCACGACCCCAATTTCAGCCAAAAGTTCGATGTTCTCAGTCTCTTGAATTAATCTTAACCCGAAAGGACCTGCAAGTATCCCCGCTAACAAAAAACCTACCATTGGAGCTATCTTCAACCTTGAAAATGTAAAAACTACCGGAATAGAAAGCCCGAAGATAATCAAGAGATCTTCCAGGAGAAGAGATGCCATTAATATATATTGAATTTTAAAATAATATAAATATAGCTCCTCAATCGTTATCTGAAAACATGCTCAAAAAAATTAGTTCCTATAAATTAAAAAAAGTTTGTGCCACAAAAGACATGTTATAAAATGAGATTGAAGGTATGTTCCATTTTTTCCTTAACTTGCTTTTCCAGGCTCACTTTCCGGATAATTTGGACATCGAGAGCAATTTAGGGGTATTTTTATGAGAGCCTATAGGCATAATATGAACTCCCCTTGAGAGTCTTGTGAGCTCTTTTATTGTCTCTGCAGCTATGGCAAGTCCTTCTTCTACAGGATCGGAAGCCACTTTCATGCGAATCAGGATCTCCTCAGGCACATTGATTCCTGAAATATTCGCATTCATGAATTCAGCCATACTGAGAGACCTGAGAGGGATCAAGCCTGCGATTACAGGTACCTCAAGATGGTTTATAGCTTCCATAAATTCTTCGAACATACCTATGTCATAGACAGCCTGAGTCTGGATAAAATCAGCTCCGCACTTAACTTTTTTCTCAAGCTTTATGAGCGGCAGGGTTTTTTCAGAGTTTATCCCCGTGACGGCACCCTTACAAAAGGAAGTCCCTCCATCCAGCTTGTTTCCTGCTAAATCAATGCCAGAATTAAGTTTTTTGACAACCTGCAAAAGCTGTACGGAATCAAGATCATAAACCGGCTTTGATCCGGGATGGTCACCGCACGAAGGAAAGTCACCGGTCATCAAACACACGTTACGAATACCCAGAGCATGGGCTCCTAAAAGGTCCGACTGAAGCCCTATCCTGTTCCTATCCCTGCAGGTGAGCTGCATGATGGGCTCGTGCCCCTCCTCGAGCAGGAGTTTGCTAAAAGCCAGGGAGCTCATATGCATAATGGAGCACTGGTTATCCGTAACATTTAGTGCATCTGCAGAGCCTTTGAGCTGACGAGCATTTTCCAGAGAGGCTGAAAAGTTTGTGCCCTTGGGTGGAGAAACCTCAGCAGTAACCAGAAATTTGTTGGAATTCAGTTTTTCACGAAAATTAAAAAGCATCAGATAAGTATATTCGAAATGAAATTATTTAAATTAATGCTCGTAAAATGATGAATTACTTAAAAGAACAAAAAAACTCTCTTTTTCTTATCAGTGACCATCATAGAATCCAGGAGCATCACTTCAGGTTAAGTATTAATTTACTTTATGCAGTGCTCTTGAGGTGCATGGACAACATAAAGCAGATCTAACCTATTTATTTTTTTCAAACGTTCGTAGATTAGATTCCATACACATTCATTATCCTTATTGACTTCACACATTCCGTTAATAGCTCCTCCGCAGGGCCCGTTCAGAAGTTCCTTAGGGCACTGAGCTTTAGGACATAGACCACCGAATTCAACTACATTGCAATTCCCACACATAACACACTGGTTGGAGATGAGCTTACCCCCGCTCGAACCTCCAAGAGAGAGTGTATTATTTGAGCCATATACCGGTAACTCCGCTACGATTGAAACAGTTGAAACTCCACTGCCGCAGCCCATAACCAGAATGCATTGGGCTTCGTTTATTTTCTCGCTTTTCTCAACCAGGGACTCATAAGACCGTATACTGCAGGCTGCTGTGGGAAGAGCCCAGCCTATTACATGTTTTCCACTTTCCTCAAGCCGTCTGCACATCTCAAGGATTTCCGGTTCCCCACCTGTTCTGAGTTTTTCAGCGCAGACATTGCATCCGATAATAAAGATATTATCTTCGTTTTTTAATAAGGCCAGGATTTCTTCAAAGGGCTTTACTGAAGTTATTATCATAATTACCTCAAATATCGATATTCCAGGTCATTCCGGTTTGCAATACATTCACGGATCATTTCTGCGATAAGTGGAAGGGAGCGGGCTTGCCCTATAAGTTTTCTGGCAAGGCGCTCAAACTGCAGCAGAGTTCCCATTACAAGGACATCAGTCGTTTCCGTTTCATGGGAGACTGCATCCCTTGTCAGAGCTGCATCTCCTCCCCGGGCAAGCATTTCCTGTTTTATTATTAAGGCCTCTGTTGTCGTTAGATTACAAATTTTAAGCACTAAGTGAATGCTTTTACCCTGCATTACCATTGAGCCGACACTGGTGGCCCCTAGTTTTCGCATTGTCATTGCTGCATCTTGAGGAGTCTTTACCTCGAACACGGATACTTCATACCTGCCTTCTTTTACAATAGCGGGCCGACTTCTCAGAGCTCCTGAAAGCTTTACAACATCAAGTGTTTCAGGTACATCGTGAGTGCGAATGATATGAGCTCCCTTGTAAACTGCAATAGCTGCCGCAGCCAGGCTGCCATAAAGTCTCTCAGTTGGAGGTTTACCAAGAACCTCTCCGATGAAGGATTTCCTTGAGAGAGCTGCAAGTAAGGGTTTTTCAAAAATCTTCAGGCGTTCTAAATCATCAAGGGTCTCAAAATCATATATTGAATGCTTTTCATCTGTCCATCTGCCAATTGCAGGGTCTAGTATAAGTTTTTCAGGTTCTATACCTCCTGCTTCTGCAGCCCGTATTGTGAGAAAAAGAGCCTCAATAATGGAATCCATACCAAGCGGATCTCCCGGATTTTTTTTGGAGGCCATAATAACAGCAGGGCAACCATAGTCTGCAACCACTTTAATCATTTTAGGGTCGGTAGTGAAGCCGGAAACATCATTTATTATTTCGGCTCCTCTCTTTAGAGCTTCTTCCGCAATGTCCGAAAACATAGTATCTACGGATATTACAGCATCCACATTTCCTTTTAAAACATCGAGTGCCGGCAGAATACGCTCAAGTTCTTCTTTCTTACTTATTTTTTCAGAAAAACGCCAGGTTGAACGGGCCCCCAGATCCAGGAAGGTTGCTCCGTTTTCAACCATCGTCAGGGCAACCTCAAGCACAGAGTCCGGGCTTACAACCGAGCTTTCGTAAAAAGACTCAGGACTCAGATTGATAACACCCATCACATGTGAAGGGTATCGATCTCCCACTTTTATCCCGCAGATATCAGTGTCAACGACCATTTTTGACAACCAGGCTTAAGTTTTCAAATTTTTTGCGCCAAAAGGTATTCAATACAAGTGTAACAAATAATATACTTATTTAAATGAATTATGTATAGATAAAATATTACTGTAACTATATATTAATTGGTTAATATATAAGCCTGGTTTTCAGGTGGATTATTTTTCAACCAGACTCTATCAGGTTGTTTGTTTGCCATCGAGATGTTATCAGGTAAATTCTATTATCCAGGTTCATCGGGGGAATTTATACATAATCCTGATTTATGCCAGGTGAGTTGCTTATCAAGCTGGTTTGTTTATCAGATAGACTGTTAAAAACTAACGATTGATTAACCTATAGCAGACAACAGCTCCTGATCAATTTTATCTACATATAACGATATATTTAAATTGACAATTACCTTCGTTTTTTACTAATAATAAACCCGGAGCACAGTAAATTATGTTTCAATAATACATAAAAATATTGATGTGTAAAATCAGTTTAACACAATTAGGAAAGCAATGCTATATATCAATACAAAAACCGGCTATAAAGTACAATTGTTGTTCTCATAAACGACAAAGAGAAAACAAGATTAATTTTTTTCTCCTGGCACAATTGGAAAAACAACTTTACTTGCTTTATTGAGAAATCCTATGCATTGATTAAAAAATGATAAAAGCTGAAGAACTGTCCTCTCGCTCTCTTTGTCCACTAACGCCGCTACGAAGTAATCCCGGTCATTTTGCCGTAGTGTTTTCCGCATCTATTATCAGCCTGGCAACCTCAGTTGGATGTGAAACCAGAGAGTCATGGTCTGAAGGAACCGAGCATGCTCCATATTTATGTGGCTTCTATCTTATGTCGTCCACGAAATAATATTTGAGGACAATTTTATACGTTTAATCGTATTGTAGAGCAAAAGTTTATTAGCTGCCGCGAGTAATATTTTTATTAATATTATATAAATATGGTAAAAATTTGAAGATATCCAAAATCGTCATTCAGGGGTAAATAAGATGACACATGTCTATTTAAATCCGAAAATAGCCCTTATAGGTCCAGACGGTGTACGGGAAATCAGCAGGTATATAAAAGTTCTGGGAGGGACAAAAGTCCTGGTAGGAAGGAGCAGAAATTTACTGAAAAGGAGACTGTAATGTTATAATTGCTGTAGGGGGAGGAAGCCCCATAGATTGTGCAAAAGCAGTTGGCATTGTGGTATATAACGGCGGAATAATCAATGACTATGAAAATGTCGGGAAGGTTCAGAAAGGAATCCCCCCACTTATACACCGATGTGGCAGTGAACGACCCGGAGCTGATGGTAAGTATGCCTACTGCTCTTACCAGTAGCTACCGATTCTTCAATAGCTGACACATTTTCCTCTTTAAGCTTTTCTGTTACTGTAAATTTTGTAATGAACGTTGTTCCGTTGTCTCTCTTCATCTCAAGTTTTCCATCTAACTGATCAACGATGGTAGTTATTAACGCGAGTGCTTAAACGCATTAGCTTATGTTTACTGCGGTAAACAGCAGTCAAACATGATTTACTCAGGTAAACACTTAAGATAACTAGTACATCGATTCCTAATTAACTCCATATTAGACTGTGATTCCACCAGGCATCTCATCCCTTTCTTCCATCATATATCTCCATGTAAATAGAACTGGTTTTTCGTTAAGTTCGTCTATATATTGACTAATTCTCTCTTTTAACTCATTTAGTGAGTCTACTCTTATCTCTCTCAAAACGTTTCTCACCATTTTGCTGAAAAAACTTTCAATGATATTCAACCACGAAGCATGTTTGGGTGTGAAAACAAATTCAAACTTGTCAGGAACAGTTTCCAGGTATTTCTGAGTTTCTTCTGATGTGTGTACTTTAAGATTATCTATAGTAATTTTTATTTTATCTTCTGGATATGTTAACTCAAGTTCTTTGAGATATTCAATGAATTCGCAGCTTCTATGATTCTCAAATATTTTATAAGAAATTCTCCCAGATATTAAGTCAATTCCAGCTAATAGTGAAAGAGTTCCATGTTTTTTATACTCGTAATCTCTTGCTATTGTAGAATATCGCCCTTCTACTGGCATAAGATCTGGATATTTGTTTCCAATTGCCTGAATACCTGGTTTTTCATCGTAAGAAATAATCACGGTTTTAATTTTTTCGTTTTTGTTTTTTTTTCATTTAGTCTTTTAGCTTCTCTATACGTATCCAGGACATTGGCGGCTTTTTGATCAAAATCGGGATCAACTTTTGCTATGTAATACCTAATTTTATGCGGTCTTATTTTGCTTGCATTGAGAATCTTTGAAATTGTCCCCTGACATATCTTCGATAAATCAGGATGTTTCTCTTTGATACAATTCTTTTGGATATGTTTAGCAAGAAGTCTCTGCGTCCAGATTTCGTAAGGATATCCAAGGTCTTTTGGTTTCATACACGCAAGTGAGACTACGCGAGCTCGTGATTCAGCACTAATATCTTGATGTCTCCCACTTCTTGGTTTTTCTACCAAACCTTCTTTTACCCCAAGATCTAACACTCTTTGTATCCATAGCCTTACAGTTTTGTAATCGATTTTTAACTCTCTGGAGATCTCGGCATCGTTTTTCCCATGATAGCTCAAAAGTATTATCTTGGATCTTTTAACAACGCTTGCAGCTTGATTTCTAGAACGACTTAACTTGATCAGATAATCTAACTCTTCTTGAGTAAATGACAATTTAGGACGATGACTTATACGAGGCATTAGTATATTTTATAGTACTACTAATATATTTATTTATGGATATAAATGGGAATCGATGTAC
>CAWFUY010000034.1:0-117895 GCA_963818955.1 uncultured Methanosarcinaceae archaeon | reverse complement strand
TATAGACATCAGAGATCGCAAAATCTGTATTTTTATGTTTTTCCAGAACGTGCATGTAAATAGAGCGCCAATCTCCGGGGAAATTAAGGAAATAACCTATAAAAAGGGAGGATATATTCCTGCTTACCGTAAAGATTCTGAAAGAAACGAAAGAAACGAGTTTATAATCCACAGCAAATACGGGGATGTCAGAGTTACGCAGATTGCAGGTACGGTTGCCCGTCGAATTGTTTCTTATTCACAGGTAAACGATACAATCGAGCAGGGACAACGCATAGGAATGATTCGTTTCGGATTAGGTTTGATGTAACAATCCCTCATGACTTTGATATTATAGTGGAGAAAGGAGAACGGGTACTAGCTGGCAAGACTTTAATAGCAACGATAAAAAATGATAGGACTTTTGAACATGAATGTATTTCAAATGTTAAGACTCCCGGACTTGGTATCTCTTTTGAACCTGGTTTGCGGGATTAGCTCAATTTCAGCAGCTCATAATGGTTCTTATGACCTTGCCTTGATCTTATTGCTTCTTGCGGCAGTTGCAGATGCAGCATACGGGCCATATTGCAAGACGGTTCAAGGGAGGGGAACTCGGGAAGAACCTTGACTCACTTGCAGACGCAGTCTCATTTGGGGTTGCCCCTGCTCTCCTCATATACATAAGATTTGGAGGAGAAGATCCTATTGTTGCTATGATTCCAATTTTCTACGCCATATGTGGTATACTAAGGCTAGCCCGTTTCAATTCATCAATAGCTTCCCACAAGAACGGATTTGAAGGGTCTCCTATTACTGCAGGTTGTGTCATGCTGGCTACCTACCTAATGCTTGGCAGTAGTTTTGTAAGATTAGACTTCCTTCTCGGTCTGACTCTAGCTCTTTCGATTCTCATGGTCAGCACTGTGAGCTATCCGAAAGTCAGGGACCCGAAAATCCTGGCTATCGTAGCTTCGGTTTTCGGAATTAATATGCTCCTTTATTTTGTGAATATGGTAGAGTACATGAGAGTTTTTTCTATTTTGTCTTTTATCTTAATGCTAGCTTACCTTTTCTCTCCTTTTTTCAAGATCCCTGTACTTAGTAACTTTAATAGTAAAGAACGTCAGGACAAAGGGTTGAAAACCGGAGGACGAAAGTAGACGCATTGAGAACTATTCGTTCATGTTTACTCGATGCTCGTTTGAGATACTATGTATGAAAATCTGATAGAGGGAGAGCAATTTGGTTCGAGAAAAAGTAACTGATAGAGATAATGCATTATTTGAAGCGGGAATAAAACTCGGGGCTCTTTACCATCAATTTACCGGTTCTCCTGTTAATTTGGACACGGTTTCAAGCCTGGAACAGGCAATCCGGGAGAGCATTTCAGTCCAGCCTTATGTAGAAGATATCTCTGTAAAGATCAATAGGGATCTGCTGAAAAGTAAACTGAATGGCGAATTCGGATATACTGAACTTCAGGGGCCAATGCTTGATGTAAAAATCACTGTGAAATTCGGTTCCGTAAAGGTAAAAGTCGGAATGAAATATAACCCTGAACTAAATTATCCCCTGATGAAAATCGAAGAAATCGAAGAAAAGAACGACTGAGGGCTGGAGTACATAAGTTTAGTGATCGAGAATAAAAAAGTTGAGCCTTTCAAAGCTCATTTTTTGCAGCTTCAAAAGCCTTGACAACCGTTTCATTTTGTTCTGGGGTTCCGACTGTTACCCTGATATAAGTATCCCCTGCCTCTCTGAAATAATCACAGGAGCGAACTATTATTCCTTTTCTCATGAGACTTTCCGTAACTGCTTTTGCTTTTAAAGGAGCAACATCCACAAGTACGAAGTTAGCTTGAGAAGGAAATATCTTGAAAGGAATTTTTTCCCTCAGGTATTCTCTACCCTCTCTTACAAGTTCTATGCTTTTGCTAAGGTGTTCCACATCCGAGAGAGCAGCTATTCCTGCCTTTAGAGCCGGAAGGCTTACGGAAACGGGGTTGCTGCTCGCAGGTACTCTTTTACGACCCATTCGGGCATGATCCCATAGCCTAGGCGGAGACCCGCAAGCCCGAATACTTTGGAAAAAGTTCTGCCAACAGCAAGGTTATCATATTCGTGTACAAGTCCGGCCAGGTTCCTATCTGCAAATTCAACATAAGCCTCGTCAACAAAAACAAGGGCTCTGGTATTCTCAATAATTGTCCTCAGGCTGGATTCGGGAAGCAGGTTACCGGTCGGGTTGTTAGGAGAGCAGAGGAATATTATTTTTTGTTCGGGGGGATTCGGCCTCCAGAATCATCTCCGGATCAAGAGAAAAGTCCCTGTTCCGCCTGACAAATATAGGCTTTCCTCCACATGCACGGGCCGGCAGTTCGTAATAGGCAAAGGTAGGAGTAGGGACTATAACTTCGTCTCCTTTCTCAATCATGATTCTGCAAAGCCCGTCGAGTAAGCCGTCCATTCCAGGCCCCGAGGCTACAAGATTTGAGACTGAAAAACCCGTGTATTTCGAGAGGGCTTCCCTGAGTTCCAGAGCATCAGCAGAGGGGTAAATGTTTGCACAGGGTGCTACATCTACCAGGGCTTGAACTGCTTTTGAAGATGGGCCGAGGGGATTTTCATTTGAGCCAAGTTTGATAATAGAGCCCGGATCAATCCCATAAGCAATAGCTATCTCTTCGATGGACTTTCCTGGAACGTATTCTGAAATATCAAAGATTTCTTTTTTATAAGTTCAGGCCTGCTCAATGACATCCACAACCGTATCAATCTGCTCTTTAGTAATGACAAGCGGAGGAACCAGGCGGAGCACCGAATCCGAAGTACAATTTAAGAGCACTCCATTTTCCCTTGCAAAGTCAACAAATTTGCCGCAAGGGTATTTTATCTCTGACTCCTATCATCAACCCCTTCCCGCGAACCTCTAAAATGTCTTCCCTGTCCATGCTCCTGAGCTTTCCCATGAAATAGGTTCCATTCTCTGTAGAACGTTTAAGAAGTTTTTCTTCTTTAATTACTTCAATGGAAGCAAGAGCGGCTGCGCAGGCAAGAGGGGTGCCTCCAAAGGTTGAAGCATGCTGACCACGCCCGAAGCTAATCTCGTCCCTGGCTGCTATAGCACCCATAGGGAAACCTCCTGCAATAGCTTTAGCCATGCTCATTATATCAGGTTCAACTCCGAATTGTTCTTTACAAAACCAGGTGCCTGTCCTTCCAAAACCTGTCTGTACTTCGTCAAAGATAAGAAGAGTTCCTGTATCATCGCATATTTCCCTGACCTCTTTGAGATATTCAGGGTCAGGTATGTTTACTCCGCCTTCCCCCTGGATTGGCTCCAGAATTACAGCAGCAGTGTCTTCTGAAATTGCGTGCTTTATTGCATCAGTATCTGAATACGGGACAAAGGTTGTTTTGGAACTTACCGGAGGCATGAATGGATCCCGATACATGCTTTTGTGAGTTACGCTAAGTGCCCCTATAGTCCTGCCGTGGAATGAATGATCAGCCGCTACAAATGTGCTTTTTCCCGAAACCAGGCGAGCCAGTTTCATTGCACCTTCCATAGCTTCGGCTCCTGAATTACAGAAAAAAACACGCTCCATGCCTGTGATCGAAACCAGAGCTTCCGCAAGTTCGGCCTGGATTTCGGTATAATAAAGATTTGAGACATGCATTAGTTTCTCTACTTGAGCCTGGATTGCCCTAACAACTGTCGGGTGACAGTGTCCAATATTATTTACTGCAATTCCGGCAACACAGTCAATATATTCTTTTCCGTAAATGTCATGGACAAGAGCCCCCGTCCCTTTGGAGAGCACTATTGGCTGGCGCCCATAGGTCTGCATTACGTATTTTGAATCTTTCTCAATAACCGAATCATATAAAGCCTGCAGGTCCTGAGGACCTGTAATATCCTCTATCAAGTGAACTCCTTCCTAGACTTATAACTGAGATTTGTAATTAATCTGAGACTTGTCTTAACAAAACCCTGATAATTCCCTGCTTCCCTAAGAAGTTAACTGCTTATCAGAAAAAACTCATCCTGCACAAGCGAGCCTGAATCAACTATGGCGCTCTTCTGCTGAGTGTCCTCTCCTTATTCTTTTTACTCCTCGGAGACGCCGGGATCTCCCCAGCGCTTGTGTTTTGGCAGATGTTCCTTCCTTGCCAGGCACAAAGCCGTTTTTAACCTTTGAGTTTGTTTTGATGAGTGAATCTACTTCGGTTAAGTCCGGAACTTTTGCACGTACATCTTCAGTTTTACTTCGTGCAGGTCTCCTGACAGTGCTCACAACTTCTTTGCCCAGAACATTAACCTCAGCAAGAACTGGAGGCATCTCAGCAGCATCCCTTGCAAAAGATACTCCTGACGGCGCCTTTATAGTACCGTCAACCTTGGAATTTTCGTGCAGAATTACGGAATCAGCTTTTATCCCACCAAAGATCCTGCTGTTTCGGCCGATATCTACCTGCCCTTTTGAAGTGAGATTTCCATATACTGTACTGCTTTCTCCCAAGCTGATCTTGCCTTCCGAGAGCATGCTTCCTTTAAGGGTCAGATTTTTTCCGGTCTCAATTGTCTGCGCCCGTATACTTCCTACTAAAAAACAGTTACTTCCTATAACAGCTTCTCCGGCAATCTCGATAGCTTCAGAGGAAATCTTTGATTCCGCAGGTATTAACAGAAAGTTGTCACTGAGTCCATTCTCCTCAAAATCATTGATGTCCTCGGAATCTTCAAAAAGTTCTTCTAAGGCTTTCTCTATTTCCTCGTCTTTTCCCAGACGCATCATTTCTCTTATGTACAGAAATATAAAAATAATTACAGGTAAAGGATTCCTGACCACAATCCATCCTTTGGCCTCAAATCCTCCTTTAATTTTGACCTCTTTTCCTACATCCAGGTCTCCTGCTACAATTAACTTTCCATCGATAGTTGCGAATTCCCCCAGATAGGCATGCTTCCCGACTTCCACCCTACCTCCCAATTTTGACCACATATCAATCCTTAAATCGGAATTCGCCTGTATATTTCCCGAAACGGTTACTCCTTCACCTATTATGATAGTGTCCCCAAGTATCCCGTACTGAACGATGGAATGATTGCCGACAATGACATCTCCCTCAACTTTGATATTGTTTGCTTCAATTCTGGTATTGTCTGGAACCATGAGCTTTTTTAGAATCTGTTCTGGCTCTGGAATGTTCTCACTCTCCGGGGAAACTATTTTCCAACCTTTCAATATGTGGGTGTAGTTATGGCTCTTGAGTTATTTTATAAAACACCCATTTACTTTTTGAATGATATTCATTAAAAAGTAAAACCGTCTATGATATATTCTTATTCATTTATTCTGCTCATTGAGGGCGCTGGAGCAGTAAGAATCGCCTTTTATATTAGTATATATGTAAGTTGTGGAAAAAATAGTAATCTTCTTTTTCGAATGAATATTGGGACTTATTTCTTTTATCCACAGCTTCTTGCATTCTCAAAATAATCATTGGATTTCAAAGCTTTATTTTTCATTTTTCGATGCGATTCCTGCTCTTACGTCTACTGCTGCCCCACTATTAAGTGCAAGGATTTCAGCCGGGGAAAGAAGCAGTTGACCTGTTGCAAGGAGCCTGTCAGTTTCATCTGTCACAAGCACTTCTTCTCCTGCCCGAAGTTCAGGATCTATGTCAACCACATGTTTTATAAAAGCGGTTTTGCCTTTTTCTACAAAAGGAACAGCTTCTTCTGAAATAACTACCCTTAGCCTTTTTCCGGGCGAAAGGCTATGTACAACGGAAGCTCCTTCGATACTGAGAGTAAAGAATCCATCCTTTGCTCTTGCCGTAGCTATGCGGTTTCCTGAAAAAAGAGCCTGTCGCACTCTTTTTGTTTTGGATAGTTGAAATGTTGTTCCATCTGGAAAAAGCTCTTTTCCAATGCCCTTCCCAAACTGGTAGTCCGCAATTATCCGTACCATATTGAGTCTTTTTTTATCGTAATACACAAGGATAAGTAATATATACAGACCTTAAAACCGTTCCGGTTATTTCGTCTCTCTAATATTGTTGATTACTATTCAATGTACCATAATATTCTTTTTTTAGCGTATGTTTTTTGCTGTTGATGCTAGCAAAAAAATTAATAAGTAGAAACTCCAATGTATTATTTGACTTACTTAAATAATGCTGTATGATGAGTTAAAGAATTTTGAGGCCAAAAAATTCCAAAAAGTCAGAGAGGAAGCTAAGTTGATAGTCAGAAAAAACATTTCGATTGATCAATGCTATGTAGATAAATTAAAGCCCTTTCTGGAACAGAATAACGGGAACTTAAGTGCGGCAATAAGGGATGCTATAGAAACTGCCTCTCTTTCACTGAACAAAAAAATCGGCGAAAATGGAGAGACAGATTCGAGTAAAATTTCACAGCACGCAGAATTCCGAAACGAATTAGTTGAAGAAGGAGAGTTTTTGCTTGTCCACCATACTCTGCTTGACTGGTTTTCAAAAAAAACTTCAGGTTTATTGATCGATGAATCTGTTATATACGAATTAATCAACCCCCATAAGGTAAAAAGAATTTCGGGTATTGTCAGTTATCTAAATACCCTGAATGAGAAGATGGGATGGAAAATTAAGGTTGAAGCGGAATCAAGTCAGGATTTTGAGCCAGAAACCGCAATTTTTATCCTCTCGAATGGTGAATCCTGCTTCCGGAAGATAATGGCTCACAGTTTAGCCCTTTATCTGGCAAAACAGATGAAAATGGATGTCAGTGGGTTATATGGTAAATCTAACGTAACAAAAATCTATTTTAAACGGTTTGAGTTCCTCGACTATCAAAAATTTCCGAAGGGAATTGAGGAACATTTCGGGCCAATGGAAAGCACTTTGCGGGAAGTTCAGAAAAGGCCGGACTTCTGGAAAAACATTATCAAGACATATAGGGAGCAAAATTATCAGCGACTGAGCATGAACAGGAAGATTTTTGAAGCTTTTGTCTCCGGGGAACTCCCTTCCGAAGCTGACATGGCAAGATATTTCGAGATTGTTGTAGGCAAGCCCCCGACAGCTTTTACCCTTGTCGAGCACATCATCATTTTCAAAGAACTTTACCTCATAGATGGTATAGGAAGTGACATCGAAATTTGTACGGATAAGGGTAGTGAGTGCGTGAAAATCATCCATGACTACGCAAATGGGAAAGTCTGCGAACATATTATAAACTATTACTACAATTTTTTCAAAACAATTGGTTATCCTTTCTCAATAACTATCAATCCTAATATAATTGTGTTTGAATTCAAAGTCGAACCTGGTTTTACTTCCGCCCCGGAATATGAAATATCAAGTATCGAGTCCTGATGTCATAAATATACACCAAGCTTAAGTTATTGAAATTAAGCAGATCCGTGCGATCAATATTAAGATTTATAATACTAGCTATTCTTCTGTCGAATATAGATATATGCATCCTACTAACCTTTTTTCTGTTTTCCTTTACTTTTTCTATCTTCTTTCCTTTACTTACTCAGTAATGGTTAATAAATTTCTCATAATCATTAAAAAAATTTTTATAACAAAATGTGTTAAATACAGTCTAAAAACGTAATTTAATTTAGATATTATCATAGTATGTTTGTCTGTTATATAGAAAGGACTGCTCGTTATAATCTTGCCATAAAATGTATGCATTTGTGGCTTTTTTCGGCTCTGATCCTATAATGCACAATTTATTTAATAAACCATCTAAATTTCAAAATATTATATATCAGAAAAAACATTAAAAAACAGTTTTTAAGATAATATCTAAAATTCCTGTTAAAATTTAGAGTTAAGAGAATAAATTTTTTAATTAATTACCTGGAATTTTATTGAAATTAATTTAAAAGGTGTCAATATGCTGGATCGAAAGTTAACCATATTTTTCTGTGCTATCTTCTTTATTCTTGCAGAAATTCCTTCAGCTTTGTGTATATCCCCCGCGCCAATTGTCTATGTTTCTGGTGACGGAAGTGGCGATTTTAATTGTAATGCAACAGATGCAGCCTTGAAGATTAATGCTGCCCTCCAGTTCGTAGCTGAAAACTCCAATTATACAACTGTTTACCTGAAAGGTCCTTTCACATATATCGTGAACGATACTCTTCTAATTAGCAGTAATACTACTCTTACAGGAGACTCAAACGTCACAATCAAACTTGCTAGCAATCTCAGCTGGCCTGTTGACAAGTCTCTGATTCAGGAAAGAAGTGTTGACAGTCATGATATTACTGTCCGGGGTTTTACCATGGATGGAAACCGGGAAGGAAATACGAATGTCTCAAGTGGAAAAGGCTATCATAACTTTATTACCCTGACTCAATGCCAGAACATAAAAGTATACGACATGTATCTGACTAATAATCATGGAAATGGGTTTAAGGGTGTCCATTGCGATAATGTAAAGTTCTATAACAATAGGGTATACGAGCTGGGTCATGATGTATTTTCTACCACTTACACTCCAAATATAGATGTCTTCAATAATTATATCTACTTAAGGACAAACAGCGGCATCAGGTTGTATAATTCGAATTATGCAAGTCTTCACGATAACGTTATTACTTCCAATGGTGATGGAGGGGTAGGGATTCAGATCCAGAAATACGGATCTCCTGCAATGGATAACATCGAGATATATAACAATACAATATACAGGACTGCCCTGGCCGGGATCTGGCTTTTCGGGTCAAATTCCTATCCCTCATCAAGCGCGTATGCCCATGTTCATCACAACCGAATCTATGAAACCGGAACCAAAGCCAATAATAATGTAGGCGGGATCATGTCCAACGGTTTCAATGCTCTTATAGAGAACAATGTGATTGATGGCGTTTACGGAGCAGGTATTGTACAGAATACCATATATTCCCCAGGTCCGACTGGCTCGGGATATTTACTGACCGTAAGAAACAATATTATATCGAACACTCGAACCTCAACAGCTGGCGGATACGGATACGGAATATATAACTTGCTGACAGGTTCACACTCTTTTGTCCTGCAGAATAACTGTTTATATAACAATTCAGGCGGAGATTATGAAGGCGTTCAGGATTCACCTTCTGACATAGCAGCAGATCCTCAGTATGCGAATAGAAGTGCCCATGACTATCACTTAAAGTCAATGTACGGGCGCTGGGATGGAAGCAGCTGGATTAATGATACCGTAAATTCACCTTGTATTGACGCAGGATATTCCTTCTCGGATTACTCAAATGAACCTGAAGATAACGGAGACAGGATTAACATAGGCTTATACGGAAATTCGATATATGCTTCCAAATCCGGACCCTCAAATCCTGAAAGCAGACCCTCTATCTTTACAGAAATAAGAGTTACTGCAAACGGGTCCGATCAAAGTAATCCTGCTATCTACAATAACAGAATAGTATGGCAGGATGCTCGCAATAGTGCCTCCAATATGACTTCTGATATCTACATGTACGATCTCTCGACTTCCAAAGAAACCCAAATTACGAAAAATGGTTCCTGGGCTTCCAGTCCTGCTATATATGGCGATAGAATAGTGTGGGAGGACAACCGCAACAAAAGCTCGGATATTTATATGTACGACCTTTCCACTTCTACCGAAACTCCGATTTCCACAAACGGGTCGTGGCAGGGACATCCTGTTATTTATGGTGATAGAATAGTTTGGGAGGATTTCCGCAACGGAAATTGGGATATTTACATGCAAAATGTCTCCGGTTCTAATGAGACTCGAATTACCACAAGCGGATGGGATCAAGTAGGACCTGCTATTTACAGTGACAGGATAGTGTGGCAGGACATGCGCAACGGAAATTGGGATATTTATATGTACAACCTCTCAAGTTCCTTGGAAACTAGGTTAAGTACCAATAAATCTGACCAATGCAACCCGGCAATCTTCGGAGATACGATAGTATGGCAGGATCGCCGCAATGGAAATTGGGATATTTATATGTACAACCTCACAACTTCCGTAGAAACTCAAATTACTAAAAATGCATCCGATCAGTTTAATCCTTCAATCTATGGGGATATGATAGTTTGGCAGGACAACCGCCGCGGAAACTCCGATATCTACATGTATGCAATCTCAGAGGCCAGTGAAACCCAGATAACTGCAAACGAAACGAGGCAGGAGAGTCCTGCAATTTATGATGGAAAGATAGTCTGGAACGACGGATGCAATGGGAACTCCGATATTTATATGTGCTCTACCTTAAAGGAAGAGCCGGAGCTCATAATGCCTGTAATGCCTGTTGCAAATTTCTCCTGCAACGTAACCAGTGGTAATATGCCTCTCACGGTCCAATTTGCTGACAGTTCTGAGAATGTAAACGGTTGGAACTGGAATTTCGGAGACGGAAACAGCTCAGTCGAGCAGAATCCGGTACATACTTTCTCTTCAGCAGGAAATTACACTGTGAACCTGATAGTAAGCAATGAAAACGGTACAGATTCAAAAAATGCGACAATTAATGTTTTAAACAATACTAAACCTCCGACCACCGAGACAAATGGAAAAGTTGAATGGGGACCCAGTGTTATATATGATCCCGGTAATTCCAATTCAATTTCCATGGATAATGCCGGACATTGCATTGAGGTACATGTCGTGTCCGGAAGACTATTCTATAAAGTAGGGTATGTGAATTTTGACACGAAAAAAATTCAATGGGGATCCAACATACAATATGATACCGGCAGTTCCAATTCGATTACTCTGGACGATTCCGGTCACTGCGTTGAAGTCCATGTCAGGTCCGGGAGACTATACTATAGAGTAGGAAAAGTGAACTTTGACAATAAAACGATTGGCTGGGAAACATAATTTCCGACAGGAAGTAAAGCTGCAGAGTAAAGAAATTGCCTATAAACCAAAATGAGAACGAGCTCTGTGAAATTGCCGTCAATGATGTTCGTCGATAACTGATTATAAAAATCAAGTGAAATAAAAGATGCCTCAAAGACGACGACTTCGAGGAAATTTAATAAATTACACAGAGGGACTTGATAACCTGATTTTTCAAGAAAATCAAGTCCTAAGCTTATTTTTATCTTGATATTCTAATTTTTCTTCAAAATAGATACATTCATATTGTTGGTTTCCTATCCCTTTTTATGAGTGATGTAATTTTGCTCTGGGACTCCCCTCTTCTTTTTGAAAAATTGTTTGTGGAATACGGGCTTGAATGCAGTCGAGCAGTCTCAACATCCCTGGGTACTCCTTATCTTCCCGCCTGCAAAGTTCTGATCCTGCCGACAGGCTTTGCGAACAAGCAGTACACGAAAACCGGAGTAGGGCTTGAACGCAGTAAGTACTCCCTTGAGAAATTTGTTACAAAAGGAGGGACCCTGCTTGTATTCAGTCCCCTTGTTCCGGAATATGACTACGAATGGCTCCCCTTTACACTGAAATATGTAATGGAAGAAAACCCCTGCTCACCTCATCCCGAAGGGACACATGACGCTCAAAAACTTGTGCAAAACATAATCCCTCCCCTGGGTTGTGACGGATACTTTACGGAAACCGATGCCGATATAGTGCTCAAGGACGACAAAGGCAGACCGATAATGGTCGCAAAAGAAATCGGAGACGGCATTATTGTTGCAACTACGATACACGAATTGCCAGCGGCTGATTTTTTTGAGTGCAGGGTCGCCTGTACTATGAAAAAAGTTAAAGTGTGAATTTGTGAGTGGAAATTTGTTGTATCTTAAAATAATTTCAAATCACTTATTTTTTTAATAAAACAGAAATTTATTATTTTAAAATTATAACCCCTTTATTTCAAGTGGAAAAATATAATTTTCGTAAGTATATGAACCTATATTTTTAAATCTGCTTAAACGGTTAAATTCCTTTCTAAGAATTCCCCACTCAGTAAATCCTTTTCATCGCTAAGCACATTTCTATGATTTAACTTATTGCCCTGTTTTCTTGCCAGTCCATTCGGCAAGCCATGATTCATTCTCTGTAGAAATCGCGTGTTCAACATCATCGACAAATTTAGCTATTCTATCAGGTTCAAGATAATCCGGTGCAGAAAGCCATTCGTCTCTAATACCTTTAAGTCGATTTCCAGTACTGAAATAAACCATCGCTTGGTAATCATACCTGGTTGCAGCTATATGCGCTGTAACTGCTACCCCGGCAGTTGTGATGACAGCTACCCATGGACTGAATACAGAAAGCTCAGGTGACTCAGTTGCTGTAGCAGCACCTGCTATTGCACCTACAATAACTGCAAGTAAACCTAACAAAAACTCTAAGTTATGAAGATTTTTAGCGGCAAGTGCATTATCCTTCGCTTTTGGAAAATAAAAATGATAAATTTGATCGTTGACACGTTTATCAATATATTCATTAATTGTCAGCGAACTCGGACGTTCTTTTTTCGGTGGGCTAACACAGGACGCTTCCTTACATAAATCCTCAACCTTATCCTTCAAAGACTGGCATCTTTTAATCAGGTCTGCTGGAGTTGACGACGGTCCAAAAGGAGGGGCTCTTAAAAATACCGATAAATTGTTTCCTTTAATCTTTCAGAGACAGAACGTGCGCGAACCCACTCGTTTACTTTTTCACTTGAGATTTTTGTCTTTAATATAAATGGAACAATAGCAAGAATAACTGCTCCAGTGATTGCAAGGATAGTACGCATTACCCACAAATTTCTATCTAGGCCACTCATTGTTGCAATCTCCGGAACTTATACTGTTGGCATTCCGACTCCAACAAAAACAAGCTTTGTCTCTATGGGTATTGTCCCAGCTTCACTTAAAGAGATATCTTTTTTATTGACTTCTATCTGGACCTGCCCTTTATTAAGCCCGGCTTTGGTCATATATTCCATGATTAGTTTTCTGCCCAGGGTGTTGGCATATTCCAAAGCTTCCGGATAGCTCCCAAAAGTTTCCCTACCCTGAGGCGAAAATAAAAGAACCAGCCTTTTCTTATCTTTTGTGTAGGTACTTTTAATCAGGATTTCAATCCTTTTTATGCCTTTACCTACAACAGCACCAACGGCATTTCCAACTTCAGCATGTTCCGGGATTATAATGTCGGCATCGAGAATCTGCTTCAATTCTCCGATATATGCGACCACAGGACCTCCTATAAGCACTACGGGAATTTTCATCCGGAACTGTGTAAACCTGTCGGACAGAAGGATTTTTTCGATCTCTTTAGAAGGTACATCTTTCAAAATGAAAGATAAAAGTTTTAAGGCCATATTCCTTGCAGAGTCCTGTTTGATCTGTTTGCAAAGCTTGATATGGTCGGTCTGGGTATAGCGTTCCAGAAGTTTTGCTCCTACTTTAGAAGCTTCCCTGTCCCAGTCTGTATATTCTCCAAGTACGTGCAGCGCGTCGGTTGGGGTAAAACCGATTGCTTGAATGAGACGTTTTCTTATGAGTAAATCAAGCAGGCCCGGAGAAATCGTTTTCTGAGTTTTCCAGAAAATATCGTTAAGCGAGGTAGGGAAATCTCCTATCCTGTCAAAGAGTTCCTTTTCAAGCTTTCCAAGGTCCAGAGGTTCAATCCCGGTCCTTACAAAAAATTTGGTAGGCTGCACATTCTCTTCAAGGTGCATAGTCCCTGGAATTCTCCCATCTTTCAGGGCTTTGAGAAAACCCGGATATTTAACAGCTGCAACGCAGAGTGGGATAACTCGCCTTGGGCCAATATTTGTTTTCATATTCTTAACCCAGACATGGCTGTCTCCTCCCATCGCTGAAGTTTCCATTCGGATAGCTTTAACTTTTGTTTGCCAGCCTCCGACTACAGCTCCTTCCGCACAGAGTTCCGGAACTCCATTTTCGAGCATGGAAACATCCGTGCTTGTTCCCCCTACATCAATAACTGCACAGGTCTCAAGCCCTGAGAGGTGTGATGCTCCTACAAGGCTTGCTGCAGGACCTGAAAAGATAGATTCGATTGGTTTTTCCAGGGCTTCGTTAATGTCCACAACCGAACCATCACATTTGAGCATCAACAACCTTGAATCCATTTTTCTTCTGGTGATTTCTTCCTCTATTGAGCGGATAAACTGGGTTGCAATGGGGATCAATTGTGCGTTAAGGTAAGCTGTAATTCCTCTTTCGTAGGCACCGAGGTCAAGAGAGAGTTCATGCCCGCAGACCACAGGCATTCCTGTAAGCTCCTGGACGCGGGCTTTAATTGCCAGTTCATGAGCAGGATTTCTCATACTGAACTAGGAAGACACTGCAAAACCCGTAACTTTATCCTTGACCTTAGCAACAAAAGCTTCCACAGCTTCCATATCAAGAGAAAACAGTTCTGCCCCGTAATGGTCGTGCCCTCCTTTTACCAGAGTGTAAAACTCAACGTCCATTCTTTCCGGAATTTCATAATCTCCTATGAGGATCAGCCCTACCGGATAACCGTTTTTTTCAAGGATCGTATTAGTTGCAAGCGTTGTAGAAACAGAAACTATTTTCACGTCTTTTAAATATTTTTCATCCAGCCCATCTATGGAATTTCTTATGCCTGCAAGCAAATCGGGATAGGTAGTAAGTGCTTTATTCGAATCCATAACTTTGCCGTCAGAATCTCGAATAATTATCGAGTCAGTGTAGGTGCCTCCAGCATCAATGCCCATACTGTATTGTATCTAAATTCCTCCTTTTTTCATTTGGAAGTGGGTTCATGAAATAGTTAGTACCGTTAAAATTGCCGGATATATAATATTTTAAAATATGTGAACTCAATTCCAAAATCCAGTAATAAAAGTAGTTTAATGCCACTATACGATATTTATATTTCTATAATTTTGTAATGATGTTAAGTTACAGCAAATGCAATTTTACAGAATTTTTAGACTGCCTCATGTTCGTTAGATGAGTAAAAATTATCTTGAATTTTGAGATCAGCTTATTAGTTTTATGTCAGTACACTATCCAAAATATTAAATTTCTTCAAACAGGAGATATATTCTGCTACCAAGTAGAAATTGGTCAGGTCGGTTGCATCCAAACCTTGGAAAGCCATCAATTCATCTTTTAGGAAACTACTTCCTTCAACCATAATAAACGATGTTTCAAACTCAATACCAATGATTATATCGCAACCTTGAAAAACCTCATCTTGCTGTATATAAAGTACTTTTCCCGTTCCCGTATTTTTTACGGTAAATACCTGTACTTTCAGTTCACTGTCCGGGGATACTTTTTCTGCAAAGCATTGATTCATCATAATATTATCAATCACAATTAGTTCTGCACATTCTGGTGGCATTTCAACCAACGGGTATTTTTGTTTAAGATATTCTAAAACTTCAGAAGCAGATTTTTTATTTGGTTGTAACCGTGCTTTGTACTGTTCAAAGGTACTTTTCCACTCGTCTATCATTTTTGGTGTGGGTTCTGTCAGTAACATGATTTTGCTTCCTGCATATCACATAGAAAATCTACTATAGAGTACAAGTAAAACGAACATGAGATTCTTTGAATGACAGGCTCAGACAAATTAAAATTATAAAATGTTCATGCTAAACCTATGCATTTTCCTCACCCAATTAGGTAAATTCATACCCTGGTGTATGTTTTTCTTTTTTAGATCCTATGCGTAAATGGTTTGATGGTCTAAAACGTCATTTTAAGCGATAGGACGCTTTTTGAGTTTTTCATTTATTATGACATATTTTGCCGTAAATCTATGTATTTCTAGCTTATCTTTTTTTGCAATTTTACAAAAAAACAGACATATTGACTTAATTTCTAAGAATTAGTTTACCGTGCTTCCTAAAGTTCTAATTCCTGGTTGTTAATTCTCATTTAATTCTCATTACATTTTTATCTTTTTTATATTGATCTCTAAGTCTCTTGATCTCATCCGCCTCATTTTTTAATCTAAGTGCAAAGAAACCGAAGCATGGCTTTGTATGTCGAAATATAATATCATTCCCTGAAAAACCAACCGCCGAAGTTGTACCCAGGAGAGTGACTCCCCTCACTTTGTACCCGCCAGGTACAAGATAAGCTTCCTCGGTATGGTCCTTGATATAACTTTCACATTCCTGGAGAGTTGTGTTTTTCAAGAGAATTTCAAAGTTATATTCTCTCAAGCATGCCATCCCTGTACCTTTTATGTGCCTTTATATGCCTTTATATGCCTTTATATCCTTTATATGCCTTTATATGCCTTTATTGATATCCTTTATATATCCTTTATTACCCTTTTATTACCCTTTTATTACCCTTTTAAATACGATTTTATGTAACTCCTGTTTCCCCCGTATCCTTTTCTCTCAGGTCGAGCTACAAAGGGACTTTGTTATCGATCGCGCCTTATATGGCTGAATATTAATATTAATTTAAGGTTATGTATTATGTCATTAAAATGGTTATCATATTCAAAATTTGGAAATCTCAATACGTGAATACAGTAGCAGGCAGTAAAAAGGATTAAATCTGAATAATACTATTTGAGGGAAATTGAACTAATTTTCAAAAATAAAAATCTGAAATACAATAATTTAATTCTGTTCCAAATATCCACACAAATCTCATTTGCAAAGGTTGAAATTCAGGATTAACCTATATCTCATGCTTCATATAAAATACCAAAGAGATGATATGCTATGACCGGCGCAAAAGTGCTCCTCATGATGGGATGTCCTGAGATCCCTATTCAAACCAGCATTGCCCTGTATCTTTCCCATAAGCTTACAAACATGGGATTTGATGTAACCGTTGCCGGGACAGATGCTGTAATCAAGCTTTTAACGATTTCCGATCCGGATAGGCATTATGTAAAAAAGATGATAGATCTTGATAAAACCCTGGAAGACATTATTGAGAAAAGAACGGATTTCGACATCTGCTTCGCCTTTATGCATAATGATTCCGGAATGACCTATGCTGCAACCATGAGCGCCATTTCCCAGGCCAGGTTGTACTCAGTTATTTTCGGCAGGAACGCCGAAACCCTGGCTGAAGCCATTGAGTTTGAAACCGAAAAGGTCGTTGCAAAAGATGTTCACAACCCTATCCGTCTTAAGAGCAAACTAGATAAAGTAATGGAAGGAATGGACAAAGAGGGGATAAATAAATGAGTTGCATTGAGCAGAAAAAATACAAAATACTCCTTGAAAAAACAACCTTCAAAGATTCAAGAGAGTATATCGAGAAAAACTCGGATGAAGTTCACTATGTATCTCCCGGTTATAAGATATTCACCAATTACTATGTAATTGGAATACCTCCCATTGCTTTGGGTGCAAAGGGTAATGCTCTGCTCTTCACGTATACAAAACCCTGTCATGGAACTTTTGTCCTGACTATTGACGACGAGGAAAGTAAAAATGAGATCAATAGGCTCAGGGAGATGGATAAGGGAAAAGTAACGGCTTCAACGAACAAGGGCAAGTCTTCTGAGAGCTCTAAGGCAAGCCCAACCAGCTACGCGGACGTATGGAAAAAATGAAAAATGAAAAATCGTTGGTAATGATATCTTAGAGTTGCAAAGTAAGAGTCTTTTACTCGATTATCAGATCTTTGACCCTTATTCCTCTTTCTACAATTTTCCCTACGATTTTTCCACCGGTTATTTCTACAGCTTTTGCAGCATAGTCTTCCGGAAGGATGATGAGAAAACCCATACCCATATTGAAGGTCCTGAACATCTCGAGATCTTCAACTCCGCCTTCTTTTTGCAGGAATTTGAAAATTTCTTGAGGCTCGAGAGGATCATAGAAATCAAAACCCAGCTTTGTCACCCTTCTCAGTTTTAAAAGCCCGCTGCCTGTTATATGAGCAAGCCCGTGGACTTCGCACTCTTTAAGGACATCAAGGATCTCTATATAAATTCTTGTCGGGGTTAAAAGTTCGTCTCCTATTGTTTTTGAGCTATCATATGGACAGGGATCCTGGTAAGAGTATCCGGATTCTTCAACGATTTTCCTTACCAGGGTGTAACCGTTACTATGAACTCCTGTGCTAGGGATGCCCACGATTACATCGCCTATTCTGACTTTTTCTCCCTCGATAATCCGGTCCTTTTTAACAATTCCAAGGCAGGTGCCTGCAAGGTCGAAACCTTTGATAATCCCGGGAAGGGTTGCGGTTTCTCCGCCTACGATAGACATCTTTGATATCTCAGCCCCTTTAAGCAGCCCCTCTCCGATTTGGGCTGCAAACCCTTCTTCGTGTTTTTCAAGGGCCAGATAGTCCACAAAAGCCACAGGTTCGGCTCCGATGGCCAGAATGTCGTTAACATTCATTGCAATGCAGTCAATTCCTACGGTATTCCATCTCTGCATTTCATTTGCAATAAGGACTTTTGAGCCTACTCCGTCTGTTGTCATTGCAAGTGCATATTCTCCGAAGTCCAGTAGGCCTGCATAGTGCCCTATTCCCGAAAGGGGCGCTCCGATCCCCTTCCGAACGTAGCTGAGTTTTTCGACCAGGGTTTTGACAGTTTTTTCTTCCTTAGTAATGTCCACACCCGAGTCAGCGTATGTCAAGTGTTTTTCGCTCACTCTTTGCTCCTTCCTATTTGCTTTGTAGTTGCATTTCAATTTCGTTTCCATTAAATAATTCGAATTCTTCATGTAAAGTCTTGACCGCAGCAAATGCGTCATCTTCTTGCACAACGAATGAAATATTGTACTGAGAAGAGCCCTGACTGATCATAATAATATTAATCATGGAATTTCCAAGAGCTCCAAAAACTCGCTTTGCCACACCCGGCGTTCCTGCCATGCCTGCACCCACGACTGCGACTACGCAGACATTTTCATCCGAACTAATTTCCTTTACAATTTCACGATTAAATTCGGAATGCAAAGCCTGTAATGCGAGTTCAGTATGTACTTGACTGACAACGAAAGAGATATTGGATTCCGAGGAACCCTGACTGATCATAACAACGTTTACTCCCGCCTTTGCAAGGGCTGTAAAAAGCCTTGCCACAGTTCCGACTGCTCCTGCCATTTCGGCGCCTGCAACATTTATTAGGGCGACATTTTTAATCAGGCTTACCGCTTTTACAACGTGTCTGCACTGGAATATTTCGGAAACAATCAATGTGCCCGGGAATTCCGGATTAAAAGTGTTTTTTACCCGTACAGGGATGTGTTCTCTCATTGCAGGCTCAATTGTACGCGGGTGAAGCACGTTTGCCCCGAAATACGAGAGTTCCATTGCTTCAGCGTAAGAAATTTGGGGAATAGTTTTTGCTTCTGGTACTATTCGCGGGTCAGTGGTCATGATCCCGTTCACTTCTTTCCAGAGCCAGATCTCATCAGCTTTAAGGGCTGCGCCCAGTATGGAAGCTGTGAAATCAGATCCGCTTCTTCCCAGTGTGGTAATAATTCCGTTTTCATTTTCTCCGATAAAACCTGTGACCACGAGAACCTGGGATGCGAGCCTGTACCCCAGTCTTTTTTTCACAAGTTCGTAAGTCTTCTCCAGAGGTCTGGCATTCCCATAATCCGAGGATGTAATTATTCCTGCTTCTCCACCCGTATATTCTGTTGATGCTACCCCCAGAGCGCGGACAGCTCCGGAGACAATAGGGGCAGCCAGACGTTCCCCATAGGACGAGATGTAGTCTATAGACCTGGGAGTCAGCTCACCAAGATAGCAGATCCCTATTAGGGCTTTTTCTAGCTCATCAATACGGAGATCGAGGACCTGGAGGACTTCTTTTGCGACTGTAGGGTCATTAATGGCAATCCTTACAGCTTCATAGTGTTTGTTTGTAAGTTCGGTTTTAAACTCCTTCACAAGGCTAACCTTACCTTTTGTTGAAGCAAGGCGCGCATTTTCCAGAAGTCGATCTGTTACTCCACCGAGCGCCGAGGTTACTGCCACTACCTGGTTGCCTTCGTTATGGTATTTTTTTAAAAGTTGGGCAACATGGCTTATTTTTTTTCCGTCCCCTACGGAAGTTCCTCCAAATTTCATTACAATTTTCATAATCGAATCACGTTTTAGCGTTAACTCTGTTATTTTTCACTCATGTTTAGAATATTATTAATTCCACTTATCATTTATCAGTAAAATAAGCTCTTATAATGAACACTGTGAATTAGTTCCTTAGCCATTTAATACGCTTTTAACTAAGAATTTGTCCTGTATAGAAGATAATACTATATTATAATGCTTGTGTAAGAGAATATTGAATTAAAACATTTGGATTGACAGAAAAAAATTACTGACAGATTCCGTAACTGATAATCTTGTTTTGAATAAAACGATATCTTTAACTCCAATATGCAGTGTAAAATAGTTTAAAACAGGTGAAGCGATGAAGTATGTCGTACTTATAGGAGACGGAATGGCTGATTACCCGATTGAAGAATTGGGTGGTAAGACCATTCTTCAGGCAGCCCGTATCCCTGCTATGGATTATATAGCAACTCACGGAAAGACAGGGCTTGCAAAAACGATACCGGATGGGTTTTCTCCGGGAAGTGACATTGCAAACATGTCAATTATCGGATACGACCCAGCAGTCAATTATTCCGGAAGGGCTCCGTTAGAAGCTGCAAGCATTGGTGTTGCTCTTGCGCAGGATGATGTGGCTTTCAGATGCAATCTAATAACTATCGAAAATGGGAGAATGAAAGATTATAGTGCAGGGCATATTAGCAGTGAAGAAGCGAAAATTCTCATCAAGACAATTGATACGGAACTCGGTAATGAAGAACTGAACTTTTATCCGGGAATTAGTTACAGGCATCTCATGGTCGCTAGAAAGAATCTTGGAGTTGAAGCTGAATGCACTCCTCCTCATGACATTACGGGAAAGAGAATTACGGATTACCTGCCGAGTGGAAAAGACGGGAAATTTCTTTCCGAATTAATTAAAGAATCCATGTCAATTCTTGAACTGCATCCGGTTAACCTGGAAAGAATTAACGAGGATAAAAACCCTGCAAACTCGATCTGGATCTGGGGACAGGGGTACGCTCCGAAATTCACTCCGTTTACAGAACTTTATGGGAAAACCGGAGCAATAATCTCTGCTGTTGACCTCCTTAAAGGTATTGGAATTTATGCCGGCCTGGATATTATTGAGGTTCCGGGAGCAACCGGTTATCTGGATACTAATTATGACGGGAAAGTTAGTGCTGCTCTTGAGACTCTTAAAACAAAAGATCTTGTTTTTGTTCATGTAGAAGCTCCTGACGAAACCGGGCACGAGGGGAGCCTTGAAAAAAAGATGAGGGCTGTTGAAGACTTTGATAGCCGGATAGTAGCTCCTATTCTCAAACATGCTGAAGCTTCCGATGAACCCTTTTCAATTCTTGTCCTGCCTGACCATCCAACTCCAATTTCCTTAAAGACGCATACAAGGGACCCTATCCCATTTGCAATCTATAGGACGGACAAAGCAGATCCGGACGAAACTACGGCTTTTAACGAGGAATCGGTTAAAAAAGGTTCTCTTGGTTTGGTAAGAGCTTTCGACCTCATTAGAATGCTTGTAACTGCTAATTAACGGTTACCCAGATCATGTTTTCCTTCAATTTTTGATTTTTTATTTTCGGATCTTCGCCTCTTTTTTTTCAAATTCTTCTTTCAACAGCGAAATTTGATGAAATTAGCTATGAAAATGTATATATCCTTTCTCAATATACTCATTATAACACATATAACACTGTGTTAGAATCTTAATAATGGGGAACTTATATGAAATGGCCAGCTAGAAGATCATTTTCAGGACCTGCGCAATGGGATCCTTTTGAAGAGATTAAGAGAACTCAGGAACGACTTAACCAGCTTTTTGAAGATTTCATGCCTGGTGAAGAATGGGGAGGCGGAAAGGTATTTACGCCAGCCGTTGACATCCGGGATGAAGAAGACAAGCTTGTGGTCACTACTGATCTACCTGGAATTAATAAACAGGATGTTGAGATAAACCTTAAAGAAGATATGCTTGAAATAAGCGCGAAAAGCGGAAAGGAACAGGAAAAAGAAGAGGAAGGATATCTTCGTAAAGAGAGAACATATACTCGTTTTTACCGTGCTGTCCGCCTGCCTACCAGTGTTAAAGAGGAAGGAAGCACAGCAAAAATGGATAACGGTGTCCTGACAATAACTCTTCCTAAAATGAAATTGGAAGAGCCCTCAAAGAAAATACAGATCGAATAAAATATTGATCGAATAAAATACTGATCGAATAAAGTACTATCAATTATTCTCTAATAGTAGTGACTTTTTATATTTACTCCAATTGCGAGAGAGTACACTCGCAATTCAATTTTTAAATCAGCGATAGTGCGGAAAGATGTACTTAATCTCTTTTAGTCTCTCACCGTCCTCTCCTTCCAATTCATCCGGAAACTCTTTACTTTTCAGAGCTTCGGCTTTTGCAACTTCCGGGTGCTGTTTCAGGAATTCCAAAGAATAGGCAGTAGTCTCCTTCGCCGATGATTGAAATATCCCATCGATCTCTTCCCTGCTAAACTGCCCATGATAAAGAAGAAGCTGAGTTACTTTTTGCCTTGTGGCTTGAGGCTCTTTTTCATAATCTAATGCGTAATACAGTTTGCTTATGATTACTCTTAAACTTGCGGGCCTGCTTCGCTCACTGTCCTGTATCTCAAAAGGGCTTTTATTCTGTATTTTTTGAATCATTTCATCCAGGTCGTACTGAGTTATATTTACCACTCCTGTGAGTTTTGTTTGTTAAGATATAAGAACCGCGTTCTTGACTGCTCAGTAAATTCTATCTTAAGCTTGCGTAGGAATTTGGTTTACATGCTAAATAAGAATTCCCAAACATACTTTGAAAAAAGAGTAATGGAAGTAGAATAGATATGATAAAAACTTTTTTTTCTGTGAATAAATTAGTCCTCTTGAGCGAGCAAAGCGAGCGAAAAGGACCTCGTGCTCCCGAAGCGAAACTCGGGAAGCGCTCGGGAAGCGAACTCGGGTGCGGCATCAGGACATAGTTCTCATCATCTTTTGCTCAGTTGGGGTAACTCTCTTCATCGCCGCAAAACCGTGTATATCGGTTATCTTATTTATGATTACTGCCTTTATTGCTGCGAATCGTTTCCGGATGGGACTATTTTTCACATTCGAACGGATCAAATGTTCAAATAGGGTTAGTCCGATCTCCTGAATACAAAATTTCAATCTACTAGTTTCAATTATTAATTCCAAAAATTTTTGAGGAAGGCTCTTGAAATTCGAAGCATTAGCTGTAGAAAACATCCCTCTTATACAAAAAGGGGATGATCTGCCCCTGATTATCTGTAAGAATTTTGAATTTAAGGACAGGGATATCGTTATTATTTCCTCGACCATTGTTGCCAAAGCTGAAGGAGAATTTTTCAGACTTGAAGATATTACGGCAGGGAAAACGGCGTTTGATATTGCCGCCCGAAATGGGAAAGATGCAAGATTCGTCCAGGCTGTGCTGGCCCGGAGCAAGGAAGTCCTTTTAGACATGCCTTTTATGCTCGTTACTACTCTTACAGGTCATACCTGTGTAAACGCCGGAGTAGACGAGTCAAATGTCGAAAATGGGTTTTTACTTTATCCTCCGAAAGATCCCGATTCCAGTGCCTCAAGCATAGGGGAAGCTATTGAGAAAATCAGTGGAAAAAAGTTGAGTGTCATCATCACGGACACAAACGGAAGAGCTTTCAAAATAGGTCAGACAGGTGTTGCAATTGGAGTTTACAAAATAAAACCTATTAAATCCTGGATTGGAGAACCGGACCTGTTCGGAAAAACACTTGAGGTCACTGAAGAGGCAATTGTAGATGAACTTGCAGGTGCCGCAAATCTACTCATGGGTGAGGGGGCGGGAGGAACTCCCATAGTTGTCATTAGAGGACTTGATTATTACTGTGAAGACAACACATTTATTAGGGAAATATACAGGCCTGAAGAAAAGGATGTAATTAAAAAAGGACTTCGCTGCCTGCGGAAGAATGATTGAATTAAAAAACACGAGCTTCAGAGTTTATTAATTGAAGAATTTTGGTTAAGAGCGGATCATGGTTAGAATCATTTTGAATTTTTCAATGGCAAGAAGTGAGTGAGGCTCGTTGGCAGGCATGATAATCATATTTCCCTTCTCCAAAATGTTTTTTTCCCCGGAAATTGTAATTTCTGCCTTTCCGTCTATTACCTGAACTATGGCATCGAAGGGAGCAGTATGTTCACTCAGCCCTTCCCCTTTGTCGAAAGCAAACATGGTTATGTTTCCCGTACTTTTACGAAGAATTTCTTTGCTTACAACAGCTCCTTCCTGATATTCAATCAGATTTTCCGCTTTCAAAACTCTTGCTTTCAATTCTTCAGTCATTATTCCACTCCCCTATATCCTATTTCATAATTATATCATTTCTGCAAATATATCATTTCTGCAAATTAATCTTCGCTTGAAGTCCCGTCTTTCAGGTCGAGAAGTATATAATCAACTTTGATGCCTGCATCTCTGAAGAATTTGAGCGAATCCATATCGGGATATGGGGTTGCATAAACAACCCTTTTTATATCTGAATTGATAATCATTTTCGTGCAGAGAATACAGGGCTGGTGAGTGCAATAAATTGTTGCTCCTGCGATGCTTACCCCATGGATTGCAGCCTGAATGATAGCATTCTGTTCCGCATGGACTGCCCTGCATTTTTCGTGTCTTGTACCGGAAGGAATTTTTTCCAGGTCTCTAATACATCCGACATCAAGGCAGTGTTCCATACCCCTGGGAGCGCCATTGTATCCGGTAGTGAGAATACGCTTATCCCGGACGATTACAGCCCCTACATTATTTCGAAGGCATGTAGCCCTTCTGCCGACTACGAAGGCTATTTCAAGAAAATATTCATCAAGTGAAGGTCTTTCAGTCATTCTGGCTCACAAATTAGAATTCTGATTTAAAAAATTATCCTTTTATCTCTATCTCGTTATTGTAGTTTTAGTGCTGTAACTTAATAGTATATAAAAATTTGCTACTGTTCTCAAGGAAGGAACTGAATGCTACAAATGTGTGGACAAGTCGGGGATAGTAAAATCAATATAGGAAAAGTAAGAATTGATATGAAATCCCACTTCCTCTTTAAGATTTATAGCATATCATTACTCTTATTACAGTAATGAAAAATTAGATTGAAAATAACAAATTTGGAATGATATTTTTAAGGAAAGGTCGTTATTTTTGACTAACAGTGTAATGGATACATATAAATGAATTCAGAACTTGTGTGACTTTTAAGAGTTAATTTTAAGTGTAATGAAATAACGGTTTATAGGGAAAGATTCCCTATCAAGGAATATTTGAATCATCTATGTGAAAACACAATTTAAAGGATCAATCTATTTATAACATTAAGATGTCAGAACATTATCTCCCAAACTTGAATCCGATTATGTCCAAGATATAAATCACATCATCAAACAAATCTACTTACATCTCGATGATTCTGGACTATACATCTGAAATATACACCTGGATGTGAGAGTTATTCGGATAAGTTTGATAAAATTAGATGCATGCATCCGGAGTATTAAAATATGGCAACAGGTTTTACCGAATTGTTAGATAACTTTGTGAAAACTCACAATGACCGCCAGTTACTGGCATTTCCTCTTGCAATACTGGCAGTCTCTTTAATTATACTGCTGTATTCTTTTGCACACAGCGGGTCGCCAGTAACTCTGGGAATGGAGTTCCAGGGCGGCACACAGATTTCAGTAGAAACAACCGACTCTCCTGCTGCGCTTAAAGAAGCCTATTCCTCTTACCCCATTACAGATGTCCTGCAAACCGGAAGCAGGGTTATTATGGACTTCGGGGTCATGGATGATGCGAAACAAAAACAGCTCGAAAGCGATGTCACGAGCCGATATACTCTAACGTGGAAATCAGACAGATAGGACCTATCTACGGCAAGGAGCTGCAGGTACAGGCTATCCAGGCTCTTATCATCTCATTCATAGGAATGGCCATAGTGGTATTTCTGCTCTTCCGGACTCCTACGCCATCCTTTGCAGTGATATTGTCTGCTTTTTCGGACATTATAATTGCCCTTGCTTTTATGAAAGTTGCAGGCGTGGAGCTTTCCCTTGGTACACTTGCAGCACTGCTTATGCTTATCGGTTATTCCGTAGATAGTGACATTCTGCTCACAAATAGAATACTTAAACGTCGAGGCACAATGGAAGAGAAAGTTTCCAGGGCTATAGAGACCGGAGTTACAATGACCAGCACAGCCCTTGTAGCACTGGTGGTCATGTATGTAGTCTCGACTTACCTTTATTTGATTATTCCTTCATTCACACAGATAACTCTGCTTTCACAGATTTCTATAGTGCTGATTGCAGGACTGTTTGCAGACATTATGAACACCTGGCTTCTGAATACGGGAATTTTACGCTGGTATGCAATGAAACCCGAATTCAAAGGGAGGTATAACAGATGAGCGATATAAAGGGCCTCTTGAAAAATCCAAGAATTATTATTTACGTCCTGGCAATTCTTGGTGCTATTATTTTAATCCATCCGGGCTATACCCCCGGGCAAGGGGTAACTACTCATCTAAACTTCGGGCTTGACCTCGAAGGTGGGTCCTGGCTTCAGATAAAACTTGAAGGTGCACTTGCTCAGGTAGATGCCGATCCGGGAAAACTGGTCACTGCAATTGTCGAGCCTGCGATAGGAGCCCCTATTAATGTCACAAATAGTGACCTTGCAGTCGGTGGTTCAGAAAATAAATCTATTTCGTTTACAACGTCTACTTCGGTTAACGCATCCCAGATTGACATCCTGGGATTGGGCACAGCGAGTGTGGATAAATTAAACGGAGGCCTAACTCAGGTAACTATTTCCTCTACCTCCAAAGAGACTCTAATCAAGACTTACCTCTCGAAATCCCTTGATGCCGAAGTAATCCCCACGAGTACAAATGATGGAGTTGTCTACGAAATCAGGAAGGGAGTATCCGAAGCGGATCTTCAGGCTCTTATGGAAAAAGTCGGAGGTTCTATTGTCAAAAACAAGGACGGAACTTCAACTTACAAAGAGGGAGTCAGCACTGAGACTAGAGACCTTACTCGAGATATCCTTAATGATAAGCTCAATACCTTTGGACTGAAGGATGTACCTGTCAGGACTGTCGGGGAAAGTTATATCCTGATTGACTTTGCAGGCATCGACCTGGCAACAGCCAAGGAAATTGCCGAAAAGCCCGGAAAGTTCGAGATCAGGATCCAGACAACCGGAAATGATACTGAGCATGTGCTTTACGGTGATTCTATCGTGGACGTCGGAATTCCGAGTTTCCATGATAATCAGTGGCATACTCCTTTCACACTGAACGACGCAGGCGCAAGGGCACTCCAGAAAGTAGCGCTCGATACCGGAGCAGTTGATGATCCGGAAAGCCATTACCTGAATATGTACCTGGACCAGGTCAAGATATACGGCGCCCCCCTGAGCTATGATGCAGCCGCCAAATTGCGAGAAGCTCCTATATATTCCTGGGAAGCCTCCACAGGCTCGGATGAAGCTGCCAAAACCCAGGCAAAAGCCCTTCAGGTTCACCTTAGATCAGGAGCTCTTCCTGTCAATGTAGTACTTGTGGGTTCAGGGCATGTGGACGCAGGCCTAGGAGCTCAGTTTAAGACCGAAGCAGTGATTGCAGGCTTTATTTCCCTTATTGCAGTGGCCGCAGTGGTTTATTTCAGGTACAGAAGACCTGAAATCCTGGTGCCGATGGTCGGGACATCCATCAGCGAAGTCGTTATGATCCTTGGAGTTGCAGCTCTAATCAAATGGCAGCTTGACCTGGCGGCAATTGCAGGTATCATAGCTTCCATTGGTACAGGAATTGACCACCTTATCATTATAACCGATGAGGTGCTTTACGAAGGCAAACTGCCCTCTACAAAGAAAGTCTTCTCTTCAAGAATAGGGAAGGCTTTCGTAATCATTATAGGGGCGGCCTCCACGGTTGTTATCGCAATGTCTCCTCTGGTTGTAATGGGCTTCGGAACTCTGAAAGGTTTTGCAATTACCAGCATCATTGGTGTAGTAATAGGTGTGATTGTTGCAAGGCCTGTTTACGGGGTAATTATTAAAGAACTCCTTGAAGCAAAAGGAGAAGTTGAAGCACAAGGGGAAATTACTAAAGGAAATAAAGGTTTAGCAAAAGCAGTTCCCGGAAAATCAAAGTAGAGATGAAATGATGCAGGACCTCTGGACTTCGAAGTACAGGCCGAATACCCTGGAAGAAATCCTCGGAAACGAACATGCAGTTGCTACTCTTTCCGAACTTATGGAGTCACGGAACCTGCCCCATCTTGTTTTGTACGGGCCTGAGAATTCCGGAAAGACGACGGCTTCTCTTGCCCTTGCTCGAAAACTTTTCGGGAATACCTGGAAAAATAATTTTGTATACTTCAATGCTTCGGATTTTTTTGACCAGGGAAAACGCTATCTTGTCCGAGATAAACGTTTTGTGCGTTTTCTGGGTACGGATGATCCTAAGAAAATATACAAAAGTGTTATTGACATATTCAAGGAAATAATCAACGAGTATGCTGGGATGGCTTCGATTGATGCTGATTATAAGCTGATTTACATCGACAACGCCGAATCCCTGAGTTCGGACGCACAAAATGCCCTCAGACGGATTATGGAGAAATACAGTGCAACATGCAGGTTTATACTCTCAACTACAAAACCTTCTAAACTAATTCCTCCACTTCGCTCAAGAGGACTTCAAATCTTTTTTACATACATCCCGGATTCACTAATGAAAAACCAGCTAAAAAAAATTGCCTGTGCCGAACAACTGCAGTTATCAGAGAATGCTTTTGATGCGATCATTTATTTTGCAAAAGGTAATGTGGCAAAAGCTGTCCATACTCTCCAGCTTGTTTCCCTAACAGCGCAGGGCGTCGAGATTACGGATGAGGTTGTATACGAAGCCACTATGAAATTCAGAGATGAGGCCGTTAACGAACTACTGTATGCAGCTTTAGAAGGAGACTTTTCCAGAGGACGGAAACTTATCGATGAGATGATAGTCGAGAAAGGGCTTTTTGGAGTTGAAATTCTTGAAGAGCTTTCCGAAGCTCTGGTAGATTCCGGAGAAACCGATGAGTCGGTTGCTCACCTTATTGTAAAAATTGCCGAAGCCGATCATCTTCTTAAAAATGCCGCGAATGAGAGAATCCAGCTTGAAAAATTAATTTTGAGTTTTTCATAACTTCTTTTTTTAGTGATAATGGGGATGCTACCGAGAAGCAGGAAAGAAAATACTGGTTGAAAAGGTTTAGCAAAGCTGGAAAATTCTAGATACTGATCTTGCTGCTCTTTTTATGTTTTTCATATTGTGCATGACTTTAAGCAAATGTTCAAGTCCGAAACCGGCACCTATTCAGGATTTTTCGATACTCCATTCCCGGTCCAGCGGTACCGGTCCGACAACGGATGATTCTAGTTGGGTTCTTTTATGCTTGCAGGTTTTTCTATACTTGAGGTGCCTGAGCGCTCTGGCTGTCCTGCTATTTCTTGAGTAATTCACAATTGAATCGGTCTCCACACTCGGTTTCAATATATATCTTCCTCGGTGAGACCTCATTATGCTTGATCTTGTGCAGTACTCCTGCCCTGGACATCCAGAGTCTGGTAACAAATAATAAATCTTCTAATAGTTTTTTCTCCATAGTGTCACCCCCCTCTGAATATTAAAAAATCCTGAAGGCCTCTGATAAGCAGTGTTTTAGAATCCCGCTACTTAAATAAGCAAGAAATCTGTTTAAACGCGAAACTGCAACGTAAGTAGCTTCCCGGAAACATAAATGCTCAACTAACAAAAGTTATACGGATCTGGAAATATAGTTTAAAAGATATAAAATTCAATTAGAAATATGTCACTTTAATTGTTGTTCCGGGATTCAGGAATATAACGGAAACCCCGGGAATCTAACCCGGCTGAACGGATTTAGAGTCCATTTGATCTACATGATCAGGTTTCCTCCTAATGGACTTCGAAAAGTAGTTTTATCCACGTAGTTGAATATTATTTAAGATAAAATAATATTGTCTAATATATATGTGTATTGCTTAAATTCGAAAAACGGAGGTAAAGGTAGAGTGGAAAAAGAATAGATAACCGGAAATTTATGTTTCATGATTTACTTATTTTAATAGTGTATTCATCGATCTCTTTTTCCTCTTTCGGTCCCGTAAATTTCAGCTTCGTAAAGACCCAGTGTACTCAGAGAAAGTGCAGTGGCGTTAACATCGTCTGCTTTATTTCCCCAGGCACCGTTTTTATGGACATTTCCAAGTAGCCAGTGAACCGAATCTTCGACTTCCTTTTTAAAGCCTGTAAGAATCAGGGCCTGAATCGCCAGATTGCTTGTGGATATATGTTCCCAGCCGCCGTCCTGCCTTTTTTTTGAAAGGATCCACTCAGCTTTTCCTCGTATAAATTTCTCGAAATCATCGTTCCTTATAACAATTCCCTGCTTTTTAAGAGCCGTAATAATAAGAGATGTAGTGCCAACGTGTTCCCATTCGGGACAATAATGTTCGTATAACCATTTGCATCCGTCTATCTCCTGAACTTCCATATCTGCAAGTGCTACGAGGGCATAGGTTGTATCATAAACATCCTCGTTCCAGGAGTAATTGTTTTCTCTTGAAAGCAGCCATCTTTCCGCTGCCGTAAATATTATTCCCTCAGTGGAAAGGGCTGAACATGCCCTGGCAGTGTCCCTTATTGAAGAGTTCCATGAGCCGTCCTCTTTCCTTTTACGAATCAGTTGAGTTGTATAAGGATCAGGGAGTCTCCAGAGGGCATGAGCCGATACGGTGCTTGAAAGCTCTTTTATCTCATTAATTTGTTGGGTAGAGAGCCATTCAAAGCCTTTTTTCACTATATCGAGTTCCGGGTTGCTTAACATTCAAATGTGTCTTTTAAATTCAATATATTAAAAGTTGACATTCGGATTATATATTGAATGTTGACTTGTGGATTATACATAAAAGTTAAAAAAACTTCATTCATTTACCTATCTCTTTGCCAGTTCCGCATCAACTGAGAAAACCACATATTCATTTAGTTCTTTTCCTTCCAGTTTGCCAATAATTTCATTATCGTTTTCTTCCTCTTCTTCCTGCTCTTTAACGTACCATTGCAGGAAAGAAGCTGTATACTCATCTTTTTCAGCATTGGCGAGACTTACCAATTCATGAATTGAGCGGGTAATGAACTGTTCATGTTTCAGGGTCTGCTGGAACATATCCATAGCTGTCCCGAATTCCAGGGGCGGCTCTTTAATTTCCTTTAGCTTCACCCTTCCTCCCTGATCATTTATATAATTGAAAATTTTCATTGCATGGATGTTTTCTTCTTCGACCTGGACTCTAAACCAGTGGGCAAATCCCGGCAATCCGACAGATGAGCTATATGCCGACATTGCAAGGTATAGATAGGAGGAATACATTTCTTTGTTAAGCTGTTCGTTCAGTGCTTCTTCCATCCTTTCGTTCAACATATTTTCTCCTCGCTTATCTGACTATCAGGACAGGAACTTTTGCATGTCTTACGATTTTTTCAGATACGCTTCCGAGAGCAAAATGCTCAATTCCACTTTTTCCAAGTGAGCCTACGATAATCATGTCAATGCCACGTTCATCCGCAAAATCCAAAATTTTTTCTGCCGGATCTCCTTTCAGAATTACGGATTCAGCTTCCAGACCGGCAAATTTTGCTTTATCTCCAACAGAAGCAGTTGCTCTATGACCTTTTTTCTCACATTCTTCACATTCATCTATTGTCCATGATTCATCCATAATAATTGAGTCATAAGCAGTTACATTGATGACATACACGGCGTAGACCTTAGCCCCATACTGGCGTGCAAACTTTATCCCAAGATAAGCTGCATCCTCAGCAGCTTTTGAACCATCGGTAGCGATCAAAATTTGTCTGTACGTTTTGTCTTTAATCTTCGTACTTCCTTCCAAAATACCCCTCCCCGTGAGCCAAAATAATTCTGATGCAAAACTCAAATTGCGATGAATAAGTTCTTTTACTGGAAAAATCAGTTATTATTTATTCTTTCTGGCAGTTTCTCCTCTGATTACAAGTACCGGTTTCTTAGAATGCCTGATCACATTTTCGGCCACACTTCCGAGCAGGAACCTTTGGATTCCGCTTTTTCCAAGTGTACCCATAACGATAAGATCAATGTCGTTTCTTTCTGCAAAATCGACAATCTGCTCGGCCGGATTTCCTTCCAGAATTACGGATTCGACTGTAACATCTTCAATTTTTCCTGCTGTTTCGACATAAGCCGTAGCTTCTCTTCCCTGTGTCTCAAGATGATCTTTCATTACCTTTTTCCATTTGATATCTCTGGGATCATGTAGAGTTACCTTAGTCTCTCCCTGAGCAATCACATGTACAGCATAAAGCTTTGCTTTGTTTAGCTTTGCAATGTTAATTGCCGAATCAACAGCCTTTCTAGCTATCTCCGAACCGTCGGTTGCAACCATTATGTTATTAAAAATACTATCATCCATAACTTATTTCCCCAGAGTTCCCTTTTATTTCATTTTGATTCTGAATTCCTAATTTTTCCCCTATATATATACGTGTGTTTATATTAATAATGCCCGTTCAATGGTTCTAAAATAAAGCATGAAGCTTCGATAACAGAAAGGAATCTAAAACCAATTTATTGCCGGATTCGTTGACAACACTAGCAAGTTTTATATTTACAAATGTCTATACTATTAAAAAATTGAGAACCAAAACTCTCATTTATTGAGAATGTCTCGCCCATATTCTAAGTCCTGATTAAGGGTTCACCTACCATGTACTATGGTTCATTATATTCTTAGGAATTGATAACGGAAAATAGGTTTTTACAACGTTTTGCAGCCATTTATTTCCGGGCCCTTCAGAATAGATCTTCATGTCTTATGCAGTGTGCGGGACAGTACCCATATTTGAGGAGGTCATAATATGAAGAAGTTCCTGGCTGTGCTATTATCCATTTTTGTTATCTTTATATCCGGCTGCGAGTCAACAACTAAGTCTCCGGTAAGTCCGGATAATCTGAATGTAACCATAGAATCCATTATAATCAAGGAATTTAATGAGCAAGACGTTTCCGCACTTGTGTCCAATTATAACAATGACCAGGCTATTGATTCGGTGTCAGTAAGTTCTTTTGATCCGTTCAAGATTGTAGGGACAAGTTCGCAGATTAATATTCCTGCCGGTAAAAAGGCTGCTGTAAGTTTCAGGGTTATGGCTTCTTCGTTTAATGAGGTTGAGAATTCAACGAATCTGGTTTTATCATATTCTTCGGGTGTTAATGAAGAAGGAAAACCTATTCTCAAGACAAAGGTTGTGCCTGTCCGGACTATTGTTCTACCTGATGCCAAACTTCAGTTCGTAGGCTTTGCCGAGAGTATGGACAACTTACTTGCGGCTCCTCCTGTTTCCACCTGGGAAACCGAGAAAGGTAAGAACGTAACAGTGAAATTCTCTGTCAAAAATCATGGGCAATCAACCATAATGGGAGATTCCATGTATGTGCTTGTCGACATCGAAAACAAGTTAATCGGGGACAGTATAAGTGTAAATATTTCAGAGGGTATGGCAAAAGCCGGGACTTCATATACAAAGGGTGTGCAGCTTCCCATTCGGAAAGATGCTCCAAACGGAGAAACCAACGTGTATGTGAAGTTAATGAAAGGTGATAATTTGCTTGATTCCCAAACTCTCGTACTCAAAGTAAAACTATAATCAGGTCTGGTTTCTATGGGATTCGGGATCTCGATAAAATCTAAAAAACCCTCTCTTTTCCTTTTTGCTGGATTTCTAATCAGTATTTTCCTTGGCTCAATTCTTACTTCCGGCTGCTTTGAAGGCCCAGAAAGCATTTTTCAGAACTCTAACGGGGTTGTAATCCAGAATGTGGATGTAATGTCTACTCCGAAAGGAGAAGGCACCCTTCTGACGGTTACTCCCTATCTCCGGAACGACCAGGACACAGACAGCTCGATGCTTTCTGTTAAAGTCAAGGTCATTGATCAGGAAACCCAGCTAATTGCGGCAGAAAAAAATATGGACATGGGTTATATCAAAGCCCACTCACAGGCTCATAACAGTTTATCTCTTGAGGTTGAAAAGCCCGGAAATTATGATGTGGAGGTTCAGCTTTTCGAGGACAACCAGCCTATTAGTCAGGATCTGAAAACTATTGTGATAAAGGCAAACACCTATACAAGCCAACCAGCTGATATTTTGCTAACCGATATGAACCTTATAATCACCCAGTTCACTGATAAGGACTCAAAGGCTGTGGTGGATATCTCTCCAGCGATTTATAACCAGGGAGGGGATTCCAAAGCTCTGACTATGGTGGTCACTGCAAAGAATGACTCCTATACCGCATATACCGAAAGTGACGAATTGGGGATTGTCAAAGGCTCAAGCCGGATTAGAGGGCATGTGCGTTTTGTACTACAAAGAAATGCCGAATATACATTTTCGGTTACTGTAGAAGAAAATGGCCGGGAGCTAGTCACTTCTGAAGTAATTCAACCTGTAAAGTTGGGTCAGATCGAGAAAAATGTTGCCAAAAATTACACGCTAGTACAGAAAGGTACACCTATTGAAGCCCCGACACAAAAAACGGGAAGTCCGGGTTTCGAGGGCTCAATAATGTTTGCAGTTATCTTGCTGACGGCAGGCATAGTAAAGATAAGAGGATTGAAAAATAAAAAAGGTGGCAATGGGGGGATTTAATGGTTAAGAGAGAAGAGAATGCTTTCGTTGAGGAGAAAGAGGAGGATCATCATTCTATGGACGTCTCGAACTTCTGTAAAGGAGGATTACCCGCAAAATAATAATGCTCCTATTAAAAAATTTGTAAATACAGCTGTGCTGATTATTCTTGTAATTCTTGTTCTCCTTGCTATGTTTTCTTTTTTCTTTAATATGCAGGGAGCAATAGCTGCTCTTATCAATCCTAAATACCAGTCGCTTGTACAGGCACTTTTTAGTTTGATGGTGCTGGTAATAGGAATTTACACAATCAAGCGCTTTCTTTACAACAAAAACGAGTAGAAGCTTTTTAAAGGTTACATCAGTTGAACACCAAAATTAAGGTTATACAGAAATTAAAGTTCTACAGAAATTAAGGTTATACAGAAATTAAGGTTATACAGAAATGAAGGAGTATAGCAGAAATGGAGAGTGGATATAAATGACCTTGAGCAAAGCAGCATTATCTGCGCTGTTTGTGCTATTTATATTACTTCTGGCGACAAACGTTGGAATTACAAGTGCGATTGATGTGCAATCAGATGTTAGAAAACAGCCTGTTGATTCTGTCATTCCTGAAAACGACCTTGCAGCCGATGTGGATTACCTTAAAGTCAGCACACAGATCAATGATGGTTATTCTATTAGCACTGTAGAAGAAAAGCTTGACAACAGGAATAACGCATCAGTTACGGATAATTTTGAGTTCCTGATTCCGAAAAATGCATTTTTCTCAGGCTTTTCCATTATCATTGACGGAAAGGAATACAAAGCTGATGTCTTGAAGAAAGCGGAAGCACAGCAAAAATTCGAAGAAGCCACATCCAGTGGTAAGACAGCAGGTCTTCTGGAAACCCGGGACTCGGAACTATTCTCATATTCCCTGAATTTCAAACCCAAGCAGAGCATTATAGTTCGGCTTACCTATGAACAGGCCCTGACAAGAAAGCTTGGAGAATACGAGTACATCCAGTACCTGCGCAGCAGCCATGATGTAAATAATCTCAGCGTTTCCGTTGATATCAAATCGTCCACGAAAGTGATAAGTGTGGATACCCCCGGCTTCAAGGCAGATGTAACTTATCCCTCTACTAATAACGCACAGGTAAGATACACTGCCAATTCCCTGCCGGCACAGGATACGAGAGTAGTTTTTAAAACTGAAAACTCTGCCCTTTATGGGAACATGCTTTTCTTTAAAGACAGGGGCCAGGGTTACTTCATGCATATATTCTCCCCTACGGCTGAGGAGATTGGCACCTCCCCCTTGAACAAGGATATCATATTCGTCATAGATAAATCCGGTTCAATGGACGGCTTGAAGCTTGACCAGGTCAAAACAGCCTTTTCGAAGATAATCGGGGATCTGTCTGAAGGAGACAGGTTCAATATAGTGTTCTTTGACACCGAAATCAAGACCCTTTAGCAGCGAAATATTAATTGCAAACAGTGAGAACAAAGACAAAGCGATTGCGGCTGTAAATGACGTCAATGATGGCGGTTCGACCAATATCAATGCTGCTCTAACTACAGCTCTTGGCATGTTTTATAATGGTAGTGAGAACGTGCCTATCATAGTCTTCCTTACAGATGGCATGCCTACCGAAGGAGTGACTTCAACAGCTGTTATCAGGGAAAATATCCTGCAAGCCAATAAAGCCAAAGTATCGATATTTACAGTTGCATTTGGTGAGGAACATGATTATGATTTCGATTTCCTGCAAGCACTTAGCCTTGAGAACAGAGGCACTGCCGTATATTTTGAACCTACTTCGGAAGCTGCCGAAGGCATCAATGATTTCTATAAGACCATTTCCACCCCACTTGTATCCAACCTTAAGTTTTCCTATGGCGGAAACGTTTCACAGACCGTCCTTACCGGAAGAGATAACCTCTTTGTTGGATCGGAAGTTCTTACTCTCGGCAAATATGATCCGAATGCAGCCAGTATCTCAGCAAGGGTAGACGGAAACACCAGGAGCGGCAAACATACTTTTGAACACGAGTTTTCCATACAAGCTTCTGACAGCAATAATTTTGTAGCAAGGCTATGGGCTTACAATACGATTATGAACAGGCTTGACAGGATGAAAGTCGAAGGCGAAACGGACGAACTGATCTCCGAAGTTACAAATATGTCACTTGAATATGGTTTTGTAACTCCGTACACTTCATTCTTCGTAGAGATTCCACAGGTTGAGGAAGCAAAAGAGAAACAAACTCAAGAGCCGCAACCTCCAGAAGCAGGTCCTGCTCAAATTCAACAAACTCAGGAGCCACCGACCCAACAGGGGCAAACTCAATTCCAGGCCGATGAAGCAGTGCCTGCTCAGGCGTCAAGTGGATATTCGGGAGAGCCGCCAGTAGCAGAAAATTCCACAACAAAAGCACCAACTCCCGGATTTGGGTTCTGGCTGTCAGTGCCAGTGTTTTGCGCAGCAATGCTGTTTATGAGAAGGGTAAGGGATTGAGTTTGAAAGTATGCGCTGTTTAATAAGTAAGTGCTGAAGAGCTCTAACCAAGCTTTTTAGCTTTCTTTTTTTCGAGTGAATAAAATCAGATATGTCCAGGTTGTAAGAGATAAAAATTCCGCATGAAAAAGTTGAATATTATAAACTATATCAAAAAGAGAAAAAAATAATACAGCCTCAATCTACGGGAATAGATATTTATTGGTTCATCGTACTGGAAAAATTCTTATCTTCCCGGAAACCTACACCGATTATCAATCGATTTTAGTATCTTCATACTCAGCAAAAACAGGCATATGGTCACTAAGGGCAATCCAATCTTTGTATTTCCCAATATAACATGATTCTGTATTTTCAATGAAATTCTTTGAAGTAAATATATAATCAATATGATATGGCTTATCTTTGTTTTTTAATAAAAATAGAGTCGGATCCTTTTCATTCCCAAAAACCACATTTGTTCCGAATATCGCATCAGGAATGCTGTGATATGTGCTATAAATACCATACTTTTTTAAAAGGTTAATTACATCATTTAGTGTGCCGTGCAGTGAAGATTTTTCTCTATCCCAGATGACATTCCAATTAAAATCTCCTGCTATAATCACTGGTTCCTTAAATAAATCCTTATAGTAATTTAATGCGCACCACACATTCCCAATATATCTTCTTTTTGGATCGCCATTATCTTGTGCCCACACTGCAATAAGATTCATAATCTTTTCATCGTTTTTTGTTATCTCAAGCGGTAGTATGTATTTGAATTCTTTGTTATGGGACTCATGTAATGATATTTTGAGATTATTAAAGCTAAAGACTGCTAAACCTTTATTTTTATTATCTCCAATCCATGTGAAATCCGAATAAAAATGTTCTTTAAAGTTGGCTGGATTCTCACATTCCGGGACAATTAGAAGATCAGGATTATATAGAAGAATATTTTTGTATTTCTTTCTAAACGCCATGTTGCAATTCCAGGTTCCAACTTTCATATAGTCTGCATTCCACCTCAGTTATAATATAGTGTTTCCTCGGATTCAGAGCAGAATTTTTGAAAGTAATATTTCATGTTTTTCCTGATTTTTTACGTTCCGTTTTCTATGCTTCTTCACCTTCATTGAGGCAAGAAAGTAGCTGCGCTTAATGAATGTTTTCAGAGGATTAAACATATATAACGTTATGTATAACTAAACATATCTCCAAACAACATAAATTCGAAAATGTAGAAATAATATGGAAAATTATTTATATAATATAGAGGAAGTAGGCAACTGTATTCCTCTTGGTCTAATATCATATACAATTTAAAACATAGACCAGAAGAGTGAGAGAATCAATAGAATGAAGTCTCTCATCAGTTTTTCATGGTTATTGTCATTTCAGACTCGGTCCAATCAATGACATTATACAAGAAAAACAATTAATTAATGAATAGGGGTGAGATATTGAGAAAAGAACTGATAATCTTATTTGTATTGTTGGGTGTATTCCTTTCAATAGGATGCACTGGTAATCAAAGTGCAGCTCCGAATGCTACGGTTACACCGGTTACACCTGTCACACCGGTTACTCCGGTTACAACAGTAACTCCAGGTACAACTTCTGAAACCATAACTGTTTCTGCAGCGGCTAGCCTTACTAATGCTTTTACGGATATAGCTGCTCAGTTTGAAAAAGAAAATCCTGGGGCTAAAATAAGCTTAAACTTTGGAAGTTCAGGTAATTTGCGTATGCAAATCGAAGGTGGAGCTCCTGTCGATGTTTTTGCTTCAGCTGATGAGAAGCAAATGAACCTGCTGAATAATAAATCACTTATAGATAACAGTTCAAGAAAAGACTTTACCAGCAATTCACTTGTGCTTATAATCCCTGCGAACAGTACCCTGAATATAACTAACATAACTGATCTGACAAATCCCAATGTTAAGTTGATAGGCATCGGGAATCCGGATACGGTCCCAGTAGGAAATTATACGAAAACCGCATTGACTGAAGCAGGTTTGTGGAGCCAGCTTGAAAATAAGATGGTACCGGGTGAAGATGTCAAAGCAGTACTTACATATGTTGAAGGAAATAATGTGGATGCAGGTTTCGTATACCAAACCGATGCGAAGAGTGCAAAACCAGGAACTATAAAAGTAGTCGCAAATGTGTCCGTAAGTACTCCGGTTAGCTATCCGATAGCTGTAGTTTCTGCTTCAACCCACAAGGAAACAGCTCAGAAATTCCTTGACTTCGTAACCGGAACAGAAGGACAGGAAATAATGAAAGAGTATGGTTTTGGCCAATCTCAATAATTTAAGAATATTATAAAAGTTGAGAATGGAAGCCTATCTAAGTTTAGAACTTTTCATAGGGCTTCCAAATTCAATATTTTTTATTAAAGTTGGTGGGTCCATCTTATTCTTTTAAATCCGTTGGACTCAAAATGCGAAAATTCTTACCTTTTAGGCTTTTGAGCCTGCAGCTATTGTTCTATCGTCAACAAAAAGAAATATATATCAATGTAATAAATATAAAAATGAAAAACATTGACTAATATATACAATATTTTATGGAGGAATAAATAGTGAAATTAAGTGCACGCAATGTTTTAAAAGGTAAGGTAAAAAGTATAGTCCACGGAGCGGTTAATACTGAAGTTTTAATAGAATTGCCGGGTGGAGCACAAATCACTTCCGTTATCACAAAAACATCAGCTGAAAGTCTTAAGTTGAAAGAAGGAAGTGAAGTATACGCAGTGATAAAAGCTTCAAGTGTGATGGTGGCAGTAGACTAACCACTATTTCAGGATCTTATGTAGACAGTTGCAATCAGAGTGGTAAATCTTTTCCGCAGAAGCACAAGCAGTTAAAGCAGTTATTGGTACTGCCGGAATAAGTTAAAATCGAAAAAACTACATCCTGGAACTTCTGCGGATTATTTTAGAATCCAATTCTAAAAATGCAAACATCACAATACAAACAGTTTTCTAAATATTATTTTATCATTTTAAATTTTTTAATTTATAAGTAAAAGAATGGTTCTAAATCTGCCTGTTAGTATTCCTGTAAATTAATACTGGAAAATACTGATTAATCCCTTAATACAAATTATAGTATCAGATATGATCCCAACGTTAAACCAAGTATGGTTTCCTTTATACATTACGCTCTGGATAGCAACCATATCATCCCTCCTGGTATTTTGTAGTGGGATAGTACTCGCTTATATATTTGCGAGGCGTGATTTCCGAGGAAAAGAATTTGCAGAGCTGATTATAACACTCCCTCTAGTCCTTCCGCCTACTGTAATTGGTTATCTGCTGGTCATGCTGGTAGGTAGAAACGGATTTCTTGGCCATCTGATTTTTAGTTTTCTTGGAACCGGAATCCTGTTCACCTGGCAGGCAGCAGTCATTGCAGCTTATACCGTTTCCCTGCCTCTGATGGTAAGGATTTCAAAAGCGGCTATAGAAGCCGTAGATAAGGAACTGGAGTATGCAGCTTACATCCTTGGGAGAACTGAGATTGAAACTGCTCTTTTGATAACATTACCTCTTGCAAAAAGGGGTATACTGGCAGGTCTGGTGCTCAGTTTTGCACGGGCTGTCGGAGAATTCGGAGCAACACTTATGCTTGCAGGGAATATTCCGGGAAAAACGAATACAATGGCGCTTTCAATATATAGTGCCTTTGAGGCAGGCAATAATGAGCTTGCTCAGATTCTTGTCTTAATTCTGATCATTGTGTCCTTGCTGGCTATTTCTCTGACCGGCAAATTCGTAGGAAAACTAGAGGTATGAGCTTGGGCATCAAAGTTGACCTTAAAAAATGGTATAAAGAAGCTGGAACCAATAAAAAATCGGACATCAAGAAAGCTTTTGTTTTAGATGTCAGCTTTGAAATGGAAAACGAACTTGTGGTACTTTTCGGACCTTCCGGTTCGGGAAAGACCACATTATTCAAGTGCATCTCAGGGATTACGGAACCCGATGATGGAAAAATAACTGTTAGAAGTAGAATTTACTACGACAAAAACCAGAAAATTAATCTGCCTATACAGAAGCGAAACCTTGGTTATGTATTTCAGAACTATACTCTCTTCCCCCACATGAACGTTAAAAAAAACATAGAATGCGGCCTTAAAAGTTGGGAAAAAATATCCAGGGAAGAAAGAATTATAGAAGTGATGAAACTTCTTCATATCGAGGAATTCGAAAACAGGTATCCATCCCAGTTGTCCGGTGGACAGAAGCAGAGAGTTGCCCTGGCAAGAGCTCTGGCTCCCAAACCGGAGCTTCTACTTCTGGATGAACCATTTTCCGCACTTGATATGGAGATCAGAACTGAACTTACAGAAAAAATAAAGAATTTACAAAAAAAGATTGGGATACCTTTATTGTTCATCACTCACAACCTTGAAGAGGCATTTCTTCTCGCCGATAAGATTCTGGTTTTGCACGAAGGAAAAGCCTTGCAGTTCGGAACTCCGGATGAAATATTTCATTCTCCAAAAAACCTGCATGTAGCAAAATTAATTGGTATCATCAATATTTTCGATGACGCATATGTTGAAGAATACAATGAAGAGTCCGGAAGTGCAGTGTTAAAAAGTGGAGACTTGAGAATAAAAACAAAATCTCAGAATTTCAAAGCCGGAGATAAAGTGTCCTGGGGAATTCATCCTGAAAATATATCTTTTCTTTTTCATGATTCCAGTTCCGAAAATCAAGAGAACACTTACTCTGCTCGCATAAATTGTATTGTCAATAAAGGACCAAGAAAACTCATTATTCTCAAACTTGTAAGATATAATAAGACCCTAACTGCAGAATTGCCTGCTCAATTAGTTGATTCCCTGAATCTAAACACAGAAGATTTATTCCCGGTTAAATTAGAAATGAGTAAAGTAGTGGCATTCTATAGCTAAAGGCTCCAAAAGTTAACAGATAAACTATCAGTTCAGGTTGCATAGATCGTAGCAAACGGAACAATTATTACAGTTTTTTACTTTTTTATATAAGCCTCGTAGAATTCTGAATGTATATTCAGCTATTTTATAAGAGGCTTTTTTTACGCCATCGTGGATAATTACAGTATCGTCCTCAAAGAGCAATTTAAGCGGAACTTCTTCAAATTCCTCATCCATGAGACCAGGTTTAAGTTTTGGGGAAATAATCTCGCTTTCACTATTATTTTTTCGGATTATTATGGTGTCTGAAGTAGAAACAGAAATCAATCTACCTTTGCGGTTAAATTGTAAAGAATTTTTACCTGCATCTATCCCCAACGCATTTTTATCAAATACATTTATCGTTCCAATGGGAGTTTTAACAGTAACCGGTTCTGCCGGTTCTACTGATTCTATGTTACCGTCTTCAAAAAGCTTAAATCCTATTCGGACAGGCATTTTTCCTATCGGCGTATCTATAGTGATTCTTTCATTCGGCCATAAAATAAGGCTTCTGACTTTGCCGTCCGGATAAAAACGCAAACCTATGATTTTTGCATTGAAGCTGCCAAACGGAAAGGTAAAATCAAATTTTCGGGCCAGTGCCCCTTCTTCCTCTTCCGACCAAAAAGCACTAATTTGCCCGTTTAATGGAAATAAACTTTCAATTGAACCGTCCTCATAAAAAGTGATCAATTCTGCCGGGAATATGCCTAACGATGTGTGTATGTCAGTTTGCCGCTCTAAAGAAATGCTTCTAATCTTTCCACTTTTATAGAAAGAGATAGCTTTCAACTGCTTCTTTCTAATTCCCGGGTCCCCATATTGCGGAACAAGATCTCCATATTTTGTGCTTATAAGATTGTAATCTTCGATCCTGCATTCCTTAAGTTCACCGCTATCATATTTGGTGAAACTTGTTATTCCTTTGATCCCGCTCCTCTCAAGGGTAAACATTAGATATCGTCCCTTATCAAAACGTGAGTTTGGTTCCTGGGATATTCTTCCCGGTGAATCTGCTTTGAACGCAGTGCCCTTTCCCAATCGTTAGCAACATTTTCTAAAAAGTTCAGCATCCCTTCATATCCGAAATATGCTTTGTTCAGATAATTTTCCCTGTTTGTCGGATTGAATACATCAAAAGCAAATTTTATGCCCAATTCTTCAGCCAGATAATACTCCCATGAGGAGCCGAATACGGCATCCACACAGCTGTCATTTAACGATTGCTTTATCTGATACCCGTCTGCAGAAAAAACAACCTTGGGAGCAATTCCCATATCCTTAAGCTCATTTTCCAGCAGCAAGCGAGAATAAGGTACTGATGATCGGAAAAGCAACAGTTCCGGAATCATCTCCAGCTCTTCAAACAACATCCGGATCAAACCTATCCCCATGGTTGCATCAGCCGAAACAGCCACCTTGCAATTGCGGTACCTGGGAATCATCATCAGTCCCCTGCGTCTTAGCACGTCGATGGCCAGGTTTTCTCCCTCTTTTATCATCTCTTCGACCTTTTCCTCAACACCGAAATATTGTCCCACTGCTCGAAGCCATCTGGCAGTATTTGTCAGCCCGACCGGGAGCGGGATATCCGACAATATAAGAGGTATATCATGGATTTCCTGCATTTTTAATCCGAATTTATACCCCGCATCATGGCTGAGAAGTATGTCTGCCGATGCCAGTCCTGCATTTTCCAGTTCTTCCAGAGAGGTATCGTGAGGCAGCACAGCCTGGACTTTAATGCCTATTTTTTCAAGGGTTTCACGTACCCATTTTAAATCCGCCCACCATGTCGGATTCAGGTTTGCTTGAGGGGCTATTAGGTTCACGCTGTTTGGAATTTTTTCTTCCTGTCTTTTTATGAATGGGAATAATGAGTTCAATCCTAATTCAATTCCATCATAACCGTTCCCTCTAAATCCTCCTGCCATAACGGGAATGAGCCTGGCGTTAATTTGAGGCTGGATATTTCGGCATAACCCCTCAATGTCTTCCCCGATGATATCAGCTGCACATGTACCTATAACGAATATCGCTCCGGTTTTAAATTTCGAATCGGCTTCTTTGATCAGTTTTTTCAGTTTGTCCGAAGCACCCATGACTATATCTGTTTCAAAGAGCCGGGTACATGCGACCTTTCGTCTTGTAAAATCAATTTCGTGGACATCATAAGCCGCCGAAACCGTTGCGGAACAGCCCTGAGGGGAGTGTATGACAATACTTATATCCCGGATACCGGCCAATACTCCGGCAGCACCTTCAAGAGCACATCCGACCATCGGGTCCTTGCTGTGGCTGCAATTATCGAACTTTATCTCATCATACATCTGCCTCTCTCCTTTCCTGCATAGACCGTACAATCCGGCAATTCCTGAGCCAGCTTAGGGGTAAGCGATTGAGCTGAAGACAGACCACCGGATTTATCGGGAAATGCCATTTTTTTCGTTACCCAGCTGCGTGGTCGGAAGGAATACTCAAGTGCCGTGCAAATACATTTTGCAACCTTTAAGGCTCCTCTGAAACCAAATCTCGGGCGGTTCAATATGGCATTCAAATCGACTACAGGGATATTAGGGAAGCTCATTGAGGAACCGAAATATACGGTCCTTTCCGGATTCATGTCTCCCAGGTATTCAAGCAGCTCATTTTCAGTTTGAAGCATTGCTTCATATTTTCCAAAGGCTAGAGTACCTTTTGTGATTAGTATTTCGGGATCAAGCCCGGTCTCTAACAGGTAATCGATACTGGTTTCCCTTGCTTCCGCACTCCAGGGATGGAAATTGTAAATTACCGCCCTCATATCAAAATCACGTTCAAGCATGTGAGCAATCGACAGCGACCTTATTGCATCATGTCCCTCGACAATTGCCAGCTTGCCGGAGAGATGTCTTTTTGCCTCTTCAAATTCAACGCTTATTGCTTCGTATTCCCTTTTAATCAGTTCCTCAGCCTCAACTTCCATATGTAGAAGCTTCGCTGCTTCTCTAAGCCATTTTTCCGTAGCACTTTTACCATATGGAAGAATTGTAGAATTCAAAGGAGTATTAAACCGGTCAAGCATTTCTTTTCCTATTGCATACCCCAGATCCAAACATAGAGTGCAGTTTACCGCAACACTTGGAGCTCTCCTTATCTCTTCCAGTGAACAGTTACCTGCTATGACGGCATTTACGTTAGCACCCATATCTTCAATCAAACGCTTCAGTTCCTTAACATCGGTATCAATCTCCGTCCTCTCCGGACCCATTTTACCTCCGACGATGTTCACCGACCTGGCAAGTTTTGCTCTGCTTTCTTGGTCAGGTCTGTCCATGAGCTGAACAATCTGCCTGAAAACCAGGTCAAATCCACTCCTGTATTCTCCCGCAAAACCTTCACAGTGAACAGCCATAATTTTAGCGTTTATTTTGGACTTGATCCCGCTCACTACCGCATCCACATAGTCCCCAATTATTCCGGTAGCGCAGCTGGTAGCAACAAAAATGATGTCAGGTTTATACTTGCTGTCCACTTCAAGTATGGCACCTTTCAGTTCTTTTTCACCGCCGTATATAACGGCTTTTTCATCAACGTTTGTGGTTATGACGGATTCATATGGTGAACCGCTGTTCCGGCAATTTGTTAGCTTATAAGCCTGTTTTACCCCGAATGCGCATCCGCTTGGCCCATGAGCAATTACGACAGAGTTTTTAATACCACTCAATATTTTCATTGCCGTCCAGAACTTACAAGGACGAGTATGGCTTCCCTGTAATTTCGTTTCGATTTTTCCTTCTTTCGCTAATTGATAAAGCTCGCTTAAATGCCCAAAAAATACCACACTCTCATTTGCAATGCCAGCCATGTTAACCTTCATTCCTCTTTGTGCAGTTAGTTACGATAAAAATGGAAGAAATTGTGACTTTTCACATTACAATTATGCCGTTAACAAGATATCGAGGCAATTATTGCTCCGAAAACCGCTATCGAGGATATTTTCGTTAATATGCTTCCGTTCACTCACCAGACGTTGATAATCCATTCTCTGTCATGCTTGCTTTCCATAGAAGCAAAAATCGTATTTGCAATCGTTTCAGCTAGCCATTCGGCTCCCTTGTATCCTATTACCGGATACTTCCAGAGTCCTGCTCTATCAAAGGTCGGGAAGCCTACCCTTACCATGGGAATGTCATGGTCTATGGCAATGTATCTGCCTTTGGAATGCCCCAAAATCAAATCAATGTCCATTGTTTTTTCTTTGATGCGGCTTTCCAGCTCCCATAAATCGGCGTTCCAGATGACTTTTATGTCGCTGTTTGCCTTCTCCTCCAGTGCTTTGAGCCTCGGATCTTTTTTATACGCTGTATTGTCGTCTCCCAGGAGTAAAAGCGCAGGCTCAAGTTCACATTCCTGGCAAAACTGCGCAAGACCGAGTACAAGGTCAGGATTCCCGAAAATTGCTACTTTCTTATTCGCAAAAAACATATGCGCCAGGTCTACAATTGCATCTATCGCTTTTCCACGTTCGATAACAAGTGATTCCGGTATGGGCTTTCCGGTAAGCTTACTGATATTTTCAAGGAAAATGTCAGTGTTGTTTATACCTATGGGGGTTGGAGTAATTATCGAAGGTACACCGAATTTTTCGTTCAAATATGTTGCAGCATTTGCTCCCTCATATCGGCTTAGTGCGATTGACCCGAGAGCGTTGGCAGAATCGGCTATATCCTCAATGGTTGTGTTTCCGTATGCAAATGCAGATTTATCCGGCATTATCGGAGCATCGAAGGTCTCGGTATCCATCAGTATATTTCCGTCAACCTGCATTTCGGACAAAATATGTTTAATTTCGGAGACATCTCCCGGATTTACCCAGCCGGTGAGTATGTTCAGCTTTCCGGAAGGCTCATCTTTTTTTGCAAGAGCTTTCACCATTGCAGTCATCGCAGCATCGTAGCCTGTCACCTGGCTACCGCTATAGCTTGGAGTATGCACGGCAATAAGTTTTATATCCCTGTCAGGGTGATTTTCCTTAAGTTTAGGGTTTACTTTTCGGATTATACCTTCAATATCGTCACCAATGGTTTCAGTCGAGCATGTAGTTATGATAGGTATAATCCTCAGGTGAGGATATCTCGCAACAAGCGTTTCAACCGCGTCTTCTACTCTTATCGAACCGCCAAAAACGGCAGCACTTTCATGTAAAGACGAAGAAGCTATGTCAAAGTTCTCTTTGAAATGTTGAGCAAACAACAACCTGACAAACATGCTGCAGCCCTGACCTCCGTGTACAAGCGGGATGCAATCCTTTACACCGATTCCTGCAAATTGGGCACCTGCAGGCTGACAGGTGTATATCGGATTGATTATTCCTGTTCGTTCTTTTAACGTCAACTCACACGACATATTTTTCCCCTTTTTATCCATTTAGTAATTTGGCGAGTTCAGTTCGCAGTTCCGTGACTTTTTTACGGTTATATAGAGCAATCTTTTTTTAACGCCTTCAATCAGTTCCAATACTCCAGATTTGTCGAGTTCAGAGATCCACGGCAGTTTTTTCTGAATGTCAGCCGCTAAAAACTTTGCATCAGAATAAAAAGCTCTATCCGCCGGAGTTTCAAGATTTATTTTTTCTCCGTTCAGAATTTTGCCGGTCATTGTCATAATGCCTTCAATATTTTCCTCTCTGTCCCAGCTTCTTGAGAAGAATTGCCACAGGCACTGTTCCTGGATAAGGGCAGTTACTTCATCTATTTTTTCTTTCATTGTTCCTGCACTCCTCTTGGATCTTTACCAGCTAAACCCCACATCGGAGAATAAATTGCGTTATACATATCTCTGGCCATGTTTACTGCGCCTTCGAAACCCATGTATGGTCCATTGTGATACGCGTGCCCGTTAATGTATGGTATGTGTAATTTTTTGACTATTTCTCCAACTCTTGGTCCGGTTAGAATTAGATCCGCATGGATGGTGTTCAGTACCTCGAAAAATTCAAGCTCATTTCCATCGTCAATATAGATAGTCCCAACCCGGCCTCTGGCGATAACCTTTTCAAAGTCCTCCTGATGACCAAATTTAGATGACATTGCAACGACTTCCATGCCTAAATCATCTTCAAGGGCCTTTGTCCAGTGCCATAGTCTTGGTCCGCCGGTCCAGATGCAGATCTTCTTTCCTTTTAGCCGTTCCTTGTACCAGGCAAGCTTTCCTTCGTATTTCGCAACTTCTTCTGCAATTACCTCTTCAGCTTTATCTTCCAGTCCGAAGAAAGCTCCGATCTTTCTCAGTGCTATCTTGATGTAATCAAAACCCCAGGTATCGACATCCATTCTCGGAATGTCATATATTCTCTTAAGTTCGTTGGCGATATAGCCAGCAGAACGAGCACAGTTGACAACATTCAGTTTTGCTCTATGCATGCAGCGCAGATGGTCATACTTTACGTTTCCGGTAAAGTGGGCAATGACCTGTATGCCCATTTTATCAAGATACTTTTGCAATACGTAGGAATCGCCCTGAATATTGTAGTCACCGATGACATTAATTGTGTATTCGCTAGTAATCTCAGGTTCAAGAGTGCCAACTTTATCTCTCATCCAGCCGATGTTCAGCTCATGGTGCCCTTTTGACTGGCTTACTCCTGCAAATCCCGGACATTCAACAACGAATATGTCGACATCTTCAAGCTCTTCCTGGACCTCATGGCATACTGCTTTTGGATCATCTCCAATAAGCGCGGTTGTACAGGTCGTGTAGACAAACATTCTCTTGATTTCCGGAAATGCTGCAAAAGCTTCCTTAATTGCTCTTTTCAGCTGCTTTTCAGCCCCGAAAACGATGTGCTTTTCTTTCGTGTCCGACGACCAGATATACTTTAACTGGAAGTTGTTGTTATCACTTGGATAACGTTTCGTATGCCATGTATCATACGCACACCCTACCGGACCGTGTATCATTTGAATGCAGTCTTTGATAACGCCGCCAATAACGAGTTTTGCCCCGCAGTAGCTGCATCCTCTTTCGGATAACGATCCGGGTATTGTTTCTATATTCGAAAGTGGAAGGTACAAAGTCGTGTCTTCCCCTTCCTCCTTAACGTAAACATGATTTTTGCGCTCAGGTATGCATTCATCACAACAGAATAGTTTTAACGGCATTTTGTACGCCTCATCTGTTTATTTTAAGGCTAGTTCGCCCTTTTCGCCGGTCCTGATTCTAATGACATCATCAATCGACTCGACGAAGATTCTTCCATCCCCAATTTGGGCAGTCTGGTTGACTTCGATAATGGTTTTGACTACCAGATCTACATCTTCATCATTCACAACTAGGCTCAGAAGTCTCTTGGGAATGTATTTCATGCCTGTGCTGTATCTTTTTGCAAGCAATCTTGGTTGTATGTAAAAATTAAGCTCTCCCGAGATCCCTCTTTGCTTACCTTTTCCCAATACCGAAATCGCCGTCATGGCAGGAAGGCCGATTTTATCCAATGCATCTTTCGTAGCCGACATCTTATTAGGTCTGACAATCGCTGTAACTTCTTTCATATGGAACCCTCCCGGTTTTCAAAATCCCTTACCTTTAAAGATGCTGCTCACAACCCTTTTGCACCCGAGCTTATAGTATATGCATCGTCTACAGTACTCACAAAAATTTTTCCATCTCCCATGTTACCGGTATATGCTTTTCCGGAAATGACTTTTATCACTTCGTCGACGGCTTCATTTTCCACAACCATCATGATCATTGTTTTTGAGAGTTCATCATAATGCACATCTCCAACAGTAATTCCCTTCTGCTTTCCTCTTCCGAAAACGTTTATTTTTGTCAGGGAATAATACCCGGCTTCTGCCAATCCGTCGGCTACTTCCTCCGCCCATTCCGGCCGTATTATGGCACGTATCATTTTCATTGCTAGATCCTCTCCCTAAATTAATCCATAAGACCGTATCTTGCAACCATTTTCTCTAACTGGTCAATACTCATTGGTTTTGGAATCACGAAATTTTCATTTTCTAAAATTTTCTTGGCAAGTTTGCCATATTCAAGTGCCTGGTTACATTCCGGGTCGTACTCGACAACTGTCTTTTTGTTAAACTCGGCTTTTTGAACAATGTTATCTCGCGGAACAAAGTGTATTAACTGTGTTCCAAGTGCAGAAACAAACTCTTCCATCATTTCCAGCTCATTGTCGACTTTGCGGCTGTTGCAAATTATACCACCAAGTCTCACCCCGCTTTGCTCGGCATACTTCAATAAGCCGCGGCAGATGTTGTTTGCTGCATAAGTAGCCATCATTTCTCCGGAAGCGACTATGTACACTTCCTGGGCTTTTCCCTCCCGGATCGGCATTGCAAAACCGCCGCAAACAACGTCACCCAATACGTCGAAGTGGATGAAATCCAGATCCTCGGAATAAGCTCCCAGTTCCTCCATAAGATTGATCGCAGTGATTACACCCCGACCAGCACAACCAACACCAGGCTCAGGACCACCTGATTCGACGCATTTGATTTCTTTAAAACCGGTACTGACTACAGTATCAGTTGTCACGGCTTCTTCTCCCAATTCTCTGAGCGTGTCCATTATTGTGGTCTGAGGAACCCCCCCCAGTACTAAACGAGTACAGTCTGCTTTGGGATCACACCCATGAATAAAAACTTTTTTTCCATGAAAATATGCCATAGCAGCAGCAGTATTTTGTTGAGTAGTGGATTTTCCAATACCGCCTTTTCCATAAAATGCAATTTTTCTGGTCATTTTATTCCTCTAATAATTTTTATGATGCAGTTTGCGTTCTTTCTCACTTTTAAACCTTAATTTTCCGTTTTCTTATGTCTGTACAGCCCTTCGATTCGATTTATATCATTTATCCTGATGTAATAGCTGAATCACGGGAATATTTCTGGATCAACCTAAACATCTACTCATGCACCACTTCCTCATTTTATGTGATAATTCGATATGTTTAATTGAACATAATGATATTGGATAAAGTATACACTAAGTGGGTCTTGCTCTGGTTATGTTTAAACAAACATAACGACATTTAACAAAAAATCCACTTAGTGGAAACCTGGACGTTATGTTCAAAGAAACATATCGGTATTGAATAAAGTATCCACTATGTGGAATTATCTTGCCATTACATTTGAATAACTACTGTATCGAAATTACTTAAGGGTGAAAACTCTATGTTTGAGAAATTACTCTTTACTGATTTATTAATGACTGTTTAAGTTATTTTAGTCGAAAACTTCCGGTTTTTTGGCGGATAATCTTGTTTTTCGAATGAGGTATCAATCTTTTCTGTATGGTTTACTTCATTTTTAACCTCCGCATGGATTTATATATCTTAAATATACGGAATACAGTAACCTATTACCGATTTGCTAATATAAAAACTTATCTATTGGTGGATATTTTCTCACAAAAATATATTACAAAAAGAGTCTCTGTCCTAATGTATACCGGCCCGTTTTCAGTATATTTCAATAAAGGAATGAGGGGGCAATCTAATAATTGTCATGGAAAACGAGGAAAACGCTGAGGAAAACGGAGATATCCAGTTAGTTGTGATGTAATCATGGAGTATGAACCACTTTTCGATTTGCTCAAAATGAGCTAATTTTAACTTATTTATCTCGTTTTCCATGAACAATTAACGTTATTCTTTAATGGGAAATGTAATTAATTCCCTTGTATATCTATACGAAAATTATATATATTAGTTAATAGGTAATAGGTTACTGTATTCCGCATATATAAATATATGTTATGTTTGAAATTACATAATACAGAGAAAAGCAGAGACGGAGGTTGGAAGGAAAAGAGATTGGAAAAAGTAGAATCAATAATAAATATTTCATGTGTTCTGCGTGAGTTTCTTTTCGACAACAAGATTTTTTTCAAATATTATAGTGATATTTTGGGGAAAATGGAGGCTGCATATGAAAATGATCAGGGCTATAAAAAGGGATCACAGTAGGACCAGTACACTATGATGAACTTTCCAAAACCATGGTCATGCTAGTTGTAGGAGCTAAGTTTGTTGGTGAAGTTGTAAAACTTATCAAATTCAAAGCATACACGGGTAATTACGGAGATGGTAATATTTTTGTAACTCCCGTTGACGACGTTTATACGATACGTACTGGTGTTCAGGACCTATAGGATATGTGAATATGAAAGAAATAATTGCAATCATCCGTCCAAAAAAAGTTGTACCTACCAAAGAAGCCCTTGAGGGACTTGGTGTTCCGAGTATAACTGCAATTCCGGTAATTGGACGAGGTAAACAAAGAGGCATAGCAACCGAACTCAACATTGATGTTCGTCCTAATGCTCTGGTACAGGGTAGATTGGCCGGAATGAAGGACCTGGAGTATATTCCAAAACGTCTTCTGTCCATAGTTGTCCGTAATGAAGACGTGGATCAAATTGTCGAAACAATCATTAAGGTCAATAAAACTTCCCAAATCGGTGATGGGAAGATTTTCATCTGCCCGGTCGATAATGCTATTCGGGTGCGAACAGATGAACAGGGCGACAGTGCTGTTCTTTAGGAACAGATAAAGGAGGAACAAATCCATGCCATATCACACATTTAAGTGCAGCGAATGTATTCCCGAAAGAGCGATGCATGCTGTTATAAAAGGTCCCGGTGAGGATTTGACGTCGTGTCTTCCTCTCGGGTACCTCAATACAATTCCCGGGACAATTTCGGAACGTGGGTGTGCCTTCTGCGGAGCAAAGCATGTCATCGGTGCACCCATGAAAGATGTCATTCACCTGTGTCACGGACCAGTAGGATGCACCTATGACACCTGGCACACTAAACGCTATATCAGCGACAATGACAACTTCCAGCTTAAATATGCCTGGGCAACGGATATGAAAGAAAAACACGTCGTATTCGGTGCTGAAAAACTGCTCAAGCAGACCATCATCGATTGTTTCAAAGCGTTTCCGGATATCAAAAGAATGAGCATCTACCAGACCTGTGCTTCGGCACTTATTGGGGACGACATCGATGCGATTGCAAAAAAAGTGATGGAGGAAATGCCCGATGTCGATATCTTTGTATGCAATGCTCCTGGTTTCGGGGGGCCGAGCCAGTCGGGAGGGCATCATAAAATCAATATCGCCTGGATAAACCAGAAGGTAGGAACAGTTGAACCTGAAATTACAAGCAAATATGTCATTAACTACGTCGGGGACTATAACATCCAGGGCGATGCCGAAATCATGCTGGACTTTTTCAAGAGGATGGGAATTCAGGTTCTTTCCACCTTTACAGGTAACGGGTCATATGATGATCTAAGGGGTATGCACCGGGCGCATCTCAACGTACTGGAATGTGCGCGTTCTGCCGAATACATCTGCAACGAACTCAAGAAAAGATACGGGATTCCTCGTCTTGATATAGATGGGTTTGGTTTTGAACCGCTGTCTGCATCGCTTATGAAGGTGGCCATGTTTTTCGGGCTCGAAAGCGATGCCCAGGCTATTATCGACGAGGAAACTGCCAGATGGAGACCTGAACTAAACTGGTATGCGAAACGCCTGAAAGGAAAAAAAATATGTCTCTGGCCCGGAGGTTCAAAACTCTGGCACTGGGCGCATGTAATTGAAGAAGAAATGGGAGTAAAAGTTGTCTCGGTTTATTCAAAATTCGGCCACCAGGGGGACTTTGAAAAAGGCGTCGCCAGGTGCGGTGAAGGCGCTCTTGCCATTGACGATCCCAACGAACTGGAAGGGCTCGAAGCTTTAGAGATGTTGAAGCCAGACCTTGTACTTACAGGCGTTCGTCCAGGCGAGGTTGTCAAAAAGGTTCGTATCCCTTATCTCAATATACATGCATACCACAACGGCCCCTATAAAGGGTTTGAAGGATGGGTAAGGCTTGCACGTGATATGTACAATGCGATCTACTCACCGATTCATCAGCTTTCCGGGGTGGACATCAGCAAGGATGAAATACCTACCGATAAAGGATTTTTGACGCGAAAGCTAATTTCTGACGTAAATATAATTGAAGATGAGACGACTCCAAGCGCTGAAAGACCGTATACCGGGGAATGGGATATTGTTTCAAAATTACGTGGAAAGACCTATCCGAGCTCGCATATACAGCACGGTCTACAACAACCGAGCGACCTGGTTGTGGAGGGGGAGACATAATGGAAGACCTTATGAAAGACAGGATTGAGCAAATGGTAGATTTTATTATGAAATGGTGCTTGTGGCAGTTTCATTCCCGCTCCTGGGACAGGGAGAAACAAAACGAGGGTATTCTTACAATAACGATGCAGTTACTGTGCGAAGAGACTGTCGAATTAAAAAACCCTGAGGACAGATGCTACTGGGTGGACGCTGCATACCTGGCAAAGAATTTCAAACGCCGGTTTCCGTGGTTGGCCGGAATGGACAAAAAGGATATCAGACTGCTCATGCAGGGACTTAAAGACCGCATGGATTACTTAACTATTACAGGGTCACTGAACCAGGAACTCACTAACCCGCTCTACTAAGGAAAGGGGAATATTATGTCTTGCGAACTAAAAGAAAAAGAACGGGGAGGCACTATTAACCCGATATTCACTTGCCAGCCATGCGGTGCGCAGTATGCCAGCATAGGAATAAAAGATTGCATTGCGATCGTTCATGGAGGACAGGGATGTGTTATGTTCGTCCGTATGCTGTTTGCACAGCATTTCAAGGACAGCTTTGAGATTGCATCTTCTTCTGTGCACGAAGATGCTGCGGTTTTCGGCGCTCTCAAACGCATCGAAGAAGCAGTCGATGTGCTTCTGATGCGGTATCCGCATGTTAAAGTCGTACCAATCATCACAACATGTTCGACGGAAATTATCGGTGACGATATAGATGGTGTCATCAGGAAGCTTAAAAAGGGACTATTGAAAGAAAAGTATTCCGATAGGGAAGTCCATATTATTCCGATCCATGCTCCGAGTTTTAAAGGAAGCATGGTAAGTGGATACGATGTAGCAGTTCATGACCTGGTAAGTGCGCTTGCGAAAAAAGACAAACCTTCCGGAAAACTCAATATAATTACCGGATGGGTCAACCCGGGGGATGTGACAGCGCTCAAGCATCTGCTATCGGAAATGGGTGTGGATGCAACAGTCCTTTTCGAAATCGAAAACTTCGATTCACCCCTGATGCCGGACAAAAGCGGAGTCTCTCACGGAAGCACTACTATTGAGGACTTGACCGGGACGGCAGATGCTCTGGGGACTATTGCTCTGAACAGGTATGAAGGTGGAAAAGCTGCGGAATTTCTGAAAAAGAAATTCGACGTTCCTGCAATTATAGGGCCTACTCCAATTGGCATTCGCAACACGGATACCTTCCTGCAGAACGTAAAAACAATGACTGGAAAACCAATTCCCGAATCACTCGTCCGCGAGCGGGGGATTGCCATCGATGCGTTGACTGATCTTTCACACATGTTTTTCGCTGACAAGAAGGTCGCAATCTATGGAAACCCGGATCTGGTAATCGGTCTTGCGGAATTCTGCCTGGACCTGGAGATGAAGCCAGTGCTCCTGCTTCTTGGCGATGATAACCAGACCTATAAGAACGATCCCCGTATCAAGGCATTTCGGGAAAAAGTCGATTTCGAGATGGAGATAATTATGAATGCTGACCTGTGGGAGCTGGAAAGACGGATAAAAAACAAGGAAGTAGAACTCGATCTCATCCTCGGCCACTCCAAAGGTCGGTGGACTGCCATCGATAACAATATTCCTATGGTACGTGTTGGTTTTCCCACTTTCGATCGTGCAGGACTGTACCGCCATCCGGTCGTCGGATATGCAGGAGCGATCTGGCTCGCCGAGCAGATGGCGAACACGCTGTTTACCGACATGGAGTACAAAAAGGATCGAGAATGGTTATTGAACGTATGGTAAGAATATTTGATTCTTTAGGATTTGAGTAATCAAGTATTGTAGGTCTTAGTGGGATTTGTTGACTCTGCCAGTTTCCGAGTGTTTGCAGTTCCTGGCAGAATCAATACAATTAGACGCCATATGAAAGATAATCTCTATGATTTTAGAATAATCCCACATAGCTTGTTCAAACCCTGCCAATTATCCTGTCAGTAAAGTCTTTTAACTACCGGCTGGAATCATTATGAAATGTGACATGAAAAGAGGGCATATTTTGAAAATTGCCATTGTAGAAAGCGATGAACAAAAAACGAATTCAATATTTGAACAGGGATTCATTGCAATATATGAAACAGATGGCGAGAAATGGAAATTTTTGAAACGTTTTGAAAATAAAGTTTGCAAAGCGAAGGATATTGCCACAGTACGCATGACTGTGATAGATACCATAAAGCAGCTTGATGATGTAAAACTATTAATTGCGAGTGAAATCCCCGGGATAGCACCCGGAATTTTTGAAGCCGCGGGCTTTGAAATCGTCCTTGTGGAGAATAGCACTTTGAATATTCTCGATTCATTCAAGGAAGAAATTCTTAAAGTAATTGAGAAGCGGCAAGAAGAAACCCTCAAATTTGACATTATGCAATTTTTGGAACCTGGTATAAATGAAGGTTACTTCTATCTTAATATGGGGGAAATCCTTTTGAAGAATCCGCAATTGACTTCAAAAATGATTTTAATTCCTTTTCTGAAAAAAGGAGAGTTCACCAGGCTGGAAGTAATTTGCAGTCATGTTCCAAAGTGGTTTGATAAAGATTTAGTTGCCTTAGGGCTTGAGTATCAAACTGTGAATATGTTGCCGAATAAAAAGACCGTCAGAATTGTACATGTGCAAACTCTTTAAAGGATATCGATAATCAATCATTTGTTGATTCATTCATCCAAAAAAAACCATGCACTCTTTTATTCCAAAAAATGTCGAATACTTTAAAGGTAGATATTCTTCTTATAGAAATTAAAAGATGATTCTGGAAAAAATCCCAAAATCTCCTTTGCTTCATATTAACTATAGCATGAATTATTGAGTTTTCAAGTTAAAAAGTTTTTCAGGTTCTGCTGAGTTTTCCTTGACTGTCATTTCCTGTGGCGTTATCCGGTAAATAGAAACTGGATTTCCATCAAGTGAAGAACGATACTTCTCAATAAAAGTGCTAGTTAATGAGTGACTGTAATAATTTGGCATATATTTATCTACTAATTTCTGGAGAGCCTCTGTGGCCTCTTCCGTATCAGTCACTTTTTCTGCGTTTCCGAAAAGCATTAAACTCATATATGCAGTATCGGCATGGCAGGGTACCGGGTCCGTCACAGTACCAAATTCCTCATATATTGTAAAACACACAGGCGGATTTTGAGAAAGGATTTTTTCCTTTTTACCCGAACCCATCCCGTGGAAGTAGACCGAACCGTTGTGCCATAAATAGTTCACTGGAACAGCGTACGGGAAAGCCCCATTTATCATCCCGAGCACGCCGGTTCGAGCTTCTGAAAGAAACGTTTCTATTTTCTTTTTATCCTTGCAATTTCTTTGGGTATAACTAATCTGGTTCATCAAAGAACACCTTTTAGTATTTTTTCTGTTTTCCACTACAAATTTTGATTTTCATTATGTTCAGGACATAAAGGTTCCTTGTTCGTTTTTCAATTCATTTTCTTACCTCCGGTTAATAGGTTGTCTATTTATATAAGGAATACAGTAGCCTATTACCTATTCACTTAATTAAATACTTTTCTATCCCAGACGCTTTAGAATGTAATATTCGTTAAAAAAATCAATAATTATTCAGATAATCTCGAGATATGGAGATTATTCAATGAAACAAACAAGGTATCTGTTAAGGAATTAAAAGGAAATTAATACTATTTTTTGATGATTATTTATTACTTCAAGGCAAATGCTCTTTCCAGATTGTGAACAAAAATCTTTATATACAATTATATAGGTAATAGGTTACTGTATTCCATGTATATAAATACAAGTTATGTTTGTTCTAACATAACAACGACAAAACATAGCAGGAGGTTCGAAAATAGTAATAAAATACAAAAAACCGGTCTGTTACAAAATTAGCTAACAAAGAAAAAGGAAATTGCAAGTACTAACGGCAGTGTTTGCAATTCGAAAACAAAACGGGTTAACCATTGTCATAAACAATATGGTTATATTTGAAATGAATGGCACGAAAGAATCGAGCTGATGAAATAGAAAATTAATCCGGTTGTGTTTGATCTGATTTACTGGAATAACCACTTCTGTTTTCGTGTCAATCTGCTAACAAGTACTTCCATAAAGTTACATTTAGGGTGAATGTGATGGAAAATTCTATAATTGGTAGGGTCTGGAAATTTGGAGATAGCATCGATACTGATCTAATTATTCCGGGAAAATACTTGAGAACCAGGGAGATGAAGATCTTTGCAGCTCATGCGATGGAAGGTGTTGACCCGGAGTTTGCAAAAAAGGTAAAACCTGGAGATATAATCGTCGCAGGTACTAATTTTGGTTACGGGTCCTCAAGAGAGCAAGCTCCTCTCGCTTTGAAACATGCAGGGGTTTCCTGTATCATAGCGAAGTCTTTTGCAAGGATCTTTTTCAGAAACGCAATTAATATCGGACTGCCTCTTTTAGAAGCTGATATCGATTGTCAGGAAGGAGACATAATAAGAGTCGATTTACTTAAAGGTGAGGTTGTAGTGCCACAAAAAGGCATATTCACCGGAAATAAACTGCCGGATTTTTTACTCGAGATACTGACCGATGGCGGACTTGTTGCCCATAGAAAGAAACTCAGGAGCATGGAAAAGGCGCAAAGCATGATTAATAACTAGCTGTACTAAATAATTTTTGGCTTGTAGGGGATTATGATTAAAAAAATAACAAAACAGACATTGTGCCTGCTAATGGCGTTATGTTTGTTGACAGCACTATCCGGATGCTTACAGAAAACAAGCGAAGAAGTTAATTCATCTAAAGTTTCAGGTGCGCAAACAACACCGGTTCCTGCCGTATCAGATACACGGGTAATCACCGATCTTTCAGGCCGGGAAATAAAATTGCCTGCTGAAATTACAAGGATTTCCGTGGTACATCCGATACCGTGTCAGATGGTCTGGAGGCTTGCTCCAGAGAAACTTGTGAGTGTGGATAAACAGTTTACTGAACGGCTTGAATTTATGTCAGATGATGAAAAAAAGAGGCTTCTTGCTCTCCCGGTCAATGGAGAATTCCACAGCGACATGAACACAGAGGATATTTTGAAAGTCAATCCTCAGGTAGTAATAACGTTAACGAAGGATATGCAAATCGATCAAGAACAAGGGAAAGTTGGCGTTCCATTCGTTGCGGCATCGAAAGACACGCTTGAGGAGATTGCAGACTCATGGCGGCTAATCGGTAAAATTGTTGGAAATGAAAAAGAAGGAAATGAACTTGGAGACTATTGGGACGAAACTGTCAAAATGGTTACCGATCAAACTTCAAAGATTAATGAAAGTGATAAGCCAAAAGTATATTATGCGCAATCGGAAGTCACCAGCACAGTCGGTTCTAAGACCATTATGGCATCAATCATCAGTTTGGCTGGGGGCGTAAGCTTCATAGAAGCAAACCCGCAGCTGCAGTCCGTCAATACAAGTGAAGAAGTCAAGGTTTCCCTGGAACAAATATACAGGTGGAATCCGGACGTTATAATTACCAAAACTGCAAAAGGCCGAGATGAAATTCTCTCGAACGATGCCTGGAAAGATATTGCTGCCGTAAAGAACAAACGTGTTTACGCATCTACAAAATACGAGATGCTTGACCGGACGCAATCACTGATGGGACTTCTATGGACTGCGAAAATGCTCCATCCTGATGAAGTGAAAATCGACCTGAACAAAGAAGTAAAAACATTTTATTCCAAAGTATATCTGGATAATAACGTGACGGAGGATCTAATCAATCAGACAAATTGACCGAAGTATTATTTTTTACAAAAGAGCGATGGATATGCTTTCAGTTCCTGTGAAGTTCTCTGTGACTAAATAATAATGCTCTTTTAACCGTATTTTATCAATTATATTTTAATTCGTATATAAATATTAGTTAAAATCTTCAACACGAATGAGCGTTATGTTTGAACAAACATATCATATTTAAGTTGTATAGTGAAGATCAGCCGATGTTTCTTAATCTTGATGTCGGAATTAGAGGATCTGTAATGGAGAAAAGATAATGAGTAAACGAGCAAACAGGACAATCATCGGAAATGTCTCTATAACAACTGCGCTGATAATGCTTCCTGTTGTTTTGTTTTTTGGGTCTTTTATGATTGGCCGATATCCTGTGTCGCCTTCAGATGTTATGTTGGCTATCGGTTCGGTTTTTGTACCGATCAAAGCAAATTTGGACCCTACTATTTATACAGTTGTCTGGGAGATACGTTTGCCCCGTATAATAGCTGCGATGATTGTGGGTGCAGCTTTATCAATCTCAGGAGCTGCGTTTCAAGGAACGTTCCAAAACCCGCTAGTATCACCGGATCTCCTGGGGGTTTCTTCAGGTGCAGGTTTCGGGGCTGCTGTAGCTATTTTGTTCAGTTTTTCCATGTTAATGATTCAGACTACAGCATTTCTGTTCGGCCTCGTTGCAGTTGTCCTCACTTACTTCCTCAGTAAAAAGTTTAAGGGGAATGCCATTCTGATGATGGTATTGGGAGGGATTGCTATTGCAGCACTCTTTTCAGCTTTTATTTCCTGTATCAAGTATCTTGCAGACCCCGACAGTAAATTGCCGGAAATTGTATACTGGCTCATGGGCAGTCTCTCTGCAGTTAGCAGTAGAAGTTTATTGATGATAGTAGGACCTGTTTTCATCGGTTTTTCAGTATTGCTACTTATCAGCTGGAGAATTAACGTACTTTCAATGGGTGATGACGAAGCGCGTGCTTTAGGTGTAGATACGGAAAAAATGAGGTTATTAGTGATCCTTTGCTGTACACTATTAACGGCTGCCTCTGTAAGTATAAGCGGCATCATTGGTTGGGTGGGTCTTGTAATACCTCATGCGGCCCGGATGATCGTGGGCCCGGATCACAGTAAGCTTTTACCTGCAAGCATTTCATTGGGATCCTCTTTCCTGCTGCTGGTGGATAATGTATGCAGGACCAGCCACATCCATCGAAATTCCCCTGGGAATATTAACAGCCATAATAGGAGCTCCTTTCTTCATATATCTACTCCAAAAAGGATATGAGGGATGGTCATGAACAAGCTTCTGGATGTAAAGAATGCAGAATTTTCTTACAATGGAAAGAAAAGCATCTTCCGAAACGTAAACATCTCAATCGAGAGAGGAGATGTTCTATGTATATTGGGGCCTAACGGAACCGGGAAATCAACTTTAGTTAAATGTATAAACAGTTTGCTCAAGCTGAAGGGCGGAGAGATCTTACTAAATAATAAAAACATTTATTCGATTGGTAAAACCGAGCTCGCAAAGACCATAGGGTATATACCGCAATCAAACGGTTCAACTTTTGCATACTCGGTTCTCGATGTGGTTTTAATGGGCAGAGCACCTCATTTGAGCTTAACATCGGTTCCCGGGAAGAATGATTATAAAATAGCTGAAGAAGCTCTTGAAAGCCTGGGAATCCTTTTTCTGAGAGATAAAGCCTACACTGAAATCAGTGGTGGAGAAAGACAACTCGTACTGATGGCAAGGGCATTAGCTCAACAGCCCGAAATCCTCCTTCTGGACGAGCCAACTTCCCATCTGGATTTCGGAAACCAGATACGGACACTCAAAGTCATAAACGAACTGTCTAAAAAAGGACTATCAGTAATAATGACTTCTCATTTTCCAGACCATGCCTTCCTCTCGTCCAATAAGGTGGCTATCATGAATCAGGGTACCATTATGGAAATGGGAAAACCGGAATATGTGGTCACTGAAGAGAATATGAAAGAAGCATATGGTATAGACGTTAAAATTCTGGACATCGATGAACATAGAAAGGCGTGTATACCTATGCAAATACAATAATCACATCTGAATATGGGATTTAACGATCCGTGTCGGTAAAAGAAACTGTGGTGGTTGAATGGATAAAAAAGTCATAGCAACGATCATTGCCATTATTGCAGTTGTAGTTACTGCTGCATGTGTAGACCATGGTAACGTAAAGTCTGGTCAGGATAATAACTCAAAGCCTGGTATGGATTCCGGCCAAACTGTACAGATAACAGACCAGGAGGGTAGAGTTGTAACCGTGCCGGTGAATGTGACTCGTGTGGCTGCAGTTTCCGGTCAGGCATATGAAAAAATGATTTTATTGAATCAAACCAACAAAATGGTAATGACAATGTCTGCATGGACCCATATTCCATGGTCCTCCAAGATATGCCCCACAGTTGAAAGATATTCCTATAGCAGATGATCCTAATATTGAAGACCTGATGAGCAAAAAAGTACAGGTAGTATTTTGTCGGTCATATGATGGTACTAAGGAGAAATTAACTTCAATTAATATAGCTGCCGTAGTCACACAGAAGGATTCGGGGAATCCGGACGACATAGACTCATTCACAAAATATGTGAAGCAAGAAATAAAACTTTATGGGGAAGTGATGGGGCCGGATGCAGAGCAGATTGCCAATAAATGGGACGCATACTTCGATCAAAAAGAAAATTATGTGCTATCGAGGACTGCAAATCTCACGGATAGCCAACGTCCTACAGTATACTTTGCCAGAGATGCAACGACGTATCAAGGTAAAAATTCTTATCCGCAGTTTTATGTGGAAATAGCTGGCGGTAAATATATTTCCGGAGATTCGGAATCATTTGATACAATCACGCCTGAACAGCTGCTGGCATGGAACCCTGATGTGATCTTTGTAGGTCGGGTTAATAGTACGGATATATTCACGAAGGACCCAAAATATAGCAACTTGAAAGCTGTGAAGACCAATAAGGTTTTTCTCTGCCCGCTGGGAGTGGCTTACTGGGATTATGGCGCGGAAGGAATGATGCTTATGGAATTTTTTGCCAAAACGCTGCATCCCGATCTTTTCCAGGATCTTAACATGACTGGTGAGGTAAAAGAGTACTATTCAACATTCTATCACTACAACCTGACGGACGACGAGGCGAGCAGGATACTTAAGCATCTTCCTCCTGCCAGTTAAATGAATAAAACGAACAGAATAAACATATAAACGAATAACATAAACATATAAACTGGTAACATAACAAGTTCCATAAAAAAGAGATAATGTCAAATATAAAACAATTGTGACAAAAAAGAAAAATATTTAATCATCTTTAACAATTAATATTATAGGCTCATATATTAAATACACATCTCAAAATCCTGGTTCAAAGTTGAATTTTTTATATGAGCCCGTAATTTTAAGATTCTATACTTAAAGGGAAGATCTATTTTTATATATAATTATCGAATTAAAAAATGAAGCTCCGATAGTTATATATAGATATTTGAGTTTAGTTCGGATGTAAACAGTTGTATAGTTTTACTGTTTATGCCAATACATTATTTCACGTAATATGAACACGGTTTTTATCTATTGGTTTCTGGAAAGTCATAGACTCTCTTTGATTCCCCACCCGTCTTCTATCTACAGGAAAAAGGCGTATTCCTGAAAACCTGTTGACATTGGAGTACTAGTTCATAAAACTATAGAGTGCTGTGGAACTGCATTGCACTTTTCATTAGCATAAATGAACTACAGTGCAATGCACTGATCAATGTTAAGAGGTAATCAAAATGCAAGAGAACACTCTTTTGTCTATCTTGTCTATCTTTTTTGCAAGATGTGCTGAAAATATATCGTTGAAAATTTGTGTCACGGAGGTATGACTATGTTTATTAAAAATATAGTCTGTCCGGTTTGTGGAGCCGCTTGTGATGATATACAGGTTGAACCTGGGGATGGAGCAATTGAAGCCAAAAATATATGCAAAATTGGGAATGCACAGTTTAAAGTATTAACAAATTCCCAAAGATTTATACAGCCCCTTTTAAATAAAGAAGGGAAATTAATACCTGCAGCCTGGGATGAAGCTCTTGAAAAAGCTGCTGAGATCCTTGTTACTGCAAAGCGTCCTCTTCTTTTCCTGGGCAGCGAGACTTCATGCGAAGCATACGAAGTCGGACTCATGATTGGGGAATATCTGGGTGCAATTGTTGATTCCAATACTACATTTGGCAATGGGTCAGCAGTGATAGGAACCCAGGAAGCGGGAAGACTGGGTGCAACAGAAGGACAAAAAAAGAACCGTGGAGATCTTGTAATTTATTGGGGCACAAACCCTCTTGAATCTATGCCACGACAGATGTCCAGGTACGGAATTTTCCCCAGAGGGTATTGGACTGGAAGTGGACGTTTTGATAGAACTGTTGTTACTGTAGATCCGAGAAAAACTCTTACTGCTAAAGTTTCTGATATACATATACAACTCAAACCAAATTCAGACTACGAACTCATTAGTGCGCTTCTTACTATACTCCATGGAAAAAATCCTCATCAATCAGTAGAAGAAATCACAGGTGTTTCGATCAATGTAATGAAAGAATTACTGATTATTATGAAAAATTGTAATTTTGGCTCCATTTCAATAAGTTCAGGGCTCTCTTCTTCACCTGGGAAACATAGGAACATCGAAATTATATCTAATTTTGTAAAGGAACTTAACAATTACTCAAAATTCACTCTTGGAATTCTACGTGGTTCCTGTAACGTCGCCGGCTTTAACCAGGTTGCTTCCTATATGTATGGATATCCGTTCGGACTTGATTTTATGCGTGGATATCCTCGCTATAATCCGGGAGAATTCACAGCAGTAGATGTTCTTCGTGAAAAAGATGTAGATGCTGCTTTTGTTATGTGTGCGGATCTTTTAAACCTAATTCCTGCGGATTGTTCAGCTTATCTCGCTGAAATTCCACTTGTCTGTTTAGATCTTGCTCCCAGCTTAACAACAATTGTTTCCGATGTTGTGTTTCCATCTGTTATTGATGCCATAGAGTGCGAAGGTACCTTTTATAGGCTTGATGATCTAGCTGTTCACTTTAACTCCTATATGCCATCTCCATTTAAGTTCACAAGGAGCAATGAAGATACATTAAAACAGCTTTTTATGAAAATCAAAGAAAGAAAAAGTAGCTGTTCATGTTAGATTTAACTTTTATTTTCATATAAAAAACATTTTTTTTCCTGAAGATGTTTGTGTACCTCAAATTAAATATTTCATGCCGGATCTTCACTTCCCTTTTTACTGACAGTTTTTGCAACCATTACCTCGGTTGATTTAATGACTGCATAAATCCTATCTCCGGGTTTTATATCCAGATTATTCACCGCCTCTTCCGTAACGATAGATGTTATAATTGAGGGTTCGACTTCGATTTTGATTTTAGAGATAAGCCCGTCTTTCTCTATTTCAAGCACCTTCCCCGGCAGCTTGTTCCTGGCTGATAACTTGAAGCTTATGTTTTCCCAGGTGGTTTCATCCGCAATTGTTTCATTAATAACCTGTTTGCTTGTCTCATACTCAGCTAGTAATTTTCTTCCCAAATCAGTCAAAAAGGTCCCCTGATCTTTTCCCCCGCGTGCTGTTATAGTTGCGGGTTTGTCGAGAGCTTCATTCATTTTTTTAAGCATTGTCCAGGCATGTTTGTATGAGATCCCGAGTTTGTTAGAGGCTTTCAGAAGTGAACGTTCTTCATCGATAGTTCTCAGTAACTCTGCCTTTCCGGCACCCATCACAGTTTTTCCATTTTCCGTAAACCATACTTTTGTTTTAGCTTTCAATGCTTTCACCTTTAGAGGACACGCGGGCAGAATTTTCCTTAAATTGAGAGTAGACTGTCAGAGCCAGGCGAACCTCATTCCTTCTGTCGGTTTTTGGAATCGGAGCATGAGGATTACAAATCAGAAAACCTTGGCCTGAACAGGAGTCAGTGGATTCGATACCAGTTCTTGTGCTCTGAATAAAATTTCTAATGCTCGATTCTGTGGAAGTTTTACTTAAAACTATGTTTTAAACGTTAAAAGGCAATAAATTTTCTTCTCTCCTACCCATGGAAGCTTAATGATATGAGTTATGCAATATCATCAGCTCTGAAAAAAGTTAAGAAGATTGATGGGAGACATTTCCTCCCGTAATAGGAAGGCGGAATCTTCGTGACACTCTGCATCAAGTGATAAAAATGTGTGAGATGAGCTTTTTTTGCTTTATTACTTTCTTTTTGCTCTATTACTTTCTTTTTGCTTTCGTCACAATTCTCTTCCCCTGAGTCATAGACCAGCTGTTTATCTTATTCCTCTTGATCTCATTTTTCAACTCTCTTATCTCTTCATTCATCCTCGCTATTTCATCATGTAGACTCTGAAATTTTGTTTCACATTCGATGCCCAAGTTCCTAACCTCTGTTTCATTTACTTTTTATCTTTATATACTTGTGATTGATATGTACATCAAACATAACAAATCTTTATATCAAAGGAATACAGTAACCTATTACCTATAGCTGATATATATATATTTCTAATTACTGTTAGATAGTTTCAATATTGAAAACATATTATTGACGATCGGAGAAAAAGCATTTTCACAAAAAAACAATATCATTAGAGTACAATTTAAAAATACCAATTATTTTGGGGGATGTCACAAGTTAAGATAAGAATGTAGTTGCGCTAAATGGATGCCTTCAGAGGATTAAACATATATAACGTTATGTTCAACTAAACATATCACTGGAACAACATTGAAGGCGATAACACCTAAATCAATAACAGCGATCCCTTCATTGATGTGGGATTCTCAAGAATTGTCATTTCTATTTAAAGGGGTAAGCATTTACTTTTAAAAAATAATATCCGGAATAATTAGGCCTATGAATATTCAACAAATAGGGAAGTCAAAAATGAAGTGTAATGTATGTGAAGTTGGGTGTGAAATCGATAAATTTAGCAGGGGTCGGTGCGGCACTTATGTGAGCACTGGAGATAGTATCGTGCAGCATCCAGACCTTGGATACCTTGGAGCATATCCGATTTCAATAGAAGCAGTGCCATTACTTCATTTTTATCCCTCAGGCAAATTCCTGCAAATTTTTAGCACAGGATGTAACTTACAGTGTTCCGGATGTATGACCCGAATGCTCGCATCAAGTAAACCTCTAAATCGCTTTTCACTTAATTCATCCCAGGTCGTAGAAAGGGCATTACAACAGGAATGTCTGGGTGTAGTTTCAACACTGAATGAACCTGTTGCCAATTATTATCTTTTTAAGGACCTTGCAATACAGGCAAAAAGAAAAGGTTTACTTGTAGGTTGTTCAACCAATTGCTATTTCACTGGTGAGAAAGTCGAAGAGCTTGGACAATTTTTGGACTTCATGAATGTAGGAATTAAAGGTTATTCTGACATAAGTTATATTTCTTGTGGAGCTCCTTCAGCAGCTCCTGTTTACCGTAATATTTCGAGACTTCATGAAATGGGAGTTCACATTGAAACTTCAGTTGTTTATTCTAAAGGAAATGAGAAGGACTTAATTAAGGTTTCAGAAACATTGTCTAATGTCTCTCCGAATATTCCAATGCATGTTATGAGATTTCTTCCCTTCGGCTATTCCCCAATTGAACTGGAACCCTCGATAGGAGAAGCAGAAAAACTGTGTATTTCTCTGCACGAGCATTTAAATTATGTTTACCTTTTTAATTCTCCAGGCACGGAATTATTGAATACTTACTGTCCGAAATGCAATAGCCTCTTGACTGAGCGAGAATTTCACGGATATGTGGGTTCAAGGCTTGTAAGTCCGTGGGAGAATTATAAATGTAATTGCGGTAACAGTGTTCCCGTAAAAGGAAAAACAGGTTGTGGGAGTTTAAGCGAACTAAATCTCATGGACGGTTACAAGAGAAGTCGAGTATTCAGCATGGTCCATGCCGTGCTTATGTGTCTTGGAGTATTGGACGACTGTAAATTAATGGATGTCTGGGGAGGGAATAAATTGATGGATGTCTGGGAAAATATATCCGATGTCGAAACCCTCAAGCATATCTATAATCTGATAAGGCAACCATATTCTTATCTGGAGTTCATCGAGCTAATTGCTGAAAAGGCAAACATGCAGAAAAAAGGAGAAGAACTTGTTTCTTTCATTCATAAACGCCTGAAACTTGTCCAGGGTCTTGCAGCAGGAAACAGTAGTTATAAAGTTTATTATTGCATGGGCTCTCCTCTCTATGCCCTGAATGCCGGAAGAATGGAAAACAACCTGGTAACATTTTCCGGGGGTATCAGTATCAATAAGCAACTTCAAAAAGAGGGAAGACCTGGTGTAAATATTTCCCCTGACTTCATCAACGAAAATAACCCGGAGATCATTTTCATTTCCGGTTTACTTTCACGCCCTCTCGATGAATTCTATAGCGTATGCCATCAACATGGTATTCAAGCTGAAGCTCTAACACAACAACGAGTCTACGAAGTCCCACCTGCCTGGGATTTCGGAAGCCCGCGCTGGATACTGGGCCTTATGTACATAGCAGATAAATTGCATCCGGGGAAACTTAGGATTGACCTGCTAAGTGAGGCAGATAAGTTCTACCTGCAATTTTATGGTATGCATTTTAAAGAAGCCAGGCTTAACAGGTCGTTTCATAGGCCTTCATCCGGTATCTGGCCCCGGCATACGACAGCTAATTCCAGAAGCAATTTAACCTCTCAGGTGTTTCCTTTACCATCCTACTACTTATGACTCATTTCCCGGAACTTGAGGTGATTTTTTTGTTAGAGCTTTTCAGCAAGGCTTCCAAATTCGACTCGCCCGGAAGAAGGAGTATTTGACTCCGTTTTCTCCTGATCATTCGATCCGATATTCGCAAAAAATTCTTCTACCACGTCTCCGACTTCCCTGGGAGCAATATCAATAAATTCTGCTCTTTCTTCGGGAGGGAAATATTGAAATACCGAAAATTTACCCAGCTTTTTCATAAGGGAACCCTGGTAACGGGAATCCATTAGAATCCGGACTCCAAAATCCGTTGGGGAACGGACAACTCTTCCCATTGCCTGCCTGACCTTCCTGATTGTTGGCGCCTGAACTGCATATTCCCAGCCTTCCCCACAGCCAAAAACATTGTCATAAGCTGATTCAATAGCTTTGATTCTATCGTTTAGAGCGGGGTATCCTACACCTACTACAATCACTGTCCTACCGCGTTTATCTCTGAAATCGATGCCTTCACTCAGTGTTCCCCAGAGATAGGTTATTAGTAAGGCTTTTCCGCCCTGTTCCCCAATTTTGAAAAATTCCTCCCTAATCTCTTGGGCTGAGACCCCGACTTCGTCAAGGAAAATAGGGATAGAAAGTTCGGGTTCAAGGAGTTTAGTATAGCGAAGTGCTTCAGCATAACTCTGGAAATAGATTATTACGTTCCCTGAGGATGCGACCGTAGCCGATAGGAGAGCCTCTTTTAAACCCTCAAGGGTTTCGGGAGTGTCACGGTTTTTTGAAAAAAGAGGGGGGATCGAAACCGAAAGAGTAAGCCTTCTTTCCCTGGGAAATGTAGTGCCATAGGTTATTTCTTCTACATTCTTGGAGATTCCCAAAGTGGACTTGATCATCTCGAAGGGGCGAAGTGTAGCCGACATCAAAACTGAAGAATAAACGGATTCGAGCAAAGGCTGGGTTACATTTTTGGGGATGCAAGTAAAGAGTTCCATCCTGCCGACTATCCTGTCGCTTTTTATATCCCTGCGTATGTTCAAAACAGGATAATAATTTTGTCTGTCCGAGAGCACAAGGTATGAAGACAAAAAATCGGCAGTGTAGCGAATCTGGGAGCGTTTTGGGACGGAAAGAAACCCTTTCTTGTAATTCTCCGCATAGATTGCTTCCAGCCTGCCTCCGAATTCTCCTATTTCACGCAGATGGGTCAACACAGCCTCTTCATCGTCAAATCCCTCTTGTTTTACATCCCGCAAAAAACGGGCTTTCAGGACGTCAAGGCGTTCATAAGGATCACTTATCTGTATGTCCTGCCAAACTTTCCCAAGCCTGTTCCTTTCTCCGAATTTTAATTTTGAGTCATATGTATCTCTTAGTGCTTTTAAAAGGCAGGAAAACAGCTTTTTCGCATAGAGCCGATTTTTATAATCCTCATCAAGCGGAATGCCGCTTACCGAACCTGAGCCCTTTACTAAACTTGCTCCTATCCCGGATAATGGATCCTTTCCGAATACAGTAGTTCCGGATTCAGGAATTTCACCGACTTCCGAAATGGCTTTTTCAATGGTGAGCTCCGAGAGTATCACTGAAGAATGAGAGCGAGCAGAAGCTTCAATGTTGTGCGCTTCATCAAATATGAGGATAATGTCTTCCGGATCGCGTTCCAGCCACTTAAGAAGAGTCATAAAGATTTCGGCACTGAGCACATGATGGAAATTACAGATCAGAAGTTCGGTATTTTTAAGTTCTTTTTTAAGCAGTTCATATCCACACATATCCCGGTCTTGTGCATATTCCATTATTTCTTCGGGACTCCTTACATCGGAAAAAAGCCAGGAAGAAAATTCGTTTCCCTCAAATCTCAGGACTTCGTAAAGCTTGGGGCAAGAATGGCTCCTTAAGGACTGAGCCTTTTTCCTTGCTTCTTCAGTTTCCTTCTCGAGCTCGGTCCTGAGGGCGAAAAGAGATGGATCTTTTGTCTTCTTATACTTCTCATATGCATCTTTAAGCTCTTTTTCCTTCGAGGAAACTTCCCTTTCAAACTCAAGAAGATCGTATGTGTTTTCTCCTTTCAGTTTGCACTCGTCGTAGTCGAGATTTTCCGAGCACATAGATGTCTTGCCCTTAAGCACAATTGTTTTTATACTATTATTTTGAGAGATCTCTTTTGCCTCAGTTATAAACTGGACCATCTGCTGGTGCACATTCGTAACTATGATGACAGTTTTTTTAAGTTTCGCCCCCACATTCAGTGCAGGAGCAAGTGCACTCAAAGTTTTGCCTGTACCGCATGCTCCTTCAAAAAGTACTATTTTCTCCTGCAAGAGAGCCGAGTTGATTTTTTCCATCGCTTCTGCCTGGTTAGGGTAGCAGCTTTGTTTTGTAAAATACCGCATGTATTCTTTCTTTTGAGTCATATGCTTAAACCTGATATTTCTCGATTTTTCGAGATTCACTCCGGACTTGAGATTCGAGTAGTAATAAATAAACTTTCCAAAAGTTTTAAGTATTTCTAAATATATTTCTAATGTCTATAGATATTTCGCTCAGTTATTTTCTTAATTTGATTAAAAGTAGAACTAATATTAAAAGAAATACATTGGGAACGGAAGAGTTCCCCTAACGGTAATACAGAGATGACTTCATTTGGGAACTCTATTTTAAAATTGCAATATGTATGAACGTTACTCAAATGCTGTAAACTTGTTTTTTAATGCGTTACAAATTGGACATCTATCGGGTGCCTCTCCTTCAAGTGTATATCCGCATACTTCACAAACCTGGACCGGACCCAGTTCAACATCTTTTCCTAAATTAACCGAATCCAGAGCTTTCTCAAAGAGCAGTTTATGCAATTTCTCAGAGGCATAAGACCATTCGAAACTTCTTTGTGCGCCTTTTTCCCCCTGGAATTTTGCGATCTCAATAAATGCCGGATACATTTCTTCAATTTCATATGTTTCACCAGCGATAGCTAGCCCAAGATTTTTCTTAGTATCCCCCGGACCGAAAGCTGCCATGCTATTTGCAACATATCCCCCATCAAGATGTCTTAACTCTCGATAATGGTCTCCCGCGTGTATATATTCGGCATAGGCGATTGCGCGAAATAAGCGAGTAACATTACTAAATTCTTCTTTTTCAGCCTGATCTGCAAAATGTAAATACCTCATGTGCGCCTGGCTTTCTCCTCCAAACGCATTGATAAGATTTTGCTCTGTCATCTTTCTCATTTGAATACCCCTATAAAAAACTAAGTATCTCATTCTTTAGACATGTGTTATTAAGAAACGAGCAGGCATGAAAGTTGTCAAGAATATTGTCTTCAGGTAGATCAAGTTTCACACTACGGTTTCTCAGTCAAAGCACATTCCTGAACCCATTTGAATTTGGGTTTAGAGAATAAAAGCCTTTTTGATCTGAAGACTTCTTAAGCAGTTACCCTATTTTTACTGAAAACAATGAAGGCGAAAATTCCTGCCTGTGCTCATTTCCGAAGTTGTTTTATTCCAACCTTTTGTGATGCTTTTTTCTTGTCTATCATATTTGAGACAATCATGTAACTTATAATGAACACTATGAGTAGGAATATTATATTTATAGGGCTACTTATATCCGAAAAGTTAGTGATGAAAGGAGCAGCAACCGAATAAGTACTACCATTAATGGAATAATCATTCTTCGGATGTAGTCCTAAATAAGCTGCCTCGACAATTACTACAGCAAATAAGATGATAAATGCAATTATTAAACGGCGTATTATGTTAATCAGTCTCATTCTCAATCATCTTTTATTACTGCATCCGGCAATATAAATTAATTTGTATTTAGTTCTGGTCGCTTTGTTGAAGTACTTTGACAAAAATACAAAAATCAAACTTCCAAAAACTCAAGAAAGCTTCTTTAAAAGCCAGATCTAGTTAAAAAATCCAGCCTTAAGTAATTAATTGATCAAAAAAGTCGCTAAGGAGAGAGTTCTCCTTTGCTTCACAAACCTAAAATTGTAAAGTAGTAGAATCGCTACTTTACTTTGCGGTTATATATTTGCTCTTCGTTGCTGTGTTACTACCCGCTTTATTTTTCGCTGTACAGCAGACGGTGAATGTACCTTTATTCTTGAAAGTGTGAGTTACAGTTTTAGAGGTAGTGGTAACAGTTGAAGTTTTGTCATTGAAGTTCCAGGTATATGAATCTGGAGTACCGCCAGTTCCTTTGTAAGTGAAAGTTACTGTTAGTGGATGCGTACCAGATACCTTGTTGGCAGTGAACGCAGCGACTGGTTTTGTCACTTTGGACGAGCTGGACGTACTGGACGCACTGGATGAGCTAGATGCAGCCTGATAGACAGTAATGTTACTGCCTGATGCAGGTGTATCCCAGACAATTGTGTTGCCATAAACATCGATGTTTCCAGCCTGTGTTTCATTAGCCATCTCTGTTACTTTTCCTTTAGATATGCTGTATATGCATGGAACACCGCCTGTGCTGCCTGTGCTGCCTGTGCTGCCAATATTACCTATAATATCAGTAATATCGCTAAAGTCACCCATATCTGAACTGCCACTCTGATTTACATATACAATATTGTCGCCATATATGTCAAATGATCCGACACTGGTAGAACCGCTTGTAACATTTGTGGTTTTATTATTGGACAAGTCAAACAGGACAAGGTTACTCTGTCCACTGGTCATTCCACTGGTCGAATCTGAGTTTAACCACACTACTTTGTTACCAGATATGTGAGAATTATCTCCACTACCACATGATCTTGTCGTTCCTTTGCTAATATCGTATACTTTGATCGTTGATGCTAATCCAAGCCCAGGGAAGCTCTCGGAGAAGCCGGAGAAACTATCATCAGTGTACGATATCTTTGTACCATCAATATTTGGATTTGTACCTGTTCCGATTTCAGTTTCATTAGATTTGGACAAATCATACATGTGGACAGCATCATTTGCACTCCACACGACAACATTGCCATAAATCTTTGGAACACTGCTAGTGTCTGCATTCTGTGAGATGTACGAACCGTTTTTGCTCTTGAGGTCATATACGGCAATCTGCGAGCCTTGATCATTCCAAACTAACTTGTTACCGTAAATAGCTGGATAAAATGCTGATGAAGTGTTAATAACAGTATCTTTCTTGGCACTTAAATCGTAAACGTGAATATTACCGCCGTTCCCTGAAGTGTCGTCTGACCATGCTACAAGGTTACTGTATACAGAAGGGTTGTGACCAACACCTATTGTCGACATCTGCCATGCTGATGCTGCCGATATAGTCAGTAACATCAAAGCAAGTGCTGTAAGTATAATTTTACTCTTCATTTTTCTTCCCCCACTTAGTTTTGTCTTCCATATTAGTATGCTGTTATATATTCAAGTATTCCGGGATTTTTTATTATCGACTTGAATTAATTTATATCAATTTGTATTAATATAGCCTTATCTTTCTTTTATTTTGACTATATTACCTATTAATGGATGATATTAACAATATATAATCTATAATAGTAAATTTATTACTAATCATTATTACTTATCTTCGATTATTTTAAAATTGAGGATCCGCCTAATCGATAGGTATAGACCTATTTTATCCTTTGGCTTAAGTAGTTTTATTCAGATTTTTGGTCATCGCAACCATGTGAAACTATAGAAACAGCTATCTAACAATGACTTTACAGAATCCATTTATTAGAAGAATAACTATCACAAAATTTAATAAGAGCTCACGTTTTTATAAAAGCTGAATATGCCTTTTGGGGGAATCTCAGGATAAACCTCTCTGTGAACAAGCCCCTCCTCTTCAAGCTCCCTGAGTTGCTTTGCAAGCATTTTGGGATAAATCCCCTGCATGCTTTGTTGAAGTCCGGAGAAACGCCGCTTTTTTTCTTTCGCTTGCCATAAACTCTCTTAGTATCCTTCTTGTTAGTTAGTATCCAGGTTGTATGTATAGTCTATAAATACAGTCGTAGTAAAATAGATATCAATAAATACAGATTGTCTGAGAACGGTAAACAGAAAGAAAAAAGTCTCAGATTATTTCGGTTTAATAAAAAGAGGCACGATAGAATGAAAGTAATAGGTATTGTAGGAAGTCCCCGCAAAAACGGAAACACAAATACTCTTGTCCGGCAGATTCTTGACGGAGCAGCTGAAGCAGGAGCAGAGACCCGGAGTTTTCTCCTTAACGAGATGACTTATAGAGGCTGCCAGGGGTGTGGTTATTGTAAGACCAGCGATAAATGCAAATTTAAAGACGACCTTACAGAACTATTCGACGAAATGGCAAAAGCGGATGGTATTGTCTTTGGATCCCCGATTTACTTTGGCCAGTTTACAGGCCAGATGAGGCTTTTCCTGGACCGCTGCTATTCTCTTGTAAATGCTGATTTTTCCCCGCGCTTGCCAGTCGGAAAAAAAGCAGTGATTGTAGGAGCTCAGGGTATGCCTGACCCGACAGCTTATAAAGGGGTTTTTGGAGAATTCGAAGGTCAATTTACACGATTTGCAGGAATGGATGTAAAAGATACTCTCATTGCAGCGGGATATCACGCTCCGGGGGAAGTCAAGGATAATGCCGAACTTATGTTGAAAGCAAAGAATACAGGACTTAACCTGTTTAAGTGATTAAAATAAAAAATCAAATTCAAGAGAAGGCCATATGCAGGTCTTCCGGCTTTATTTTTGTTCGGAAAAGAAACGAGGCATAGCATGGACACGATTGAAGCAATTCATACCCGGAGAAGCATTCGAAAATATACGGACAGACCCGTTCCCAGGGAGCTTGTTACCGAGTTGCTCCGGGCTGCAATGAGCGCCCCATCTGCAGTCAATGCCCAGCCATGGGTCTTCATTGTTATCGATGACAGAAAGATGCTCGAAAAAATTCCTACCTTTAGCCCCTACGCCGGAATGTGCAGGGAAGCGCCCCTTGCGATCCTTGTCTGTGGAGATATGACTCTTGAGAAAGTTCCCGGATACTGGGTGCAGGACTGCTCGGCAGCCACTCAAAACCTGCTGCTTGCAGCCCATGCTTGCGGACTCGGAGCGGTCTGGACCGGAATCTATCCCATCAAAGACAGAGTTGAGGGTTTCCGGAAAGCTTTCGGATTGCCTGAAAATGTAATCCCTCTGGCCCTCGTACCTGTAGGTTACCCTGACCAGGAGCCAGGTCCGCAGGACAGGTTTGATAGGAAAAAAGTGTACTATAATACCTACGGGAAAAGGGAAGAGTAGTTGCTGAGAGATAAAGGAAGAGTAGTTGCTGAGAGATAATAAACGATGTTATTTTCAGCTTTAATTCAGGTTCTTAAAAAGCTGTAAAGAATAGGGGATGGAATATTGGGAGAAAAGATCACTATAGGAAATAATGTGTTTGTTTATCCCATGCCAGTGACTCTTGTGGGGACACAGGTTGAGGAGAAAGCTAATTTCATGGCTGTTGGATGGATTTCAAGGGTAAACGGAAACCCGCCTTATATATGTATAGGCATCAATAAAAACCATTATACTGTCAAAGGAATTATTGAAAATGGGGGTTTCAGTGTCAATTTCCCTACAGCGGATATGATGAAAGAAACCGATTATTGCGGTATAGTTTCCGGAAGAAAAGAAGATAAGTCAAAAATCTTTGAAGTTTTTTACGGAAAATTTGAAGCCGCACCAATGATAAGGGAATGCTCTTTAAATCTCGAGTGTGGGCTTGTGGAAACAATGGAATTTCCAACACACTATCTTTTTGTAGGGGAAATCCTCGCAGCCTATTCGGAAGAGGAATATCTGACAGAGGGAAGACTTGATATCGAAAAAATGAGGCCTCTTCTTTTGACCATGCCGGATAACAGCTACTGGACAGTAGGTGACTATAAAGGGGCAGCCTGGAAAACAGGGTTTGAAGAGATAAAGAAGAAAAAACCTGAAAAATGAGATAATTTGGGGAAAACATACATGAAAGTTGTTGCATTTAACGGAAGTCCACGCAAGGAAGGAAATACAGCCGCTCTAATAAAGCATGTCCTTGGGGAATTGGAAAAAGAAGGTATAGAGACTGAAACCGTACATATAGGCGGAAAAAGCATCCATGGCTGTATTGCCTGTATGAAATGTTTTGAAAACAAAAACAAAAAATGCGTAATTGATAATGACATTGTAAACGACTGTATAGAAAAGATGGTTGAAGCCGATGGTATAATTCTCGCTTCACCGACCTATTTTGCAGACCTTACACCTGAGGTAAAAGCTCTTATCGACAGAGCAGGATTTGTCGCTGGAGCAAATGGCGGGCTGTTCAAGCGTAAAGTAGGAGCAGCCGTTGTTGCAGTGAGAAGAGCTGGATCGATTCATGCATTTGATTCGATTAACCATTTATTTACAATAACCCAGATGATCATCCCGGGGTCCAATTACTGGAATGTAGGGATAGGGCTTGCCGAAGAAGATGTTGAAAAAGATGAAGAGGGAATTAAGACAATGGAAACTCTGGGCCAGAACATGGCGTGGCTGTTGAAAAAGCTCAATGCGTAACTTTAACTGGCATTATAAGTTTATTAGTATTTTTGGGCTAACAAAGAGGGGATGCAGAACTGGAAAATTATAAAAATAAACTGTATGATATAGTAATTAAGTGAAAATTTTCAAAATACTATTTATTTTACCTTGCAGTCTTTACTACAAGGTCCTGTCAGAAAATTATTTAAATACTAGCTTGATACTTCAACCCTATAAACAGCTGATTACGGCTGTAAGCTTTAATCATTAGTAATACAATTGAAACAAACCACGGGTTATGTATATGAAAGGAAGAGCCTGGAAATTTGGAGATGACGTGGACACGGATGCAGTAATTCCCGGGAGGTACCTTATTTTCAACACTCCCGGTGAGCTGTCAAAGTACACATTTGAAGGTGTGCGCCCTGAGTTTGCAAAAAATGTTCACGAGAATGATATCGTGGTCGCCGGAAGCAATTTTGGCTGCGGTTCTTCGCGCGAACATGCCCCCCTGGCATTGAAGGGATCAAAGGTAGCCTGTGTAATTGCAAAGTCTTTTGCAAGGATCTTTTTCAGGAACGCAATAAATATCGGGGTCCCTGTGCTTGAATGTCCGGACACTGATAAGATCGATGACGGAGATGAGCTTGAAGTAGACCTTGCAACAGGAGTTATTCAAAATATTACGAAAAAAGAAACCTACCAGGCAACCCCGCTTCCCGATTTCGTTCGTGAGATCGTAAATGAGGGAGGGCTTATAGAGTATGCCAGAAAAATAGTCTCAAAAGGCTGAAGCAAAGGGATCTATCCCTTGAAATCTGTTCACTTTTGAAATCTCTTATAGAAAATAGGCATTTTGCCGTACATTCAAGGAGTATAAATATGACGCAGTATAAGGTTCCGGTCCTCCCGGGAGACGGGATAGGACCAGAAATTGTCGCCGAAGGCAGAAAAGTCATAGATGCAGCAGGCGAAAGATTCGGTTTTGATGTAGAATGGATTGAATATCCGAATGGAGCAGACCATTATCTTGAAACGGGGGAACTGATTTCCGAAAATACTTTAAAGGAATTATCAGGCTACCCTGCCATTTACCTCGGCTCTATCGGAGACCCGAGGATTGCCCCGGGTATTCTTGAAAAGGGAATTTTATTAGCTGCACGTTTTTACTTCGACCAGTACATAAACCTCCGCCCGATAAAACTTCTCGACGGAGTCTGGACTCCGCTCAAAGACAAAAGCTCAAAAGATATAGATTTCGTGGTTGTCAGGGAAAATACCGAAGACTTCTATATCGGAATCGGCGGCAGGGCAAAGAAAGGAGAGAGCAAGAACCTTCTTGAAGTAAAAAGAACACTCTTTTCGGCAAAATTCGGCCTTGATATAGAGACCGATAGTGAAGAAATAGGTTATCAAATCGGCCTCATCTCCAAAGAAGGCACAAAGAGGGTTATTGAGTATGCTTTCGACCTGGCTGAAAACCGGAAAAAACATGTCTCCTCAGTGGACAAAGCAAATGTGCTTTCAGACATATACGGTTTCTGGAGAGAAGAATTCAATGCAGTTGCCGGGAAGCATCCGGATGTTACTACGGACTTTAACTTCGTTGATGCTATCACCATGTGGTTTGTGAAAAATCCCGAATGGTTCGATGTGGTCGTCACTCCGAACATGTTCGGAGATATAATAACCGATCTAGGGGCAATGATACAGGGAGGTCTTGGCCTTGCTCCGGGCGGAAACATCAACCCGAAGGGTACAAGTATGTTTGAGCCTATCCACGGCTCAGCCCCGAAATATAAGGGCCAGAATAAGGTCAATCCGATTGCCACAATCTGGGCAGGTGCCATGCTCATTGAGCAGCTGGGAGAAAAAGAAGCAGCACACACCATAGTCGATGCAATCCAGCAAAATATCCTTGACGGCAAAGTAAAAACCTATGACATGGACGGCCAGAGCAGCACATCCGACGTCGGGGAAGATATCGCAAGGATAGTTAGAGAAGGATAAGAAAAGTTAATTCAAACCTCTCTACTTTTTTGAATTACAAAAACAATTAGAAGTTGATGCAAAATTGGATATATAGGAATAAACGTGTAAATAAGTGAGTAAATTAAATGTCTAATTCGTATTCGTTTTAGTAAGAGGTATAGCTTCTTTTTTTTACATATCATCCTTTTTGCTTAAGAGGGGGGCAAGACTTGAATAAGCAGCAGGTTGAAGATGCAGTTATTAAATTCAGTGATTTAATTGAGAGAAGCAAAGATCATCAAGCTTATTCGGACTATAAGGAAGGGATAAACGAAGGTCTGGAGATTGCCAAAGACGCTTTTGATGAAAATGCAGAAAAGTTAGTTTTATCCGGTTCAGATTACGATAAAGCTACGGAGATTAAGAGCTTGCAGGACAGATTTAATTTGCTCGTAGACACGCTCCTTATATATAAAAAACCGAGATATTCTCAGGATAGTTTAGATGGGATATACAGAGGACTGGAAAAATCTAAAGAAGTGTTTAGAAATTTTATAGACGAATTTTTTTAAAGGTTTTACTGAAATTAAGGAAAGACTGAGCTTAAGATCTCCTCTCAGACTGAGCGCGTAAGATCCCCGATTCCTGCAATATTTTGTTTCTTGTCAAGATGCTCCGTGACAGATTCAACATTATGTTTCCTCGCTTTTTAATTTTGTTTGTGTTCACAGCTCGTCGATTCTCATTGATTCAGAAATGTATATATACTACATCATCTACCGATATATCGTCTGACGATAATGTCGGGGTAAGGATTATGGAAGAAAAAATGGACATCGAGATACGGCGGGCTTTTCTCAAGTACATTGTGTTGAAAATTATAAAGGATAAGCCTACTCACGGTTATGACATCATTAAGACTGTCGAGCTCCGCTCGAACGGTCGCTGGACTCCGAGCGCTGGTTCAATCTATCCGATTCTGGAAAACCTTGAGTCAAACGGCTTCATCCGGATCGAGGAGGTCGAACGCAGGAAAGTTTACACGATCACCCCGCGAGGGGAGGTAGCGCTGGACCGCATGACACAGAAGAAGATAGAACTTCTTAATGAGATGTCCAGGATCATTAACAGTGTGACTGAAGGTAATGATAATAACAGTGCTGACGTTGGGGTCGGCGCTGGCAATATTCAAGACGAAGGGCGGCAGCCAGAGGCGACAAACGAAAGTGAGCCCTCGAATCTGAAAAATGATGAAGACGGAAGGTAATATTTTGAGCGAAAACAGTAATGTGACAGATAATGTGACAGATAAAATCACAGCGGGCACACCAGGGAAAGGCATTGATTACAAGTGGGTTGCACTGTTCAATGTTACACTGTCATCGTTGATGGGTACGATCAACGGCAGCATTATCCTGATCTCGCTGCCTGCGATATTCAACGGCATCCAGCTCAACCCGATGGCTCCAGATGCATTCCAGTACCTGATATGGGTCCTGATGGGGTACGGCCTGGTTACGGCGACGATACTCCTCAGTATCGGAAGACTTGCAGACATGTACGGCCGGGTGAGGCTTTTCAGGCTGGGCTTCCTGATATTTACAATCGGCTCGATCCTGCTCTACCTGACGCCTGATAAAGGAAGTACAGGTGCAATGGAACTGATCGTATTCAGGCTCGTTCAGGCTGTAGGTGGCGCTTTTACTATGGCGAACGGTGCAGCCATTATCACGGACGTATTCCCGGCTGGCGAGCGGGGAAAGGCACTGGGCATAAACATGGTTGCCATCATGTCCGGCCAGTTCATAGGCCTGCTGCTGGGCGGGATATTGGCGGTATATAATTGGCGCTACGTGTTCCTGGTCAATATCCCCTTTGCACTTCTCGGGACTGTATGGTCTTACTGGAAGATGAAAGAGGTCTCTTTCCGGGCGCCCAAAACCAGTATCGACATTGTGGGCAATTTATTCTTCGTCGTCGGGCTGACCTCGCTGCTTGTAGGTGTCACTTACGGCCTCATGCCGTATGAGCACGACGGGAACATCGATGCGATGGGCTGGAACAACCCCCTAATAATTGCGACAATCGTTGTCGGTGTACTGCTATTGATAGCTTTCCCGTTTGTCGAGAACAAGGTAAAGAACCCCATGTTCCGGCTGGAATTCTTCAAGATACGGGCTTTTGCCTATGCAAACCTTGCCGCCTTTACTGCGGCTATTGCTCGCGGCGGAATTATGTTCATGCTCATCCTGCTGCTGCAGGGCATCTGGCTGCCTCTTCACGGTTATCGTTTCGAGGATACGCCTTTCTGGGCTGGCGTCTATATGCTCCCGATGACCCTGGGTTTCATTATCATGGGTCCGATTTCAGGGATACTCTCGGATAAGTACGGGCCAAGGTGGATCGCAACAGCAGGCATGACTCTTGTGACTCTGGTATTTATCGGGCTCTCGATGCTCCCCTATAATTTCGACTACTGGGAGCTCGGCGTCCTGATCTTCCTGATGGGCCTGGGCAACGGCATGTTCAGCTCGCCAAACAGCTCCTCAATCATGAATTCCGTGCCCCCGCAGGACAGGGGTGTCGCATCGGGCATGATGGCCACGCTGATGAATTCGGCAATGACGCTGAGTATGGCTGTTTTCTTTACCATCGTGATAGTTGGCATCGAGAAATCGTTCCCGAGCGCAATATACGAATCTTTCGCTAGCCTTGGAGCCTCACAGATTACCCCCACGGTGCAGCTGCTTGCAGACCAGCTGGCTAAAATGTCTCCGACAAACGCGCTGTTCTCAGCCTTCCTGGGTTACAACCCAATGGGTGCAATCCTGGGTGCAATGGATCCTAAAATGGTCAGTGCAATACCCAAAGAGGTCGTAACCACGCTTACGAGCAGCTACTGGTTCCCACAGACGCTGCAGAATGCGTTTATGCCTCCACTTCGGGTTTCGTTCTATATCGGGGCGGTACTCTCAGGAATAGCCGCGGTGCTGTCGGCCATGAGAGGACAGGTGTATGTGCATGAAATTCACGGTCAATCCAGCGATGCGAGCGGTAGCCTTCCAATAGGAGAAGAAAAAGCACGGACCTGATGCCCGAGTTTCGCCAGTCGAGTTTGCGGCTCGACGATGCGACTGTCCTTCCCGAGTTGCGATTCGGGAGCCCGCAGCTTGTCGCTTTTCGCTACGCTCAAGAGGACTAACTTAGGGGCATCGTTTCTTCTGCGTTTTTCGCGTTTTCAGCGGTTTAAGATTCACTCTAAATTTGACCAGGGGCACAGAGAATAATGTGATCCGATTTTTAACTGAAGAAAATGCGGAAAACGTGGAAAAACTTTACTTGAGTAGTGTAAATATACCAATTGATTGATATTATGTACTGATTTAAAGGAAATTAAAGATTGGACTAAACGTTCCCATGCATCCCGGATCATACTCGGAGAAATATGAAACCCAAATATTGTTTTAATTGTAAGCAGTCTAAAATTACCGGTTCATGCATGGTCTATTTTTGTGAACTATTAAAAAGAAATGTAATGGCCTATTCTGTGGACAAAGATTGTCCTTTGCAGGATTATGGCGAGGAAAACAATAATAGACGTTGAGTTTTGAACGACCGACAAACAACAGGTTGTGAACAACAGGTTTTGAATATTATGATAGATGCGGCTACCGCGGCTTTGGGAACGGGCATAATATATTATTAAATTTGAAAGCGGTTCTGTGCAGTTATCGGGAGTTACTACCTCACTAACTTTTATTTACAGAGTATGCCTGTTTTTCATTTTATTACTTTAAAATAATAATATATACACTACGTTATTGCAGTAACACTAATTTCCATTAAACTCAAACTAAGTTTGTAAAATTGCTCAGAAGTATGTGCATTTAAATATCTACTAGATGTTAAATACAACTTAGGATAAGTAATTATGTGGTCAATATGGAAAGAATAACAATGATGTTGATGCTGGGTTTAATTATTGTACTATATATAGCCATTTGTGTATTAGTTAATGAACTGTTACCTGCCGTAATAGGTATATTGGCATTACTTTTATTGGGAATTAGATTTGCCAGTATAAATACACAAGAAACTAAGAAACTGAAACGTGATTAAACAAATACAATAAAAAACTCGTTAACTCCTCTTTTGTTTAATAATATTAATATTTACTATGTTATTTTAAGGCATTCTCTTTATTTTCAGTGTGAAGTCGAATAATGATGATTATTTATTTTATAAGTAATTTTAATAACAGTTACACTGTAATCAATCTAATTTTCGAATAATTTAAAGTCCCGATAACTACACAGAACCTTGAAAGCTGATCCCACAAAAATATAGATTAAACATAGACAAAAGATATTTATTAACCTGGATTTATAATATTACACGTAATATTAATGGATTGAAATTTTTCTAAACATAGGGGGAAGAGTATGGAATCAATAGAACAAACAATGGTTGGGCTATGTCCAAGTTGCGGAAAGCCGCTTAAGATAGAGCGAACATGTGGCAAAGAAGAGGGAGAAATTTCTGTTCACTGTGAAGAGCTCTGCTCAAATCCAGCTGCAATACCAAGAGGAGCAAGGGTCATGAAGGATGATATCAGTTTAATCTTTACAGATGGCGATATGCATGAGTATACTCGAGAAGAATACATAAAAAATCACGGCATTGATCCTTTGCCTCTCTGGAGAGCGATTGAGAAGGAACGTGGATTAACGACGGAGGAGAGGAGGGACTAAAGACGGAGGAGAGGTGGTAAGGAAGCAAAGTTCGACTTACCGATATGCCGGATGGAGCCAGATTAATTTATACAGATGGCAATATGCATGAGTATACTCGATAAGATTACATCAAAAATCACGGCATTGATCTCGATCTCATCTGGAAAGCGATGCAGAAATGGCGTGAGGAACAGATAGAGAAATGGAAAATGAAGGTTTAAGTTTACTTAATTTATTATTGTATCCTTTTTTTAATTTTTGAATTCAAACTGTTTGAACCTATATCCTTGTTTTGTTACTCGTATTGATGTTCTTTTGAATTATTCATATCGATGTTCTTTTCTTTGGAATAAAACTATAGGGAAATGTTTAAAAATTTTAAAATAGTTTATTTCTTTACATTTTATAATACTTACAACTATAAGAGGTCTGTAATGAGGAACTTAATACCTTTTAAATTATGTAAAAGGAATCTCTTCATATTCTTTCTGGGAACAATTGTTCTGGTTCAACTGTTATTGGGAGGTGTTGCGGGCGCAACACAGTTTGAACAAATTTATTACAAAGACAGTTACCCCGGCCCGATAATTAACAATGCCATAAACGTTGAAGCTATTGTGAATTTAGGGAATGCATCCCTTGCTCCAGAGCTGTTTACGGATTCTCCTTCATATCCTGAAGCCAGTTTCAGCACGAATGCTGGCAGCAGTAATTCCCCTCTTACAGTCCAGTTCTATGATACATCTAAAAACGCAATTAAATGGAATTGGGTTTTTGGCGATGGCGGTACTTCAACTCAACAGAACCCTGTGCACACTTACTCAAAAGCCGGAACCTATACAGTTACCCTTACAGCAGGTAACGTATATGGAACCAGTTTAATCACCAATACAGTTTTGGTAAAGTCACTTACAGTTTTGGTAACGTTACTTCCTGAAGCCAGTTTCCGTACGAATGTCTCCTCTGGTAATGCTCCTCTCACTGTTCAATTCAACGATACTTCTAAAAACGCTAACTAGGTGGAATTGGGTTTTCGGAGACGGTAGGATACTTCAACTGAGCAGAACCCGGTACATACTTACACTAAAGCCGGAACCTTCAATGTTACCCTAACAGCAATAAACGGAAACGATAGCAATTTAGCCACGACTTCAATTTTGGTAAAACAACTTCCTGAAGTCAGTTTCCGCACGAATGCAAGCCTCGGTAATGCTCCTCTCTACAGTCCAGTTCAACGATACTTCTAAATACGCAACTAGCTGGAGTTGGGATTTCGGAGACGGTGGATACTTCAACTGAGCAGAACCCGGTACATACATACTCTAAAGCCGGAAACTATAATGTTACCCTTAACAGCAAGAAACGAAAACGGTACCAGCTTACCTGCTACCACTACAATTTTGGCGAAACAACTTCCTGAAGCCAGTTTCCGTACAAATGATCCCTCTGGTAATGCTCCTCTCACTGTCCAGTTCAATAATACTTCCAAATACGCAACTAACTGGAATTGGGATTTCGGAGACGGCGGTACTTCAACTGAGCAGAACCCGGTATACACTTACTCCCAAGCCGGCAATTATACAGTTACCCTTAAAGCAATCAACGAAAACGGTAGCAGTTCATCAACTGCTTCTATTTTGGCGAAACAACTTCCCATAGCAAATTTCAGCACGAATGCTACCAATGGTAATCCTCCTCTCACAGTCCAGTTTTATGATAGTTCCAATTAACGCAACTAGCTGGAGTTGGACTTTCGGTGATGGGGGTGTATCAACTGAACAGAACCCAGTACACACATTCTTAAAAACCGGTAACTATAATGTTACCCTTACAGCAAAAAACGATAAACGGCAGCAGTACGGCCAACACTACAATTTTGGCAAAGCTACTTCCAACCGCAGATTTTAAAGCTAATGTAACTAAGGGCAACGCTCCTCTCTATGTCCAGTTTTCAGATCTCTCCTTGAATGCTGAATCAAGGAGTTGGGACTTTACCAGTGACGGGACTGTGGATTCCAGCGATTTGAATCCTGCATATACATACAGCACTTCCGGGACATATAATGTAACTCTGACAGTCAGCAATGCAAACGGAACCGCCTCGAAAAACACAACAATAACTGTTGTTCAAGCAACCAGCCTACCACCAGTAGCAGTAGTAGTAGCAGCAGTGGTAGTAGTAGTGGAACCAGTAAAACTACTACCTCAAAAGTAAGTCAAAATCAACCGGGACTTCAACAAAATCCAGTAAGACTAACTCAAACTTCCACTAGCAATAGCACAAATCTAACAAATAAAACAAATGCAACAAATGCAACTAATGTGTCTCAAAACACTACTGACAGTAAAAAATCATCCGGATTTGAAATGTTTTTCGGTACTGTTAGCCTTCTAGCGGTCTTCCTGTTTAGAAGATGGAAATCTGTTTAAACTGATTGAATATATAGAAGGCCAGATAAAAGAAGTAGAACCCCGGAACAAGAAAGTTGTTTTTGAGACATGCTCTCAGGCATTAATTACTACAGGAACAGATATTTGATGTAGTAGACCAAATGTGACTTTACACATACCCGTAGTGGCTTTTCAAATTTCGAAGCTGCAAAATCTGAGGACAAAATATGGATAAAAATGATCTAGCATCATTCTGTCAGAGCTGTGCCGTGCCAGTAGAGAAATCAGGTGAATTATGTATCAATACTAGAGCTGTGAAACGACGATTCTACATAGACGCATTTTTCTGGGGATTTGCCCTCTGGCTTATAGGTTATCTTCTTGGCATGGTTCTTTTCTTCGTCGTGTCACCGGATATGATCGGATGGGTCATCTTACCGATCGGGATAATTCTTACTCTCTGGGTGTTATTTAAAAAAGTTAAAGGAATCTCTTTCAGTTACTATCTGCAATTGGCGATTGTCTGGACATTGATTGCGATTGTCTTTGATTATCTTTTCATCGTCAAAGCACTAAATCCAGCTGACGGCTATTACAAACTTGATGTATTTCTGTATTATGCCTTAACTTTTATCCTTCCGCTTGCTGCTTATACCCGTAAAAAATCCATTTAATAGTAGAATGCTAAAGGTGAGATAAATCTTCAATGATTATCTCGATTTATATCTGACTATGTGGGGGTAAAATTTTTAAGACTGAAGGGTGATATGTCATTAGACGCCAGAGCAAACTGACTTGAAAAATAGACAATGCAATAAATAATGTATAAAACATTGTAGTTCAGGGTATGGTGCTCATATTTATTGATAAAATGATGCAGCTATTAGAAAGTGATGAAAATGGACAAAATGAACAGTGAAATAGTTAGCCAGGCAATCATATTTGGCGCAAAGGCGCATGTCGGGCAGCTTGATGATGCCGGAAAAGACTATTTTATGACCCACTGCTGGCAGGTCTTTGAAATTATACGAATCTTATACCCTGAAGACTGTGAATTGCAGGCTGCAGCTCTACTACATGATATATTAGAAGACACCGATGTATCATATGATACCCTTGCATCTGAATTCGGTGTTGATGTGGCTAATCTCGTCCAGGAAGTGACTCATGAACGTCGAGCTGATGATTCGGGCTGGTATTTTCCGCATCTGCACTCAATACGCGGGATTGTCCTGAAATTTGCAGACCGCTCTTCTAATTTATCCCGTATGGAAGGAGTATGGGATACAAAACATATTGAAAAATATCTTAAAAAATCGAAATTCTGGCAGTCGGAAGACTTGCAGGCAAATGATTTTATTTAAAATGATTTTATTTAAATTATCATTTCTCTTTTTTTGGTTCTTCGAAGCAGGTAGAGATTTAAGACCTTTACCTGGGTAGCTGTTCCACGTAGGCATCAAGGAAGCTCTCTACCTGCCTGGAGTTTTCTTGCCCACAGTAGCCGATGGAAAGTGTCATCTCCTCATTGTAAGTACTAACCCCCAGCATAAACCCTGGCGGATACATAACTGGGCTTGTAATGTACCCTTTTACTGTATGAAGCCCTCCGAAGTTATAGTCCTTCAAGACTCCGAAGTTTGACAGCAGAGGATATGTTACTTGATATTTCCTGCTTTGCGCCCCGGATTCCATTAACCATTTCTCCAGGACAGGATAACCTTGTCCGTACATGTATTCCAGCCCTTTAGCGCTCTCGATGCCAGGGTAATCCTCCTTCAATTTATTCATAACTGCGGCAGTCCTATCGAGGGTTTTCTCAAATACTTCTCCCTGAATTCTTTCCATGCCGAGATACAGGGCTCCCGAAAGATTGCATATCGCTTCGGCTTTGTTATCCGGGCAATATCTTCTAAGGTCTATTGAAACCTGAACCGTCATGGGCATTTCATATACTGTGTTGTTTATCTCAAAAAGCGTCCTGTATAGCGCAGTCAGGAGCAGGTCGTTTATGGTTGCTTTCTTCTCGCGAGCATAATTTTTGATTGCTCCAAACCGCTCCCGGGGAATATGCCGGATGGAATGTAATGGTGTAATGCCATCTTTTTGAGGGAATGTCCAGGTCGGGCTCGGGCCTCCTTTAGGTTCGATCCTTTCCAGGTTCTTTATGTTTTCAAAGACCTGGCTTTGATCCCTTCGGCCGCATAAATTAGGTCGAACGGAGTAATCCGGATCTTCACGCAGCCTGCTGTAGAAATCGGACAATATCGATACATATTCCTTGAGCCCTCCTGCATCGCAGGCAGAGTGATTTACTTTGATGCAGACCGTGTCCGCCTCTTTCTCTCTGAAGATCCTTGAGGTCACCAGGGGATCCGCATCTGCGTGCGTAGCCTCGTTAATAAACGCCAGCATTTCCTGTTCCGGGTATGATGTTTCAAGCACGGAGCAAATCCTTACTTTTTCCAGGTCGTCTCTGTGTTCCCAATAAGGGCTGCCGCCGTTTTCGACAAATTTAGAGCCCAGCACAGGTTCCTGGTTCAATGTCAGAAGCAGCGCCCTGGCAAAAGAAGTCTCATCAATCCGCCCGCTAAACTTTAGAACCATGCAAAGCTGCTGGTCTGCGAACACCTTGCTTGCAACAAAATTGTACGCATCCTGTGCCGTTACGCTAAATGTCTTAAGGATGTTTGTTTGCTCTTTATCGTATTCGGTAGTGATGCAGTTATTTTTCTCTGTTTCGGTTGAAGATGAGGATTTGATTAATATCACCAGGTTGTGTAAGTCTTCGTCAGCTAAAAGGATACTGTTCTTTTTAAAAAAGCCGAATAAAAGCAAAGCACTAAAAATTCAATAGGGTCATTCGTCCAAACAGATAGGGGTTCCTTATTTAAAAATATTTATGTAAAGTTACTTATCCCCTTTTGCCGAAAGACCCTTTTATTCTCACCAATAGCTACCGAAGAGTTATCAAAACCGTTTAAACTGTGGCACCACTTGTGTCTACACTGTTAAAAAGGCTGCTAAGGTCGCTGTAATCTCCAGACCCAGTAGTTAGACCCGGAATTGCTGGAATCCAATTTATAACCCATATTGTTTAAAAGGCTTGCAAGTAAGGTACCCAGATCGCTGGGACTAAGCGTTTTGCTAGTGTCGCTAGTTGCTGTAGTTGGTGTAGTTGCAGTGTCCGTACAAGCTGCGCATGCTGATGCAGTCAATGATACTACAAACAAAACAGCCAGTAAAACACTAACTGTCTTTTTTATTCTGTCAAATGTTTGTCTTCCCATTTATTTTCACTCCCAGATTTTTACTCAATGTGATACATCATTTAGGCTTTTGATTTTTATTCACTTCCCATCGGCAAATCCGTGCGTAAATGGAATTTACTAATTAGCCGCATTTACTTTTATAATCTCAGGACAACTAGTAAATACAATAACTTTAATATTAATAGATAGGAATGAATATTAATTGTATCATTTATGTAATTAAATCCCAAGGATATAATTTAGAGGGAAACATGTATACGGATTTATATTTAGAAAAAAATAAACACGAAAAGACGTTAATAATATTGTAAGCGAATGATTACTAATATTCTAAACGATTTTTACAGAACCTGGGGGATTATCATGAATGAAATAAATATCGGGGATAAGATTCAGGATTTCAGGTTAAGAGACCAGAAAGAAAAAGAAGTTCATCTTGAGGACTTTCGCGGCAAGAAGGTACTCCTATCATTTCATCCGCTGGCCTGGACAAAAGTTTGTGCGGAGCAGATGAAAGCACTTGAGGAAAATCATGAGTTGTTCGACAAACTGGATACAGTAGCTTTTGGTATAAGTTGCGATCCCGTACCTTCAAAAAGAGCCTGGGCAAGGGAACTCGGGATTACGCATATCAAATTACTTTCAGATTTCTGGCCACATGGGGAAGTAGCCAGAGCAAACGGGATATTCAGGGAAAAAGAAGGCATATCCGAGAGAGCAAATATAATTGTTGACGAGGAACAAAAAGTAATTTTCTTTAAGGTATTTCCGCTGAGCGAACTTCCGGATATCACCGAGATCACAAGAGTCCTGGAGACACGTGGTCAGTCCCAGGCAATAAAATAATAGAACAGAGAAAAGTGGGGAAAAAAGGAAAAAGGTTGGAAGCGAATCGGAAAAGAGCAAGGAATGGCTAAAAGGACAAGAGTAGAGAAAACAAAGACAAATATCTCTGTTCAGATCTCACGCATCTGCAAGTCAATCCCGTTATAGAGTTTTCTTAAGTCTATGCTGAGCCTCCGAGCTTCCACTTCCCATACCCTTTTACTGACCTGGATGCTCCCGCCGGCTTTGACAGCTGCCATCCATGCATATTTTCTAGCTATTTTTTCATTGTTCAAAGGAGAGTTGAAGGTTTTTCCGGTTTTTTCGTTGCTGTATTTTTCATTAATCAGGAATTCATAGATCTCATTGACTCTTTCGAGTAGTTCCTGTTCGTTTTCGGAACCCGACGCTCCGAAAACGACAAGGTTCCAGAGACGGAACTGCACACTGTGAAGTTCAGAGCTAAGCTTTTTAGAACATGAGGTCACCAGCATTTTTCGAAACTCAATAAAAATATCCGTATTTTCGAAAACCGAAGGCAGGATATCTCCTAATGTGATCATGACATGAATGCATTCGTGAAAAAGAATTTTTGCAATCAGGAACTCGATTCTTTCTTGCAGGTTCCAGAATCTATTTACAAGAGTCTCATCCCAGAGCTGATAGGGGTTAATCACAATTACGGACCTGTAAACAATCTTTTTTTCTTTCTTTGAGACGCTCCGTTTCGGATATATGACCATTCCCTGAATTTTGCCAAAAAACTGGATCCTGACTGCAAGGTCCAAACAGCGTTCCCAGTCCCCATTTTTTACACACTTTACCCGGTAGTATTTTCCATCAAAATTAACTTTTGCAAGCAACCGGTACATATCCTTGCTGTGCGTTTTTATCAATGATTTAATACTGGATTCTCGATAGGCCAGGTCAAGATATGGAGCATTCTGGACCGGAGCATAATAAAAATAAGGTGCAGATGAATTAAGTCCACTAAAGTTGTAAGGCCATGAGCCTGAGCTGTCTTGCTGGTCATAATTTTTATCCTCAGTTCGATGAGCCCGCCCTTTCACAAGATCTCCTCACATAACTATCCTATAGAGTATTCTATAGAGTATTCTATAGAGTATTCTATAGAGTATTATCACTTAAAATATATAAAATTTGATCAATTGGCAAAGAATTAGAATAAAGGTTGATAGCATCTGAAAAGAGCGAAAAAAATCATTTATTTTCGCTCACTTTATTTAGATCTCCGCAGATTGGGCAATTGTTTAGCTTAGAGAGTGAGATTTCGCTGAAATTCCCTGAAAGCCCATCCCAGAACAGCAGCCGGCCTTCCAGCATTTTTCCCTTCCCCGTCAGGAATTTAATCGCTTCATTTGCTTGAATTGAGCCGATAACTCCCGGAGTCGTGCCAAGTATCGGAAATACTTCCTTCCTGGAGATGCGCGGAAAAATGCAATAAAAGCATGGGGTTTTTCCTGGAATTATCGTTGTCACCTGCCCATCATACCCCGTAACGGCCCCATGAACCAGAGGTATTCCCCTTTTTACGGCAAGCCTGTTAAGCATATGCCTGGTCTCCAGATTATCAAGGGCATCTACTATTATATCGCATTCAGGGATTAGAGTCTCTAGGTTTGATTCGGTGAGCATTTCTTCGATTGTCTCAACCTCAATCTCGGGATTCATAGAAAGAAGCTTCTCCTTTGCGGATTCCACCTTGGCCCTTCCGATATCCTTTTCATGGTGGAGAAATTGTCTGTTCAGGTTGCTGGGATCAACAGAATCGAAATCTGCAAGAATTAGTTTTCCTACTCCGGCAATCGCAAGATACGTGGAGATCGGACTCCCGAGCCCGCCTGCGCCGGCAATCAGTACTTTTGCATTCTTCAGCTTTTCCTGCCCCTCTTCCCCAAAAAGAAGGATCTGCCGGCTGTATTTTTCGCGCTCGAAATTGTTCATTTAATCCTCCGGAATTGTTTTCTCAATAAGTCCAAATTACTCCAGTAGTGATTGTCCAGTAATAGTAGTGATTGTCCAGTAATGATTGACTTCTTAATGCATAATCTCTTCGATGGAAAAAGAATAAGCAGGACTCGATAAAGGAAATGAAAAAAATAACGGAGCTTCTCCAGAGCTGTTTTTGCTCAAAATTAATCCACTAACGTCAACTGATTCTTTTACACATTTCCTGTATATTTATATATAATATGCACTATAAAATGCCGTACATTAGAGACTAAAACCAAAAATCTATCACTATGAACAAAGATAATTTTGTCAGAGTCGGTATCAGGGCAATCTCACGGTGTAATTCATGGCACATAATACTCCGGAAATCGTAAATAATTGGGTAAAAAAGAACGCAGCAGATTTTAACCGTTACTTCAAAGAACGCGATGCTGAAATCAATGGGTCTCTCCTTGCACTCCTTTCTGGAGAACATGTTCTCCTGCTGGGCCCGCCGGGGACTGCAAAAACACTGCTTGCAAATAATATTTGCGAGACTATAGAAGGGGGGAATTTCTTTCATTACCTTTTGACTCGCTTTTCCACTCCTGAAGAGGTGTTCGGGCCGCTTTCTTTAAAGGCGCTTGAGAGAGACGAGTTTAGCAGGAGAGTGGAGGGCTACCTGCCAACTGCCCATGTCGCCTTGCTTGACGAAATTTTCAAGGCCAATAGTTCGATCTTAAACAGCTTGCTAACCGTGCTGAACGAAAGGAAATACCATAACGGCAAGGAGCTTATGGATGTGCCTTTATTTTCTGTTTTTGGGGCTTCAAATGAACTCCCGGAAGAAGATGAAAGCCTCGAAGCCCTCTATGACCGCTTCCTTTTCAGGTACAGAGTTGATTATATCCAGCACGAGGAAAACCTTGAAAAACTGATATTCGAAAATGTGGACGATTTCGAACCCTCAAGCAAATTACCTATAGAGGAAATATGGGAAATCCAGAAGAGGTCAAAAAACCTGCCGGTTGACCCTGAGGTCAAAACTATTGTAAAAGGGCTCAGAAGAGACCTTAAACACTCCAATATTTTCGTTTCGGACAGGCGCTGGAAGAAAATTATTAACATGCTCAGGGTCGCTTCAGCCGTAAACGGACATCCCAGCGTGAACAGGATGACTCTTGTGCTGCTCCAGCATGTGCTCTGGGACGTGCCTGAACAGAAGGAGATTATCAGGAAGCTTATTCTGGATAGGGTTATTTCGGGAGGCACGGATACCGGTAAAATGAAATTGGATGTTCTGGACTTAAAAAATTCCATTTTCAAATGTCTGCAGCAGGAACTCCCGGACCTTGTTACCTGCAATAAGTGTTTCAGAGAAGAAGAGAAAACCGCAGATGGAATGAGAAATTCAAGGTTTTCGGCAGTAAAGGTTCCAAAGAGCGTTACGTTTGACAACACCGTCGATCTTCTAAAACACTATACCGAGTTTCCGCATCATACTTATAGCGTTTCAATCGATTACAGTAACCTCAACAAATCCATGAGCTTCGAATCCCTGGCAGAAATGTTAAGCCGGAAATATGAATTTGAATTCAAGATCAGTCTCGACTATGGAGACAAGAAACTCTATGAAAAAGAGTACGAAAACCTGGAAGAGAGACTGAACTACTTCAAGAGACAGATCCAGGAAGAAGAAAAGGCTCTTGAAAGAACCTTAAAAGAGAATATCTGGGTCTCGGAACTGGATGCTCAGGAAATCATGATAAAATACCGCTCCAAGAACGCGGATACATACGAGATCTCAAGCTATTTGAGTGAAATCAGATCACTGCTGGAGAAACCTAAAGTCTTTGATGTGGCAATCGAGAAAATAGGAGAAGTAGCCTAAACGAAGGAACCAGATATGAGTATTGGAATAACTACTGAAAATCAATCATCAGGAATCCCCATATTTTCCCAAATGGAAGGAGTGCTCGGTTGTCATTTTATGCGTTTCCCGGTAATATATTCAACGCCTTTGTATTTTCGGGAATTGAATTCCATTTTGTGATATTGAACCGCTCAAAAGATTGGATAAGTTAGGATAGTTTACGAGATTGTCTGACTGAACAGGATTGTTAATCAGATCAGAGGACGGAAGAGGACCATCTGTCGAACTCCATGTTGTACTCTCGACAGTTTTATTCTCGATAGTTGTGTTCAAGACCGTTGAGTTTCCTGCGTTTAGATTCCAATTCGCTACATTCCATGCCGCACAAGCTGTTTGCGTTAATGCCATACAAAGCAGCATCCCCACAAGCAGGGATGCTATTCTTACACCTTCATTCTCACTCATACATTCGACTCCAGTTTAAAAGTATTTCTGATATATGAACTATCAAGGGTTTAAAATATCATTTTCATCTTAATTTATGTCTTAGAATTATATAGATAATCTAATATTTCTAATTATAGACCGATCTTTATATTAGAGTTCAAGATATAAAATAAATAAAGAAATAAAAATTAGAACAGTAAGATCTTCATATTTTTCCTTATTTGTGAGAAAAATACATTATTATGCAGTTGTCAAACTCTTCATTTAATATAATACAAAAATAAATGTGTCATTAGCAGTTAATATGACATAGTTTGGAGTAATCGTTTTTTAAAACCATAAACATCCCAAATAACCTAATAACTTCGGAATAGAAAAGATATGCAGGAACTAAAGAACTGGAAGGAAAATTTTGAAAGTATATCCCGATCAGGTCCGGCTTCACAATTTGACCATGCCTTCAATCCCTCCACAATATTGAGCGTTGAATTGAGAGAAGTGCTGGCGATTCCCCGAAAAATGCCCAGGCCGCTCAGGGAAGAGATTGCCGGAATCCTTATTTATGAGCTTTTTTCAGACGGGGAGTACGAAATAAAGGATGAAAAGCTATTTATGGGTAAATTTGGGGTCTTTTTCCCTATATTTCTGAGTTTAAGGAGTTTGAAAAGTTGGAATGAAATAAAAACTCTTGCCAGGACCAACAGCATGGCTGGAGTATTTATCATTAGAACTTTGCTGGAAGAAATCTTCTCACTGCTGGATGTTTATGAAAACGAACTCAGGTCTCCAAAAAAGTTTTCCCAAAACCTGGAAAAAATCCTGAAGGTCCTGGGGAAACTAATCAATGATACCTATGTGACATGGGAGAAGAAAGAGAGACGGGAAAAGGAGATGAACTCCCCCCGCTGGTATGAAAGCCCGGATACCTGGGGAAAACAGCAAAATGTAGAGAATGAGCAGAATATAAGCGGGAAAATAAGCAGGAGAATAAACCGGAAAACGATCGGGAAAAAAAGGGCAGCGATCAGGACAAGTTCTTGAACAGTCCTGAAAATGAGAACCGGGAAAACTCGGGCCAGCAGACTGAAACGATGACAGGGTCAGAGAGACTTGCCTCAATGACCCGGGAATTCATGTTCAGCGAAAAGGCTGGAGAGGCACTGGATATTACATTAGGGAACAAGATGGCTGCAAAAATTGACGATCTAATCCCGGTCCTTGAAGAGCACCTTGAGATGCTCGAGATCCTTTCAATGCTGTTCCCGGGGAGGATGTGGGACCATTCGTTAAGGGCTTTACATAAGGAATACTTCGGAAATCTGGATTATTATGCTGCAGTTCTCAGGAAGCGAGCTGACCTTCGTGAGATTATTGATCAGGTTGGGAGAATCGAACTTGAGTACGGCTCAAAGAAATTGGGTCTATCCCCGTACAGCCGAAATGAGGTTCATTCCATTACCTTTTCAAGCGATATCCAGACCCTGCTTCCGATTGAAGTCGTAAAACTGAAGAATCCGATTTTGAAGCTCAAATTCTATGCTGACATGCTTGAGGGAAAACTCCTTACCTACCAGCTTAGAGGAGAGAACTGGAACTCGGACACTATCGGAAAAAGAAGGAAAGGGCCTGTCATTGCCCTGGTCGATACCTCAGCTTCCATGCGGGGGGCTCGCGAGTTTTTTGCAAAAGCCGTGATGCTGGCGATTACCCGAAGGATGTTAAAAGAAGGCCGGGATGTTAAAGTAATTCTTTTCTCCTCGAAGTGGCAGACGTTTGAAATCGAGCTTACGAATAAAAAGCGTATGGGCCAGGAATTCCTTGAATTTCTCAAATATACTTTCGGCGGCGGCACGGATTTCAACTCAGCGCTCCGTACAGGCCTGAAGGCTTTGAAAGGAGAAAAAGCCTTTGAAGGAGCAGATGTCCTTTTCCTGACCGACGGGGAGTCCGAATTTTCCGAAGTGCCCCTCATCAGGGAGTGGAATGAAATAAAAGCCGAAAGAAAAGCCAGGATTTTTTCCTTGATAATTGGAAATTACGATGCAGGCGGATTAGAAAAAGTTTCCGACCACACATATATCGTAGGGAATGCTGAAGACTGGGAAGTCAGGGAAAGTCCTGCAAGCTTCGTAAAAGCGATCAGTAGACCTCTCAGGTTTTAATATTTCTTTTCTGAGGTTTTAAATATTCCTTTTCTTAATTCTTGCGCTTGAATACTTTCTGTGCCCCTTCCAGAAATTGTTCAAGGTCATTTCTGCCCGGCGTTTGATGCCTGGTTATGCTTGACAGGATTGCAAATGCTGCCTTTCTGCTTTTTGAAGAACCCTTGAGCAGGCCGATTTCAATCACTGCAATTATAAGTTCGGAAATTATTTTACGGTCCCTGGGACTAAGCTCATTCCATTTTTTGTTGAGCACTCTCGAAGAGACCTTTATGGATTCTTTTCCATCGGATGCTATAGACGAAGCTGCTGAGGAAACAACTTTTGAGACCGATATTATCCGTTCTTTTCCACGGGATGCGGTCTCGGAACAAAACCTGAAAACACTTTTAATGTTTTCTCGTATGTTCCTTCTTTCATTATATGGAACTTCCCCCATTATGTTGCTGAATTCGCTTTTGGATTTGCCCTTTGAAGCCCTATTTTCCAGGATTTTACGGATTTCTTCAAATATCTCGGAGATTTCTTCCTGAGATCTGGTTTTAAGATACTCTCTGAGCTTATCCAGCAGTTCGGGGTCAAATGAATTGGAATTCGGAATTGATTCAGAGTTAGGAACTGTCCCTGATTTTGATTTATTACCGGAATCAGGGGAAGAATCTTCATTTAATTCAACAAAATTTGCATCGATTACAGCACAGGATCCTAAAAGTGAATCATGCGAAGACTTTCTGGATTCCGACCTTTTGATCCCGAAAGCTGCGTCTGAAAGCCTGTCAAACACTCCTTTTTTGCTTTTAAGCAAGAAAATCTCCCCTTTAATGATATCTCCCATTTATTTTGAAAAGACACCCTATATTCGTGAAAAATCTTAATCGGAAATTACTTGTCTTTTAGCTAACATTACTTTAAATTTTAATATTGACGAGCAGCTACATGAAGTTTACCCCGAAATATTCCATGAAAATTCGATGTTAGACACTCTGGTAGTAAGAAATATAAGCTGTTTTAAATGTTGTTATCTTTGGAATTCAACCGAATTCTAAAAACGATTAGTTAATTATTTAACAAAGAGCCTATCAGAAAAATAATATAATGAGTTTATCCCAACACCAATTTTATACTCCGATTAATAACGTTTTAGGGTCATTTTTGTGATCAGAAACGTGAAGGGTAATTTTAAAAAAGTTAAACTCAGAGAATTTATTCTGAGTTTTGGGGTCAGTTCAATTATTTTTCAAATAAAAAATAAGTAAAGGAGAAAAAATAATGTATAATAATATAAAGTTACGTTCATTCTTATTAACATCAGTTTCTCTGTTATTATTATTAATTTTGGTTTCGTCTACGGCATCTGCAGCTTCACCCACGGTTACTAAAACACGGATAACAACTCATGAAACGGCAAAAAATTCTGATATCTACGGTAATACTATTGTATGGCAGGATTACCGCAATGGAAACTGGGATATCTACATTTTTGACATTTCCACTAAGAAGGAAACGCATACTACAAATAAATCAAATCAGATTAATCCCGCTATCTATGCAAACAGAGTAGTGTGGGAAGATTACCGTAACGGAAATGCGGACATCTACCTGCAAGATATCTCCACCAATAAACAAACTCGAATCACCACCAATACGTTAGATCAGTACTCTCCTGCAATTTATGGAGACAAAATAGTGTGGGTCGACGGACGTAATGGAGGAAAACTGGACGAATATGGAAACCCCGTCTGTGACGAAAATGGGAAAATCATTGGAAAATTAGATATCTTCATGTACGATCTCACTACTCATAAGGAAACACAGATCACTACCAGTGGAACTGCATACAAACCCGATATTTATGGAAACAGAGTAGTGTGGGCAGATTACCGTAATGTAAATACAGATATTTTTATGTACGATCTTGATACTCATAAGGAAACTCGAATTTCCACCAGCGGATGTGCAGATTATCCTGCTATCTATGGTAACAGAATAGTGTGGCAAGATTACAGTTTTGGCTATTCTCCTTCAGGTATCTACATGTATGATCTTTCCAGTCACAAGGGAACTTGGCTTCCTGCGGAGTTTGCATACAAGCCTGATATCTATGGTGACAAGATTGTGTATGAAGACAATCGCTATGATATGACTGGAAACACGGATATTTACGTGTATGACCTCTCAACTAATAACGAAACCATGATAACCTTCGAGGACCTGAAAGATCTGGAAAACAACCCATATCAGGTAGATCCAGCTATATTCGGTGATCGGATTGTGTATACATATAGGTCTATACAGGGCGATATCTACATGGCTACTCTTAGCTACCCTTCAGTTCCTACTTTCACTGCATCACCTATCTCAGGGAAAGCACCATTGACAGTTAAATTCACAGATAAGAGTACCAACAACCCTACTTCCTGGTCCTGGAACTTTGGTGATAAAACCACATCAACAACCATGAACCCTGCACATAAGTACACTAAAGCCGGAAAATACACTGTCAGCTTAACAGTAAAGAATGCAGCAGGGAGCAATACTGTGAAAAAGACTAACTTTATCACTGTAAAATAAATGAGTATTGATTCTAAAATGAAAAACGTTTAAACCTAAAAGGAGTGGGGGCAACACTTATGCATGAAAACAGAAACAGCAATTTGAAAATAACCGCAATTTGTAAATATTGCATTTTAATAAATTTCACCTAAAGTTACAGAATAAAAGGTAGTGTACTGATTATTCCATAGTTTATAGTAATATACTTTTTTCCTTCGATAAACCCAGGACATCAAATGTAAAAATTCTATTATAAACACATAGGTACTTTTCTCGATATTTGCCATATCGATTAAAATTAAAAAGACTCATAATTCATTATGGATACGATAATTATCTATTTGCACGGAGCTTAAAATGGACGAGATTGAAGTTAGAGAATTAGTGCCATCTGAATACAAAGATTGGGATTTGCTTGTAGATAAAGCTCAACCGGGTACACTCTTTCACACCAGCCAATGGCTGGAAATTTGCAGGGATGTCCTTGCCAAGGATCTCAGGATCTATGGTTGTTTAAGAAACGGCGAGCTTGTGGGAGGTTGCCCTCTTTTTGTAAAAAAAATTAAGGGAATCTTTAAAGTGGCAACTTCAACATGTGATATGACCAGCTACAGTGGGCCTCTTATAAAAGAGGGTGCCAGTTCTAAAGCAAGTAAACGGGTACAGGAGACTCACGAGATCCTTAATCCCCTTCGAGAATTTCTCTGCAAGCAGGGATTTGATAGTATTCATCTTACATTTTCTCCAGGCTTTGAGGATATAAGACCATTTACGTGGAATGGATGGGATTCCACTGTGCATTATACTCATTATCTGAACCTTAAAGAAAATGTAGACAATAACATTTCGCAAAGGATCCGAAGGGAACTTGAAATTGCAAATGAGGCAGGACTTAAAACAAGGGCATGGAATGATCCTGAAACATATTATCATCTCCTTTCAATGGTCTACGAAAAACAGAATTTAGCACCTCCCCTGCCCAGAGAGTTCTTCGAAAGAGTATTTAAGCTAATTCAGGAAAAAGATATTGGTTATATGTTTGTCTCAGAGACTCCTGAGGGCGAAGTTATTGCAGCTCACTTGAATCTATATGGAAAGAAATGCACCGTAATTTGGACTTCAGCTATGAACCCGGATTTTGGTCATTTGGGCCCCAATGCTCTTTTGTATTATAATGAATTTCTTGACCTGAAGTCCCGAAATTTCGAGTACATGAACGTAATGGCAGCAAATATTCCTGGATTTGCGGATTTTATTATCAGATTTTCTCCTGAGCTAATTCCCTATTATAGTGTGACCCTGGAGAGCAAAAAATATTCAATCGCGAAAACCTTATATAAAACCACGCATCAGGAAACTTACTGATAGGGGTATCGCCAACATTTCCGACAAAACCCCGATAAGCCTGTAACCTTTTAATAATCGATGTTTAGCGGTTATTAACTCTGAAATTTTTAGCCCACTTCACTGTGGCTTAATGCTTTTTCAGGTCATCCTCCGTTGGAACAAGGGTATTTTTGCATGTGCGACAAGGAACCGATTCCCGCTCACTCATAACGAGGTCGGCGGGTTCACCCCCGATCATGGTACAGCTGTTTTGTTTTTCCAGCATCTCGCCCACTCGAAGCAATTTGCCTGGCTGTTCGAAGCATTCGATGACATCGAGTTTGTCCAATAGACCTGGCAACGTGTATTCCTTGAGAATGCCTTTCACCTGCATCTGTTTTTTAATGTAAGACAGGTATATCAGTGCTACAAACTGGACAAATAGCTTCCCTTCAAGGCTCTGTTCCGATGAAACAAGAGCACGGCGCATATTCAGGCGTTCTTTCAGGTTGCCAAATGCCTTTTCTACAACATCTTTATTGCGGTAGAGTTCAAGAGCGGTAACCGCATCCATTGTCTCATTGGTAATCAGAGCAAAGAAACCATAATAGCGCTTGGCATTTCTGACGTTTTCTTCTCTGACCGTTACCTTTGATATTTACACACATACACACCATTTTGCAAAAAACGGATTGATTTTTTCTTCCTGTTCGGATTATTTATAGTTTCATTGCAATATAAACAATTACAAAATTTCTTTTATCTTTAACAGGAGGGATATTAAATGATACATTTATGGGAGTATGATTCACGCAGGATTGATGGTGTTAACACGCCACAACAAATGAGTGACCTTGAAAGAATCGGAAACGAAGGCTGGGAACTGGTTTTGATCAAGGATGATATTGATGAAGAAGGAATGGTAACTGCTATTTTTAAACGGGCAAAGCTCGAGACGATATCTGTATAAATTTTTTCTTATTTTTTTACTATCATTTGTGTAACCCAAATTGGGTATTTTTGTATATCCCCCGAAAAGGAATAGTAAGACTTAATAAATATACAATTTCCGACTTTTAAATATCGAGAGCCGTCTTAAATACTCTGAGTGAATGATTATCATAGATTTCTAAGAAGTTAAATTAAATGCCCTATCTTTAAAGATTACTTGGTTTTCTATAACTTCTATTGTAAGGAAAAAGAGTCAGGAGCCAGAAAAGAGCACAAAAATATTTGAACTAATATATTTATTGTTCATTAATATACCTTTTCGGGGGGGTCGTGCAAAAATACCCAATTTGGGTTAAAAGAACTAAAGAACAAGCTTGAGTTTAGGCAGCTAAAATAGAAGGACGGGTAAATGATGAATGTCTTCACAAAGAGAATAAGGATTAAAGCTTGAAAGCCCGGCTAAAGTGAGCTGATGAACCAGAGAGCACGTTCTCAAGTATGTGATTTGCTAGTTCATGGCATTCTTTGAGTGTGCTCTTTTTAAAATGAATCCACTTGTCTAAGTTTTGAATCATTCTATTTACAATTTTTCAAATCCTGCTTCTTGGTTCTTTTAATTCTGGTATTTAAACTCTATAAACAAATTAAAAAATACGTTGGTACTTATACGTTGCAACTCATCTATATGGTACAGGTAATTTATATAAACAATCCTGATTAAATATATTGAAAATATAGGGAGATATATATCATGATAGAGTCTGATAACAAATCCATACCAAAAGTAGAAGACATTAACGCAGAAAAAAAGCTGAACCAAGCGTTAAGAAGGACTCTTCAAAAGCTGTTTAAATACAGCACATTCTTTTTTCGATTCATAAAAAGGGGATACTTAAACATGGAACACGAACAATCAAAAGGAACACATCCAATGATGCACTCTAAACCAATGCCTGATATTTGGGGATTTCTGACTGAAGAACAGAAAAAGAAAGTTGCAGTAATAAAGATGGAAATGAAAATACATTGGATGGAAATGAAAATAAGCGCTATAGGAAAAATGATCGAGCTGAAGAAAAAAGCGATAGTTGATATTAAACAGGTTCAGGAAATGATCAACCCAAAAAAATAACTGGTGATTGGTTAAAATCCAAAATTTTCTATTATTAACCTATTAACAGGTGTTTTTAAGCTCTCAAAAAATCATTCGGGTATTAACATGGACGTGAGCCTAAAAGCTATTCCATGAGTCTCAATTGGTTTGAATACCCCTTTTCTTATGTTGGATTTTGATATAAAGGCATTTTTTAGTATGCTCATTTTGGTCATGTCCGTGAGTTATTGATTAATCCTGAAAACAAGCATGTTCATCTCATTTGAGGAATATGCTGAAATTTTATTGTTTATGGTTTCCAATAACTCACTCTCACGACCAACAAATCATAATTAGGAAACATTAAAGGAGACATATTATGAGTATGGGGATAAAAATATCACATGCGATTTCTTGTATTTTGATGATGTTTATAGTATTAGGCATTGTCCCTTCATTCGCTTTTGCTTTAGAAAACAACCATACGGAGAATGTAATGTGTGGAAATGTTACGTCTGGAAATTTCACAGCTATGAAGGCAATGGAACTTGATTCACTTAGTACGCAAATTTCTATGCTTCAAGGTATCTACGCCAACGTCAGCAATGCATCTAATGCATCTGAGCTACAGCAGGCAATGTTTACTCATATAATGATGCTATCGCCTAACACACAGATGTGTGTCAATCGGATGAATATTGGCGCTGGATTTGATCTCGCTACAGTCGCAAATGTAACTGATGCAAATTTCACCGACGTTCAGGCTGAACTACTTGGTTCCATTCAAAACGTGACTAATATGCTTCAAAATAAACAGAATCGGTCAGAAGCCAACAATAACACCAACATGACTGCACAAATTGGCGATAGAATCGCTAATCTTCAGAATCTATCCGACCAGGTAAATAGTACTACTAATGCAACAGAACTGCAAGGTGTTGTATTAACATTCGCACAAACTCAGTTGACCAATTCAATTGGCATGAAGATTACAAAGCTCCAGCAAATTGAAAATAACATGAGTGCGAACAACACAAACATGGCTATAGTGCGAGCAATATTTTCAGGCAATTAAAAAATTTCCTGGATAGGGCTTGGGATATTGAACCTGCAGAATCCAATAATATTAAAAAGATTATAAGGGACGCGACCGTGTCCTCTGTTATAGTTCTATTTTTTGGAGGACTGCTCGTGGTGAGCATAATTATTGAGGGCCTTGTTTATATGGATTCAGGTTTTATCCAGGGAATTTTACCTTTCTCCCCTCTTATTACTGATTATACAAGTTCCACAGTCAGTTTTCTTATTCTGGTTCTGTTTTTCATGCTTGCATATAAAATACTCCCGAATTCAAGTCTTGATTTCAAGTCTATCTTTGTAGGGTCATTTGTAACAGTAATTCTAATAACAATAGGCAAATATGCTGTTGGACTTTTTTTAGCATATACTAATCCTGTAAGCGTCTATGGAGCAATAGGATCCATTATAGGGTTATTTCTTCTAATCTTTTATTCCTCAATTATGATTACAATTGGTGTAGAGTTTACAAAGGTTTATTCGGAATCTTAGAATTCTTGCTTCTATCCTACATTCGACAGGTAGACATTGAGAAAAGTACCTATGTGTTTCTTTATACTTTTTTATGTTTGATAAGTGCAGTCATCGAAGGGAAGATATGGAGCTCTAAATTTAAAGCCTCTAGTTGTCGGAAATTCAAAACCGTTAGTTTTTTAATGGTCATGGGCTTGAATCATTGAAAACCGAAAGCTTAAGAACCTCTCGACATAATCATCGAACATATGGTATGTACTCGCTTTTTCGGAATTGATCTATAATTCAGGGACACGACTTTTTTAATTTAGTTTCATAAAAGGTAATATCAATATCTAATGAACGCAAGTTAAATTCAGATACAAGGTCTTTGAATATCTTTTCTTTGGCTTTCAAGCAATCCATTAATTAGTATCTCCTAATTAAAAATTAACATTTATAGAGATCATTCTTGAAATTTTTCATTCATTGTATACGAGGATTCATAAGGCATTTCCAAGGATGCTAAAAGGCATTTAAGAGTGCAGTAAACGGCTTTTTCCCCCGAGAAACTTAGGACAATAAATTCTTTTTTGAAAATTGGACAAATATTTCTTAAGTAATAAATGTGTGGCGGAGAAAACAGACAAAGTCCGCCATAATTGCCGGGCTAGTAAAAAACCTCAGATCAATGCAGATTCCTTAGTGCTCACTCTGACGTATTAATTTCTCTAAATCTTTCAAATTTTTCCTTGTCTATATTTACCTTTAATCAAGAAGGATTTAAATAGCTCTATACCATCAACAGTAGGCATAAATAAACTTGAAAATTTAGAGGTTTTGATATCCTTATAGTTCCTTAAACCAGCAACACCAGAAAAAGAGGATTTCTAAGCCTCTGTTCCCGTTCCCGCTCCCGAATACCTCATCTCCAGAGAGAAAGAGAACTGGATTGAGGATTTTTTAGTTATTATTTGTAGTGGTGATCGTTATTGTTTTATGATTTTAGTCAGGTCATTGATTGACGGGTAAAGCTCAATTTTGCTGCAAATAGTGTAAATACCACTATCATTAGGAACTATAGGCTGTTAAAAAAGCAATTGTTAATAGCAACGTTTTAAGCGGTACTACAGCATCCTTGAGTAAGATATGTTTTTCAGCATAGTTCTTGCGCCTGGATCAGCTGGGAGCCCTAGGGGTCAGAATATTTTAGATAGTTCTATCTATATTTGGATACATTTTATATCTATGTCTCATAAGATATTAATCACAATATCCGATGAACTGAAGGCGATGATTGATAAATACAATCAAGAGAACCCACTCGAGCCCCTGCATATTTCGGAGATATTCGCAAAGGCAATCTTCGGAAAAATAACTGCTCTTGATAAATACATTGCAATGGAAAAAACCGAAGCTATGAAAGTAAGCAAAACAGAATCAAATGAAAAAGAAGTACCTGTGCATGACATTAATGTCGAACATTACACAGCTAAACTAAAGCACATGGTAGACACATCAGAATACTCCGAATCGGAGCCTTCGCACAAAGCCCTTATTACCATACATGAACACATTCACAAGTTACACTCTGAACCAATAACAGAAACAGAAGAGCAAGTATGTGTAGCGGATTTCTTTGGTAAAGAATGCGATACTATAGAAAAGACAGTAGAAGAGCCAATATATGGGATACAGACATATAAAAATAAAAAAGAGTTGACATTGAGACAATGTGAAGTTTGTGGAAAAACTTTTGCTGCAAAAACAAAAAGAACTGTTACATGTTCGCCTGACTGCCGGAAAGCTAAAAGCCGAGAAAAAGAAAAAGAGAAAGCAGGTAAAAACTAATTTTTAGTAGAACTTCTACTTACGATCCAATATACCGTAAGTAGAAGTTCACTATGGTCTTAGCATAGTCTATGAGCGTTCAGGACTGCAGGCCTGGCGCTCAGTTGGATCCACAAGAGCACTCCACCTGAACCATGGGAAAATAAGATTTTAAATCGAACCACACATTTAAAATAAGCTTCAAAATTACCACCTTTTAAGTAACATTGATGAGCTCTTAGGATTCATACCAAAAGAAGCTAATCTCTGATTTCGAACCTCGTCAAAACGGATGTGTCGGTTTTTAAGGGGTCCGCCACATCCCCCCTATCTTTTCTCTTAAATCTTTCAAATTTTTTCTTTTTCTATATTTACCTTAAACTGGGTAATACCAGCGTTGCTTAAACCAGCCACAAAGTAGCGAGCATTGCGAGAAAAAAAGGACCCAGCCAATAATAAGGAATGACAAAAATATAACTTCAAAGATTAATTTCCGGAATGGCTTTATATCCATTGCTAAAGACTATATCGATAAAAAAAATCGTGGAATTATATCTTCGTCGTTCCTAAATGAAAATATACGCTAATCTTTTTAGTACATGGTATGGACGCTATAGTACTCATATTTTAAAGCCTATTGATCACTTTGTAATGGAATCTTATCATAAAAAATTATCAGGCGATCATACAAGTTTTATAATATATTTGCCACAGTTTTTCGAAAATCATGGATACTGCATAAACATGCGCTACAAGAGAAAAACGTTATCATGTCATCGTGAAAGGCTTAAGTATATCTTCGTTAAAATGTTAGCGGAGTCCCTATATGAACTTCATAACAACTCCGAGCGTTGCAAGTTCCGCAAATTAGTAGTGTCGGAACTGGCGACTCATGACGAAATATAACGAAGAAGAATACGAACGAGCGCCACCATGCACTGCTCCTATAAGTCAAATAAAGTCGAATTCTTTCCAGAAAAAAAGACGGGACTCACGAATTGTTCAGATTATGCCAGTAGTGCCTGTACTTTGCCCGTGGTAACAGCTATGTTACCAATAGGCCAACGTTACAAAATCTTTTTCGAAAACAAAAGTTTCATCAATTGTTAAGGCCCATAGTCTACGAGGTCATTGAAATGAGTGTGGAAGAAAACTTAAAATTGATGAAAACTCTGGATGATGCGTGGAATACACAGGACTGGGAGACATTTAACAAACGACATGCGGATAACGTGGCCGTATTCTGGCCTGGGCAGGCGGAGCCCACGCGTGGTGGTCACGCTCACCACACCGAGGCCGTAGAGTTCTTCAAGACGTTCCCAGATAACCATGTAGCTAACGATCCATATAAGATTCTGTTCGGTTATGGCGACTATACATGCTCTGTGGCTGATTTCACAGGCACCATGAAAGGATCGATGAAGGTTGCCGACGGCACGATCGTCCCACCGACTAACAGGAAGTTCAAGGTCGAGTTCTGTACCGTAGCTCACTGGAAAGACGGAAAGATTGTGGAGGAGAAGCTATTCTACGACCTAGTTGGCCTGCTGAAGCAGATTGGTCTGATGTAACTTCTTGACCATTTTAATTTTTAAAAGAAAATTACTTTGTGACTTTTAGTAGACAGGCTAATGTTTGTCTGCATGCAGTTAAACTTCTGAATACTTGAACGTGGGGTTCCAGGCACTAATCGTCCAAAAGTCCGTTAGTGGAGTTAGTCTACTGATTGAGCCAAGAATTCTCTTGGTCTGGTAAGCAGCAGATCAATTTCCATTGGTTTGCTCTGGCAGGCGCTCTAGTTGTTTGCTGAGGAGATGTGTGTTGTAAAAAATGATAGCGTTGGCAACCAGTTAGAAATATTCATTCCAGATATTTTGCTTGCTGATTACGATAATGGACATTTTGACGGTTCGTGCATAGAACCCCATTATGAAATTTTTGCACCATAACTAAATATATTAATCAATTTTTGGTATAATATTATAATGTTGGTACATTTTCCTTGTATCTTTTGCCTTTTATTCATTATTCATAGATTTACATGCTTATACTGAAATTTTTCAACGGAACCCAATAGGTTAATCGAATGTCAAACCAATCAGAGGAGTTTGAGTCGTATGGTTAGAGATTTATTTATGTTTGCAGGCTTCAATGAAAATACGCAGATTGTATGGTTCAAAATTATTCATTCGAAAGAGCTCGGGTCTTTATCCTTAATAACTGATTTTCTTGAAAAAGAAAATGCTTTCATTATGCTTGGTCATCTGGATAATATTACACAAAAAACGGGAGAATATTCGGTATTCATCGAACTCAATAAAAATATTAATCCCGAACTAATCGCCCGAAAAATCAAAAGTCTGGGAGTTGTAAGTGAGGTAGAGTACGGGATTTCAAAATACAAGATGATTCATTCCGTGGACTTTCCTCTTAATTTAGCAGGAATCAGGGGAGTCATTACAAGAGCACTCACAATTGTTGATATCATTAAAAATCTAATTGAAAATGTACCTGATGCAGAGGGGCTTCTCACCATTTCAGGGTTTAAGGAAGGAATTCATGTGGCAAAATATTTTAAGAGTATCATGCCCATTAATGAAAGCAATTATGCAAGTATTCTTGCGGAGCTCTACCGAGCTGCAGGCTGGGGAATCCTTGAAATTGAATGTGATCCCAAGACTTACGAAGGAAAAATCATTGTGAAAGACTCTTTTATAGCTGACGTTTACGGATTGGCTGACCAGCCTGTTTGTGCCTTTATGAGCGGCTACTTTGCGGGTTATCTGACCGATTATTTCGGGAAGAATATCAGCGTAAGGGAGGTGGGCTGTAAAGTCACCGGAATGAAGGTATGCGAGCATGTAATTTCGCTGGCACCCTCCGGCGCAAACGAGGGATTTAATCTAAGGGGGTATACAAAGTGATAGACACACTTATGCCATTTAGGGAATTATGAATTGCTTGTGACAATGGGAAAAAGGGAGATATCTTATGGAATTTTGAGGATTTAAGCTAAATAATTAAGTTCAAAACTACAATTGGTTTGTAAAAAAGTAATTAATCAGTTAATTTCCAAAATTAAAATCATGGGAAGTGCGGTTTATGAACAAAAAAATAAAATACATCGTTTCCGATCTCAATGGAACTCTGGTTGATGCTATGCCAATATATACCAGAGTATTTTGTGATGTTTTAAAACGGCACACCGAAATTGAAAACCCTGATATTCCCGATATTGTAAAATATTCAGTTGCTGCAACTGGCACACCGTGGGATGAACAATTTGCTTACATTCTCGATTTGCATAAATATCCAACAGATGAAGTTCCGAAGCTTATGGATGAATTCTGTAATATTGTAAATGAGAAAAAGTATTCGCTTTATCCAAAAGTTGAGGAGCTTTTACAAACATTCAAAGAGAAAGGGTATAGAGTTTTAATAACTTCGGGTAGTAGCACCGGTGCAATGATCAAACGAATTTATGATCTTGGTATATTGAATAATATTGATTTCTTGTTGGGTTTCGACACTTATAAAAAAAGTAAAAAACACATGGAGATACTGGCTGAAAACGAAAACATGTCTCTTGAAGAGTTCGCAAAGCAATCAATCTATTTCGGTGATGGCCCTGGTGATATGCAAATTGCTAAGGATGCAGGACTTTATGCGATTGGTGTGGCTCAAACAGTAAGCTCAGAGCTTCTTATGGATTCTGGTGCTGACTTGGTGCTTGATAAAATAGGTGATGCGCTGAAGATGGACTGGGAGAAGGTGTATATATAGGATCTGAGAATTACTTTATTTTTAAAATAAAACTTTAGAGGGATTGAAACAAATCCTTTGACAGACTTTCTTCCTAATTCATACAAGGCCCAATGGGAGCATTGCTGTTATCAAGTGCAAAGTAACTCCTAATTAACTAGCAATAAGCTCATTTGAATCCGTTTTTCCGTATCAAAACTTAATATCCATATAAATTAATGTGTCTATAAATCAGTGGTGTAAGGGCCCTGAAGCCGTCAGTGTCAGTAGTGTATTGGCAAAAAAGAAATTTTTGTAAAGGTATGAAATTTATACCGCTTGCTTCTGATCCTTATTTTTGAGTGCATCTGTTATGTGGAAACTACTTTGCACTTGGTAGTAGCTATGTTCCCATTGGGCCAACCAAGTAATCTTTGAGAATAGAACATTTCCTTTAACTTCTTATAAATCTATGAAAGTCATTTACTTAGGTATTTGAGATGGCTTCTGATATTTAATTGCTGAATTGTATATTTATTAAGTCTTAATATACCATTTTGGCGGGATATGTAAAAACACACCTTCTGTGAAGGTCGAGACTGAAAAGGCATAGATAGTTGCTGTTGCATGAATAAATTTTGGAAATTACTTCTTTAGCTTATACGCCAGAGCATAAAATAATATAAACCAAACAATAAAAATCCATAGAACAGGTTTCCAAATAATAGCAAATGGAAGAGCCAAGAAAGATGCAGGTATAAAAGCCTCACATGACAAAAAGGTTAGCATTGCTGCTAAAATGCAACATATTCCGCTTACAAACCATTCAGTAGAAGAAATCATTATGTTAGTGTCCCCTCCCACATCTTTTATGCCTTTATAAATAGCTTCTATATGTATTGTTGTTTTATTAGCAAGATCAGAACGTGTATTTTCTATTATCATTCTAAGCCAATTATATCCCTTTTAATAGCGTCATACAAGCAAAACTATACCAGAACACTAGAGATATACAAGCCATGAGCCTAATATAAAGCCAAAATTAGCATTATGGGGTAGCTACAGCATTGCTGTCACCACCTGCAAAGTATATGACACTAAATTCTAATCAAGTCTGTACCCCTTGTTTTCAATCACAAAAAAACAGGATTTTCTGAATATCCCAGTCTGTATATTTTTTTCTTTAAGATTTTATCAGATAACGTTGGCCTACTTTGCACTTCATAACAGCGATGCTGTAACTAAGCCACGAAAGAGGTGAAACTCAAAAATTAATCATCAACAATGATGGTGTAGGAAAATCAACAGCTTGATTAAAAGTAATAAGGCTCATTTTTGAGCTCTTTTTTTCATGATGTTAGTGCAATATTTCCCTTGATACTAAATACACCTTTCATTGTTCTTATTTTAACATCATCGCAAAGTGGTTTCATCTTATTCATATAACTTTCAAATTCTGGCGATTCTAACCATATTTTAAACGCATCGGCACTTTCCCAGCGACCAAACGAAACAAAAACATTCGATTGATCTGCATCTTGCGTTAACGTAAAATCAATTCCGCCTTTACTGTTTTTTGTGACATAATTAGCCATGTCTTCCCAAATTTTAACTAATGCATCACTTTGATCACTCTTGGTGGTCCACATACCTACAGAATAAGCTAATGGTTCAGCCATATAATCCCTCCAATAAATGGAATGTCTGTATAATATATTTGATTATGTTTCATTTTCTCTGAGTATATATCTAAAAAAATAACATTAGATGATTAATGTAAAACATATTTATTTTCTATTGTCGAATTAATTCGATTTTTAAGACACGCTCTTAGATTTGATCGAAGACTCACTCCATTATAAAATCGGAGTCTGCTTACTTACAGGTATCCAGAAGACCTTTCTTTTTACCTCCCCTTGTTTCAGAGGGGTGGATGGTTTCAACTTTAGCTTCTTCTTTTTTGGGTTCTGTTTTAGTGTCTTCAGACATAGATTCAACTCCTTATTTTGTTCCAAAATATAATGTGTTACCTATGTTATTTCGTTACAAGCTTTTAAGTTACTCTCCAGCGCCAAAAGCTGCTTTAAGCTTGAGTTCATCTTCGTTTGAGAGAGATGTTCTCACTATTGTCGCATGGAATTTGTTCAGTCTTTCAAGAGCCTTGTCCTCAGTCCATTTCGAGATCAAAAGAAAAAGAGCAGAGCCCCCCGGTTTAATGGTTTCGCCCACTTCTTTGATGAAGTCATCGTTGATTCCATAATCAGACAATTTACCAGTTATCGCACCAGCAATGGCACCGATGGCTAATCCTAACCAGGGCATCCAGAAGAAAAGTCCTATCAACATACCCCAAAATGCTCCACCTAATGCACCTGCACCAACTAGGTGTGTCGCTTGTTTTACTTTTATTTTACCATCTGGTTTGCGAACAACAATGGCAGCATCAGCAAGAACCATCAATTCTTCTTTTTTAAGCTGATGAATAGTTTCATCCATCTCAGATGCACCTGTCTCAGTCGGAAAAGCAAAAACAATTAACTCACTCATATTCTAAATCTCCATGCAAAAATATGGTCTTGAATTTCAAAAAAGACACCACTTTTAAATGAGTTACTGTGAAGTAACCTGCACAATAACTTCGAGTGATCCCTTATCGCCCACCAACAGGATGTTTATGCCAGTGGATCATAATTTTACATACCCCTCATACCATGCAAGACATAATAATACACGAACATATAAAGAGCCATGGATTTTTTAATATATTTAAAATGTAGACTCACTAAAAAATATATCATTTTTTGCAACAGAACCGGTTTCATGTCAAAACCTATGAATATTCTAAAAGTTTAGATTTCTGAAAAATTACAAAATAATTCTAGTACGGGGTTCTATGCACTAATCGTCCAAAAGTTCAGGATATCTATTGAGCCAAGAATTCTCTTGGTCTGCTAATCAGCAAATCAATATCTATTGGTTCGCTCTGGCAAGTAGCTTGAACCTTCCTTCAATATTGACAAGTTACTGCGCGATGGGTGAGACTTTCTTAATTCGCTCAATCGTCTAGATCTTTTTCTCCCTTTCCTTTCGCTCTAGCTGTTTGCTGAGGAGATCAAAATTGTAAAAAATGATAGCGTCGGCAACTAGTTCGTAATATCCATTTTCAGACATTTTGCTCGCTTATTAGGGTATTTTTGACCAACTCCTCCAAAGTGTATATTAAGGAACGACAAATATATATTTTAAATATTTATGTATCGGGAGCCGTCTGAATTACTACTGTGTGAATGACTACAATATATTTTAAAAAGTTGAAGGAAGTACCCTACCCTCAAAGATTACTTATGTTCTTGCAAGAAAACTTAGAATTTTTTATTCCAGTAATGAGAATATGTGTTTTTTACTGTAAGGAAAAAGAGTCAGGAGCCATGATTATTGCCGAACAACAAAAGACGCCTAAAAACACCGGAATAAAAATATTGGAATTTTTATATTTTTCATTCCTTAATATACATTTTGGAGGGGTCGGGCAAAAATACCCACAATCGAATTTACTGGCATAATATATACTCTAAATTTCTACTTATTTCAGTAAATCCCTTTTATAATTTTTTTGCAACAGAATCGTGGTAATTCGTAAATATTTGTATTTCTCTGAGTTAATTTCTGATGCGAGAACATCAGTAACAGGAATCAAAAAAGAAGTTTTGTCTTTTGTGCACTTTGATCTTTTAGAACAATTAATGGTGCACACATCACCTAATTTGTTGTATCCTTCAAAACATAAGTGATTGCTTACTTCTTTTACGTTAATTATATTTTTACATTCTTCGCACACGGAAAAAAGAGGATTTCAAAGAGATAAATAAGAAAATCAAGGAAAATAAATGTTTTTCAAATGAATATCAGCTATGGTGAAGCAGAGGAAGAAGGTATGAATTCCCGTGCCTCTTTAACGATTTTGGGGTAGTTACAGCATTGCTGTCATGTACCCTACATTTGGCAGGTCGACATTAGGGAGTAGATAGTTTTACTGATAGTGTTTTTTAAACATTTTGTAAATTTGTATAATTATTGAAACTGGTTAACATTTAACTCAAATCCCATGTCCTATATTCTACATTCGGCAGCAAGCACATCTTAACATTTAAATCTCCTTAATTGCTATTTTTTGTAGGTTTACATAAAAACCAATATCATCCGGACTATATCTCCAATATGAGTTGTTATTTGCCTCGTTTAATATAAATATATATTAATTATGTTATGGTTAACATTCATTAATTTTTGATTTAAAATTGAATTTTGAATGTTTTAAAAAAGCAATATCAATAGGAAAATTGAATGGATTTTTATGTCGACCTGCCGAAAGTAGGCTATATAAGCAACGAATCATTCTCACAATAATGTTTAGTGTGAGAAATAATGCGTTTTCACACAAAACCACTATCAGTGAAAATATTCGGGAAAAAACAAATTACCTGCCGAATCCAGGATGTACTGCAAAGTAAGTCAAAGCTATCTGATAAAATCTTCATGTAAGAAGAAGAATGTAGACTGGAATATTCAGAAAATCCTGATTTTTTGCGATTGAAACCTAACTTCCGCCTTTTTAAGCGCATAAATTCATTTTTTCTATGATTCCTTTTTGCTTCCTTGTGAGTTCTGTAACTATTACTTCTCCGTTTTGCAGTTCTATCTTTCTGATCTTCTCAAGCTCTAAAAGTAAACTTTCTACTGTATAATCCTCGATAATCTTTGTCTCCCTCATCATACTCAGCAGCCTCATTCTAACGATTAGTCCTATAAAGCAGACAAATATGAACCCCTTTGTCGTTGAGTCCTTATTTGTGTTTAGTGGAAGCGACTGAATATCATTCTTCATTATTTTGAATCCTTTTTCAATGATGTCTCTTTCTCTGTAGTAAGTAAGACATTCCGTCCAATCGCGTTCTCCATAGTAAAAAAGGAAAAACTTCCCCATTCTATTTACTCTCTGAGCTACTGCATTTTTCTTGATTGTGATCTTGAAATGGTCATCTATCTTTTTCCATGAAAAGAAACTTGCCATCTCCCTTGCTCTCTCTTTAAACACTTCTAGTGTGTTTTTCCATCCTGGAATTGCTGTTTCTTCCAGTTTTTCCTTCACATCATAAAGACGGGAGTAAAATGCGTTCTTTTCGTCCAGTTCTCTCTTGGGATCATAGAAACAGTATCCATTGATTTTGAACTCCTTTTGCTCAAGAGTCACTGGCTTTACAAAAATGGGTTTTTTGTTAAACTTGTGAAGATATTCTGGACTTTCAACATCTTTTTGTGCTGAGCTCATAAGCTCTTTGACACTTTTAAGTGTCATTGTTGCTGGCATAATAAAAGGAATATTTTCGTGAACAAGCTCCTCAATGTTGCTCTTGCTGAAGAATCCTCTGTCCATTACCAATGTATAATTTTCCATTCCGTAAGCTTCTATCTTTTTGATTGTGTTTTTAAGGGTCGTAACGTCAACAATGCTTCCCGGATAAATGTCATACATCACTGGAATTCCTTTTTCCTTATCCACAATCATGGAGTAATTTACTTGAGGAAGATCTGGATCATCTCTACTGTACCCGTATTCTAGAAGATTTATCAGTTGTGAATGGCTTGAAAAACTGGTAAGATCATACATTAATGTGCGTTTAGTTCCAAGACTTCTGAGTATTTTACTCATAAACATAGATGGAATGTCGCTATCGCCTATTTTAGCGAGTAGATTGCTAATGTTTTGACTTTTCAAAGGTAGCTCAGGCCACTGAAGGGAAAGGGTAGAATTCTCATACCAAGTTTTAAGGTTATACATGGCAGTGGGACGAATTACACGATTGAGTGCCATTGCAAGTATCATATTCCTGTCTTTTTCATTGAACAAATCGCCAAGATATTCTTCAATCTTGAGCTCATCTATTATTTTTTGCAATGGGAGAAACTCACCATAGTTGTAAGCATTTATGGGTTTGCTGGAAGGTGACGAAATATCATCAGATGCGATATTATCAGATGCGATTTTATCGGAAGAGTTCAATGCATCACGAATTCTAACAGGTTTGCCGTTAATGTTTCTGCCGACATATTTGGATTTATGACGTATCTGTTTCTTTTCCTTATCATAATAAGGAATATCTTCATACCAGTACTCAATTCCATTTATTTTCTTGATACGGAGTGTAGATTTCATGCGCTTATTATATAAGCGCATAATGCTATTTAAATGTTTCGATTAGTAACTACAGATTGGACAAATTCATGCGCAGATGCGCACTAATTAAGAGAAAAAAATGGGAGTTAGAAATTAACAAGTGTTACAGAGTCAGTCCAAATTTTGGTGCCATCTACTTTGCACCTCGTGACAGCTTTGCTGGTACAAGGCCCTTATCAAGGAATCAAGGAATCTGTATGATGCGTAACAATTGGGCTTACACTCACATAGGCAAAATACCAACCTTTTATGTTGAAACGACTGTATTTTTGGTATAGTTTTATAATGTTGGTGCATTTTCCTTGAATATTTTGATTTTTATTTTATCACTTAAGACTTACTATTTTTTTGAATTTTTTGCAACGGAATCTATCCTTCATTAAAGCTACCGCATTTTGAACAAACTAATATGATAACCTTCAGCTGACTTTCGGACATATTTGTACAGAGCACCTTACCACACTTACCACAGCTATAATCAATATCACCATTACCGATAATTAAAGGACTATACAAGCTGGTATCTTCACTCTGTACCGCCGTCGCAACGTTTTTAGGGTTTTTCATAACATGCATTTGATATCTTTTATTACCACTCATTTTTTCTCCTCCATTTCTCTATCTAGGATACGAATAATTGTTTTTTATATTAAAGTATTTTTGCACTTGATAGACCGGTTATCGGGTGAACTACTTCTCCCTAAATTTCTTCGCCTAACGGCTCAGATTGAGGGAGGGGCTTCCTTCGAGTATTTTATTCATTTTGTTTGCAATGTGTTCCTATGATAAAACTTAACACTGGATGCTGTTTTTCATTTCCATGATGTGCCACAGGCTCATGAGTGTTGCTATGAAAAACGATGTATTCGGTGCTGTTTTCACAACATATGTATAACTTCTCGTCACGACAGCGGAGAATTATATTCACCCCCTCTATCAAGATTTTTATCCATTTTTTCAGTAATATAACCAACTTTGACGACAGCCTCGATCATATCCTGTTCAGTAATCTGAATCGGTGAGGAAGACCAATCAAACTTGAGAAATATTAGATTTTAGGCTCTTCGACGTTTCAAGTGGGTAATTTGAAATTCAACTTTCCTAATTTTCATAGATCATGGTAATAAACTATCTAGAGCTTCGAAACCCTCTAGCATTTCTTTTTATTAACTGTACAATACTGTTGATACCTTCCAAAATGCCATTAGTGATTCTGGAGTCTAAAATAATTCAAAATCCCATCCCAATGATTTTTATAGTTTTAGCAACTTCAATGATTGCTTCTAACCTGCTATGACTCGCCCAAAAGAACCATTTTTCAGATATTGTTCGGCTTCCTCTTGGTTTTTACATTCCCAGAATTTTCGAAGGCTTTTTCTTCATTTTTCATCTTACTCCTTTATTAGGCTTAAAATAGACATCAGTGGACACTAATAAAAGTACCTGCATTGGCCTAGTTACAGCATCGCTGTCATGAACTGCAAAGTTGAAATGTCATGACTATCCATAACATATTTTCTGTCAATACTCAAATGATCTTGGGTATCCGCAAGCGATTTTATACTACATACTACTATTGACATAACG